>NZ_LAVL01000066.1 GCF_001083785.1 Nonomuraea sp. SBT364
CCGCGGCCACCACGATGCTGCTGACGCTGGCCCAGAACGAGCGACTACCCCAGAACCGCGTCGAACTCGCCACCGAACTCGTCATCCGCGACAGCACCGCGCCTCCCTCGCTTCCCTCCGCCTGAACGGCGTCCCCGCACGACGGAACGGGCGGGGGTTGACGCGCAGGGCGATCAAAATTAGGTTGACCGGGCAAAAGTGATCGATCACTCTCGGTCGTCCGAAGGAGTTGCGCATGTCCGCGTCTTCGTCCCCGGTTCGTGTCGCCGTCGTCGGCGCCGGCGGCATCGCGAAGGCCTGTCACCTTCCCGCCCTGGCCGCGGCGGACGACGCGGTACGGATCGTCGGCGTGTGCGACGTCGACCCCGGCCGCGCGAACGAGCTGGCCGACGCCTACGACGTCCCCGGCCGCCACACCGATCCCGCCGCGATGCTGGCGGCCGACAGCCCTGACCTCGTGATCGTCGCCACGCCACCGGCCGCGCACCGTGAGGCGGTGATCGCCGGCCTGGAGGCGGGCGCGTGGGTGTGGTGCGAGAAGCCGCCCACCCTGTCGCTGGCCGAGTACGACGAGATCGCCGCCCACGAGAAGGACGGCGGCCCGTACGCGAGCTACGTCTTCCAGCACCGCTTCGGCAGCGCGGCGCGGCGGCTGCGGCGGCACATCGCCGAGGGCGAGCTGGGCGCGCCGCTCGTCGCGGTCTGCAACACGCTGTGGTACCGCGGCCACGACTACTTCGAGGTGCCGTGGCGCGGCAGGTGGGAGACCGAGGGCGGAGGTCCGACCATGGGCCACGGCATCCATCAGATGGACCTCATGCTGAGCCTGCTCGGCGACTGGAGCGAGGTGCACGCCGTGGCGGCCACGCTCGGCCGGCGGGTCGAGACCGAGGACGTGTCGTTCGCGATCGTCCGCTTCGCCTCGGGCGCCATCGCCTCGGTGGTCAACAGCGTCCTGTCCCCGCGCGAGACGAGCTACCTGCGCTTCGACTTCACCGACGCCACGGTGGAGGTCGAGCACCTGTACGGCTACGAGAACTCCAACTGGCGCTGGACGCCCGCGCCGCACGTCACCGACGCCGGCAGGATCGCCGGTTGGGCGCCTGCCGAGAACACGCCGAGCTCGCACCGCGCACAGCTCGCCGCGCTGCTGGCCGCCATGCGGGCCGGCGAGCGGCCCGCCGCCGGCGGCGCCGACGGCAGGCGTGTCATGGAGCTGATCACGGCCATGTACCAGTCGGCCATCACGGGGTGTCCCGTCTCCAGGGCCGAGCTCGGCCCCGCCAACCCCTTCTACCACTCGCTCGACGGCGGCGACACCCCGGCCGCCGTCGCCCGTCTCCAGCGGAAAGACGTTCACCATGCCTGACGCCAAGCTCGCCGTCCGCGAGGACGGCACGTCCCTGATCATCACCGCCGGCGACGTGGAGATCGCCCGGTACGTCCACCGCCCTGACGCGCCCCGCGCCGAGTCGCCCAAGCCCTACATCCACCCCATCCGCAGCCTGTCCGGCGCGCCCATGTCCGTCTACCGGCCGTGGGACCACCGCTGGCACAAGGGCCTGCAGATGACCTGGGCGCACCTGTCGGGGCAGAACTTCTGGGGCGGCCCGACGTTCTCGGCGGAGCGGGGCTACCACTGGGAGGACAACCTCGGCCACATCGGCCACATCGGCTTCACCGAGCTCTCCTCCGACGGCAGGCAGGTCGTGGCCGAGGAGAGCCTGCGCTGGGTCTCGGCGCAAGGAGAGCACTGGATCACCGAGCGGCGCCGCCAGGTCTTCCACGGCGTGGACACCGCCCGGGGCCTGTGGGCCCTGGACTTCACCACGAAGCTGCGCAACGTCCGCGGCGACACGCTCGACTTCGGCAGCCCCACCACGCACGGCCGGCCGATGGCCGGGTACGCGGGCTACTTCTGGCGCGGCCCCAGGTCCTGGACCGGCGGCACCATCATCGGCGCGGACGGGATGGGCGGCGAGGAGATGATGGGCGCCGAGGCCGCGTGGCTGGCCATGGCCGGGCAGCACGACGAGCTCGACGGCGGCGGCACCGTGCTGGCCATCGCCGGGCACTCCAGCGCGTCGGTGCCGATCAAGTGGTTCGTCCGCAATGAGGCGTTCGCCGTGATCAGCCCCTCCCCGTCCTTCGACGAGGAGATCGCGCTGGCCCCCGGCGACACCCTCGAACTCGCGCACCGCTACGTCTTCATCGACCACGTGTGCGACCGGGCCGAGCTGGAGGAACTCGGGGCGGAGTTCGCCCTGTGACCCGCTGCTCCCTCAGGCGGGCGGCGGGCCGACCGTCTCGCGGACGATGACGCGGTTGATCGACCGGCCGGAGGGCGGCGGCGTGGCCTCACCGCGCACCACCGCGATGAGCCTGGCCATCGCCTCCCGCCCCTGCGCCTCGCGGTCCACCGCCACGGTGGACAGCGCGGGCGTGGCGAAACGTCCCAGTTCCTCGTCGTCCCAGCCGAACACGCTGACGTCGCCGGGCACCCGCCAGCCCCGCGACAGCGCCGCGCGCACGGCCCCCATGGCCACGTGGTCGTTCACCGCGACGATGGCGGTCACGCCGCATCCGTCGGGCAGGCCGCGGACGGCGTCGTAGCCGGATCGCGGGCTCCAGTCACCGAGCGCGACACCGTACGAGGTGAGCCCGCGGCGCTCGATCGTCTGCTCGAAGACGAGCTTGCGGTTGCGGGCCGAGGCCCAGCTCAGCGCGCCGGCGATGTGGAAGAAGACCTGGTGGCCGAGCGAGGCCAGACAGTCGATGATCTCCTCGACCGGGGACGCGTCCGCGAGCACGCTCGCCCCGCGCAACTCGTCGTCGTAGTCGCCGGTGACGACGATGGGCACCGGCGAGGCGGCGGGGTCGATCTCCAGAGGGGTCAGCGACAGAACGCCCTCGACCTGCCCCGACCCGGCCAGCTCCAGCACCCGCTCCGCCCTGGCGCGCGGATCGCCCTCGACGCTGAGAACCTCCAGCTGGAAGCCCTCGGCGTGCGCCGCCTCGGCGGCGGCGCGAAGCAGGCGCGCCGGCCACAGGTAGGTGGAGGCGGGCAGGGTGATCGCCAGCCGGTTCGTGTGCCGCGTGCGCATGGAGCGCGCGACGAGGTTGGGCCGGTAGTTGAACTCCTGGACGACCAGGTCGATCTTGGCGCGGGTCGCCGGCCGCAAGGTCTCGTTCGCGCGGAAGTAGCGGGAGACGGTCTGGTGCGAAACGCCCGCGCGCCGGGCCACCTCGTGGATCGTGAGGCGCGGCGTCTCACGCTCGTCCAAGGGCCCTCCCGTCGCTCTGCGCGACACAGCCTACTTCGCGTCCGGCGCTCGCGGCCGTGAGTGAGGCCGCTTGACCCTCACGTGGCGTGAGGCGGCATAGTCCGTGCCGTGGAGGATCACTGGACTGTCGGGCACGTGGCCGAGCTGGCCGGCGTGAGCGTCCGCACGCTGCATCACTATGACGAGATCGGCCTCGTCCGGCCGTCGGCGCGGACCTCGGCCGGATACCGGGCCTATTCGGCGGCCGACGTGCAGCGGCTGCGGGAGGTGCTGGCCTATCGGCGGCTGGGCTTCGGGCTGCGGGAGGTCGCGGAGCTGGTGGGCGACCCGTCCACCGACGCGGTCGCGCACCTGCGCCGGCTGCGCGGCCTGCTGCTGGAACGGCGTGATCGCGCTGACGCCATGGTGGCGGCCATCGACAGGGAACTTGACGCGCGGGCGAACGGAGTGAAGGTGACACCGGAGGAGCAGTTGGAGATGCTCGGCGCACGGCTGTACGACGAGATCGGCGGCGCCTACACCGCGACACGGCGCACCGAGCCGCGGATCGCCGCGCAGATCTGGGAGGCGCTCGGGGACGCGCGGACGGTGCTGAACGTCGGGGCCGGCACCGGCTCCTACGAGCCCGGTGATCGCGACGTGACCGCGGTGGAGCCATCGGCGGTCATGCGGGGGCAGCGGCCCGCCGGCTGCGCGCCGTGCGTGGCCGCTGCCGCGGAGAGCCTCCCGTTCGAGGACCGGTCCTTCGACGTCGCGATGGCCGTCTCCACCGTGCACCACTGGGGGGACCCGATCGCGGGGCTGCGCGAGATGCGGCGCGTGGCGCGCCGCGTGGTGGTGCTCACGTTCGACACCGACGAGCCCGGATGGCAGGACCGGTTCTGGCTCACGCGCGACTACCTGCCCGAGTTCGCCGCCGTCCTCGCGAGATTCCCCTCGCTCGCCGGGATGGCCGACGCGATCGGCGCCCGCGCCGAACCGGTGCCCATCCCGTGGGACTGCTCCGACGGCCTGTTCGAGGCGTACTGGCGCAGACCGGCGGCGTACCTGGAGGACCACGTGCGCCGTGCGATGTCGGTGTGGACGAAGGTCGGGCCGCAGGCCGAGCGGCGGGCGGTGCGAAGCCTCGCCGACGACCTCGGCTCCGGCCGGTGGGCCGAGCGCAACGGCGACCTCGCCGGCCTCGACGCCGCGGACCTCGGCCTCCGCCTGCTCATAGCCTGAACCTCGGCGGCGCGGCGAGGGGCCGGCCGGAGCCGGACGCCGACGTCCCTTGACAGTGTCCTTCCGGATGAAAGGCTGAGGTTCTTCCAGGTCAAGGAGGACCGCGATGACCACGACGCCCCCGGAAGCCCTCACCCGCGACCCCGCGGCACCGCAGATCGCGCAGTCGCTGGCGGAGATCCACAGCCTGGGCGCGGGCCTCTTCTCCCGGGCGCTGGTGATGGTCGCGGGAGACCTCTCCTTCGACGAGGCGCACAGCTACAGGACGCCGGTCGCGGGAGCGCGTTCCGGGGGTACGACGCGCTATTCCATGACGGACGCCGACGACGCCGGCCGCGGCTACGAGGGGCGCGTCGACAGGGCCCAGGCGCGCATGTCCAAGCAGGACAGCGAGGTCGCCGTCCTGCAAGAGGCCTGGGACTGGATCGAGGCGCTCCATGCCTCGTTCCCCCACGGCGCCGGCATCCGCGTCGTGCTGATCGGCAACATCGGGCCGTGCACCGGGTGCAAGGCCCGGCTGGAGCTGTTCCGGCAGGACCTCATCAGCGTGTTCGGCCCCGGGCAGGTGATCGTGGAAAGCGTCTACGACACCAGCGAGATGTTCATCACGAAGAACTACTCGCAGAAGTACGAGGACTACGAGACGGGGACCACGAACACGGTCTCGACGACCTACGGATACGAGGGCGCGACGGTGGAGGCCGTCCTGCCGCCGGGGGCTCACCAGAGCGTGTCGTACTGGCTGTACCGGGTGATGTGACCCGGCCGCCGCGGGTCCGCCCGTGGGAAGGGACGGCATGGATGCGGCACTGGAGTGTGGCCGAGCAGCACTTCGCGCCCAAGGAGCCGCACGCCGGAGCGGGTGAGGACCGGCTGGTGGTCCTGCACGACGACCGCGGTGTGCTGCGGTGCGCGGCGGTCGTCGACGGGGCCACGGACAAGAGCGGCCGCGACTACGGCGGGCTGAGCGGCGGAGCCCGTGCCGCCGAGCAGGTGGCCGGCACCCTGGCCCGGTTGCCCGCCGCCGCCGGCCCGCACCGGGCGGTACGGGAGATCACCGCGGATCTGGCCCGATTACGCGCCCGGTGGGGTATCGCCGCCGGCGACCTGGTCGCGCCCGGTGCGGTGGCCGCGGTCGTGCTGCCCGAGCTGGGCCTGCTGTGGCGGGTGGGCGACGTCCATGTCGCGCTCGCCCGCGGCCCGGCAGGGGCCGGGCTCGGCCCGGACGGTGGGCGGGCGCCAGGGCCGGGAACGTCCTGGGAGCACCATGACGGGGACAAGGCGCTGGATCGGGTGCTCGCGGAAGCCCGGGCGATCTACCTGCACAGCCTGCTCGCCGGCGGCGGCGACGCGGACGCGCTGGCGGCCGAGGACCCCGGCCGGGCCCTGATCCTGCCGGCGCTGCGGCGGCAGAGCAGCCTGGCCAACCGGACCGGGCCCTACGGATACGGGCTGCTGGACGGCCGGCGCGTGCCCGGCCGGTTCATCGAGACGTTCCGCCTGGACGGGGTCGACCAGGTGGTGCTGGCCTCGGACGGCTACCTGCGCGCCGAACCCAGCCTCGCGCTGGCCGAGCACCGGCTGGCCGAGTCCCTGGCCGCCGACCCGCTGCGCATTCACCAGCACCCGGCCACCAAGGCGGTCCGGCCGGGCGCGGACAGCTTCGACGATCGCACCTACCTTCGTCTCGTCCGTGACCCTTCACCGACGGCTGCGGGCCGGCACACCTGGCGGCCCCACGTCCGCCGGGCCGGCGCCGCTTTCCGGCTCACCCCGTGAGCTCGCGGGGCAAGCCCGCGACGATCGCCGCCATCGTCGCATGCCGTACATAAGGCGAGGTGCTGCCCCTTAAGGTTTGCGACATGAAGACCATTACCGAGAGTAGTATGATCACTACTCTAAGACACGATCTACCGGCATCGCTGGTGGTGTTCCTCGTCGCGGTGCCCCTGTCCCTGGGCATCGCCATGGCCGCCGGGGCGCCGCTCGCCTCCGGCCTGATCGCCGCCGCGGCGGGCGGGATCGTCGCCGGCTGGCTCGGCGGTTCGGCGGTCCAGGTGAGCGGGCCGACGGCGAGCCTCACCCTGATGATCGCCGGCCTGGTCCACACCTACGGCTGGCGGGCCACCTGCTTCATCACCATTCTGGCGGGCCTCGTACAGCTCGTCCTGGGCGCCTTCAAGGCGGCCCGCGCGGCGCTGGCCGTCTCGCCCGCCGTCGTGCACGGCATGCTGACCGGCGTCGGCATCATCATCGCCCTGGCCCAGCTCCGCGTCGTGCTGGGCGGCGACCCGCAGCACTCGACCTGGGTCAACCTGATCGAGCTCCCCGGCCAGATCATCGACGCCCATGGCCACAAGGTCATGGTGGGGGTGCTCACGATCACCGTACTGCTCCTGTGGGGCAGGGCCCCCAGACACGTCAGGGCGATCCCGGCCCCTCTGGCCGCGCTGGTGGTCGCCGCGTGCACGGCGTGGGCCTTCGGCTGGGACGTCACCCGCATCGACCTGTCCGGCGCGATCACCGCGTGGGCCTCGCCGGAGCTGCCGCAGGGCGACTGGCAGCTCGTCGCGGTCGGGGTGCTCCTGGTGGCCCTCCTGGCCGGGGCCGAATCGCTGCTGTGCTGCGTGGCCACCGACGCCACGCACCCCGGCCCCCGCGCCGATCTCGACAGGGAACTGTCCGGCCAGGGGGCGGCCAACATCGTCAGCGGCCTGCTGGGCGGGCTCCCGGTGGCCGGGGTGATCGTGCGGAGCACGACCAACGTACGCGCCGGCGCGCGCAGCCGCTGGTCCGCCATCCTGCACGGCGTCTGGGTCCTGCTGTTCGCGCTCTGCCTGGGCTGGACCATCAAGCTGATCCCCATGGAAGCCCTCGCGGCGCTGCTGGTCTTCATCGGCATCCGGACGATCAGCCTGGGCCATGTCAGGAAGGTGCACGGGCACAACGAGGTGCCGGTCTACCTGGTGACCATGGTCGGCGTCATCGCCGTGGGACTGGCGGAGGGCGTCCTGGCCGGGCTCGCCCTGGCCGCGCTGCTGGCACTGCGCCGGCTGACCCGGGTGACGGTCGACAAGCGGCCCGCCCCCGACGGCCGCCTGCACGCGACGATCTCCGGCTCGCTCACCTTCCTCGGCGTGCCCCGGCTGACGCAGGAGCTCCGCACCATCCCGGCCGGCGCCGACGTCGAGCTGGACCTGAACATCGACTTCATGGACTACGCCGCCTTCGAGGCGCTGCACTCCTGGCGGCTGGATCACGAACGGCTCGGCGGCACGCTCACCATCGACGAACTCCACGACGAGTGGTACACCATGGCGGCCAGCGGCGCCCGGATGTTCCCGGCCAAGAGCCCGCCCAAGGCCGCGCACCACTGGCGGCTCCCCTGGACCCACCACCGCCGTCTCGCCACCGGCACGACAGCCGGCCAGTGCCAGCTCACCCGCGGAGCCGATGAGTTCCACCAGCATCTCGCACCGCTCATGCGGCCCGTCTTCACCGAACTGGCCCGTGCGCAGCAGCCCTCGCACCTGTTCATCACCTGCGCCGACTCCAGGGTCGTGCCCAGCCTCATCACCTCCAGCGGGCCGGGCGACCTGTTCACGGTCCGCAACGTCGGCAACCTGGTGCCCCGCGCGAACTCCGGCACCGCCGACAACTCGGTGGCCGCCGCCATCGAGTACGCCACCCGCATCCTGGACGTGCGGACCATCACCGTCTGCGGGCACTCCGGCTGCGGCGCGATGGCCGCGCTGCTGAGCGGCCCCCAGGCCATGTCTGGCCTGCCCGAGCTCGACCGCTGGCTCCGGCACGGCGACTCCAGTCTCGCCAGGCTCGGCGGCCATGACCACGACCTTCACTCCGGTGACGCGCTCGACGAGCTCTGCCGGCTGAACATCCAGCAGCAGCTGGAGAACCTGCGGACCTACAGCAGGATCGACGAGCGGGTCAGAGCCGGGCAGCTGAAGCTGGTGGGACTCTACTTCGACATCGCCTCGGCACGGGTGCACGTGGTGCCGTCACCGGCATCCTCCGCTCCGGAGCCCAGCCAGGCGTGATCACCGCCCTTCCCCGCCCGGACACGCCGGCCGGGCGGGGAAGGCGGCTTCGCGGCTGCCGCCGGCTCAGTTACCCGCCTGGTCGGCGGGCTCGGGCACGGCCGGCTCGGCGGCCCGGCGGGTGTCGCGCCTGGACCTGACCAGGCTGGCCACCGTCGTGACGGCGAGCACCGTGACGATGACGCCCAGCGAGACCCAGTTGTTGATCTCGGGGACCCAGGTGACGTGCTCGCCGCCGTTGATGAACGGCAGCTCGTTCTCGTGCAGGGCGTGCAGGACGAGTTTCACGCCGATGAAGCCGAGGATGACCGCCAGGCCGTAGGTGAGGTAGACGAGTTTCTCCACCAGCCCGCCGAGCAGGAAGTACAGCTGTCTCAGCCCCATCAGCGCGAACGCGTTGGCCGCGAAGACCAGGTAGGCGTCCTGGGTGATGCCGAAGATCGCCGGGATCGAGTCGACCGCGAAGACCAGATCCGCGCCGCCGATGGCGATGATGACGATGAACATCGGGGTCAGCAGGCGGCGGCCGTCCTGCCTGACGGTCAGCCGTGAGCCGTGGTAGTCGTCGGTGACCGGGAACAGCCTGCGCACCAGCCGTACGACGCCGCCGTTGGGGTCGTAGTCCTCGTCGTCCTTGCTGGTGAAGGCGAACTTCCACGCGGTGTAGATGAGGATGCCGCCGAAGAGCCAGAACACCCAGCTGAAGCGCTGTACGGCCTGCGCGCCGACGCCGATGAAGATCCCGCGCATGACCAGCGCCATCACGATCCCGATGAGCAGCACGCGGTGCTGGTGGATCGCGGGCACGGCGAAGTTCGCCATGATCAGCATGAAGATGAACAGGTTGTCGACGCTCAGCGTGTACTCGGTGATGTAGCCGGTGATGTAGGAGGCCGCGTGGTCGTCACCGCCGAAGATCCACACGCCTGCGCCGAAAGCGACGGCACAGCCGATGTAGAAGGTGATCCACCTGGCCGACTCGGCGATCGTGACCTTGTGGGGTCTCCTGTTGACGATGATCAGGTCGAGCAGGATGAGACCGAGGAGGGCGGCGATGGTGGCCGCCCACAGCCAGGCGGGCACGGGCATGGGTGGGGGCATGAGAGCTCCTCCGACTTGGCGTTGGCACGTCCGTCGGAGGTCTTCTCCGCCCGCGGCGTCGCGGACCGACCATGCCGGGCCCCGAGGCGGGTCCGTGGTGACGACATGGCCGCGAAGGAGTACTCCCCTCCACTTCGCTGCGATCATACATACTGAATGCAGTAGACGACATACCCAAATGCCCGGCGGCGCACGAGCACTCTCCGCCGAAACCGATCCTGCCAGCCCGGAAGGCGCCGTGCGCTGTCGCGCTCAGCTCACCGCCCGCTTCACCAGGGCGCTGATCCGGGCCTCCACCTCGGGCGTCACCTCGGTCAGGGCGAAGGCGGCGGCCCACATGGCGCCGTCGTCCAGGTGCGCCCGGTCGCTGAACCCGAGCGTCGCGTAGCGCGTCCTGAACTTCGCCGCGCACTGGAAGTGGCAGACGATCTTGTCGTCCAGGGCGTAGGCGGGCATCCCGTACCAGAGCCTGGGCGTGAGGGCCGGGACGTCGGCGGTGATGACGGCATGGACACGCTCGGCCATGACGCGGTCCGAATCCCCCATTTCGGCGATCTTCGCGAGCACGTCACGCAGGTCCTGCGCGGCCTTGTCCGCGCGGGAGGCGCGGCGCGCCGCCTTCTTCTGATCCTGGGCGTGGTCCTTCATCGCGGCCCGCTCCTCGGCCGTGAATCCCTGGTAGCTGCTGCTCATGACGGATCTCCTCCTTGAGGGGGCACAGAACGGCACGGGCCGTGCCGGAATCTGGTCGTGGTCAGTCTGGAGGGGTCCCGCATCCTTGTCAATACGGCACGTGCCGTACCGTTACGGCGCCGGTATGCGCCGGAAGCTCCTTACATGTCCGGATCTGACAGAGACTCGTCATTGCCGCCACCGGGAGCGATGGGAACAATGGGCTGTATGTCCGATCTGCACCGAGTGGTCATCGCCGTGTTCCCCGACGCGGACCTGCTGGACGTCACCGGCCCCGCCGAGGTCTTCGCCCTGGCCAACCGCCAGGCGGGCCGGGCGGCGTACCGGGTCCGGCTGGCGGGCCCGCACGGCGGCGCGGTGACGACTTCGGCCGGGGTGCGGCTGGCCACCGACCTCTCGTTCGCCGAAGTCGGCGGGGACGTGGACACGCTGGTGGTGCCCGGCGCGGTCGATCTGTCCGAACAGGGGCCGATCCCCCGGATCGACCCCGAGGTGGTGGCGTGGGTACGGGCCACCGCCCCGCTGGCCCGCCGGGTGGCGTCGGTGTGCGTGGGCGCGCACATCCTGGCGGCGGCGGGCCTGCTGGACGGGCTGACCGCCACCACGCACTGGTCCACGGCCGCACGGCTGGCGGCCGATCACCCGGCGGTGACGGTGGACCCCGATCCGATCTTCGTCCGGTCCAGCGACTCGGTGTGGACGGGTGCGGGCATCAGCGCGTGCATGGACCTGGCGCTGGCGCTGGTGGCCGAGGACCACGGTGAACGCCTGGCGCTGGACGTCGCCCGGCAACTGGTGGTGTACCGCAAGCGGCAGGGCGGGCAGAGCCAGTTCAGCGTGCCGATGCGGCAGGCAGCCACCACGCGGCGGGACATCGACGAGCTGCGGTTGTGGATCGCCGAGAACCTCACCGAGGATCTGTCGGCGAGCGCGCTGGCCGACAGGATGCGGCTGAGCGAACGGCACTTCGCCCGGGTGTTCCGGCAGGAGACCGGCGGCACCGCGGCGGCCTACGTCGAGGCGGCCCGGGTGGAGGAGGCACGCCGCCTGCTGGAGACCACCGACCGGTCCCTCGACCTGGTCGCGGCGGCCTGCGGGCTCGGCACCGCGCAGACCCTGCACCGCGCCCTGCGCCGGCAGCTCGGCACCACACCGGCGGCCTATCGCCGGCGCTTCCGCGCCGCCGCCTGACACACCGCCCCGAGGACCCCGTACGGGCAGGCCGGGTTCCGCCCTGCCAAAATTCCATGGAAAGGAAATCGACAATGCATGCTTCCGCGACCCTGCGTGAGGTGATCGGCCTGGACGGCCAGCCGCCACGGCTCGCCGAGTCCACGCTGATCATGATCGACTACCAGAACACCTACCGATCCGGGATCATGGCGCTGCCCGATGCCGATCGGGCCCTGGCGGCCGGGGCCCGGCTCCTGACGCGGGCCCGCGCCGCCGGCACCCCGGTGATCCACGTCGTCAACGACGGCGGCGAGGGCACCCCGTACGACATCCGGGCCCGGATCGGAGAGATCTGTGACGAGGTGGCCCCGGCCGAGGGCGAGGAGGTCGTGGTGAAGACCTTCTCCGACGCCTTCCACCGGACCCGGCTGGAGGAGCTGCTGCGCCGGGCGCAGGCGGGACCGGATCTGATCCTGGCCGGGTTCATGACCCACATGTGCGTCGCCTTCACCGCCCAGGGCGCGTTCAACCTGGGCTACCGGCCCACCGTCGTCGCCGACACCACCGCCACGCGGCCGCTGCCGGCCCCCGCGGCGGGCGCCGTGCCCGCCGTGGCGCTCCAGGCCGCCGCTCTGGCCACCATCGCCGACCTGTTCGGCGTCGTGGTCGCCACCGCCGGCGACCTCCCGGCCTGACCCCGGCCTCGCCGGTGCCCTGGAAGGGGGGCACCGGCAGGCCCGGTTGTCAGCGGCTCACCGGGGTCTCGCGTTCGACGCGCGACAGCTTCTCGGGGTTGCGTACGTGGTAGGCGCCGGTGACGTAGCCGTTCTCCACGCGCACCGCCACCACGCCGTCGACCTCGCCGTTGATCCGGACGAGCAGCCCCGGCCCGCCGTTGATCTGCACCAGCTCGGCGGACCTCTCCCCGTCGCGCTTCCACCAGCCGAAGGTCAGCAGGCGGGCGACGTTGTCAGCCCCCGCGATGGGCCGCAACAGGGCGTGCTTGACACCGCCGCCGTCACTCAGGGCGACGACGTCCGGCGCGAGAATGTCGAGCAGGCTCTGCAGCTCACCGGTTTCGACCGCCCGCTGGAAGGCCCGGAGGGCGGCCCGGTGCTCGGCCGGGGAACCGCTGCCGCGCGGCCGGCGCGCGGCTACGTGCGCCCTGGCCCGGTAGGCGAGCTGGCGGACCGCGGCCGGGCTCTTGTCGACGGCCTCGGCGATCTCCTCGTAGTCCAGGTCGAACACCTCGCGCAGCACGAACACCGCCCGCTCGATCGGCTGGAGCGTCTCCAGCACCAGCAGCATGGCCATCGACACGCTGTCGGCCAGCTCCACGTCCTCGGCCACGTCGGGTGAGGTCAGCAACGGCTCGGGCAGCCACGGCCCGACGTAGGACTCCTTGCGCCGCCCGAGCGTACGCAGCCGGTCGAGCGCCTGCCGGGTGACGATCCGTACCAGGTAGGCGCGCTCCTCGCGCACCGCGCCGAGGTCGACGCCCACCCAGCGCAGCCAGGTCTCCTGAAGGACGTCCTCGGCGTCGGCGGCCGAGCCGAGCATCTCGTAGGCGACGGTGAACAGCAGGTTGCGATGGGCGACGAACACCTCGGTGGCGGAGTCCGCCCGGTCGGCCCGCTCCTGCCCCGGGCTGTCCGCCCGCCCGCCGTGCTCACTCATGCCTGGCCCCTGCCTGTCCGCACTCAGCTCTACCACACGCACAAGACGCCGCTCCCCGCCACTCCGTAACACCCGCGTCCGGTGGTCCACGTCACACCGCCGGCGCTGTTACGGGAAGCGGGCAGCCGACGTCTCGTGGTCGTCGAGGCGCCGCGCGGACGATCCGCGCGGTACGCGACACCCACGATCGATCCGTGCGAAGGGAACCTTCCCCATGTCCACACCCGTGCCGGCCGGCCAGCGCTCACGCATGCCCAACCCCCTCCCGTTCGTGCCCGAGATGGCGGTGGTCGCCGAGGGCCTGCACAAGGTCATCAAGAACGGCTCCATCCCGCAGGTCACCGTCCACCTGCTGCAACTGCGCGCCGGGCAGCTGCTCGGCAGCACGTACTTCACCATCAGGGAGACCGGCAACCTCCGCCGGGCAGGGGAATCGGAGGAGCGCGTCACCGCCGTGGCGACCTGGCGGGACGCCACCTGCTTCACCGACGCCGAACGCGTCGCGCTGGAGCTGGTGGAGGCCGTGCTGACGCCGAACCCGTCCGGAGAGCGGGTGCCCGACGAGCTGTACGCCAGGGCGTCCGCGCTCTACGACGACAAGGCGCTCTGGACGCTCATCATGGCGATCGCGCACATCGGCTTCTTCACCCCGGCCGCCCTCATCGCCAAGCCGATCCCCGGCATGCCCCCCGGCCAGAACTACAGCGAGCGGGAAGGCGCATGAGCACCATGAAGCTCGCGGTGGCGGGAGCGACCGGCCGGCTGGGACGCCACGTCGTCGACGTCCTCACCGAACGGGGGCACCAGGTCGTGCCGATGTCCCGGGCCACCGGCGTGGACATCGTCACCGGCGCGGGCCTGGCCGAGGCGCTGGCCGGCGCGGACGTCATCATCGACGTCGCCTCGTGGCACGCCTCCGAGCAGGAGGCGGCGACGGACTTCTTCCGTACGTCGGCCCGCAACCTGCACGAGTACGGCCGGCGGGCGGGGGTCGCCCGGATCGCCGTGGCGTCCATCATCGGCGTCGGCAACGCCACCGCCGGTTTCCTCGCCGCCAAGAAGACGCACGAGGAACTCCTGCTGTCCGGCCCGCTCCCCGTGCGCATCCTGCGGGCCGCGCAGTTCCACGAGTTCGTCGGGCAGCTGCTGGACTGGCAGCAGGGCGACGTCGCCTACATCCCGGCCCTGCCCAGCCAGCTCGTCGCCTGCCGCACCGTGGCCGGGGAACTGGCCGACCTGGCCCTCGACCCCGGCGAGCCCGCTGCCGGAGCGCCGATCCCCGAGATCGCCGGTCCCCGGAAGGAGACCCTGGCGGAGGCGGCCGCGCTCCTCGGCGCCCGCCGCGGCGTCAAGGTCGTCGGCGTCGACGGCTCGGGCATGCCCGATGCCGAGATCGCCGCCGAGGGCGGGTTCCTGCCCGGCCCGCACGCCAAGCTCGCCGGGCCGACCTTCCGGGAGTGGCTCGACACCCAGCCCTGAGCCGGCCGCGTTCCCGGGGTTCCGCTGGGCTCCGGGAACGGGATTCCCCCATCCGGGGGCTCACCCGAGGACACATCACCGCATCCAGGAAAGGGGCTCCCCATGCCCGTCACCACGATCGACCCGGCGACCGCGCTCGTCCTCATCGACCTGCAGAACGCCGTCGCCGGCCGCCCCGCTACCCCCATCTCCGGCGCCGAGGTGGTGGCCCGCGCGGTCGAACTGGCCGGTGCCTTTCGCGCCCACGGCGCCCCGGTCGTCCTGGTCCGGGTCACGGCCCGCGCGGACGGGTCGGACGCCGCTCCGGGACGCACCGCGACGCCGCGCCCGCCCGGCCCCCTGCCCGACGGCTGGGACGTCATCGTCGCCGACCTGGCCGGCCACCCCGGCGACATCACCGTGACCAAGCGCAGCTGGAGCGCCTTCTACGGCACCGATCTCGACCTGCAGCTGCGCCGCCGCGGTGTCACGCAGGTCGTGCTGGCCGGGATCGCCACCAGCATCGGCGTGGAGTCCACCGCCCGCGCCGCCCATGACCACGGCTACCACGTCACGCTGGTGACCGACGCCATGGCCGATCTGAACGCCGGCGCGCACCGCAACAGCATCGAACGGATCTTCCCGCTGCTCGGCGAGAGCGCCACCACCGCCGAGATCATCGACCTGCTGGCCAAGACCCGCGCCTGACGATCACCGGATGAAGGGACAGATGATGAGGCAACAGCCGGAACTGCCGCTGCACATGCGGCGGAACGGGTTCGACCCGGTCGAGGAGCTGGCCCGGGCCCGCGACGGCGAGGGGGTGGTCCGGGTCGAGACGCCGTTCGGCCCGCCCGCGTACCTGGTCGGCCGGCACGAGGACGTCCGCCGGGTCCTGTCGGATCCGGCCCGGTTCAGCAGCGCCCTGACGCCGTTCCCGGGAGCCGGGCAGATGAGCGGCGACGAGCCGGCCAAGGCGCGGGCCGGGCAACTGATCGGGTTCGACCCGCCCGAGCACACGCGGCTGCGCCGGATGCTCACCCCGGAGTTCACGGTGCGGCGGATGCGCAGACTCGAACCTCGGATCACCGAGATCGTCCAGGACGCCCTGGACGACCTGGAGCGGGCCGGCAAGCCGGCCGATCTGGTGGCGCACTTCGCGCTGCCGGTGCCGTCGCTGGTGATCTGCGAGCTGCTGGGCGTGCCGCGGGCCGACCGCGCCGCCTTCCACGAGCGGGCCGTGCGCCTGCTGGACACCTCCTTGCCGATGGAGCAGCGCGTCGCGGCGCAGCGCGAGGACCGCGCCTACATGGCCGGCCTGGTGGACCGCGCCCAGGCCGATCCGGGCGAGGACATGCTGGGCATGCTGGTGCGTGAGCACGGCGACGATCTCAGCACCGACGAGCTCGTCGGCGTCGCGGGACTGCTGCTGCTCGCCGGGCACGAGACCACCTCGAACATGCTCGCCCTCGGCACCCTGGCCCTGCTGCGGCATCCCGGCCAGCTCGCCCTGATCCGCGAGGACCCGGCCCTGGTCGAGCCCGCCGTCGAGGAGATGCTGCGCTGGCTGTCCATCGTGCACTCGCTGCCGCCGCGCACGACCACGGCGGAGGTGGAGATCGCCGGGCATGTCATCCCGGCGGGCTCACTCGTGGTCTGCTCGCTCCCCGCCGCCAACCGCGACCCCGCCTTCGTCGACGATCCCGGCATCCTGGACATCACCCGGGGAGCCGCCGGCCACGTCGCCTTCGGCCACGGGGTGCACCACTGCCTCGGGGCGCCGCTGGCGCGGATGGAGATGCGCGTCGCCTTCCCGGCGCTGCTGCGCCGCTTCCCCGCGCTGGCCGTGGCCGATCCGCGCGAGCAGGCGGACTTCCGGGCCTCCAGCCTGGTGTACGGCTTGCGCACGCTACGGGTGACCTGGTGAGCGGCCGGTCGCGGGAGGCGGCCTCCCGCGGGACGATCGGCCTGCTGAAGGCGACGACGCTGCTCCTGGCCGCCACCCTGCTGACGCAGGCGATCACCGCCGGCCAGCTCCTGTCGGACGAGGCCGGCCGCCAGTTGCATCATGCCGCGGGCGGCGCCGTCTCCATCGCGCTGGTCCTCCAGATCGCCGCGGCGTTCCTGGTGTGGCGGGTGGGCCACGGATCGGCACGGTACCTGGTCGTCAGCGCGTCGATGCTCCTGCTGACCGGCGTGCAGTTCGTGGCGGGCGACGGCGGCGCAGTCGCCGTCCACGTGCCTCTCGGCGTGGCGCTGTTCGGCGCGGGGACCTTCCTGGTGGCCCAGGTGTGGCCGGCGGGCCCGGCGCCCCGGGCGGTCAGCGGGACAGCGGAAGCGGACCGGCTTCCGGGGTGAAGAACCGGCGCTCGACGTGCTCCACCGCGTAGTCGATCGCGCCCACCACCACGCACTCGTCGCCCAGCGTGGACGCGCGGATCTCCGGAAGCCGGATGCAGCGGCGCTCCAGCCGGTCACGCAGCGGGGGCAGCAGGACGTCGGCGGAGCGGGAGAAGCCGCCGCCGAGGACGACGAGCTGGGGATCGAGCAGGAGCACCATGGCGGCGGTCCCCACGGCGAGGTCGTCGAGGTAGCGGCCGACGGCCTCCAGGGCGACGGGGTCGCCGGAGCGGGCGGCGGCGAGGGTGTGGCCGGCGGCGTCCTCGGGCGAGGTGCCGGGCGGGACGGCGGCGCTGGTGTTGAGGTGTTCGGGGGCGTCGAACCAGCGGGCCTCCGGCAGCATGGCCATCTCGCCGGCGGCGGCGCCGAAGCCGCGGTGCACCTTGCCGCTGATCACCAGGGCGGCGCCCGTACGGCGGCCGACGTGCAGGAAGACGACATCGCGGGCGTCGCGGGCGACGCCGCGCCGGACCTCGGCCAAGGCGGCGAGCCGGCTGTCGTTCTCGACGAGGACCTCGCACGGGAACATCTCCCGCAGCCGGCCGGCCAGGTCGAGCCCGGTCCAGGCGTGGACGGCGACGGAGAAGGAGATGCGGCCGTCCGGGCCGATCACGCCGGTGCTGCCGGCGGCGAGGGTCCACAGGTCGTCGGTGGTCTTGCGGCTGAGCGCCAGGCAGCCGGACACGGCGCGCTCTATGGCGGCCAGCCGCTCCTCCAGCGGGGCGTCGGGCTCGACCGGCTGCCGGGTCTCGGCCAGCACGTGGCCGTCGAGGTCGGACAGGGCGGCGCGGACGTTGTGCCCGCCTATGTCGACGCCGACCAGGTGGCCGCTGTCGGCGCGGAAGCGGTAGCGGCGGGCGGGCCTGCCCATGGTGCCGGCGCTGGGTGGCACCTCCTCCACCCAGCCGAGCGAGGTGAGCTCGTCGACGACCTCCTTCATCGAGGAGCGCGACAGCCCGGCCCGTTCCGCGAGCGCCGACAGGGTGAGCGGGCCGGCTTCGCGCAGGGCCCGGATCGCGGTCAGCGAGTTGAGCTGCCTGAGCCGGGACAGATCGCCGCCGCGTAGGTCCACCGAACCCGACTCCTAATGTAGGTCTCCTCTGAAACAACCAGTATGCCAGCGATCAGCAGTCCCACCGTTGCCTCGATGCCCCCCAGAATTTCCGCAAATCCATCATCGACCCCGCGAAGCGGCCACTGCCACTAATGAGGGACTCCTTCGTAAGTGAGAGGAGGATTTCGAGTGTCGTTCGCAGACATCGGCGAGGCCAGGCGTGCGCCCGGTGCGGCGCGGGTGTTCGAGCACGGCCGGCAGTCGTGGAGCCCCACCGGCGTCTACCGGCTGGATGACGCCGGTGCCCGCTGGATCGTTCCAGGGCGAGGGCCTGCTGGCCGTCGACCCCGGCCACCGAGGCCGACGTGCTGGAGAACCTGGAGCCGGCAGACCCGCCCCGGCGTCCCGGGAGGGGCGGCTGAGGGGTTGACGCGCTCCGCTCGGCGCGTATCTTTCGCTTAGGAAAGTTTCCTAAGAGTCCCCTGAGGCGTGAATCCGTCACCAGTAGTGGGAGAGGGTATGAGTAGAACCCTGCGCGTCCTCGCCGCGACCGCGCTCGCGGCGGGAGCCGTCACCGTCGCATCCAGCGCACTGAGCACGGCGTCGGCGGCGGCCGGCGACTGCGAATACGGCATCGGCCAGAACTCGTTCTCCGCCCGGTGCGCGACGGGCGGCCCCGCCTACGAGTTCCGCGCGTGGGTCCAGTGCGTCAACGGCCGCAGGGACGGCGGCTGGACGACGACCAACAGCGGCCAGTGGAGCGTGGCGAGCTGCGGACCCTGGTGGATCGACCGCCTGAGCTACGGCGTGGACGTACGCCCGCTCCCCTGACGCGCGCGCCCGCACCCCGGGACGTCACACGACGGCGACGGCGTCGATCTCCGTGAGGAACCCGGGGCCCAGGCCGGCCACGACGTGGACCGTGATGGCCGGCGGCGGGTCCTCCTGGTTCCACACCTCACGGAAGGCGGCCACGCCCTCGTCGAAACTGTGGCCGTCCACCACGGCGATGCGCCAGTGCACGATGTTCGCCAGGCTCGCGCCTTCGCTCTCCAGGATGGCCGAGAGGTTGCGGAAGGCCTGCCTGGCCTGCTCCCCGATCGTGGGGCCGACGGGCTTGCCGTCGGCCCCGACCCCGTTCTGGCCGCCGATGTAGATGGTCTTGGCCGGTTGTTCGACCACGACGGCCTGGCTGAAGGCGGGGCTGCGGTGAAGCCCTTCGGGGTTGATGTGCCGTACACCCATTGCTGCCTCCTCGATGGTGAAACCAGTTTGACTGGTTTCGGCGGTGACACCAGTTATAGTGGTTTCATGAGAGTGAACGCAACCGGACGGGTGCTGCGCGACCCCAAGGGCGGCTCGTTCCGGTTCGACGCCGGCGCCGTCTGCCTGGACTTCGCCCACACCGGCGGCGAGGGCCGGTACGCGGTCTTCGAGACCCTCCACGAGCCCGCCGACCTCGCCGCATGGCTGGCCGAGCCGCCCCTGGGCGCGGTCATGACCACACCGGTGACCACCCCCGAGCTGGCGGGGGCCAAGGCGCTGCGCCAGGCGATCTGGGACGCCGCGCACGCCCGGGCGGCCCAGCGGGCCCTCCCCGCCGGATCGGTCGCCGCCATCAACCGGGCCGCGGCCGCGCCGCCGCTGATCCCCGAACTCGCCGCCGACGGCACGGGCGCGCGATGGGCGGCGCCGGTCCGCGCGGCGCAGGCGCTGTCGTCACTGGCGCGCGAGATGATCGAGCTGCTGTCCGGGCCGCTGGCCGGGCGCTTCCGCGAGTGCGCGAGCGACGACTGCCCGCTGGTGTTCGTCGACACCTCCCGCCCGGGCGCCCGCCGCTGGTGCGCCATGGAACGCTGCGGCAACCGCCACAAACTCCGGGCCCTGCGCGCCCGGCAGGCCATGGACCCATGATCACGCCGGTGGGGCGGTGCGCAGGAGGAGGACGGCGGTGTCGTCCAGGCGCTCCTCGGTGGCGGGCCCGATGAGCGAGTCCGCCAGGCCGCCCAGGCGCCGGTGGGGCGCCGGGGTGAACCGGGCGGCCAGACCGGCGATGGCCTCGCCCAGGTCCAGACCGGGCTCCTCGATGAGGCCGTCGGTGTAGAGGGTCAGTACGGAGCCGGGCGGCAGGTCCAGGTCGACGGTGGTGTACTCGGCGCCGGGATCGATGCCGAGCAGCAGGCCGGGCGGGAGGCCGACCACCCGGGTAGGGGCGCCCGGGCAGCTGATCAGGGGCGGCGGGTGCCCGGCGCAGGCCAGGCACGCGGTGCGCCTGTCGAGGTCGAGCGTGAGATACAGGCAGCTCGTGAAGCGGTCGGGAGCGAGTTCGGCCATCAGGCGGTTGGTGTGCGCGAGCACCTCGCCACAGGTGGCCCCGGTGGTGCTGTGGGTGCGGATGGCGGTGCGCACCTGGCCCATGAGGGCGGCGGCGGTCATGTCGTGACCTTGCACGTCGCCGATGACGGCCGCCGCCTCGGTGTCGCTGAGACGGATCAGGTCGTAGAAGTCGCCGCCGATGTCCATGCCGGGCGTGGCGGGCACGTATCGGGCGGTCACCTCCAGGCCGGGGATCTCGGGCAGGGTGTGCGGCAGTAGGCTCGCCTGCATGGACTGGGCGAGCTGGTGCTTGTTGTCGTAGAGCCAGGCCCGCTCGAACGCCTGCGCTATCAGCCCGCCGAGCGCGGTGAACGCCGCCCGCTCATCGCCGCTGAACCGGTGCGTGCGATCGAAGGCCAGCACGCAGGTGCCGATGGGGCGTCCCGAGGTGACCAGCGACAGCACCGCCCAGGCCTCCATGGTGGCGGCGTCGGGCAGGTCCGGGTAGGCGCGGTAGAGCTCGTCCCGGGTGGCGTAGAACGACGGCTTGGCCGGGTCGTGGTCGGCGGTCGGGCTGACCTGGCGCAGCGCCGGGCGGCCGTCGAACTCCTCGATCAGCTCCCGGCTGTACCCGCGTGCGGCGACCACGCGCATGCGGCCGCTCTCCCAGGTGAGGATGGCCAGCGCCTGGGCGCCGTAGACCGGCACGACGTGGTCGGCCACGAGGTCGATCACGTCCTGCGCGCTCATCGCCCGCGCCAGGCTGACGGCCAGGTGCAGCATCTCGTGAAGCCCGGCAGTGCGCAGCGGCCGGTCCCCGTCGCCGACCGGCGCCCGCGGGGTGGCCTCGGCCGGTGTGATGCGCAGGGTCATCCCGGGCACGCTCGGATACCACTGCAGCGACAGGTGGCTGCCGTCGGGGCGGCGGGCGGTGAACCGCGTGGCCTGATGGCTGATGACCGCGGAACGGTACTGATCTTCATGGACCGGGTCGTCCAGCCAGGGCACG
This sequence comes from Nonomuraea sp. SBT364, assembly GCF_001083785.1. Classification (GTDB taxonomy): domain Bacteria; phylum Actinomycetota; class Actinomycetes; order Streptosporangiales; family Streptosporangiaceae; genus Nonomuraea. The sequence goes on from NZ_LAVL01000066.1 coordinate 21,448, forward strand.
GCCGCGGCGAGCCGCCGCCCCACCAGCTCCGACGGCGACACGTCGAGCAGCCGCGCGCCCTGCGCGGTGACGAAGGCCACGCGCGCCTCGGCGTCCAGATGGCAGTAGCCCTCCGGCAGGGAGTCGAGGGATCTCAGCGCGGCCGGCCCGGCGCGCGGATCGCGATGGTGGGCTCCGACCGGGTCCAGGATGCGCGGCTGGTCCCCCGCGGTGATCGGGCGCCCCCGCTCGCTCGCCCGGCGCAGCAGGTCACCCATGATGCCGCAGCTGTCCTCGATGACCTTGCGCTGGCGTGCGGTGAGGCCGGCCGCGTGACCCGCCGGCCACGCGAGCGTGAGCCCGCCCCAGACGGCGCCCCCGGAGCTGAGCGGAGCGGTCGCCAGGGCGAAAGGGTAGGGCAGCGTCAGCGACACCCCCGGGCACTCCCGGGCCAGGGACTCCCGGTCGCCGAACCACATCAGCCGCCGCTCCCGCACCGACATCGAGATCGGCACGGGGTCGTCGGTCCTGATCCTGGCCCACACGCGGGCGATGGCGACCGGGAGGCCCATGGTCGACACCATCCGCAGCGCCCGGCGGCTCTCGTCGAGCACGTACACGATGCCGATGTGGGCCCCCGCGTCGAAGACGGCTTCGATCAGCGCCTCGTCCAGGCGTGACGACACGTTCGCCGCACCCGGGGCCGAGCCGCCGCCATCTCGCCGCGTCACGGCCCGCCGGACTCCCGAACCGGGAGCTGAACAGGCGAACTCCACCACATATCGCCAGATTAGGGGGATGCGGGCATTGAGCTTCTTAACGCCAGGTTCGGATTCACCCACGAACCGGACGGCGCGGAACCTTCGTGAGCCCCTCCACGGCCAGCTGGTCCCTCCCTCGGCTCGCTAGCATGGGACGGTGCGAACGTTCAGGCACGGTGCGGCCGTTTGGGGTGTCGCGTGCCCGCGGCGGCCCAGCCGGGTGGCCGGTGTCATGATGGCCGGGTTCCGGGTCCATGACCTGAACGCGCTCCGCATGGTCCCGCACCCGGCCGTGACGCTGCTCCTCGACTTCGGCGCCGGTTCGCCCGTCGTGGACGAGGGCGCCGGGCGGCAGCAGCGGGGAAGTGTCGTCGCCGGGCCCGGGATCGGCTCCCGCGGCGCGGTCTGGGCGCGAGGCGAGAACGTCGAGTGCTTGCAGGTGCGCCTGTCCCCGGTGATCGCCCGCGGCGTCCTGGACGTCTCCCCCGCCGACCTCGACGGCGCCGTCGTGTCCCTGGGCGACCTGTGGGGCCGGGAGGCGTCCCGGATCCGCGAGCGGCTGAGCGACGTCTCGTCGTGGCAGGACCGCTTCGCGCTGACCGACGCGCTGCTCGCCCGCCGGCATGAGGTGGCGCCGCCGGTGGACCCGGAGGTGGCCTGGGCCTGGCGCCGGATCGCCGGCAGCCGTGGCCTGGCCCGGGTCGACGAACTCGCGGCCGAGATCGGATGGAGCCGCAAACGGCTGTGGACCCGGTTCCGCTCGCAGCTCGGCCTGCCCCCCAAGCGCGCCTCGATGCTGGTCCGCTTCGACCATGCCGCCCACCGCCTGGTCGCGGGTGAGAGCGCGGCCCGGGTCGCGGCCGACGCCGGCTACACCGACCAGTCCCACCTGCACCGCGACGTCATGGCGTGCACCGGGGCGACCCCCGCGACCGTGGCCCGCGAGCCGTTTCTCGCCGTCGATGACATCGCCTGGCCTTGTTCGCCGGCCTCGACGCAGAACTCGTCGCCCTCGGGGCCGGCCGTCACGACCCAGCCGCCGGGGGTGGCGTCCCGGCGGTCGTCCACGGCGCGGGCGCCCAGCGCTTCGAGCCGGGCGATCTCCGCATCCTGAGATCCGTCCTGAGGCACGGGATCGAGGACCTGCTCATGTGCGGCCTCCCGCGCCGAGCGCAACCCTCGGCCGAGCCTCGCACGGGGCGCCGGGACGGAGCAACCGGCTGGAACCCCTTCTCGGCGTTCCCGGCACGTCTCAAGACCTGCCGGGCCGGGAGAAGTCGCGGCTGGTGGGGACCAGGGCCGCCGCGGCGGGCGCGAGGAAGCACACCAGCGCGCAGCCGGCCAGGACCGGCCGCCAGCCGAAGGCGTCGATGGCGGGGGCGAGGAAGGCGAGGCCGACGGGGGCCAGGCCGTAGGAGACGAGGAAGTCGAGGGAGGACACCCGGGCGAGCAGCCGCGGCTCCACCTCGCGCTGGGTGGCGGTGAACCAGGGCACGTTGAACACCTCGATGCCCAGCCCGGCCAGCGCGTACGCCCCGAACACCGCCACCGGGTGCACCGGCAGCAGCAGGCTGAGCGGCGCGAACCCGTACAACGCCAGGCCCGCCAGCGCGACCCGGCCCTGGGCGCGCGGCCGCCACCGGGCCACGAGCAGCGCCCCGGCGAGCGCGCCGAGGGTGTAGGCGGTGAGCGCCGCCGCGAGCACCGCCTCCGTGCCGTAGCGGTCACGGCTGACCAGCGGGAGCGCCACGCCGGTGGCGGAGTAGCCGGTGAAGATGACGGCGGCCAGAGCGCCCAGGCCGGCCAGGAACCAGGGGTGCCGCCGCGCCTCGCGCACGCCTTCGCCGAACTCGCGGAAGAACCGCGTGCCCTCCCCCGCGCCCGCCGCCGCGGGCGGGCCCGGGGGCGGCAGCAGCGCGGCGGCCAGCCACAACAGCCCGGTGCCGACCAGCAGCGACCGGGTGTCTAGGACGACCGCCAGCAACGCCGTGCCCGCCGGCGCGGCCAGCGTGGTGACGCGCACGGCCAGCGTCATGGCGGCGTTGGCCTGCCGGCGGCGGCCGGCGTCGACCACTTCGGCGGTGAGCGCCTGGAACGCGGGCCGGCACGCCCCCTGCCCGGCGCCGACCACCGCCGCCGCCACGGCCATGAGCGGCACCGACCGGCCGAGCCCGAGCGCGAGGAACGGGGTGGCGAGCGCGGCGGCCAGCCCGGCCCACAGCACGACGGCCCGGCGCGAGTAGCGGTCGGCCAGGACCCCGCTGATCGGCACCGCGAGCAGGAAGCCCACGGTGCGGGTGGCCAGCACGATCCCGAGACCGGCCGCGGTGAGCCCGCGGTCCAGCACGGCGAGCCCCAGCACGAAGGGCAGCGCCCAGGTCGCCAGTCCCGAGGCCGTGGTGCCGCACCAGAGCTGGACGAAGCGCCTCTCGCGCAGGATGGACCGCGCGCCCCGTGCCGCCGCCGGCCCGGTCACTTCCGGAGTTCGCGCAGGTAGGCGGCGAACCCCTCCAGGCCGTCGATGTTGCGCGGCCCGCTGATGCCCTCGTTGTAGTCGAGGATGTGGAAGCGGTCGTTGACCACGGCGGGCAGCTTGCTGGTGGCGGGGAACTCCTTGAGGAACTTGATCTTCTCGGCGGCGGGTTTGTCCCCGTAGTCGAGGATGACGATGACCTCCGGCTTGGCCTGGACCACGGCCTCCCAGGTGACCTCGCTCCAGCGGGCGTCCAGGTCACCGAAGATGTTCCTGCCGCCGGCGAAGCGGATGATGTCGGTGGGCGGCACCTGGCCGCCGGCGGTGAACGGCTTGTCGGTGCCCGAGTCGTACAGGAAGACGGAGAGCGGGTCGCCCTTGGGCGCCCGGGCCCGGACCGCCTCGACGCGCTCACGATACGCGGCGACCAGGGCCCGGGCCCTGTCCTCCACGCCGAAGATCTTGCCGAGGCGTTCGAGGTCGGTGTAGAGCGCCTCGAACGGCGTGACCCGCTCGGGATGGCCGGGGTAGCTGAAGCACGACTCGGTGTGCATGAAGCTCTGGATCTTCAGCCCGTCGAGGATCTCGGGGGTGATGCCGCGCTGGTCGCTGAAGCCGGAACGCCACCCGGCGACCACGAAGTCGGCCTTGGCGTCCACGACGAGCTCGCGGTTGAGCAGGTCGTCGCCGAGGAACTCGACCTTGGCGTACTCGGCCGCCCACGGCGACTCCTCGACGGGCGGGTTGGCCGGCGGCATCACGTAGCCGTGCACGTGCCCGGTGAGCCCGAGGGCGAACATCTTGTCCGCGCTGCCGCCCTCGTAGACGACCGCGCGCCGCGGAGTGGTGTACTCGACGTCCTGCCCGCATCTCTTGACCGTCACCTTGCGGGCGGCGGCGCCGCCCTCCTGCACCTGCGCGCCGCATCCGGTGAGCAGGAGCGCGCCCGCCGCGAGCGCGGCGAGGGTACGTGATCTCACGCGTGGTTTCCTTCCATGGTCGTGGCTGAACCCAGGTCGTAGAGCACCTGGGGGACTCCGGTCAGCGGATGCGGGACGACGCTCACCTCGACGCCGAACGCCTCGCGGAGCAGTTCCGCGGTGAGGACGTCGGCGGGCGGGCCGTACGCCACGAGGGCGCCGCGGGACAGCACCGCGAGCCGGTCGCACGCGGAGGCGGCGAGGTTGAGGTCGTGCAGGGTGACCAGCACGCTCAGCCCGGCGTCCTTGAGCATCGACAGCAGCCGGATCTGGTGGTGCAGGTCGAGGTGGTTGGTCGGCTCGTCCAGCACCAGCACCCGCGGCTCCTGCACGAGCGCGCGGGCCACCAGGACCCGCTGGCGTTCGCCGCCGGACAGCGACAGCACGCCGCGATCGGCCAGGTGGAGCACCTCCATTTGCGCCATGGCCCGGCGGCACAGCTCGCGCTCGCGGGCGCTGAGCGCCTGGTTGCCGCGCAGGTGGGGGGCGCGGCCGAGGGCGACGATCTCCTCGACGGTGAAGTCGAGGTCCGCCCGTCCCTCCTGCGTGAGGGCGGCGATCCTGCGGGCGCTGTCGCGCAGGGGCATCCGCGACAGGTCCTGCCCGTCGATCCGGACGGCGCCGCCCGTCGGGCGCAACGCCCGGTACACGCACCGCAGGGCCGTCGTCTTGCCCGAGCCGTTGGGCCCGATCAGGCCCACCACCTGCCGCGCCTCCACGGCGAGCGCCAGGTTCTCGACGATGGCGGTCCCGTCCATGGTCACCGAGAGGTCGTCCAGGATGAGGCTCATCGTCAGCGTCCTCCGAACAGGTAGCCGCGGCGGCGCAGCAGCACGACGAACACCGGCACGCCGACCAGCGCGGTGATCACGCCCAGCGGCAGCTCGCGCGGAGCCACCAGGGTCCTGGCCACCAGGTCGGCCCACACCATGAAGATCGCCCCGGCCAGCGGCGCGACGGTGAGCACGCGTACGTGGGCCGCGCCCACCCACAGCCGCACCAGGTGCGGCATGACCAGCCCGACGAAGCCGATCGCGCCGCTGACCGCGACCATGGCCCCGGTCGCCAGCGACGTCAGCACGAACAGGCCCCGGCGGAACCTGACCGTGTCCACGCCCAGGCTGGCGGAGGTCTCGTCGCCCAGCGCGAGCACGTCCAGGCCGCGTGCGAAGCGGCGCAGCGCCACGGCGGTGACGACGGTGACGACCGCAACGACCGGCAGCGCTCCCCAGGTGGCCGCGCCGAAGCCGCCCATCGACCAGAACAGCACCGTGCTCGTCGACTCCCCGTCCGGGACGAAGTACACGATGAGGCTCATCACCGCCTGGAACCCGAACGCCATCGCCACCCCCGTGAGCACCAGGCGCAGCGGCGTCAGTCCTCCCGCGCCCCGCGAGGCCAGGTAGACCAGCGCGGACACGAGCAGGGCCCCCAGGAAGGCGCCGGCCGAGACCGCGTAGATCCCGAAGGCGGTGAGCGCGCCCGTGACGCTGACCAGCACCGCCCCGGCCGAGGCCCCGGACGACACACCGAGGACGAACGGGTCGGCCAGCGCGTTGCGCACCATCGCCTGGATCGCCACCCCGACCACGCTGAGCCCGGCCCCCACCAGCACCGCCAGGAGCACGCGCGGCGCCCTGACCTGCCAGATGATCTGGTACGCGGTGACGTCGCCGGCGGTGATCGAGCCGCCGGTCACGGCCGCCCACAGGAAGCGCAGCGTCTCCCCCGGCGGCACGGTGGCCGCGCCCAGGCCGATCGCCAGCAGCACCGACACCGCGAGGACGCCGGCCAGCAGCGCGACGATCAGCGGCATCGCGGGCGGCGTGGCGGACGGCGTGGCGGGCGGCGGGTCATCGGCGTCCGGGACGGCTGCCTCGGGCAACGATCTCAAGAGGTGCTCCCGATAATGAGAATCATTTTCATAGACCGTATCATCACAAATGCCCCACGCGTCCCCCCTGGTCGGCGAGAATGCGGGCGTGATCCTCAACCTCGTCCTCGCGTTGTCGCTCTCCATCGCTCCGGTGCCCAAGTGGGAGAGGACCTCGTCCGACAGCTCCGCCTTCCTGATGAAGAATCATGAGATCGACGGCGGCCTGGCCATCGCTCTCGACTGGGAGAAGCGGGCCGTCTGGCGCATGATGCGCTGGACGGGCCGGACCTGGCGCACCATGGCCACCCCGGCCGCCTTCGCGCGCGCCGAGAACGCCGAGATCAGCCGCTCGTGGGCGTTCGCCGGCAAGGACGACGCGATCCACGCCTGGCAGATCTCCGGGACGCGCTGGACAGATCATCCGATCCGGCGGGCGGGCCGGTTGGTGGACGCCGCCGTGGCCGCCGGGGACGAGGTGTGGGTCGCGGGCACGGGCAAGCGCGCCTGGCAGTGGGACGGCGTGACGTGGCACCGGCGGGACACGCCTCGCTCCGCCGCCCGGATGCTCGCGGCGGGCCGCGCCGGCATCTGGGCGCTGAGCGCCGATCGCCGCACCCCGATGCACTGGGACGGCACCCAGTGGACGCAGACGGCGCTGCCGGGCGGCAAGCTGCCGCCTCCCCCCGAGGACGGCATCTCCGGAGAATGCGGCACCACGTGGACCGAACCCGCCGTGGAGATCACCGACTGGGCCGCCGACGCCACCGGCGGCGTCTGGGCCTCGGCCGAGGTCCGCTCGCACGCCGCCAGGTGCGTGGGGCACGTGTACGTCACGCTCAAGGCCCTCGCGCTGCACTGGGACGGCGTGCGGTGGCGGCGGCTGAGCCCGCCCGTCAAGCTGGACCGGCTGGAGCACGTGGCCACCGACACCTCCGGCGCCGTGTGGTTCGGCTCCGCCGACCGGCCCGAGCTGGTGTACCGCGAGGACGCGTGGCAGCCGATCAAGGCGCCGCGCGGGCTGGAGACGACGGAGGAGATGGGCCCGACGGCGGACGGCCGCGGCATCTGGGTGTGGGCCGGCAGGATCTACCGGCTGTCGTGACCGGTCCCGGCGGACGGGATCAGGCGGGCCCGGTCTGCGTCAGGTGGAGCTGGGCGTACCGGCCGCCGGCGGCCAGGAGTTCGTCATGCGTGCCCTGTTCGACGATGCGGCCGCTGTCGAGCACCACGATCCGGTCGGCCTGGCGCACCGTGGACAGCCGGTGCGCGACGACGAGGGTGGTCCGCCCCCGCATGAGGCGGGCGAGCGCGTCCTTGACCAGCTCCTCCGACTCCGAGTCCAGCGCCGAGGTCGCCTCGTCCAGCAGCAGGATCCGGGGGTCGCGCACCAGCGCGCGGGCGATCGCGAGCCGTTGCCGCTGCCCGCCGGACAGGCGCGCGCCCCGCTCCCCCACGACCGTGTCCCAGCCGTGCGGCTGGTCCTGGACGAACGACCACGCGTTCGCGTCGCGCAGCGCCCGGGCGATCCGCTCGTCGGAGACTTCCGGCAGCCCGTAGGCGATGTTCTCGCGGACGGTGCCCTCGAACAGCACGGACTCCTGAGGCACGACCGAGACGAAGCGGCGGACCGTGCGCAGGTCGAGCTCCTGGATGTCGGCGCCGTCGAGCAGGATGCGGCCACCGGTGGGGCGCAGGAAGCCGAGCACCAGGTTGAGGAGCGTCGACTTGCCCGAGCCGGACGAGCCGACGAAGGCGACGGTCGCCCCCGGGGGGATGTCGAGATCGACGGCGTGCAGCGCGTCCCCGTCCGCGCCGGGGTAGCGGTGCGAGGCGCGTTCGAGGCGGATCGCGCCCTCGACGGCGCCGACGACCCGCTTGCCCTCGTTCTGTTCGAGGTCGGGCTCCTGGATGACCTCGGCTATCGACCGGATCGACTCCAGGCCGCGCGCGCCGACCGGGATGAGCATGAGCAGCTGGATGAGCCCCTGCGTGAGCAGCGCGAAGTAGCTCGACAGCAGCACCACCTCGCCCGCCGTGATCGGCAGGAAGCCGGTGAGGGAGAACACCGCCGCCAGGACCAGGCAGCCGGCTCCCAGCAGCTGCATCGTCACCCAGGACAGGGACGCGGCGTGCCCGTTGAGCATGTCCAGGTTCAGGCCGGCCCGGCGGACGCCGTCGGCGCCGTAGGCGACACGGGTGACCGCGGTCTCCTCCAGGCCGTGCGCGCGGGTGACGGGGATCAGGGACGCCATCTCGCCGACCCGGGCGGCCAGGCCCTCCATCTCGCGGCGCAGCACCTCGTTGCGCAGCCGCGAGCGCCGGCCGAGCACGGCGCGCAGCACGAGGGCGATCGGGACCGTGAGCGCGTACACGGGCAGGAACTGCGGCACGGCGATCGCGGTCATCGAGATCGCGCCGGTGAGTACCATGACCGCCGACAGCAGCGGATGGGTCACCTGCTGGAGCATGAGCTCGACGTTCTCGACGTCACGCACGACCTTGTTCTGCACGATCGACGAGCTCATCCGGGTGTGGTAGCCGATCGACAGGCTCTGCAGCCGGGCGGCCAGGGCGTTGCGCAGGTCGGCGCCGATGTCGCGGACGACCGTCATGAAGTTGCGCGTGTAGAGGATGTGGTTCGGATAGTTCTGCAGCAGCAGGATGCCCGCGAGCGCGAACCACCACAGCACGGACGTCACCGACCCGCCGCCGGCGACGACGTCGATGATCGCGGCGGTGATGACCGGCAGGAACCAGAGCGGGATCTCCTTCAGCGCGAAGGCCAGCAGCGCCGTCAGCATGCGGGCGGGCCGGCGCGCCAGCAGCCGGAGCACGGACCGCACCGGATGGGCGCCGTCGATCAGGCCGGCGACGTGGGAGGGGGACTTCACTGCGGCATGTCCTTTCTCACCGTCACCATCTGCTGCGGAGTACGAGGTGGCGGCGGGGACATGCAACCACACCCGGCCCCGTCCGCCCGCGCGGGGGCGGCGCATCAGCCGCCGGAGACGCCGGTGTACGCGCCCGTCGCGGGCCGGCCCCCGGGGTCCAGCGGGTCCCGGCCCAGCCGTCTCACCGGCCTGATCGACAGCAGCGCCGCCACGACGCCGGCCGCCACCAGGGCCGACCCCAGCATGAAGGCGCGCGGTTCGATCACGGCGGCGACCGGACCTGCCAGAGCCTGCCCGACCGCCATGCCCGCGACCGACCCGGCCACCTGGTAGGCGTTGACCCGGTTCAGCACGTCCGGCGCGACCTGCGTCTGCACGCTGGTCGACCACATCACCGACCAGAACGCCCAGGCGCAGCCCCCGAGCAGGTGCCCGGCCATCAGCAGGGGCAGCGGCAGCCCGAGCGCGACCGTCAGCGGCACCGCCACGTACCCGCTCAGCGCCACGGCCCCGGCCGCCAGCGGCCTGCGCGGCCTGAGCCTGATCGCCACCAGCCCGCCCAGCACGGTGCCGAGGCCGAGCGCCGCCATCACCCAGCCGTAGTCGGCCCCGATGACCTGCGACGACAGCGGCACGTACGGCCCGACCACCAGCACGCCCCAGAACACCCACACCAGGATGACCGACCACATCCAGCTCCTGGCCTTGAACTCCTCCCAGCCCCTGCGCAGGTCGCTCAACAGGTCGGAGGGCTCCGGCCTGGGCACGGCGACCCGGACCAGCAGCAGGCACACCCCGCTGACCAGGAACGTCGCGGCGTCCACCGTGTAGACGAAGACCGGGCCGGCGACGACGACGAGGACTCCGGCCAGGGCCGGGCCCGCCAGCTGGGTGATCGCCTCGGCGATCTTCAGCGTCCCGTTGGCCCGTTGCGGGTCCTCGGCGACGAGGGGGACCATGCCGTTGACGCAGGGTTCGAACACCCCGGCGGCCATGCCCGACAGGGCCGCCATCCCCAGCAGCAGGGCGTAGGGCGGGGAGCCGTCCAGGAAGGCGACGGCCACGACCCCCTGGGTGACGACCCTGACCACGTCCGCGCCGATCATCAGGCGGCGGGCGCCGATCCGGTCGGCGACGACCCCGCCGAACAGCATGACCAGCACGGCCGACGCGGTCCAGAGCGCGAGCACGTAGCCGACGCCCGCGATCCCGTAGACTTCCCCGATCGCCAGTGCCGAGGCGACGGGCATCATCGCGTCGCCGAGCAGCGAGATCGTGCGGGCCCCGAAGTAGAGGGTGAAACTCCTCGTCCACATGAGCCCCAATTCTGGGTTCCTCCAGATCAGAGCACTGGTGTCTCAAATGACATCATTAGGTACATTTGCGCCATGCTCCTGGATTGCCCGGAAACGCCGCCGACACCCCCCGGCCCGCATCGCGTGGTCGCCCTGGTCGCCCCCGGCCAGGAGCTCTACCCGGTCACCTCCGCCTCGGCCGTCTTCGGCTACCACGGCCCCGACATCCCCCAGCACTACAGCTTCGGCCTGTGCGCCGAGCACCCCGGCTCACTCCCCACCACCCTCGGCGTCCCCATCCAGGTGGAGCGCGGCCTCGACGCCCCCGACGACGCCGGCACCGTGATCATCGCCGGCTGGACCTTCACCCCGTCGCCCGCCGTGCTCGGCGCGGTGTCCCGGGCTCATGCCCGGGGCGCCCGCGTCGTCGCCGTCTGCGCCGGGATCTTCATCCCGGCCGCTCTGGGCCTCCTGGACGGCCGCCGCGCCTCCGTCCACTGGGAGCTCTCCGGCGAGCTCGCCGCCCGCCATCCCCGCGTGATCCCCGACGGCACCGTCATCTACGTCGACCACGGCGACGTCGCCACCGCCGGGGCCTCGGCCGCCACCCTCGACCTCTGCCTGCACCAGGTCCTGCAGGAGTACGGCGCGGCCCACGCCATGCGCATCGGCCGCCAGCTGGCCGCCGGTCCGCACCGCGAGGGCTGCCAGCGGCAGTATCCTCCCCTCCCCACCACCGGTCCCATGCCCGACTCCCTGGCCCCCCTGCTCGAATGGCTCCTGTCGCGCCTGCCCGACCAGGTCACCGTCGAGGACATGGCCGCCTACTCGGGCGTCTCCCCCCGCACCCTCACCCGTCAGTTCGCCGAGCAGCTCGGCGTCCCGCCCGCCCGCTGGCTGCTGGAACGCCGCCTGGCCGCCACCCGCGCCCTGCTGGAGGAGACCGACCTGCCCGTCGAGACCATCGCCACCCGCGTCGGCCTGTCCTCGGCGGTCAACCTGCGCCGCCGTTTCCACACCGCCCTGCGCACCACCCCGGCCGCCTACCGCCGTTCCTTCCGCTGAAGGCCGCAGGCGCTTCGGCGGGCCGATGGTAGGGCCGGCCCCCGTGCGACATGGGGGTGTACGGCAGTGCGACCGGGACCGGCGGCCGGGAGTCTGGGCGTAGCTCCGGTCGTCCCAGGAGGTTTCCGTGTCCACTGTCCTTGGTGTGCTGCCTCGCCGGGTGATGCGGTGGCATCGGCCGCTGATGCTGATGGTCGCCTCGATGCTGATCCTCCTGGTCGTCTCGGCGGCCGGGCTCGTGTTCGACGACCGGGTCCTGATGGGCGCGCCCGTCTGGCTCAAGCCGTTCAAGTTCGCGGTGTCGATGGCCGTCTACGGAACCACCCTCGCCTGGATGCTGTCCCTGCCGCACCGGGGCAGGAGGTGGACCTCCGGCCTGGCCACCGTCTTCGCCGTCACCGGGTTCGCCGACACCGCCATCGTCGCGATCCAGGCAGCCCGCGGCACCTTCAGCCATTTCAACAAGTCCACCGCCCCGGCCGAGAAGATCATGCAGGTCGTCTTCGGCAACGGGGTGCTCTGCATCATGCTGGCCAACGTCGCGCTGGCGGTCATCCTGGCCTTCCAGCGCGTCCACGCCGACCGCGCGATGAGCCGGGCGATCCACACGGGCCTGGCGCTGGCCGTCACCGGCATGGCCCTGGGCTTCCTCATCCCGATGCAGGGGAAGGCGGAGACCGCGCTGACCACCGGCGGTGAGCGGGTGTCCCTGAGCAGCGGTCACAGCGTGGGCGTGCCCGACGGCGGCCCCGGCCTCCCGCTGACGGAGTGGAGCACCACCGGCGGCGACCTGCGGATCCCCCATTTCGCCGGCCTGCACGGCCTGCAGGTCATGCTGATCGCCGCCCTGCTCCTGGCCGCGCTGGCGGCTCGCCGTCCGCTCCTGCGTGACGACCGGACCCGCGCCCGCCTGATCGGCGTGGCGGCCGCGGGTTACACCGGCCTGATCGCCCTGCTCACCTGGCAGGCTCTGCGCGCCCAGCCGCTGATCCGCCCCGACGCGCCGACCCTGGCCGCCGCCGCCCTCCTGGCCGCCCTCACCGCCCTCGGGGCCGCCGCGGTTCTGGCGGGAGCCCGGCGATCGGCCGACTCTGACCGAAACCGTTGACATGATCGCATCCCTCGGAGAATATCCAGGGAGCATTCGAACCCAGCTTGATCAAAAGCGCGGGCGCCCCGGGGTCAATCGCCCCGCCGCGCGGCTTCCCGGACGATCGCCGGGCATTCTCGCGCTCCTCGAAAAGCCGCATGCACGTCCACAAGGCCGACCGTTCACCAACCCCGAGAACTCCACCAGCCGATGTCGAGGAGCATACGGTGAGCAGCGAGAGGGACGGTTTCGCACGCCTGGCCATCAACGGCGGCGACCCGGTACGGCAGGACCCCTGGCCGACGTACGACAAAGGGGCGGTCTTCGTTCATCCCGAAGATGAGGAGGCCGCGCTCCGAGCCATTCGCAGCCATCTCTATTTTCGTTACGACTACAGAGCCCAGCAAGAAACCGAATGCGGCCGATTAGAGGCTGAGTTGTGCCGCTACTTCGGCACCGGGCACGCGCTGGCCGTTTCCAGCGGCACCACCGCGATCGCGCTGTCCATCATGGCGGCGGGCATCCCGCCCGGTTCGCTGATCGCCTGTCCCGGGTTCACGTTCGTCGCCACCCCGAGCGCCATCGTGCTGGCCGGATGCACGCCGTTCCTGGTGGAGGTGGACGAGAACCTGCACCTGGACCTCGACGACCTGCGCCGCCGCTGGAACCCGGAGATCAGGGCGATCCTCGTGGTGCACATGAGGGGTTTCGCCGCCGACGTGGAGGCGTTGGCCGCGTTCGCGGCGGAGATGGGGGTGCCGCTGTTCGAGGACGCGGTGCCCGCACTGGGCGCCGAGCTGAACGGCCGCAAGCTCGGCACGTTCGGCCTGGCCGGCGGCTTCAGCACGCAGTCGGACAAGTCGCTCAACTGCGGCGAGGGCGGGTTCCTGGTCACCGACGACAGCGTGCTCTTCGCCCGCGCCGTCGTGCTGTCCGGAGCCTACGAGGGACGGCTGAAGCGGCACTTCCCCGGCGGCGACCCGCCCATCGACACCGACCTCGACCTGCCGCTGCTCAGCTTCCGCATGGACGAGATCCGCGCGGCGCTGCTGCGGGCCGAGCTGGAGCGGCTGCCACTGCGCCTGAAGTGCTTCCACGACAACTACACCTACGTGTCGCAGGCGCTGAAGGACCTGAAGCGGATCGTCGTCCGGCAACCGGTCGCGCCAGGCGCCTTCCTGGGCGAGGCGTTCATCTTCCGGGTGCCGGACGGCGACGCCGGCTGGTTCGCCGAGGCGCTGCGCCACGAGGGCATCGACGCGCGCAACCTCGGCTCCGACGAGGACACCAACGTGCGCGTCTTCTGGAACTGGCGCTTCCTGTTCGGCGGCCGGGACGTGGCCTCGATCCAGGCGCTGTTACCCCGCACCACCCGCTACCTGCGTCAGGCCGTCGACGTGCCGCTGTCGTCCGCCCTGTCGGTGGAGGACTGCGACCAGCTGATCGAGGCCGTGCGCAAGGTGGCGGGGTCATGAGGCGCCGTGCTCTCATCGGCGTCTTCGGCGGGCTGTTCACCGGTTACGTGAGCCTCGCGGCGGCGATCCCCGTGCTGCCGGGCTTCGTCACCGAGAGATACGGCGCGACCGGCTTCACGGTCGGGCTCGTGGTCATGGCGACCGCGCTGACGGCGCTGCTGGTCAGGCCGGTGGCGGGACACCTGGCCGACAGGTACGGGCACCGCCGCGTCATGCAGCTCGGCGCGCTGGTCGTGGCCGTGGGCGGCGCGCTCTACTTCGCCCCGATCGGCGTGGCGGGGCTGGTCGCCAACCGGCTGCTGCTCGGCGTCGGCGAGGCGGCGCTGTTCACCGCCGGCGCCGTCTGGACGGTCTCGCTCGCGCCGCACAACCGCAGGGGCCAGCTCATCGGCCTGTACGGCGTGAGCATGTGGGGCGGCATCGCGGCCGGCACCTTCCTCGGCGCCACGCTGTCGAGCTACGGCTACGCGACGGTGTGGGCGTTCAGCATCGCCCTGGGGCTGGCCGGGCTCGCCCTGGTCAGCTCGGCGCCGGCCCCCGGCAAGCCCGAGCGGGCGGGCGGCGGCGGCCTGCTGCTGCGCCCCGCGCTGCTGCCGGGCACCGCCCTGGCGCTGGCCGCGGCGGGCTACGCGGGGCTGGCCGCCTTTGTGGTCCTGCATCTGCAGGCCCGCGGCATCCAGTCCGGCGTGGCCGTCCTCAGCGGGTTCAGCCTGGTCTACGCGGGCACCCGGCTGTTCATCGGCCACCTGCCCGACCGGGTGGGGCCGCGCCGGATGGTGCTCTGGTGCGGCATCGGCGAGGCCGCCGGACTGGTGATCATCGCGGTGGCGCCGAACCTGCCGCTGGCCGTGCTGGGCGGGGTGGTGATGGGCGTCGGGTTCTCGCTGCTGCACCCGTCGCTCGCCCTCATGGTCATGAACCGCACCGACCAGGCCAAGCAGGGCGCGGCGCTCGGCGCGTACACGTCCTTCTGGGACCTCGGGCTGGCCGTGTGGGGGCCGCTCATCGGCGTCGTCGCGGGCGGTCTCGGCTATCCGGCGGTGTTCCTGGTGGGCGCGGGCTGCGCGGTGGCGGCCGTCGGCGTCGGGCTGTGCGTCCGGCAGCCGGCCACGCTGCCGGCGGCCACGAGCTGAAGGAGAGAGCTTGGACACGATCAAGGTCCTCTGCATCACCGGCTGGTGCCGCA
The DNA here is from genome assembly GCF_001083785.1 of Nonomuraea sp. SBT364. Taxonomy (GTDB): domain Bacteria; phylum Actinomycetota; class Actinomycetes; order Streptosporangiales; family Streptosporangiaceae; genus Nonomuraea. The sequence goes on from NZ_LAVL01000066.1 coordinate 36,519, forward strand.
ACGGCAGCACCATCATCGGCAACGTGCTCAACGAGATGCCGGGGTTCTTCCACGTCGGCGAGCTGCACTTCCTGTGGAAGAACGGCGCCGGCAAGGGCGTGAACAACCTGTGCGGCTGCGGCGCGGCGCTCACCGAGTGCCCGATCTGGTCGGAGATCCTGACGCTCGGCAAGCCGGCCGGCGTCACGCTGCCGGACTTCGCCGCCACCGTGATCCGCCGCCAGCGGGCCTGCGTGCGCACCAGGCACACCTGGCGCGTGCTCAGGCGCGGGCCCGGGAGCGGCGGCGGCGACATCAGGGCCCACGCCGACCTGATGACCCGCACCTACCACGCCGCCGCCGAGCGCACCGGCGCCCGCGTCATCGTGGACACCACCAAGATCCCCGGCGAGGCGGCGCTGCTGCCGTACCTGGAGGGCATCACCCCCTACTTCGTGCACCTCGTGCGGGACCCGCGCGCGGTCGCGCACTCCTGGAGGCAGCCGAAGCAGTACGTCTACGCCATGTCGTCCTGGATGAGCACCGCCTACTGGCACGGGTTCAACCTGGCCTCCCACGCCATCACCCGCCGCTTCCCGCAGCGTTCCCTCTTCCTGCGCTACGAGGACTTCACCACCGACCCGGAGGCGACGATCGACACACTCCTGCGGCTCTGCGGCGCCGACCCCGCCGCCAACCCGGTCCGCGACCGCACGGTCGACCTGCACACCAACCACACCGTCACCGGCAACCCGGACCGCTTCCGCACGGGCGTCACCGTGATCCGCGAGCGCGACGACGGCTGGAGGGACACCCTCACGCTGCCGGCGAGGCTCGCCGCCGTCACGCTCGCCACCCCGCTCTTCCGCCGGTACGGCTACAGCTACGGCGGCACGCTGACCGGCGGAGCCCGGCCGAAGGAGAACCATGGATCTCGGGCTTGACGGCAAGGTCGCGCTCGTCGCCGGCGGTTCCAGCGGCCTCGGCCTGGCCGCCGCCGTGGAGTTCGCCAGGGAGGGCGCGCACGTCGCGATCGGCGCGCGCGACAAGGAACGGCTGGAGTCGGCCGCCCGCGAGCTCGGCCGGGTGGCGCGCGGGCGCGTCCACGTCACCGGTGTCGACATCACCGACGGGCCGGCCGCCCGCCGGTGGGTCGGCGAGGTCGCCGGCGAACTGGGCGGCCCGCACGTCGTGCTGGTCAGCGGCGGCAGCCCGCCCATCGGCCCGGCCTCGGGGTTCGAGGTGGCGGACTACCAGGCGGCCGTCGACAAGGTGCTGATGCCCGCGGTGAACCTGACGCTGGCGGCGCTGCCGTACCTGAGGGCGGCCGGCTGGGGGCGGCTGCTCTACGTGGCCTCCGAGACGGCCAGCGTGCCGATCCCGCCGCTGGCGCTGTCGGGCGTGACCCGGGGCGCGCTGGTGCGCTTCGCGCAGGCGCTGGCCGCTGACGTCGGCCGCGACGGCATCACCGTCAACGTGCTCGCCCCCGGCCACACCCGTACCCCGCCCATGGAGCGGGCGGCGGCCAGGCTCGGCGGCGACGTGGAGGAGCGGCTGGCGCGGATGGGCCACCACAGCGCGCTCGGCCGGCTGGCCCGCCCCGACGAGGTCGCCGCCGTGGCCGCCTTCCTGGCGAGCGAGCGGGCCTCGTTCGTGACCGGCGCGGTGCACGCCGTCGACGGCGGCGCCTCCGTCACCGGCCCCGACCTGCCTCATCTCACCGGCGTGCGCAAGGACACCTACACCTGAAGGAGCCCAGGGATGTCGAGCACCTACACGGAGAAGGACGTCGGCGACTTCTTCGACCGGACCACACAGACCTATCTGAGCTTCTGGGACAGCGAGGGCGTCCTGCACACCGGCTACTTCGCCGGTGAGGACGACGAGGACTACCGGGCGGCGGCCGAGCGCACCTCCGAGCTCATGGCGGCGGAGGCGGGCATCGACGGCTCGTCGCACGTGCTGGACGTGGGCTGCGGCTGCGGCAACTTCCTGATCCACCTGGCCACCAGGCACGGCTGCCGGGGTGAGGGGCTGGATTTGAGCCTGGAGCGGATCAGGTTCGCCAGGCAGCTCGCCGATCCGGGGCTGGGGATCGAGTTCAGGCACGGCTCCGCCACGGGCATGCCGTACCAGGAGGAGACGTTCAGTCACGTGGTCAGCCAGGACGCGCTGTTCCTGGTGCCGGACAAGCCGCGCAGTCATACCGAGATCTTCCGCGTCCTGCGGCCCGGCGGCGTCTTCGCCTTCTCCGACTTCCTCCAGCCGAAGAAGGAGGTGGGCGAGCGGGCCCGCAGGCACGTCTACGACCGGGTGAAGTGGAGCAGCGGCTACTCGCTGGTGGAGTACCAGGTGGAGCTGGAGCGGGCCGGGTTCGAGATCCTGCTGGCGCGCAACCTGGAGAGCCACATCAGGCAGACGTACCGCGTGCTGGGCACGACCGCCCGCGAGCGCGCCCGGATCACCGATGACCCCGCCGCCAGGGACTGGATGCTCGCCTTCGCCGAGTCGTGCGGCGAGATCCAGATCGCCATCGACCAGGGCGAGTTCGGCTGGGGAGTCTTCGTCGCCCGCAAGCCCCACCGGAGGACGTCATGAAGCCGGAGATCAAGCGCACGATGGCCGAGGTCGTGGCCCAGCGCAAGCAGGAGATGTCGCCCGGGCGCAGGTTCGCCGAGGCCTGCGCCGACAAGGGCCTGGAGGCCGCCGTCGAGTACGACGTCACCATCACCGACTCGCTGACCAGCTCACGCCGCAAACCCCGGTACCCGGCCCGCAACATGCTCAAGGTCGTGGACCTGTCCAGGGACCCGCGGCAGTTCTACTGGCACGAGAGCCCGCCTCACGAGGGCGACCCCGAGGTGTTCGAGGCCGACGTGCGCCGGGAGGCGGCCAGCCGCTTCCACAGGTCGCCGGTGCCGGAGCTGCTCCCGACGACGGCCTGGGTGCAGGTGCCGCCCGAGCTGTGGAAGGACCCGGAGACGTTCGAGTCGTTCATCAACTACCGCCTGATCGTCCGCCTGGCCACGGCGGAGAACAACACGATCATCCGCGGCCCCGGCGGCCTGCTGAACCTGCCGGGGATCGCCCGCATGACGTCGAGGGGACCGTACGCCTCGACGATCCTGGCCGCGTGCAACGAGGTCGAGCAGATGGGCGGCACGGCCGACGGCCTCATCATCAACCCCGTCGACTACTACACGTCCATGGGCGAGGGCAGCCTGATGGACGACGTCGAGCGCAACGGCGTCTTCATCGTCAGGACCCGGCTGGTCGAGCCGGGCACGGCCATCGTCGGCGACTTCGGGCACGGGGCGCTGCTGTTCGACGCCGGCCGCTCGGTGATCCGCTTCGCCGAGCCGCCACCCGGCACGTTCGCCGAGCCCGGCCTCGCGCTCATGGCGGAGATCTACGAGCGTGTGGTGATCAATCTGCCGACCAACTTCTTCGTCGTGAGCCTGTAGATGCCCGACGTGCTTGTCGTCGGCGGCGGTGTCGCCGGCCTGTTCTGCGCCTACTACCTGCGCAGGGCCGGCGCCACCGTGACCGTGGTCGAGCGGGGGGCGATCGGCGGCCCCCAGTCGTGCTCGCACGGCAACACCGGGTTCGTCGGCACGCAGGGCGCCGCGCCCCTGGCCGAGCCGGGCGTGCCGGCCATGGGGCTGCGCTGGCTGCTGAACCCGCGCAGCCCGTTCTACATCAGACCGCGTCCCGACCCGGCGCTGATCGCGTGGCTGTGGCGCTTCCGCCGCCGCTGCACCGAGCAGGCGGCCAGGGAGGCGTTCCGCGTCCTGCTCGACATGAAACAGCGCAGCCTCGCCATCCTGCGCGACCTGTGCGGCGAGGACACCCTCACCGCCAGGGGGATGGTGATCGCCTTCAAGACACCCGAGGAGTTCGAGAAGGCCTGCCGTACGGTTCCCCGGGCCGCCTCGAACGGCGTGCCGCTGCGGGTGCTGGAACCCGGTGAGCTGAGCACCCTGGAGCCCGGCGTCGAGTTCGACATCAGCGGCGCGCTCTACAACGAGGAGGGCGCCTACCTGCGCGTGCCCGAGTTCGTCCGGGAGCTCGCCTCGACGCTGAAGGGCATGGGCGTGGAGCTGCTGGAGGACACCGACGTCCTGGACTTCGAGGTCGCGGACCGGCTCGTCAAGCGGGTGCGGACGTCGCGCGGCGACCTGAGGCCGGGCTCGGTCGTCATCGCCGCGGGCGCCTGGTCCGCCGCGCTCGCCCGCAAGGCGGGGCTCAGGCTCATGCTCCAGCCCGCCAAGGGTTACACCGTGACGCTGAAGAACCCGGGCAACGCCCCCCGGCGGCCGGTGCTGCTCAGTGAGGGCAAGGTCGCCATCACGCCGCTCGGCGACCGCCTGCGCCTGGGCGGCACCCTCGAACTGTCCGGCATGGACACCACGGTCTCGCGCCGCCGCGTGGACGGCATCCTGCGGACCGTGCGCGCCCACCTGCCCGCCCTGGAGACCACCGCGACCCTGGAGACCTGGAGCGGCCTGCGTCCGTGCACCCCCGACAGCCTGCCGTACATCGGACCGGCCGCGCCGTACGGGAACCTGGCGCTCGCCTGCGGGCACGGGCACATCGGCCTCGGCCTCGCGCCCGCCGGCGGCAAGCTGCTCGCCCAGCTCCTGACCGGCGACACCCCCGACATCGACCCGACCCCCTTCCGCTACGGCAGGAGGCCCCTGTGAAGCCGATCGGCGTGCTCTGCCTGGAGACGACGTTCACCAAGATCCCTGGACACATCCGCAACCCCGCCACGTTCGGCTTCCCGGTGATCTACGAGGTGGTCGAGGGCGCGACGCCCGAGCGGGTGGTCACCCAGGCCGACCCGCGCCTGCTCGACCCGTTCGTCGACGCGGCGCGGAAGCTGGAGGCGCGCGGCGCCGCGGCCGTCACCGGCGCCTGCGGCTTCCTGGTGCTCTTCCAGGAACGGCTGGCCGGCTCGGTCGGCGTGCCGCTCTTCTCCTCCAGCCTGATCCAGCTGCCCATGATCCACCGGATGCTGATGCCCGGCCAGAAGGTCGGCCTGCTGGTCGCCAAGGAACCCGCGCTCACCGGCCGCCACCTGGCCGCGATCGGCGGCGAGCACGTGCCCGTGTGCGTGACCGGCATGTCGGACCAGCCCGAGTTCCGCGAGGTCATGCTGGAGGGGCGGCGCGACGCCCTGGACGTCGCCCGCCTGGAGCGTGAGGTGCTCGGCCAGGTGGAACGGCTCGCCAAGGACAACCCGGACATGGGGGCGCTGCTCATCGAGTGCACCGACCTGGTGCCGTTCGCGCACGCCCTCCAGGCCACGACCGGGCTGCCCGTCTTCGACATCGTGACGCTGACCACCATGGTGAACGCCACGCTCAACCGCCGCCCCTACCCGGCCTAGCGGGTCAGCCCTCGAACGTCACCGTGGCGAACCGGTACCAGGTCCTGCCGTTCTCGTCCCCGTAGTGCGTACGGCCGGTCATGACCTTGCCGTACGCCGCCTGCCAGCTGTGGCTGCTCTCCTTGTACTCACCGCTGACGCCCCCGTCGATCAGCCGCACCTGCCGGCCCTGCCAGTAGAGGGCGGCGCTGCGGTACCTCGTGTCGCCGTTCTCGTCGTCCTGGTGCCACCTGCCGACGATCACCTGGTGGTCGGGGGCGCTGTAGTCGGACCTGCTCTCCCTCTGGGGGGAGGTCCAGTCACCGGTGTGCACCTGGACCTGCTCGCCGTCGATCAGGATCCGGCTGCAGTAGTACGTGGTCCGCGCCCGCTCGTCGCCGTAGTGCGAGCGGCCGGTGAGCACCTGGTTCGGCGGGCAGGTGAACTGGATGCCCATCGACTCCCACACGGCCTCGGTGTAGACGCGTTCCACCTTGATGGTCACCGCCGCCGAGGCGGGAGCGGCCATGGTGGCGGCCATGGTGGCGGCCGACAGCGCGGCGGCCACGGCCACGACGGACAGCTTCTTGCCGTACGTTCTCAAGGTCTTCGGTTCCTCTCGTGGTGCGATTCGTGGTGCGTGGTTCGTGGTGCGTGGTGGGTTCAGCCCGCGAGGGTCACCGTGGCGAACCGGTAGTAGGTCGAGCCGTTCTCGTCCCCCCGGTGCAGGCGACCGGTCATGACCTTGTTCTCGTCCGCGTGCCAGGTGTGGCTGCTCTCCCGGTGCGCGCCGCTGATGTCCCCGGCGGCCAGCAGCACCTGCCGGCCCCGCCAGTGGACGGAGGCCGTGCGGTACCTCGTGTAGCCGTTCTCGTCGCCTTCGTGCCACCTGCCGGCGACCGCGTGGTGGTCGGGGGCGCTGAAGTCGGCCCTGCTCTCCTTCTGGCGGGCGGTCCAGTCGCCGAGGTACACCTGGGCCTGCTCGCCGTCGATGAGGATGAAGCTGCAGTAGTAGGTGGTGGGGGCGTTCTCGTCGCCGTAGTGCGAGCGGCCGGTGAGCACCGTGTTCGTCGGGCAGGTGAACGGGTCGATCCACTCCCGCACCATCTCGGCGTGGGCGCGCTCGACCTTGATCGTCACGGCCGCGGCGGACGCGGGCGCGGGAGCGGCCACGGCCACGGCCACCAGGGCGGTCAAAGCCGCGGACAACGCTTTCTTCCTCATGTGTGTGCCTCCTGTGACGCGCTTCTCGGTTACCTCCGGGAGCCTCGCGCAGCCCACTGGTGACGCACTTGTGCCTCGGTTGTGCCGCGCGGGCGGGGTTGGTGCAGACTCGACGCCACGGAACCACGTACGTCGGGGGTACACAGTGAGGCGCATCGGCATCATCGGAGTGGGCGAGATCGGGCGGGCCATCGTGATGGGCCTGTGCGACGGCGACGGCGAGTCGCCGGAGGTCTTCCTTTCGCCCCGGGGAGCCCGCACGGCCGCGGAGCTGTCCGGGCGCTTCGAGGGCGTGCACGTGTGCGCCGGCAACCAGGAGGTCGTGGACCGCTCCGAGGTGGTGATCATCGCCGTGCGCGGCCCGGACCGGCACGAGGCGCTCGCCGGCCTGAAGGTGGACGGCGACAGGGTGGTGGTCAACGTGATGGCCGGCGTCGCCAACGACGACCTGCGACGGACCCTGGCCACCGAGGTCCCGCTGGTGCGGGCCATCCCGCTGCCGGCCGTCCGCGAACGCCGCTCCGTGACGGTGACGTACCCGTCGCACCCGGTGGTCGACTCCCTCTTCGACCTCCTCGGCGGGGCGCAGCCGGTGGCGGACGAGGCGGCCTTCGACGTCTACTCCGCGCTGACGGGCACGCTGACCACCCACTACAGCTTTCTGGCCACGCTCGCGGCGTGGGCCGAGGGCCACGGCATCGCCTCCGGCGACGCCGACCGCTACGTCCGCGGCCTCTTCCAGAACGTCGGTCGCTCGCTGGGCGACGGGAGCCGTTCGCTGCAGCGCCTCGCGGCCGATCACGAGACCCCGAACGGGAGCAACGAGCGCGTCCGCACCACCTGGTTCACCCCGGACAACGCCGGAGCCCTGAACCGGGTCCTCGACGACCTCCTCACCGGCCTGCGCGGGCCCCGGGCCCAGGGCTGACGGCGCCCGGGGGCGGTGTCAGCGGGGGCCGCAGACGCCGAGGGCCTTGCCGATCAGGGCGGGATCCTCGGCGGTGTCGAGCAGGGCCATCGCGTAGTCGGCGCGTGAGAGCTGCATCGCGCCGCCCGTCGCGTTGGCCTCGAAGTCGATGTGCACCCGCCCGGCGGGCGGCTTGTCGTTGAGCATCGTGGCGCGGGCGATGCTCCAGTCGAGCCCGCTGACCTGCAGCATGCCCTCGGCGCGGGCGAGGTCCACGTACGCCTCCCGGAACAACAGCCAGGCGAGGGAGACCGCGAGGCGGGGGC
>NZ_LAVL01000067.1 GCF_001083785.1 Nonomuraea sp. SBT364
GTTCGGGCGCGACGCCCGCGGCGGGTGACGGCCCGCCAGGCCGCGAAGCAGGCGACGGCGGCGGCGGTGGCCGGCAGGGCTGCGGTCGCGCCGGTCAGCGCCTCGGCCGGGACGCTCCGGCCCGCGTCGGCGAACAGTTGCGGCACCGTACCGCCGAGCAGCACGAGCACCGCCCAGCCGGCCGCCACCGCCAGCCGGCTGAGCGCGCGCCCGGGAGCGGGCGGCGGCGCGGCGTACAGCTCGCTCTCCCGGCGGCGGACGGCGCGCGCCCGCGCGCCCCAGACGGCCTGGGTGAGGGCCAGCGCGGGCAGCGCCGCGAGGAGGACGGCCAGCGCGAGCACGGCCAGCGGCAGCGTGTCCTGCCCGGCCGGAGCCCGCTCGGCGACCAGCTGAACGGCGCAGAGCAGCGCGATCGACGAGGTCAGCGCGATACGGGCGGCCCGCCCGGCGGCCCGCGCCCGCCGGCGCAGCGCGGCCACCGAGGACGCGCCGGGAGGGGACGCGATCTTGGTCGAAAGCATGGATGTCATGATGCGGGACAACGGTGTGTGACGTCCCGGATTCGCCGAGTTCGCATGGAGCCCTAGGTCTACCGGTGATCATTTTATGACGCGGCCGATTTCTCAGTATGCTGCCCGATCTGATCATCTTGTGAGGGGCGCAGCGTGGACATCGCGGACTCGCGGGCCGGGCGGCTCACCCCGGCGGGCTGGGTGGGCGTCGTCCTGACCGTGGTGCTGGTGGCGGCCACCCTGGGGGCCTACGGCTACTACCGCAGCATCTACGGCGGCCTCAAGCAGGATGACCTGACGGGCAAGCTCGGGACGGACCGCCCCAGGGAGACCGGCGCGCTCAACGTGCTGCTCATCGGGTCCGACTCGCGCGACGGCGACAACAAGAAGTACGGCGCGTTGTCGCAGGGCAAGGGCGAGCGCACCGACACGATCATGCTGCTGCACATCTCGCCCGACCGGGACAAGGCCACCATGATCAGCTTCCCGCGCGACTCGATGGTCATGATGCCCCAGTGCGAGCTGCGTAACGGCGGCGTCAGGCCCGCCGGGATCGGCCAGATCAACTCCGCGTTCAACGACGGCGGCGTCGCCTGCACGATCAGGACGCTCGAAGCGCTCACCGACATCCACATCAACCACTTCGTGAAGGTCGACTTCACCGGCTTCAAGGGCATCATCGACGCGATCGACGGCATCGAGATCTGCCTGCCCAAGGCGGTCAACGACCCGCAGGCCAAGTTCGTGCTCGGCCCCGGCAAGCACGTCGTGAAGGGCGAGCAGGCGCTCGGTTACGTGCGCACCCGCTACGCGCTCGGCGACGGCAGCGACCTGAGCCGCATCCAGCGCCAGCAGGTGTTCCTCACCAAGGTGATGCAGAAGGTCACCGACGGCGGACTGCTCACCGACCCGATCGCGCTCGACGCCTTCCTGCGCGCCGCCATCGCCGCCGTGACCGTGGACAGCGAGCTCACGATCAACCGCGCGCTGGAGATCGCCAACAGCGTCAGCGGCCTGAGCGCCAAGGAGCTCAAGGGCATCACGGTGCCCACCGAGCCGTACCCGGCCGACACCAACCGGGTCCAGTTCAGCGAGCCGGCGGCGTCTGACTTCTTCAAGCGGGTCCGCGAGGACGTCGAGGTGACGGCCACCAAGGGCCCGACCGCCTCCAGCGCGCCGAAGGTGAAGAACGAGCAGGTGCGCGTCCAGGTGCTCAACGCCACCGGCGAGCCGGGCAAGGCCGGCGAGGTGGCCGCGGAGCTGGCCGCGCAGGGCTTCGCCGTGACCCACGTCGGCAACGCCGCCCAGGCGGCCACCACCTCGATCCGCTACGCCAAGAAGGACACCGTCCAGGGGCCCGCGTACGGCGAGGCGGTCGCCGCCCGGCTGTCGAAGGACAAGCGCACCCCGGAGGCGGGCAAGGTCAAGCCGCTGTCCATCGAGCCGTACAAGCCCGCCGCCTCCCCGCCGCCGGCCGCCGGTCCGTCCGTCCAGCTCGTCATCGGCGCCGACTGGCCCGGCGTGCGGGTGGTGTCGGCGATCCCCGACTCGCTCAAGGACAAGGTCGTCGACACCAGCACCAACCCGTGCCTCTAGTCAGGCGGTGACGCCGGCGTCCACCGCGATCGCCGCCCCCGTGATCGCCCGGCCGCCCTCGCCCGCCAGGTGCGAGACGGTCGCGGCGATGTCCTCCGGGTCGCAGTAGCGGCCCAGGGCCGTGTAGGAGCGCTCGCCGTCCGCGTCCGGGCCGTCGGCCGGGTTCATCTCCGTGTCGGTGGAGCCCGGGTGCACGAGGTTGGCGGTGATGCCGCGCGGGCCGAGGTCGCGGGCCAGACCTCTGGTCAGCCCGGCCAGCGCCGACTTGCTCATCGCGTAGAGGGTCCAGCCCGGGTACGGGACCCGCTCGGCCAGGCTGCTGCCGATCGTGACGATCCTGCCGCCCTCGGGCAGATGCCGCGCCGCCGCCTGTGCCAGCACGAACGCCGCCCGCGCGTGCACGGCCAGCGTGCGGTCCACCTCGTCGAGCGTCACCTCCTCCAGCGGCCCGTACGGCGCGATGCCGGCGTTGCTGACCACCACGTCCAGCCTGCCGAAGGCGGCGACGGTGTCCTCGACGGCGGCCACCAGGTCCTCGGCCCGCGCGGCCTCGGCCCGCAGGCTCAGGCCGCGCCGCCCGGCGGCCTCCACGTCCTTGACCACCCGCGCCGCCCTGTCGGCGGCCGACGCGTACGTGATCGCCACGTCGAGCCCGTCGGCGGCCAGCCTGCGGGCGATCGCCGCGCCGATGCCCCTGCTGCCACCGGTCACCAAGGCGACTCTCATCGCTGCCTCCTGCATCAAACGGAATTGATTCCGCTTCTACGGTAAGCGGAACACATTCCGGAACGCAAGTGCGCGACCGGCGGCGGGTTCGGGGGAGGATGGGGGCGTGAGACGTGACGCGGCCCGCAACCGGGAGAGGATCCTCGACGCGGCGGCCGCCATCGTGGCCGCCGAAGGGGTGGGCGGGCTGTCGATGGCCGAGGTCGCCGCGACGGCCGGGGTCGGCGTCGGGACCCTCTACCGGCGTTTCGGCGACCGGTCCGGGCTCGCCTACGCGCTCATCGACGAGCGTGAGCGGGAGTTCCAGGCGGCCTTCCTGGACGGGCCGCCGCCGCTCGGGCCGGGCGCGGAGCCCCGGGAGCGGGTCCGCGCCTTTCTCGGCGCGCTCGCCGACCGGACGGTGGCGCAGCTCGACCTGCTGGTGATGGCCGAGACCGCGGGCCCGTACGCGCGGTTCGGCGGCGCGTACGAGGCATACCGCGGGCACCTGGCCATGCTGCTCGGTCAGGTCCGTCCCGAGGGCGACGCGTCCTGTCTCGCCGACGCGCTGCTGGCGCCGCTCGCCGCGCCGCTGCTCGCCCGCCAGGTGCGCGACCAGGGGGTGCCGGTCGGGCGGGTCAAGGCCGCCCTCGACGCGCTCGTCGCCGGCCTCTGAACGGTCCGCCGCCGGTCGGTGGTGGTGCTGGAGTGACGAAAGTTACGGAGCGTAGTTTTAGCGAAACAGGTGAAATTTCCGGACAAGTTGGGGTTGATTCTGTTAAGAAAGGTCGCGGTCCGTATTCGTACTAGAGAGGTACAGCGTGGCGCGCGACGAGAACGACAAGTCCTACGAGGACGGGCAGGGGCGAGCGTTAAACCCCGAGCTGACCGGCGACGTGCTGTCCCCGCGCTGGAGCACCGACGACACCGACGAGCAGCCGGCCATCCAGGTCTCGGGCAACGAGACGTACGTCCTGCCGGCCGAGGGCGCGTCCGAGCCCGCCGGCGGCGACGTGCCGGCCGCCTCCCCGTACGTGGGCGACGCCTTCAGCGACCCGTCCTACACCGCCGACGCGGGCGATGCCCTGTACACGGGCGACGCCGCCAGCGGCCCCCAGTACACCGGGGACGCCCTCAGCGACCCCCGCTATGCCGGTGACGAGGACAGCGGCCCCCACCAGGTGGACCGGGACGGCGACGAGCCGCCGTACCTGCCGCTCGACCAGAGCTACGGGGAGGAGCCCGAGGAGCCCAGGCGTGGCTTCCTCGGCTCGGGCTGGACCGACACCTCCGGCGACGAGCACGCGGGCGGCGATCGGGAGGTACGCCGCCGCACACGCGTCCTGCTGATGGCGGCGGCCGCCGTGGTGCTGGTCGGCGCGGCCGCCGGCTGGATGCTCACCGGCACGTCCTCCGACGACCCGTGCGCGGGCGGTAAGTGCGCCAGCGTCGGCAACCTGAGCTCGCCCACCGTCCCCCAGGACGCGGTTTCGGACGTCCCGATCGACGAAGCCACCGATACGGCCCCGCCGGAGCCCACCGTCTCCGCGACCGTAACCCCGTCCCAGCAGCCGACGCAGTCCCGGGTCCGCCCCACCCGCTCCCCGGTGATGGACGAGCCCGAGACGACCCGTACGGTCCGCCCGTCCGCCAGGCCCACCACGCGCGCCACCCAGCCGCAGGTGAAGCAGATGAACGAGACGGGCGAGGACGACCCGGAGTCCCGGCCGGAGGAGCAGGAGGAGAAGCCGAAGCCGACCAAGGCGCCGACCCCGGCCGAGCAGAAGACCACCCAGCCGGCCCAGCCCACCGAGCAGCCGAAGCCGCAGCCGTCGGAGAGCAAGAAGGGCCTGCTGGACATCCTGTTCCCCTGGGCCTGACGGGACCGGCCCCCGGTGGCGGGCGTGCTGTCATCCGGGGGTGAGGCGTGCGAGGATGCGGATCCAGGTGCCGGTCTGGCACACTGGAAATCGCTTTCCCAGGAGGTCTCGTGGTCACGCTGGAGGACGTCGCCAAGCAGGCGGGCGTCTCGCTCGCGACCGCCTCGCGGGTGCTCAACGGCAGCACCCGCCAGGTGGGCGCGACGCTGCGGGCGCGTGTCGAGCGTGCCGCCGACGAGCTCGGCTACCGCGCCAACATCGCCGCCCAGACGCTGGCCCGCGGCGCCGGCAACGTGATCGGCATCGTCGTCCACGACCTCACCGACCCCTACTTCGCCGCCCTCGCCGACGGCGCCATGCGGACCGCCGCCGGCGAGGGGCTGCTCGTCATGGTCGGCACCACCCACCGCGACCCCGAGCAGGAGATCGCCTACGTCGCCACCCTGCGGGCCCAGCGCGTGCGGGCGGTGCTCCTGGCCGGGTCCCGGCTCGCCGACGAGCGGGTGACGGCCCGGCTGGCCGCCGAACTGGCCGCCTACCAGGCCGGCGGCGGCAGGGTGGCCTGCGTCGGCCAGGACCTCCTCGGCGTCGACACGGTCGCCCCCGCCAACCACGACGGCGCCGCCGCCCTGGCCCGCTCCCTGGCGGAGCTCGGCCACACCCGCTTCGCCGTCCTCGCCGGGCCGCCGCACCTGATGACGGCCGCCGACCGCTGCGCCGGCTTCGTCTCGGCCGTCCGCGACCTCGGCCTGCCCGCCCCCCACGTGATCAACGGGCCCTTCGACCGCGACGGCGGCTACTCCGCCGCCGGTGAGACGGGCGACGCGACGTGCGTCTTCGCCGTCAACGACGTGATGGCCGTGGGAGCCCTCGCCGCCTACCGCGAGCGCGGCGTCCGCGTCCCGGACGACGTGTCGGTGGCGGGGTTCGACGACATCGTCACGCTGCGTGACCAGGTTCCGTCCCTGACCACCGTACGGCTGCCGCTGAAGGACATGGGGGCCCGCGCCCTCGAACTGGCGCTGCGGGCGGCCGACACCCGCGTCGTCGAGCACGTGGCCGGCGAGGTGGTCCTCCGCGAAAGCGTCAGAGCCCTCCGCTGACCAGGGCCAGGTACGGGCGTCCGGCCGGTGGGGTCGTGAGGAAGTGAGGAGATGGTCATGAGGTTGTCGGTCAGCACGCTGGGGATGCCGGGCGCCGGGCTCGGGGAGGCGATCGAGGTCGCGACGCGCTTCGGGTGCGCCGGGGTGGAGCTGCGGCTGCATCCGGACACCGGGGTGCACGCCGGGCTGCGGCCGCAGGAGCGGCGGGAGGTCAGGCGGCGGGTCGGGGGCGCCGGGCTGGAGATCTCGGCGCTGGCCGGTTATGTCGGGATCTGCCAGCCGGGGGAGGACGAGCCGGTCGTGCGGGCGCTGCGGGCGGATCTGGAACTGGCCGCCGAGCTGGGCGCCGGTGGGGTCCGGGTGTTCCCGAGGGGTGACGACCCGGCGGTCGGGGCGCGGCGGCTGCGGCAGGTGGCCGGTGAGGCGGCGGCGCTCGGGCTGAAGGTGCTGGTGGAGACGCACGACCAGCTGGCCACCGGGGCTGCCGTGGCGCGGCTGCTGAAGGAGGCGGGGGTCTCGCAGGCGGTGGCGCTGTGGGATCTGCTGCATCCGTGGCGCAACGGGGAGGCTCCGGCGGACACGCTGGCGGCGCTCGCGCCGTACCTGGACTATGTGCAGGTCAAGGACGCCGTATCGGCCACCGACACGACACCGGTGGCGATGGGCGAGGGGAGTGTGCCGCTGGAGGAGGCGGGGGAGCTGCTGCGCGGGCACGGCTATCGCGGCTGGGTGTCGCTGGAGTGGGAGCGCACCTGGTATCCGCAGGTGGCGCCGGTGGAGGAGATCCTGCCGGGGGCCGCCGCGTGGGTGCGGCGTTTCGGCGCTTAGATGGGGGGATGTCCGAGCTGAGAACCAAGGTGCTGGTCGTCGGGATGGACGGCCTGCGCTTCGACCGCGTCCTCGCCCTGCGGCCCCCCGTGTTGACCTCGCTGATGACGTCGGGAACGTACGGGACGAGCAGGCTTCCGTACGGTGAGCGGGCGGCGCCCCGCACCGGATCGCCCGGGGAGGTCGTCCCGGAGCCGCACGCGACGGCGCCGGGGGCGATCAGGGCGCGCACCGACTCCGGGCCCGGGTGGTCGTCGATCGCCAGTGGCGTGTGGCCCGACAAGCACGGCGTCGTGGACAACGGGTTCAGCGGCCAGCAGTTCGTGAAATATCCGGACTTTTTGACTCGGGCGCTCGAAGCCCGGCCCGACCTCGACACGGCCGCGCTGTTCTCCTGGGCGGCGCTGGACGAGCACGGGGCGTTCGGGCGCGCCATCGGGACCCGGGTGGTGCTCGACGGGTTCGCGCTGACCTTCGCCTCGGCCGACCGGGAGATCGCCGCCAGGGCCGAGCGCCACCTGGCGGACGCCGGCCCCGACCTCACCTTCGTCTACCTGGGCGACACGGACGAGGTCGCGCACGACCTGGGCCCGCACGCCCCCGAGTACACCGCCGCGCTCCTCCTCCAGGACGGCTTCCTGGGCCGGTTCCTCGACGCGATCCGCGCCCGGCCGGGGTTCGCCGGTGAGCGCTGGACCGTGATCGTCACCACCGACCACGGCCACGTCGACGAGGGCGGCCACGGCGGGACCACGGACGAGGAGCGCACGGTCTTCGTCATCGCCGCCCGGCTGGGCGAGGACCTCGGCGGCGTGGAGCTGCCCGAGGCCAGGCTGGTGGACGTGGCCCCGACGGCGCTGGCCGAACTGGGCATCGAGCCGGACCCCGCCTGGGACCTCGACGGGCGATCGATTTTCATCACCTGTTGAATTTCTGCCGCGAACGGGTAACACTCGTCATGACGGCCCGGTGGACGGCAGGAGAACGACCGATGACGACGGCACTGGACTTTTCCCGCATCGACGGCGGCATGCTGGACGAGGTGGGCGGCAAGGCGGCCAACCTGGGCGAGCTCACCCGCGCCGGGCTGCCCGTCCCGCCCGGCTGGGTGCTGACCACCCGGGCCTACCGGCAGGCGGCCGCCGCCGCGGGCCTGGACGGGATCATCGCCGCGGGCGGCGACGGGCTGGCGGAGAAGGCCAGGTCACGGCTGCTGGAGACGCCGGTGCCGCCGGACGTCGCCAAGGCCGTGCTGGAGGCGTACACCCCGGGCGAGCCCGTCGCGGTGCGCTCCTCGGCCACCGCCGAGGACCTGCCGTTCGCCAGCTTCGCCGGTCAGCAGGACACCTACCTCAACGTGGTCGGCGAGCAGGCCCTGCTCGACGCGGTGCGCCGCTGCTGGGCGTCGCTGTGGACCGACCGCGCCGTCGCCTACCGCGAGTCCAACGGCATCGACCACGCCTCGGTGACGCTGGCCGTCGTGGTGCAGACCATGGTGGACGCGCGGGTGGCCGGGGTGATGTTCACCGCGAACCCGGTGACGGGGCGGCGGCGCGAGACGGTCATCGACGCCGGCCCGGGGCTCGGCGAGGCCGTGGTGTCCGGCGCGGTCAACCCGGACCGGTTCGTCGTCCACGGCGAGTCCGTCGAGCGGCACGCCGGGGACAAGCGGGTGGCGATCCGCCCGCTGCCCGGCGGCGGCACCGAGCGGGTGGAGACCGGGCACGAGGGCCTGTGCCTGACCGACGCCGAGGTGCGCGAGCTGGCCGCGCTCGGCGCGCGCGTCGAGGAGCACTACGGCGCACCGCAGGACACCGAGTGGGCCATCGACGCAGGCGGCCGGATCTGGCTCACCCAGGCCAGGCCGATCACCACCCTCTACCCGCTGCCGGAGCGGCGCGCCGACGGCCTGCGGGCGTACTTCTCCTTCAACGTGGCCCAGGGCGTGATGGGGCCGATCACCCCGATGGGGATCGCGGTGTTCAGGCTGGTCGGCTCCGGGGCCGCCGGCCTGTTCGGGTTCGCGCCGGCCGACCCGCACGACGGGCCGCGCGCCATGACGGAGTCCGGGCAGCGGCTCTGGCTCGACCTCACCACCCCGCTGCGCAGCCGCGTGGGGCGCGTCATCCTGCCGAAGCTGCTGCGGGTCGGCGAGGCCCGCACGGCCGTGCTCGTGGACGACCTGACGCGCGACCCGAGGCTCTCGGTGATCCACACCAGCCGCCGCCCGTTCGCCCGCGCCGCATTCCGCTTCGCCCGGCGCGTGCGGGTCCCGGGGCGGGTGTTCCAGGCCCTGACCCGGCCAGAGCGGGCGCTGGCCCGCACCAGGCGCCTGGGGGAGGAGCTGGACCGGCGGCCCGCCGCCGCCGCCACCGCCACGCCGGCCGACCGGCTGGCCCACGCCGAGCGGATGCTGACGGCCACCTTCCCGGCGATCATCTCGATCATGCCGTTCGCGCTCACCGGCTACGGCCTGTTCGCGCTGTCGTCCAGGCTCTCCGGCGTGCCCATCGGGGACATGCAGGACGTGCTGCGCAGCGTCCCGAACAATCCGACCACCGAGATGGACCTGGAGCTGTGGGCGCTGGCCACCCGCGTCGAGCCGGAGCCCTTCCGCACGCTGCCGGTGCCCGAGCTGGTCCGTCTCTACCGCGCCGGCGAGCTCCCGCCGCGCGGCCAGCGGGGCGTCGAGGTCTTCCTGGACGCCTACGGGCACCGCGGCGTCGCCGAGATCGACGTCGGCGTCCCGCGCTGGTCCGACGACCCGTCCCACCTGCTCGGCGTGCTGGCCAACTACCTGCGCGCGGGCGGCGACGGCCCCACGCCGGACGAGCTGTTCGCCAAGGGCGCCGCCGAGGCGGAGGCGGCGATGGCCCGCATCGTGGCCGCCGCCCGTCGCAGGGGCCGGGCGCGTGCCGCCGCCGTCCGCTTCGGGCTGCGCCGCACCCGGCAGCTCGCCGGGCTGCGCGAGCTGCCCAAGTTCTACCTCGTCAAGGTCATCGCGGCGGTACGGCACAGCATGCTGGCCGTCGGCGAGCACCTGGTCGCCGCCGGAGTGCTGGACTCGGCCGCCGACGTGTACTTCCTGACCCTGAAGGAGGCCAGGTCCGCGCCGGCCGGAGGCGACCTGCGCGACCTGGTGGCCGGGCGGCGGGCGGCGCACGAGCGGGAGTCGCGCCGCAGGCACGTGCCCAGGATGCTGCTGTCCGACGGCACCGAGCCGGAGGCGCTGGCCACCGCCACCGTGACCTCGGCCATGGCCGCCGCCGACGGCGCGCTGACCGGCACGGCAGCCTCGGCGGGCACGGTGACCGGCACCGCCCGGGTGGTGCTCGACCCGGTCGGCGCGCACCTGGAGCCGGGCGAGATCCTCGTCTGCCCGTCCACCGACCCGGGCTGGACCCCGCTCTTCCTCACCGCGGGCGGCCTGGTGATGGAGATGGGCGGCGCGATGTCGCACGGCGCGGTGGTGGCCCGCGAGTACGGCATCCCGGCCGTCGTCGGCGTGGCCGGCGCCACCCACCGCATCACCACCGGCGAGACCGTCACGGTCGACGGCGCCGCCGGGACCGTCACTACGCCATGACCGTCACTACGCCATGACCACGCTGTCGTAGCGGGCCTTCATCGTGGCCACCACCTCGTCGGGGTCGGCGGCCCACAGGTCGGCGTTGAAGATCTCCACCTCGACGTCGCCGGTGTAGCCGGCCGCGGCCACGGCCCGGGTGATCGGCGGGAAGCCGATCACCCCGTCGCCCATCATCCCCCTGCCGAGCAGCACGTCGGCAGGCAGCGGATGCAGGTAGTCGCACACCTGGTAGGACGCGATCCGGCTGCCCGCCCGGGCGATCTGGTCGTACAGCGCCGGGTCCCACCACACGTGGAAGGTGTCGACCACGACGCCGACCTGCTCCTCGGGGTGGGCCAGGGCGAGGTCGAGCGCCTGCCCGAGCGTCGACAGCACCGCCCGGTCCGGGCAGTAGATCGGGTGCAGCGGCTCCAGCGCCAGCCGCACCCCCCGCTCCCCGGCGTAGGGCGCGAGCACGCCCAGCGCCTCGGCCACCCGCTCCCTGGCCCCGGCCACGTCCCGCGAGAAGGCGTCCGGCAGCGGCTCGCCCGGCTTCACCCCGGGCAGCCCGCCCACCACCATGACCAGACAGGCGGCGCCCAGCTCGGCGGCCTCGTCCACGGCCCGGCGGTTGTCGTCGAGCGCGGCCCGGCCCTCCCCGGCGGACAGCGCGCCGGCCGTCAGGAAGCCGCCCCGGCACAGCGACGACACCCGCAGCCCGGCCTCACGCACCAGCTTGGCGCCGGCCGCGAGCCCGTGCTCGGCCACCTTCTCCCGCCACAGGCCGATCGCCTCCAGCCCGTGCCGGGCGCACCCGTCGACGGCCTCGGCCAGCGTCCAGCGCCGGGTCGTCCACTGGTTCAGCGACAGGCTCACAGCCCGTTCACCTCCAGGAGCGCCTTCATCCGATGCACGGCCAGCTCCCGGTCCGCCAGCAGGCCCGCCTGGTCGGCCAGCCTGAACACCTCCGCCAGGTGCGTGATCGAACGCGCCGACTGCGCGCCGTTCACCATCGCGAACGCGTCCTGGTGGCCGTTCAGCCAGGCCAGGAAGACGATCCCGGTCTTGTAGTGGTAGGTCGGCGTCTCGAAGATCTTGCGTGACAGCGGCACCGTCGGCGCCAGGATCTCGTCGTACTGGGCCAGCAGCCGCTCCCGGCCCGCCTCGTCGCAGGCGGCCCCGGCGGCGTCGAGCACCCGCAGCGCCATCGCGGCCGCGGGCGCGATCGCGTCGAAGATGCCGAGCAGCGCGTGCGAGCCGGACCGGATCAGCGACGGGTAGTTGAAGTCGTCGCCGGTGTAGAGCTTGACCCCCTCGGGCAGCGCGGCCCGCAGCCGCACCTCGTGCTCCTCGTCCAGCAGCGACACCTTCACCCCGTCGACCATGGGCGCGTGCGCGTGCACCAGCTCCAGGAACGACTCCGTGGCCGCCGCCACGTCCCGCGAGCCCCAGTAGCCGGCCAGCTGCGGGTCGAACATCTCGCCCAGCCAGTGCAGGATCACCGGCCGCTGTGCCAGCCCGAACAGCTTGCCGTAGACCCGGTGGTAGTCCCGTGGCCCGGCGGCCACCCGGGCCAGCTGCCGCGACGCCATGATGATCACGCCGGCGCCGGCCGCCTGCACGGTCTCCACCTGCTCGGCGTAGGCCGAGGTGATGGCGTCCAGGTCACCGGCGTCCGGTGCGTGGTCGGTACCCGCGCCGCAGGCCACCAGCGCCGCCGGGTCGCCGAACGCGCGCGCCTCGGCGGCGCTGCGCCGGATCAGCTCCCGCGTCGCCGCCCAGTCCAGGCCCATGTTGCGCTGCGCGGTGTCCATCGCGTCGGCCACCCGCAGCCCGTACGACCACAGATGGCGGCGGAAGCGCAGCGTCGCGTCCCAGTCGACGGCGGCCGGGGCGCCCGGCGTGTTGTCGCCGAGCGGGTCGGCCACCACGTGCGCGGCCGCGTACACCACCCGGCTGGTCGCGGGTGAGTCCACGACCGGCCACGTCACGGGCTCCCGCAGCGTGTAGGCGCCGCCCGGCAGGTCGATCCTCACAGCTGCGGCACCTCGATCCTGCGGCCCTCGGCGGACGAGCGCAGCCCCAGCTCCGCGAGCTGCACGCCGCGCGCGCCCGCCGCGAAGTCGTACGGGAACGGCGCGTCCTCCAGCACGTGCCGGATGAACAGCTCCCACTGGATCTTGAAGCCGTTGTCGAACTCCCCGTTGTCCGGCACCTCCTGCCAGCCCTCACGGAAGCGGGCGGTGGCGGGCAGATCGGGGTTCCAGACCGGCTTGGGCGTCGCGGCGCGGTGCTGCACCCGGCAGTCGCGCAGTCCCGCGACGGCGCTGCCGTGCGTGCCGTCCACCTGGAACTCCACCAGCTCGTCCCGGTTCACCCGGACCGTCCAGGAGGAGTTGATCTGCGCCACGATCCCGCCGGCCAGGCCGAACACGCCGTACGCGGCGTCGTCGGCCGTCGCCTGGTAGGTCTCGCCGCGCTCGTCCACCCGCTCGGGGATGTGCGTGGTCGCCTGGGCGTAGACGGACTCGACCCGGCCGAACAGGTTCTCCAGCACGTAGTGCCAGTGCGGGAACATGTCGAGCACGATGCCGCCGCCGTCCTCGGCCCGGTAGTTCCACGAGGGCCGCTGGGCCTCCTGCCAGTCGCCCTCGAACACCCAGTAGCCGAACTCGCCGCGCACCGACAGGATCCGCCCGAAGAAGCCGCCGTCGATCAGCCGCTTGAGCTTGAGCAGACCAGGCAGGAACAGCTTGTCCTGCACGACCCCGTTCTTGATCCCGCGCGCCGCGGCGGCCTCGGCCAGCGCGACCGCCTCCTGCACCGACTCGGCGGTGGGCTTCTCGGCATAGACGTGCTTGCCCGCCTCGATGGCCTTCAGCACGGCCTTGACGCGGGCGGAGGTGACCTGGGCGTCGAAGTAGATGAGGTTGTCCTCGTCGGCGAGCGCCGAGTCCAGGTCGGTGGTGTGGTCGGGGATGCCGTGCAGCGCCGACAACCTGGCCAGCTTGTCGGCGCTGCGGCCGACCAGGACGGGCTTCAGCTCGACCCGGCTGCCGTCGGAGAGTGTCACACCGCCCTGCTCGTTGATCGCCAGAACGGAACGGACCAGGTGCTGGCGGTAGCCCATCCGTCCGGTGACGCCGTTCATCACGACGCCGATGGTGCGCACGCTCATGGGGGTCCTTTCGAAGGAAAGCGCTTTCCCGAACGGTACGGCGGAGCCGCCGGGGGCGTCAAGTGCCTAGTCCCGGGACTCCAGCCTGGCCAGCGCCACGGCCAGGGGGCGAGCGGCCAGCCCGAGCTGCCATTCGCGGACGCCGAGCCCGCGCAGCCTGGCCGTCACGCTCTCCTCGGTGATCTCCTCCGGCGGCTCCCAGGTGAGCCTGCGCACCGCGTCGGGCTGCAACAGGTTCTCCGTGGGCATGTGGTGCTCGTCGGCCAGCGCCGACACCACCGCGCGGGCCGCGGCCAGCCGCTTGGCGGCGGCCGGGTCGCGATCCGGCCACCGGTTGACCGGCGGCGGCCCGTCGCCGGGCGTGCTCGGCTGCGGAAGCTGCCCGTCGGGCAGGGCGCGCGCCCTGGTCACGGCGGCGAGCCAGTCGTTCATGTAGCGGCGCGCGCTGCGCCCGGTGAACGCCGAGATCTCGGTGAGCGCCTTCTTCGTGCGCGGCCCCTCCAGGGCGGCGCTGACGATCGCGGCGTCGGGCAGCACCCGGCCGGGGGCCAGGTCGTTCTCGCGGGCGATCCGGTCGCGCATCGTCCACAACTCGCGCACGATCGCCAGCGCCCGCACGCTGCGCACCTTGTGGATGCCGGAGGTGCGCCGCCACGGGTCGGAACGCGGCGCGGGCGGCGGCGTACCGAGCACGGCGGCGAACTCCTCGCGCGCCCACCCCAGCTTGCCGCTCCCGGCCAGCTCCTCGTGCAGCGCGTCACGCAGCTCGACCAGCACCTCCACGTCGAGCGCGGCGTAACGCAGCCAGTCTTCCGGCAGCGGCCTGGTCGACCAGTCGGCGGCCGAATGGCCCTTCTCCAGGCGCAGGCCGAGCACCGTCTCCACCATCGTGCCGAGCCCGACCCGCTCGTAGCCGAGCAGCCGGCCCGCCAGCTCGGTGTCGAACATCCGGCGCGGCCTGAACCCGATCTCCATCAGGCACGGCAGGTCCTGGGAGGCGGCGTGCAGCACGACCTCCGCGCCGGCCAGCGCGGTGTCGAGCTCCGACAGGTCGGGACAGGCCACCGGGTCGATCAGCGCGGTGCCCGCGCCGGCCCGGCGCAACTGCACCAGATAGGCGCGGTTGCCGTAGCGGTAGCCCGAGGCGCGCTCGGCGTCGACGGCCACGGGGCCGGAGCCCGCGCCGAACGCGGCGACGGCACGGGCCAGCGACGCGGCGTCGGCGACGACCGGCGGGATGCCCTCGCGCGGTTCGAGCAGCGGGACCACGGTTCGTTCTTCTGTCATGAGCGCACCGCCCTCACGACCACGCTGCTGTGTTGACTTGTGCCCTCACTTCGTTCGGTCACTCTCCGGATCATCGCGTCGGCGGGGCATGGCGGCCACGTCGGGCGGAAGCGGCGGGATCCCGGCCGCCACGCACATGAGATCGCACCAGGCGGCGACATGGCCGGACAGGTCCTCCTCGGCGGGGGACCAGGACGCCCGCAGCTCGAGCTCGGTGGTGACCGGGTCTTCGGCCTTGTTGCCGAACCCCTCGGACACCGCTCTGGTCACGGTACCGCCAGCGGCGGAGTAGTCGGCGTGATGGGCGTCGAGCGCCTCGGTCAGCCAGCTCCACGCGACGGGGCCGAGCAGCGGGTCGGAGGTGATCTCCGGCTCCATGTCCGCCCGCACGTAGGCGACCAGCCGGAACGGGCCGTCCCAGCCGCGCTGGCCGTCGGGGTCGTAGAGCAGGATCAGCCGCCCGACCGCGAGCTCGTCGTCGTCACGGTAGACGGACGCGCCGATGGCGGCCGAGTGCGGGGCGAGCCGCTGCGGAGCGGGCAGGTCCTCGAGCTCGATCTCCGGCCTGACCTCGGCCGGCCGCAGGCTCTCGACAGCGCGCCTGAAGGCAGCGGGCGCCGGTGGGCGGTCACCGAGGGTCATAGTCGAAGAGTAGGTGGAAGCGGGGCGGAAGGGGACCACGGGGGTGCTCATCGGTGGCGATCAAACCGCGGCCGTCACCAGCGGCCGGGCGCATTCGGCCAGGCCGAGCCAGATCGCGTGCCCGCACTCGGCGCACGCCCACTCGGGGCATTCGCCGGGCTCGTGCCCGTCGAGGCAGACCGGCCGCTCGAACAGCCGCTCGCCGGCGCACGTCACGCAGTGTCCATAGCGGTGTCCATAACGGTGCTCCCCTTGAAGCACGGCCAGGCGCTCCGGGGAACTCCACAACGCGGTCATCGCACCAGTCATCGAACCGGGGCCTTTCTTCGGGACGTGGCTTCGACGTTGGCACGAGCCGCCGACATTTCCCCGCAACGCGCTCGGCGTGTCCCGAAAGTGGTCGCTGAATCGATGCCGCGCGGTGCGTTTGCGAAGTTTTGGCCCAGCCGAGACCGCCTCTCTGGTCGCCCATGGGGTGTGCGCGACCCGGGTGGGACGCCGACGCCGGGCCGGCCGGTAAACATGCATTCCGCTATCTGATCATGAATTGGGGCGCGCCAGGCATACTTTTCCGACACCGCCTTCCGGTGGCGGGGGCGAGGCCGCCGCATGGCACCCTTGAGGGGTGAATCTCGCCGACTCAGCGTTCCTGCGTGCCTGCCGCCGTCAGCCCGTCCCGCACACCCCCGTCTGGTACATGCGGCAGGCCGGGCGTTCGCTGCCCGAATACCTGAAGGTCCGCGAGGGCGTGCCGATGCTGACCGCCTGCGCCACGCCCGACCTGATCGTGGAGATCACCATGCAGCCGGTCCGCCGCTACGGCGTCGACGCGGCCATCTTCTTCAGCGACATCGTCGTGCCGCTCAAGGCCATCGGCGTCGACCTCGACATCAAGCCGGGCGTCGGCCCCGTCGTGGCCGACCCGATCCGCGACGCCCGCGGCCTGGAGGCGCTGCGCCCCCTGGAGCCCGGCGACGTCCCGTACGTGACCGAGGCCATCCGGGCGCTGACCGGCGAGCTCGGCGGCACCCCGCTGATCGGCTTCGCCGGCGCGCCCTTCACGCTCGGCTCCTACCTCATCGAGGGCGGCCCGTCGAAGAACCACGACCGCACCAAGGCCATGATGTACGGCGAGCCGCGGCTGTGGCACGCTTTCATGGCGCGGCTGACGGACATCGTGCTGGAGCACCTGCGCATCCAGGTGGCCGCGGGCGCCTCGGCGATCCAGCTGTTCGACTCGTGGGTGGGCGCGGTGGCGCCGGCCGACTACCGCGAGTTCATCCTGCCGCACACCCGCCGCATCTTCGAGGGCCTGCCCGACGTGCCGCGCATCCACTTCGGCGTCGGCACCGGCGAGCTGCTCGGCGTGCTCGGCGAGGCGGGCGCCGACGTGGTGGGCGTCGACTGGCGGGTGCCGCTCGGCGAGGCGGCCCGCAGGGTCGGGCCCGGCAAGGCTCTGCAGGGCAACCTCGACCCGGCGATCCTGCTGGCCCCCTGGGAGGTCGTCGAGCGCAAGGCGCGCGAGGTCCTGCGCGAGGGCGCGGCCGCCGAGGGCCACGTGTTCAACCTGGGCCACGGCGTGCTCCCCAACACCGACCCCGACCAGCTCAAGCGCCTGACCGACCTGGTTCACGAGAGCAGCTAGACCGGGCGGGCGCAGCGGCACCACCGCCGGCGGGATCATGCCGGCGGTCGCCGCCCCCGCTGCGCCTGGGCGACCGCCGGCACCCGTCCCCGCCCCCGCCGGGATGACCGCCTGCGTCGCGGTGAGCTCCGCCCGCGGCCGATCCGCCGAACGCTGTGCCCATGCTTCGACGTACTGAGTATTGTAGGGCCCCCGCCGAGGGCGGCTCACGAGCGTGCGCCGACGAGGAGCGACGGTCACGCGGGCGCGGCGTCCTTCACCGGCTGGACGGGCGTGGGTTCCGGGCCGCCGGGGCCGCCCGCGCCGCCGGAGCCGCCGCCCCCGGAGCGACGCCGCCGCCGCAGCAGGATGATCGCCAGCACGAGCGGCGGCACCACCACGACCAGCCACGGCAGCACCGTGCCCAGCGCGGTGAGCAGCACCTTCACGAAGGACACCAGCCCCTTCCAGCCGTTCTTCAGCCCGCCCAGGAAACCGGCGGGCTCGTCCGACGGCTCCTCGACCACCGCGACCGGGCCGACCAGCCGCAGCGACAGCGAGGCCATGCCGACCTGGGCGGCCAGCTCCTTCTGCTGGGCCTGCAGCGACTCCAGGTCCGCCTCGCGGCCGGCGATCTCCCGCTCCACCTGCAGCACCTGGCCGATCGTGTCGGCCCGCTTCAGCAGCGCGCGCAGCGAGTCGAGGGCCTGCCCGGCCGACTTCAGCCGGCTCTCCACGTCGGCGACCTTCAGCGTGACGTCCTCGGTGCCCTGCTCCAGCCTGAGCTGCTTGCCCAGGTCCTTGCCCAGCGTGGCCAGCACATCGGCGTAGCGGGCGGGCGGGATCTTGAAGTCCAGGAGCGCCGACGCCCTGGCGTCGTCGGCCGACCTGCTCTCCTCCTTGGCCAGGTAGCCGCCCGCCGTGGTGACGGTCTGCTTGGCCTGCTGGGCGGCGACGGTGACGTTCTCGGCCCGCACCGTCATGCTGGCCGTGTAGATCACCTGGCGGTCCTGCTGGGTGACCTCGACGCCCGAGGCCAGGTTCGCGGGACGCTTGGCGGCCTGCGTGGCCCGCGCCGAGGTGGGGGCCTCCTCGGCCGCGATCTCCCGCGGCTGCGCCTCGACGGAGTCGGTCTGCGCCATCGGGGCGGAGGCCCCGTTCATCTCCGCAGCCCCGCCGCACCCGGACAGGAACAGCGCCGCGCAGGCGGCCGTGAGCACGATCTGCGATCTCCTCATGCCCCTAAGACGGGTCCCTCCGCGCGCCGGTTTGAACCATCGCGTCACGGTACGGTCACACGCCCCGGAAGGCGGGCCACGCGGGGGAGACGGTAGCGTCTGGAACGTGGCAGGCAAACAGGCACACGTGGTCGTCATCGGTGGCGGGATCTCCGGGCTGGCCGCCGCCTGGCACCTCAGGCAGGGCGCGGGCGAGCGCGTCAAGGTGACGGTCCTCGACGGCGCGTCCCGGATCGGCGGCAAGCTGTACGCGTCCGAGGTCGCCGGCGTCAGCGTCGACGCGGGCGCCGAGTCCATGCTGGCCAGGCGGCCCGAGGGCAAGGAGCTCGCCAGGGCCGTCGGCCTCGGCGACGACCTGGTCACCCCCGGCTCCGCCGGGTCGGCCGTCTACACCAGGGGCACGCTGCGGCGGCTGCCCAAGGGCCAGTTCATGGGCGTGCCCGGCGACCTGACCGAGCTGGCCAGATCCGGCATCGTCTCGCCCGCCGGACTGCTGCGGGTGCCGCTCGACCAGATCCTGCCCGCCACCCTCGTGCGCACCGACGTGTCCGTCGCCGCCTACATCCGCGCCAGGATGGGCGCCGAGATCGTCGAACGGCTGGTGGAGCCGCTGCTCGGCGGCGTCTACGCGGGCCGCGCCGACATGCTGTCGCTGGAGGCCACGATGCCGAGGGTGGCCGCCGCCGCCCGGTCCGAGCGCTCCCTGCTCGCCGCCGCCCGGCAGATCACCCAGGAGGCGCCCAAGGGCGCCGGCCCGGTCTTCACCTCGCTCAGGAACGGCGTCGGCAGCCTGCCCGAGGCCGTGGCCAAGGCGTCGGGGGCCGACATCAGGACCGGCGTCACCGTACGCGAGCTGACCCGCACCGAGCAGGGCTGGCGGCTCGTCACCGGGCCGGTGCCCAGGCCCGAGGTGATCGAGGCCGACGCGGTCGTCGTCGCCGTGCCGGGGCCGGCCGCGAGCCGGCTGCTCAGGGCCGAGGTGCCCAAGGCGGCGAGCGAGCTGGCCAGGATCGAGTACGCCAGCATGGCCGTCGTCACCCTCGCCTACACGACCGCCGCGTTCCCCGAGCCGCCGTCCACCAGCGGCTACCTCGTCCCGCCGGTCGAGGGGCGGGCCGTCAAGGCCGTCACGTTCAGCTCCGTCAAGTGGCCGCACCTGGCGCGCGACCTGGTGATCCTGCGCTGCTCCATCGGCCGCGTCGGCGAGGAGCACCTGCTCCAGCGTGACGACGCCGACCTGGTGGCGCTCGCCCAGGCCGAGATGGCCGAGGTCATGGGCGTCCGCGAGCTGCCCGTCGACACCCGCGTCACCCGCTGGGGCGGCGGCCTGCCGCAGTACAACGTGGGCCATCTCGACCGGGTCGCCCGCGTGCACGCGGCGGTGGCCGGGCAGCCCGCACTCGCCGTGTGCGGCGCCGCCTACGACGGGCTCGGCATCCCGGCCTGCGTCGCCACCGCCCGCACGGCCGCCTCCCGGATTCTCGACCATCTGGCCAGGGGAGGAGAATGACAGGCATGACAGAGGGCACGACGCGGCCGAAGGCCCGCGATCTCAACCAGGTGATCCGTTACACGATGTGGTCGGTGTTCAAGGCGGCCGACCCGGTCCCCGGCAGCCGGGAGAACATCGCCGACGAGGTCGAGGAGCTCCTGGAGCAGGCGGCCGGCAAGGACGTGGTGACCCGGGGGCTCTACGACGTCGCCGGGTTCCGGGCCGACGCCGACTACATGTTCTGGTGGCACGCCTCCTCGGCCGAGGACCTGCAGGACGTCTACTCCCGCTTCCGCCGCACCGGCCTGGGCCGCCACAGCACGCCCGTCTGGTCGGCGATGGCGCTGCACCGGCCCGCCGAGTTCAACAAGTCGCACATCCCGGCGTTCCTCGCCGAGGAGGAGCCGAGGGCGTTCGTCAGCGTCTACCCGTTCGTGCGCTCCCTGGAGTGGTATCTGCTGGACGACGCCGAGCGCCGCGCCATGCTCGCCGAGCACGGGCGGATGGCGCGCGGCTACCCCGACGTGCGGGCCAACACGGTGGCGTGCTTCGCGCTCAACGACTACGAGTGGATGCTCGCCTTCGAGGCCGACGAGCTGCACCGCATCGTCGACCTGATGCGCGAGCTGCGCGCCGCCCAGGCCCGCCGCCACACCCGGCTGGAGATCCCCTTCTACACCGGCGTCCGCAAGCCCGTCCAGGAGCTCGTCAACGCCCTGCCCTGAGCGGCGCGCGTACGGCCGCGTGCCGGGCGGACCGGATGGGGGCCCGTCCCGGAGCCGCCTCGGTGGCGGGACCGGGGGCTCGACGGGACGGGCTTCACGAGACCGCTCGCGAGCCGTTCCGGGCGCTGGCGCGCCACCCGGCCGGCCGGGTGATCGCCGGCGGCGCCAGCACGGGCGTGGGCTGTGCCGCTCGGGCGATCCTGCGAGTGATCTCACCCCATGGAGGAGGCGATGACACCCCCTTGTCGACAAAGACGCAAGTTCGCCCCAGATTGGATGCTTCCCCCTGTGGAGATCTCCTTTTGCCGTATCTCGTACCCTGGTCGTATGGACAAGGTGGTCAAGAGCGAGGCCGAGTGGCGGGTCCAGCTCTCTCCTGAGGAGTTCCGCGTGCTCAGGCAGGCCGGCACCGAGCCGGCCTTCACCGGCGAGTACGTCGACACGAAGGCCGAGGGCGTCTACGCGTGCCGCGCGTGCGGGGCCGAGCTGTTCACCTCCGGCACGAAGTTCGAGTCGCACTGCGGCTGGCCCAGCTTCTACGAGCCGTCGGGGAACGACGCGGTCACGCTGATCGAGGACCGCAGCCACGGCATGGTGCGCACCGAGGTGCGCTGCGCCCGCTGCGACTCCCACCTGGGGCACGTGTTCCGCGGCGAGGGCTATCCGACGCCGACCGACGAGCGCTACTGCATCAACTCGGTGTCGCTCCGGCTCGACCCCTCGCAGTGATCGTCCGGCGACACCGCGTATCGATCGCCAGGCCAGGGTAAAAATTGCCCGTGCGCCCTGTCCACCTTCGTCACCGCTGGGTGACGATCGAGACGATCGGCCGCGTTGTCACCCAGCGTTGCGACGTCTGTGCCAAGACCCGCGTACGGGTGCGGTGAGGCGGCGTTCTGTCGGAGCCGCCGGGTAGGTTGTGACGCATGGCATCGCCGTACATCGAGCTTGAGGTGGGGGAGCGGACCGTCAAGGTCACCAACCCCGACAAGGTCTACTTCCCGGAGATCGGCGCCACCAAGCGTGAGCTGGTCGAATACTACGTGAGCGTGGGCGGCGGCGTGCTGCGCGCGCTCAAGGACCGGCCGACCAACCTCAAGCGGCACCCCGACGGGGTGCAGAGCGAGGCCATCTACCAGAAGCGGATGCCGGCCAAGCATCCCGACTGGCTCCGCACGGTCACCGTCACCTTCCCCAGCGGGCGCACGGCCGACTCGCTGCGGGTGACGGAGGTGGCCGCGGTCGCCTACTGCGCCAACCTCGGCACCATCGACTTCCACCCGTGGCAGGTGCGCGCGGCCGACGTCGAGCACCCCGACGAGCTGCGCGTCGATCTCGACCCGCAGCCGGGGCTGGAGTTCGACGCGGTGCGCCGGGCCGCCGGGCTGACCCGCGAGGTGCTCGACGAGCTCGGCATGACCGGCTTCGTCAAGACGTCCGGCAACCGGGGCGCGCACATCGCGGTCCGCATCGAGCCGCGCTGGGACTTCGTCCAGGTGCGCCACGCCGGCATCGCGCTGGCCAGGGCCGTCGAGGCGCGTGACCCCGGCCTGGTGACCACCGCCTGGTGGAAGGAGGAGCGGGGCGAGCGCGTCTTCATCGACTTCAACCAGAACGCCCGCGACCGCACCGTCGTCAGCGCCTACTCGGTGCGCGCCCAGCCGCACGCCCCCGTCTCCACGCCGCTCACCTGGGACGAGCTGGCCGACGCCGACCCGCGCGACTTCGACATCCGCACCGTCCCGGCCCGCTTCGCGGAGCTCGGCGACGTGCACGCCGCGATCGACGACCGGGTCCACTCCATCGAGCCGCTGCTGGAGCTGTACGAGAAGGACGGGCGGGGCGACATGCCCTATCCGCCCAACTATCCGAAGATGCCCGGCGAGCCCAAGCGCGTCCAGCCCAGCAAGGCCCGCGACTGACGTCACGGGCCGCGGCCCGCCATCCGGTCGGCGGGCACCACCCGGGGCGTCACCGATAATTCGCTGGCGATCCCCGGCGCCCCGGCGTTACGCTCGCCGCTGTCGTCGAACTTCGGGCTTCGCCGCCCTGGGGAAGGTAAGGGGTTTATGTTCCGGCCCGCGCCATGCGCGCCTCGTCACACCGTCATCCGCATCTGCCCCTGACCTGGGGCGAGGCCCGCACGGCGCTTCCTTGCTGCTCTTTCTTCACCATTCCGGCAAGGAGAACCCAGGGTGTCCAACAACAAGATCCGTACCGTCACCGACACGTTCGCGTGCGTCCGCTGTGGGCTGACCGTGACCGCCGCGGGGCCCGACGGGGCCCGGCGCAACCACTGTCCGAGCTGCCTGCACTCGCTGCACGTCCTCGACCGTGCCGAAGGCGGGCCGTCCGGGTGCCGGGCGCGCATGACCCCGATCTCGATCGCGGTGCTGCGCAGCGGCGACTGGATGGTCATCCATCGCTGCACCCGGTGCGGTGAGCTGACGTCCAACCCGATCTCCGGCGACGACAACCAGCTCATCCTCATGCGCATGGCCGTACGCCCGCTCGCTCAGCCGCCGTTTCCGCTGGAAACGTTCGGCGACCTGTGACGGGAGCGGACATGCCTCGCAGGAAACCGGACCCGCGCAGGCCGCAGCGGCGCAAGGACGTCAGGCACGGCGAGCCGGGCGACGCGTTCAGATGCGTCGGCTGCCGGCTCGACGTGCCCGTGCTCGCGCCGGGCACCGCGCATCGCAACCACTGCCCGCACTGCCTGACGAGCCTGCACGTCGACCACCGGATCCCCGGTGACCGGCGGGCGGGCTGCCGGGGTCGCATGGCGGCGCTGAGCGTCTCCGTGCGGCAGGACGGCGAGTGGCTGATCATCCACCACTGCCAGTCCTGCGGCGGGCTCAGCGCCAACCGCATCGCGGGCGACGACAACGCGCTCGCCCTGCTCCGCATCGCGATGCGGCCGCTGTCCGACCGGCGCCTGCCGGTCAGGGCGCTGCTCACGCTCTGAGTACGGGACCCCTTCCCGCGGGGTCCCGTACGCGTGCATTTCGGGAACGCCTTCCCGGGGGAGGGACGTGACATGGGAGAACAGGAGCCGGCCCGGGGCGGGATCCGGGCCAGGATGCGCCCGCGGGCGGTCGACGAGCCGCACCGCGCGTCGAGCGAGCTGGAGCTGCTGTTCGACCTCACGTTCGTGGTGGCGATCGCGGCCGCCACCGCCGAGTTCGCGCACCACGTCGCCGACGGTCACGGCCTGGCCGGGCTCGTCCCGTTCCTCCAGGTGTTCTTCGCCATCTGGTGGGCGTGGATGAACTTCACCTGGTTCGCCTCGGCCTACGACACCGACGACGTGGCCTACCGGCTGCTGACGATGGTGCAGATGGGCGGCGTGCTGGTGCTCGCGGCCGGGGTGCCGGCCGCGGCGGACCACGCCGACTTCGGCGCCGTCACGCTCGGCTACTTCATCATGCGCATCGCGCTGGTCGCGCAGTGGGTGCGCGCCGGTGCCGAGGACCCGGCCGGACGCCGCACCGCGCTGCGCTACGCCGCCGGCATCACCGTCGTGCAGGCGGGCTGGGTGCTGCGTCTCGCCCTCACCGAGACGGGCGCCGTGCCGCCGGAGGCGCGGCTGCCGCTCTTCGCCGCGCTGGCCGTCGCCGAGCTCGCGGTGCCGATCTGGGCGGAACGGGCCGGCGGCACCACCTGGCATCCGCACCACATCGCCGAACGCTACGGGCTGTTCACCATCATCCTGCTGGGCGAGAGCGTCCTCGCCGCGACCAGGGGTGTCGCGGGCGCGCTCGAAGCGGCCGAGACGAGCGGCCGCCTGGTGGTCATGGCCGTCTCGGGGCTCGTCCTGCTGTTCGCGCTGTGGTGGATCTACTTCCTGCGGCCCGCCGGTGAAGGGCTAGCCGCACGCCGTCACCTGTCCTACCTGTGGGGATACGGGCATTACGGCCTCTTCGCGGCCCTGGCGGCGCTCGGCGCCGGGCTGGAGGTGGCCGCCGAGCAGACCGGGCACGACGTCGCGGCGTCGCCGGCGTCCATCGGTTACGCGGTCGCGATCCCGGCCGCGGTGTTCCTCGTCCTGCTCCGGGTGATCCACGGGCCCGTCGTGCGCGAGCGTGTCGCCCATCCGGCCGCCGTGCCCGCGTGCGCCGCCGCCATCCTGCTCCTGCCGCTCGCGGCACCGGCGGCGGGGGTGTCCGCGGTCGTCGCGGGGATCGCGGCCGTCTGCGTGCTGCTGACCGTCGCCGCCGTCGCCGCAGGGCCCGGGCGGTTCAGTCGCCGAACTCCAGGTGAAGGGCGCGGGTGAAGTCGGCGACCGCCTCCTCGTGCCGGTCGAGGTCCTGAAGGATCTCGCCGCGCACCCGGTAGGCCCAGATGTAGTCCTCGTCGAGCTCGATGGCCCGGTTCAGGTCCTTCAGCGCTGCCTCGTTGTCGCCCAGCTCGCTCAGCACCGCGCCCCGGCTGCCCAGCGCGCGGTCGTGGTCGGGGTCGAGCTCGACGGCCCGGTTGAGGTCGGCCAGCGCCTCCTCGTAGCGGTCGATCATGCGCAGCGCCTCGCCGCGCCTGCTCAGCGCACGGACGTAGCCGGGGTCGACCTCCAGGGCGCGGCCGTAGTCGGCGATGGCCTCGGCGTAGAGGCTCATCCGCTGGTAGAGGTCGCCGCGGGCCAGCCACGAGTAGGCCAGCTCCTCGTTCAGCGCGATGATCTTGGCGTGCTCGTCCAGCGCCTCGTCGAGCCGGTCGAGGTCGGCCAGCGCGTCCGCCTTGGCCTCCAGGATCCACAGCGACTCGGGCGAGAGCGTCAGCGCGTGCTCGAAGTCGGCCATGGCCTCCTCCAGCCGGCCGAGCGAGGCGTACGCCTGGCCGCGTGAGCCCAGCGCGTAGGAGCTGTCCGGCTCCAGCCGCAGCGACTCGTCGAAGTCGGCCACGGCCGCCTCGTAACGCTCGACGATCCGGTGGCTCTCCCCGCGCAGCCGCCATGCCCGCGCGTTGCCGGGCGCCAGCGCGATCGACTCGGTCAGGTCGGCGATCGCGGCGTCGTGGCGCCCCAGCGCGATGTACGACTCGGCGCGGCTGCGCAGCACCGAGGCGCGCGACTGGGCCGCCGCCTCCGACAGTTCGGGCATGATCCCCTCGCTCATGTCCGGAAATCTATCGCGCCGCGTGCCGATGCCGGACGCCTTTTCCCGGCGGATCCGAGCACTCCGGCGGCGCCCGTACCGGCTGTCCGAATCCCCGCTTCCGGGCCCACCTATAAGTTGAAATATCCCGACATAATGGCCAACTGTGCGCATTGACCTCACCTGGCCGGATACCGCCGACGAAGAGCTCCAGTCCGCCGTCCACCGCGTGATGCACGACGTCGCCGGCCACGGCGGCGCCATCGGCTTCGTGGAGCCCCCCGGCCGCGAGCGGACCGACCCCTGGCTGGAGGACCTCCTGAAGGCCGTCAGGGACGGCGACGCCCGCCTAGCCCTGGCCCGGGTGGACGGCACGGTCCAGGCGATGGGCCTGTGGCGGCGCTCCCCGCTCGCGGTGTTCGCCCACTCGGCCGAGCTCGGCAAGATCATGGCCCACCCGTCGGCCCGCGGCCTCGGCCTGGGCAGGCTGGTCGTCTCGGCGCTCACCGCCGGCGCCCGCGCCGCCGGCCTGGAGACGCTCACGCTGAGCGTGCGCGGCAACAACCACGGCGCGATCGAGCTGTACGAGGAGCTCGGCTTCACCGAGTGGGGCCGTCTGCCCAACGTCGTGGAGGTGGGCCGCGAACGCTTCGACGAGGTGCACATGTACCTCGGCCTCGGCCGGGCGCCGGACCTCGTCCTGCACGGTTCGGCCCCGGGCGGCCTGGGCTCGTCGCCGCGCCGCAGGCCCTAGCTCACAGCTCCGGCACGCCGGGCCCGGGCAGGCGGTCGCCGGAGCGCTTGGCGAGCTCGGGGTCGAGCTGCTCGATCAGCCGCTGCACCAGGGCGGCCCGGCGCACCCGCTCGCGCCCGAGCTCCCTGGGCACCGCCCCGAGGTGCCCGCCCGACGGGTAGATGCCGGGCGCGTTGCGCAGCCCCATCTTCAGGTAGACCGGCGCGGCGGCCCGTACGATCTCCACGGCCTCGTAGAACCGTACGAAACCGCCCTGATCATCCGGCACCTCCAGATAGAGGTCGATCGGCAGGCCGGTCGCGGCGCGGATCTCGGCGAGCTGCGGCACGGTGAGGTCGGTGCCGACGTTGACCGTCGAGGCGCCCAGCCGCTCGAACAGGGCCGCCGTCGGCCCGTTGGTCAGCGGCAGCAGCACGGACGTCTTCAGCACCAGGTTCGCCGGGAGCGTGCCGTCGTCCTTGAGCCGCCGCAGCACCTCCAGCGTGCCCAAATCGCCCACGAGCAGGCTGCGGATGCCCAGCGCGCAGGCCCGCTCCGCGTCGGCCACGCACGCCGCCACCATCGCGTTGCCGCGCGCCGCCGCGCCCACCGCCTGCGTCAGCTTGGCCTGCCCGCCGATGTCCCAGGCGGCGCGCGGCCCGAGGAACAGGTTCACCTCGATGCCCCGCTCGGCGCCGATCCGCGCCATCGCGGTGATCTCCGCGTCGGACAGCATCATCACGCCGCTGCCCTGCGAGGTGCGCTCCAGCGGCACGCCCAGCCGTTCCGCCTCGGCGACCACCGCCTCCAGCACCGCGGGCCCCTCCACGCTGGGGATCTCGAACCGGTACGGCGAGCCGTCGGCGAACCGGGCCGCCGAGACGGGCGCCGCCTGGATCACCGGGTACCCGAGCCGGGCCATGAGCGCGTGCAGGTCGTCCAGACTCGTCATCGTGCCTCTCCTCACATCACAGGGGGAATCCAGCCTTTCAGGTGCGTGCCCGGCGGGTCATAGGATCGGGGCATGGAGCTGGTCCCCGGCGTGCGCGTCGCCGTCACCGACCGTCACGGCGGCGTCAGCACAGGCCCGCACGGCACGCGCAACCTCGGCGGCCTCACCGGCGACGACCCCGCCGCCGTGCGCGCCAACCGCGAGGGCGTCGCGGCCGAGCTCGGCGTGCGCGCGATCGTGTTCATGCGCCAGGTGCACGGCGCCGAGATCGCCTACGTGAGCGAGCCGTTCGGCGACGACCCGCCGCCGGTCGACGGCGTGTTCACCACCGAGCCGGGCCTCGCGCTGGCGTCACTGGGCGCCGACTGCCCGGCGGTGCTCGTGGCCGACCCGGTGGCGCGGCTGGTCGGCGCCGCCCACTCCGGCCGCCCCGGCACCGAGGCCGGCGTCGCCGCGGGCCTGGTCGCCGCCATGGCCGACAAGGGCGCGGTGCCGGGCCGGATGGCCGCGCTGATCGGCCCCGGCGCCTGCGGCCGCTGCTACGAGGTGCCCGCCGAGCTGCGCGACCGCGTCGCCGCCGTCGTGCCGCAGACCCGCTCCACCACCTCCTGGGGCACCCCGGCCCTCGACCTGCGGGCCGGCATCGAGGCCCAGCTCCGCGCCGCCGGCGTCGCCGACGTCCGGCACGACGACCGCTGCACGATCGAGACCGCCGACCTCTACTCGCACCGCCGCGACGACCCCGGCCGCTTCGCCGGCCTCATCTGGCTCGCCTAGCGTCGCCGACAAATCCGCCGCCACTTTTTCGTCGATCATCACGCCTCCCCGTACGGACGCGTCCTGACATCGTGAATGCAGGACGAAGGGGGACAAGCAGTGCATGACACGTTGACGGCGGGCGCCTCGGTCACCGGCCTGGGCGCCACCACACCGCTGGGTGGTGACGTGGCTTCCACCTGGGCCGCGATGCTGGAAGGGCGCTCCGGCGCCGAGCTGATCGAGGAAGACTGGGCGGTGGACCTGCCCGTGCGGATCGCCGCCCGGATGCGCGTCGACCCGGCCGAGGTGCTGGGCCGGGTGCCCGCCCGCCGGCTGGACCGCTGTCAGCAGGCCGCCCTGGTCGCGGCGCGGGAGGCGTGGGCCGACGCCGGGGCGCCCGAGGTGGAGCCTGAGCGCCTGGCCGTGGTGATCGGCACCGGCGTCGGCGGGGTGCTGACCCTGCTGGCCCAGGACGACCTGCTGGAGGCGTCCGGCCCGCGCAAGGTGTCGCCCTACACGGTGCCGATGCTCATGCCCAACGCGGGCGCCGCCGTGGTCAGCATGGAGCTCGGCGCGCGGGGCGGCGCGCACACGCCGGTGAGCGCCTGCGCCTCCGGGGCCGAGGCGATCGCGCTGGGCCTGGACCTCATCCGCCTGGGCCGCGCCGACGTGGTGGTCGCAGGCGGTGCCGAGGCGTGCGTGCACCCGCTCACCCTGGCCGGATTCGCCCAGGCCAGAGCGCTGTCGAGATACGCGGGCGCGCCCGAGGAGGCGTCGCGGCCGTTCGACGCGGGCCGGGACGGGTTCGTGCTCGGCGAGGGCGCGGCCGTGCTGGTGCTGGAACGGGACGGGTTCGCGGCGGCGCGCGGCGCCGGCCCGCACGCCACGCTCGCCGGCGCGGGCACCACCTCCGACGCCCACCACATCACCGCAGGCGCCCCCGAGGGCCAGGTGCGCGCCATCCGTCTGGCTCTGGCCTCGGCCGGCCTGGGCCCGCGGGACATCGGCCACGTCAGCGCCCACGCCACCTCCACGCCGAGCGGCGACCTGACGGAGAACGCCTCGATCAGCGAGGCCGTCGGCGTCCACCCGGCCGTCACCGCCGTCAAGTCGATGACCGGCCACCTGTGCGGCGCCTCGGGCTCGCTCGGCGCCATCGCCGCGATCCTGAGCCTGCGTGAGGGCGTGATCCCCGCCATCCGCAACCTCGACGACCCGGACCCCGAGGTCGGGCTCGACCTCGTCGGCGGCGCCCCCCGCCACGGCCGGTGGCGGGCGGCGATGGTCAACTCCTTCGGCTTCGGCGGGCACAACACCAGCCTGGCCTTCACCGCCTAACGGGCCAGGATGTCGTCCAGGTCGTAGGAGACGGGCCGTTCGAGCTGCTCGTACGTGCACGACTGCGGGGTGCGGTCGGGGCGCGGCCGCCGCCACTGGGCGGTGTGCCGGAACCGGTCGCCCTCCATCTGGTCGTAGGCCACCTCGATCACCAGCTCCGGCCGCAGCGGGATGAACGACAGGTCCTTCTTGGCGTTCCACCGCGAGATCGCGCCCGGCACCCGCTGGCCGCCGGTGGCGGGGCCGGCCGCGGGCTGGCCGATGTTGGCCGTCGCCTGCTCGGCCCAGTGCCCCCACGGGTGCTCGGACAGGTCGGCGATGTACGGCTTGAGCTCCTCGACCAGCTCGGCCCGCCGGGCCATCGGGAACGAGGCCGCCACACCCACGTGGTGCAGGCGGCCGTCGTCGCCGTAGAGGCCGAGCAGGATGGAGCCCACGATGGGGCCGGACTTGTGCTCGCGGTAGCCGGCGATCACCACGTCGGCGGTGCGCTCGTGCTTGACCTTGAACATGGTCCGCTTGTCGGGGATGTAGGGCTGGTCGCCGGGCTTGACGATGATGCCGTCGAGCCCCGCGCCCTCGAACATGTCGAACCACTCGGCCGCCTGGCTGTCGTCGGCCGTCACCGGAGTGAGGCGGATGGATCCGCCTTTTTCCGGAAATATCTCCACGAGCCGCCGGCGGCGCTCCGCGAACGGCGTCTCCATGAACGACTCGTCCCCCAGCGCCAGCAGGTCGAAGGCGACGAACGAGGCGGGCGTCTGCTCCGACAGCATCTTGACCCGCGAGGCCGCCGGATGGATGCGCTGCTGGAGCGCCTCGAAGTCGAGCTGCGACCCGCGCGGCAGCACGATCTCGCCGTCGACCACGCACCGCTCGGGCAGCTCCGCCCTGGCCGCCTCCACCAGCTCGGGGAAGTAGCGCGTGAACGGCCGCTCGTTGCGGCTGCCGAGATAGACCTCCTCGCCGTCGCGGAACACGATGCAGCGGAACCCGTCCCACTTCGGCTCGTAGAACAGGTTGCCGTCCTGCCGGGGCATGGCCTTGACCGGCTTGGCCAGCATCGGCGCCACGGGCGGGCGCACGGGCAGGTCGAGATCCGGGATCGGCTCCGGCTCCTTGGCCGCCTTCTTCCCCCGGGGCGTGGTCGGCTCTGTCATGGGCCCGACTCCTTCGTGTAGCGGCAGAAGAGGACCCCCTCCTCTTCCAGCACCTGGCTGAGCTCAAGCTTGACGTGTGAGGGCGCGCCGTCGAGGACGCGCGCCGCGTCGCCGCCGATCAGCGCCGGGCTGATCGTCAGGCACAGCTCGTCGACCAGCCCGGCGGCCGCGAGCTGGGCGTTGACCACCGGCCCGCCCTCGCACAGCACGCGGGTCAGGCCGCGGTCGTGCAGCGCGGCCACGGCCGCCGGCAGGTCGACCGACTCCTCGCCGGCCACGATCACGTCGGCCACCTCGGCGGCGGCCTTGCGCCGGTCGGCGGGCGCGCTCTCGCAGGTGACGACGATGGTGCGGCTGACGCCGCCGAACAGCGGCCCGGCCAGGTCGAGGCCGAGGCCGCGGGTGATCACCGCGATGGGCGGCGCGGCGGGCGAGCCCGCCCGCAGCTCGCGCCACGACTCGCGCGGGTGGACCGCGCCGTAGCCCTCGGCCCGGACGGTGGCGGCGCCCGCCACGATCACGTCGGCCAGCCCGCGCAGGATCCCGAAGACACGCCGGTCGCCCTTGCTGGACAGCCCGCCGGACAGCCCGTCGACCCACGCGCCCCCGTCGGCGCTGGCCACCATGTTGAGGCGCAGCCACGGCCGGTCGGGGTAGGCGTAAGCCTGTTCGATGTCCGGATTGTCTTCTATGTCGGGATGGATGCGACGCACCCCTCTACCTTGGCACACGCCTGCGACAACTCATGGACGCCGGGGCTGGCGCAGCACCTGCAGCGAGCGGGAGGTGACCGCGACCAGGTCACCGGGCCGCCACCCCTCGTCGACGAACATGCTCTCCAGCGTCTCGTGGCTGGTGTCGAGCTCGGGGATCCAGGTGCCGCCGAACTCCTCGCCCGGCAGCGTGAACGTCATGTCCTCGTGGTGGGCGTTGATCAGCAGCAGGAACGAGTCGTCGACGATCCGTTCACCGCGCGGCCCCGGCTCGGTGATCGCCTCGCCGTTGAGGTAGACCATGAGCGACTTGGCGTAACCGATGTGCCAGTCGTCCGCCGACATCTCCGCCCCGCCGGGCGTCAGCCACACCAGGTCGCGCCGGCCGTTGTCCGGATGGCGGCCGTGGAAGAAGCGCCGCCGCTGGAACACCGGATGCTCCCGCCGCAACTGCGACAGCCTGCGCACGAACGCCAGCAGGTCGGACTCGGTGCGCAGCATCGACCAGTCGATCCAGGCGATCTCGTTGTCCTGGCAGTAGGCGTTGTTGTTGCCCCGCTGCGTCCGGCCCAGCTCGTCGCCGTGCGAGAGCATCGGCACGCCCTGCGACAGGAACAGCGTCGCCAGGAAGTTGCGCCGCTGCCGGTGCCGCAGCCCGACGATGCGCGGATCCTCCACCGGCCCCTCGGCCCCGCAGTTCCAGGACCGGTTGTCGTCGGTGCCGTCGCGGTTGTCCTCGCAGTTGTCCTCGTTGTGCTTGTGGTCGTACGAGACCAGGTCCGTCAGCGTGAAGCCGTCGTGGCAGGTGACGAAGTTGATCGAGGCCACCGGCCGCCGCCCGGACGTCTCGTACAGGTCGGCCGAGCCGGTCAGCCGCGACGCGAACTCCGGCAGCGCCGAGTGCGTCCCGCGCCAGAAGTCGCGCACCGTGTCGCGGAACTTGCCGTTCCACTCGGTCCACAGCGGCGGGAAGTTGCCCACCTGGTAGCCGCCCGGCCCCACGTCCCACGGCTCGGCGATCAGCTTGACCTGCGAGATCACCGGGTCCTGCTGGATCAGGTCGAAGAACGCGCTCAGCCGGTCGACGTCGTGCAACTCCCTGGCCAGCGCCGACGCCAGGTCGAACCGGAACCCGTCGACGTGCATCTCCAGCACCCAGTAGCGCAGCGAGTCCATGATGAGCTGCAGCGCGTGCGGCGAGCGCACGTTGAGCGAGTTGCCGCACCCGGTGTAGTCCAGGTAGTAGCGCCGGTCGCCGTCGTGCAGCCGGTAGTAGGCGGCGTTGTCGATGCCCCGGAAGCCCAGCGTCGGCCCCATGTGGTCGCCCTCGGCGGTGTGGTTGTAGACCACGTCGAGGATCACCTCGATACCCGCCTCGTGCAGCGCCCGCACCATCGCCTTGAACTCCGGCACCTGCTCACCGCGCGTCCCGGAGCTGGAGTAGCCGCCGTGCGGGGCCAGGTAGGCCATCGTGTTGTAGCCCCAGTAGTTCGTCAGCCCGCGCGCCACCAGGAAGTGCTCGGGCATGTAGTGGTGCACCGGCATCAGCTCGACCGCCGTCACCCCGAGCGACACCAGATGGTCGATGATCGCCGGATGCCCCACCCCCGCGTACGTCCCCCGCAAATCCTCGGGCACGCCCGGATGGCGCATCGTCAGCCCCCGCACGTGCGCCTCGTAGATCACGCTCTGGTGGTACGGGACCCGCGGCGAGCGGTCGTTGCCCCATTCGAAGAACGGGTTGATCACCACGTTCTTCGGCATGTAAGGCGCGCTGTCGGCCGAGTTGGGCCGCGACGGATCGGTGAAGTGGTAGGGGAAGAGCGCCTCGCTCCACGTCAGGTCGCCGTCGACGGCCTTGGCGTAGGGGTCGAGCAGCAGCTTGGCCGGGTTGCACCGGTAGCCCAGGGCCGGCTGGTAGGGCCCGTGCACCCGGTAGCCGTAGCGCTGCCCGGGCATGATCCCGGGCAGGTAGCCGTGCCAGACGAACCCGTCGACCTCGGGCAGGTCGATCCGCTCCTCGGAGCCGTCGTCGCCGAACAGGCACAGCTCGACCCGCTCGGCCACCTCGGAGAACACCGAGAAACTGGTGCCCACGCCGTCCCAGGTGCCACCGAGTGGATAGGGTTCGCCAGGCCAGACTTCGCGCATGTGACCCGATTGTCGCACGCGAACGCGGTGCAGCTACAGGAGTTCGGCGCGCAAAGTGATCGTCGTGCCCGCGAGCGCCTTGCTGACCGGGCAATTCGCCTTCGCCGTCTCGGCCGCTTCCTGAAACTCCCCGGCGCTGACGTCCGGCACCCGGCCCTGCACGCTGAGCACGATGCCGGTGATGCCCTCACCCGGCTGGAACGTGACGTCCGCGGAGGTCTGCAGCGACTCCGGCGGCGTGCCGGCGCCCGCCAGGGCGTGCGAGAGGGCCATCGAGAAGCACGCGGAGTGCGCGGCGGCGATGAGCTCCTCCGGCGAGGTCTTGCCCCCCGCCTCCTGGGACCTGGAGGCCCACGACACGTCGAACGCGCCGACCCCGGACGAGTTGAGCGAGACGGTGCCGTGACCGTCCATCAGGGCTCCCTTCCACTCTGTCGTGGCGGTGCGCGTGGTGGCCATGAGAATGCTCCCTCTGTTCGTGGATCTCCGATCCTATCCCGGGGCCGTGAACGTACCCGGCCACGACATCCGTCTGCCCTTTTCCGGCGAATAGTGACATGCTCGGGTCGCGGCACACCCGCCGCCTAGGTCCGGATCACGGG
Source organism: Nonomuraea sp. SBT364 (assembly GCF_001083785.1). Lineage (GTDB taxonomy): Bacteria > Actinomycetota > Actinomycetes > Streptosporangiales > Streptosporangiaceae > Nonomuraea. The sequence goes on from NZ_LAVL01000067.1 coordinate 33,877, forward strand.
AGTGTGGTGCCAGTGGAGGCACCGTACGACGACCGCCTGCTGCACCAGCGGGTGGTCGGCGGCGACGAGGCCGCGCTCGGGGAGATCTACGATCGGCTCTCCTCGCTGATCTTCGGTCTCTCCCTGCGCGTCACCAGGGACCGGGTGATCGCCGAGGACATCACGCAGGAGGTGTTCCTGATCTTCTGGGAGCGCCCGCTGGCCTACGACCCCGGCCGCGGCACGCTGCGGGCCTGGCTGGCCACGATCGCGCACCGCCGCGCCGTCGACCACGTGCGGGCCGAGGAGCGGCGCCGCGTCTCCGCGCTGGGCCCCCGGCTCTTCGAACGGGCGCCGGACCGGCTGGAGGACACGGTGCTCGCCGCCGACGAGGCCGAACGGGTCCGGCAGGCCGTCACGGCGTTACCCGACAACCTGCGCCAGGTGGTCGAGCTCGCCTACTTCGGCGGCAGGACGTACCGGCAGGTGGGGGAGGAACTGGGCGTGCCCGAGGGCACGGCCAAGTCGCGCATCCGGCTGGCGCTGCGCCGCCTGGCCGACGCGCTGGCAGAGGAAGAGGTGTGATGGAGCCGCTCGAGCGTCTGTACCTGGACGCGCTGCTGGAGGACCCGGTGGAGCCCACGGGCACGCTGCGTCCGCAACTGCTGGCCGGGGCCAGGGCGCGGCGCCGGCCGGCCGCTCCCACCGCCCCCTGGGCCCAGCCGTACGCCGGCCGCGTGGCCGCCATGGACGCGCTGCTCGCCTCGGCCGTGGACGACGACTGGTCCCGCGTGATCGTCGAAGGCTGGACGCTCCAGGAACTCGTCGCGCACCTGGCCGCCAAGGACGGCCTGCTCGCCGCTTCCGTCGGCGCGCCCGTCCTGGGTCCCGAGCTCACCGCCACCGACTCGGCCACCCGCACCGCGCACGTGCAGGCGTACGAGAGCGCCCGCGACCCCGAACAGACCCGGAGGGACTGGCGGGCCCAGGCCGACGCGCTCTGCCGCCACCTGGCGGACCTGCCCGCCACCGTCCCCGCCACCCTCGACGGGCTGGAGGCGCCCGCCGCCGACCACGTCCTGGCCAGGATGCTGGAGACGTGGGTGCACACCGACGACGCCGCCCGCACCGCCCGCATCCGCCTGCCGCACCCGCTGCCCGGCCACATCCACCCGGTCGCCGACCTGTGCGCCAGGCTGCTGCCCTGGACGATGCTGCTGTCGGGGCTCGACGCGGCCGGTCGCAGCGTGCGGGTGACGCTCACCGGGCCCGGCGGCGGCGACTGGCACGTCGCGCTCGGCGTCGAGGACGCCGCCCCGCCGGCCGCGCCCGACGCGAGCATCACGGCGGACGTCGTCGCGTTCTGCTTCCTGCTGGGCGGGCGCGGCGACCCGGCGAGCTTCCCCGCCGAGCTGACCGGCGACCACGCGCTGGCCCGCGACGTGCTCGCCACCGCCCCCGCCCTGTCGGGCCCCTGAGGAAGCGCTGAAGAAGCGCTGAGGAAGCGCTGAGGGGGCGCTGGCGGGCGTTCAGGACTCGGTGACGAGCTCCACGTCGTACGGGTCGTCGGACTCCGCCAGCACCCGCTTGGCGCCCTGCTCGGCCCGCTCGTCGCCCCGGGCGCGCAGCCCGCGCGTGGCCTCGGCGACCGTACGCAGGTCGGGGTCGTCGAGCCGCGCCGCGAGCGCCTCCCTGATCTCCGGCGTGTCGGCGTCCAGCCCGGCCAGGCCGGACGTGGCCCAGTCGCGCACCTCGCGGTCGTCGTCGCGGGTCATGCCGATGAGCAGCGCCAGCCCCTGCGCGTGATCCGGCGGCAGCACGTCGGCCAGCGCGATCGCGTCGGTCATCGTGCGCTTGTGATCGGGGCGGCCGATGATGTCGAGCACCTGCGGCAGCGCCCTCGGGTCGCCCTGGTGGCCGAGCGCGGCCAGCACCGAGCGCAGCACCTGCGGGTTGCCCTCGGTGGTGGTCATCTTCTGCAGCAGCGGCAGCGTCCGCTCCAGGTAGGGCTTGCCCTCGTCGGTCACGCCGAACTGGGCGATCGCGTCCACGCCGAACTCGCGCTCCCGGGCGTCCTCGCTCACGCACAGCTTCGCCAGCGCGTCGTAGGTCTCGTCGTCGGCGCGCCTGCCCAGCGTGTCGGCGACGGCCCACCACGTCTCGGCGTCCTCGTCCACGTCGCGGTGCGCCAGCGCGCGCGCCACCAGCCGGTCGACCGGCGTGTAGACGCCTGCCGCGTCCTCCAGCAGCGTCGCGATCGCCGCGTGGCCGCGCTGCGCCTGCACCTGCTCGGTCTGCGACCCGTCGGCCGAGCGGCCCGCCACCGTCACCAGCTCGGTGCCGTCCTTGGCGAACTGCCGCGCGACCACGTACTCCCAGTCGTCCTGCCCGATCTGGTCGAGCAGCGCGCTCTCCAGGTGCACGCCCACCCAGTCGGCGGCGATGTCGAGCGGGGTGTCGCCGTCGCCGTCGAACCTCTCCGGGTCGGCGCCCGCGGCCAGCAGCTCACGCACCACGCCCAGCGCCCCGCGCCGGGCCGCCAGCGTCAGCGGCGTGTCACCGGACTCGTTGGCGGCGTCGGCGTCGGCGCCCGCCTCGATCAGCACCCGGGCCGTGTCGGAGCTGCCGTTGGCCGCCGCCCACATCAGCGCGGTCCAGCCGCCGCTCTCCCGGCCGTCGACCTCGGCCCCGGCGGCCAGCAACGCCCCGGCGGCCTCCACCCGGTCCCAGGCGGCGGCCGCGCACAGCGGCAGCCCGCCCTCCTCGTCCGCGCCCTCGCTGGCGACGTTGGGATCGGCGCCCTGGGCGAGCAGCTCGCCCACCGTCACGGTCTCGCCGTTCAACGCCGCCCGGTAGAGCTGTTCCTCATGCATGACAGGGACCCTAGCCTGGCCCGGCCGCGCCGCGGGACCAAGCCGGGGCCCGTGTCATCAACTGATACGCGCAGGAGGGCCTGCACGGTTCGACGGATGCCGATTCCTCCTCCCGGAGGATCGCAAACCGCCGCAAACGCGATATGTTGCGAGTATGACTGACCCTGGGGAGGTTCGGGCCTCCGACGCCGAGCGGGAAGCCGTCGTGGAGCTGCTGCGTGAGGCCTCCGTCGAAGGCAGGCTCACGCTGGCCGAGCTGACCGACCGCACCGAGGCCGCCTACACCGCCACCACGCACTCCGAGCTCACCCTGCTCACCCAGGACCTGCCCGCCGCCCCGGCCGCCCCGGCTCAGGTCCGGCCGCGCGAGGGCAAGAAGCGGCGCTGGTTCGTGGGCATCATGGGCGACACCAAGCGGCGCGGCACCTGGCGCATCGACCAGGAGCTCGGCGCCGTGGCCGTGATGGGCGACGTGCTGCTCGACCTGCGCGAGGCCGAGGTGCGCACCGACCTGGTGGAGATCATGGCCGTGTCGGTGATGGGCGACGTCAAGATCATCGTCCCCGACGGGGTCAACGTGGACCTCGACGGCGTGGCCATCATGGGTGACAAGCGCGTCGACGTGCAGGAGGCCGCGCCCGGCACCAGCGCGCCGGTGATCCGGGTGCACGCCTACGCGGTGATGGGCGACGTCAAGGTGCTCGGCGACTCCCGGGCCAAGCCGCTCAAGCGCCGCTGGTCGGCCTGGCGCGAGCACTGGCGGGAGCTGCACGGCGACGACTGGAACGAGCGCCGCCACCTCGACCGCGGCTACTGACCCCCGGCGCCGTACGGCGCCGCAGGTCGTACGGGGCCGTACGGGCCGCTGAGGGCCTTAGGAGGCCGCCGCATCGGCGGAGGTGAGCAGGGCCGCCTCGTAGCGCTCCAGCGCCACCTGGGCCAGCTCCGGCGCCGGGCCCAGCACGCCGGCGACCACGTCGGCGCCCGCGGCCAGGGTGTCACGCCGGACCTTGTCGGCGAAGTAGCCCGGGGCCAGCAGATACGGCGCCACGGCCACCCGCGGCGCCCCCGCCCGCCTGAGCAGCGCGACCGCCTCGGCGGGCGCCGGCCCGGCGGCGGGCGGGACGGCCGCCCCGGCCCGCCCCCCCGCCCAACCGGGCGGGGCGGCCGGACCCGCTCCGAGCTCCCAGGCGCGGGCCATCCCGGCGATGACCGCGTTGGCGCGGGCGTCGCTGGAGCCGGCCGAGACGAGCACGACCGCGGTGTCGGGGTCACCCGGGGGGACGCCCGCCTCCGCCAGGCGCCGCTCCAGGGTGGACGTCAGCAGCGGATGGGGGCCGAGCGTGGCGCCGTAGTGGACGCGCAGCCGGGGATCGCGGGCGCGCGCCTCGTTGAGCGCCGCCGGCAGGTCGACCCGGCTGTGGTACGCCTCCGTCAGCAGCAGGGGCAGCACCACGGCCTCCGTGAGCCCGTGCAGGGCCTGGCCGAGCGACGGCGCCGAGTGGTCGAGATAGGCGCTGCGCACCGGCAGCCCGGGCCGGGCCCGCCGCACCTCCTCCAGCAGCGCCTCAACCGTCGCGGCCGCCCGCGGATCCCGTGACCCGTGCGCCACCGCCACCAGCGGCACCCCGCCCCGCCCCGCGCCGTGCGCCGCGAGCGTCGTGTCGTGGCGGGCGGGACGTCCGCCACGGCCCGCCCCGTCTGCCAACGGGACGGGCCGGCGGCCGGGAGTTACAGGTGAATGCCGCATTCGACCTTCCCCAGCCCCGCCCAGCGGCCGCTGCGCGGATCCTCACCCTCGGCGACCTGGCGGGTGCACGGGGCACAGCCGATCGACGGGTAGTTGTCGTAGTGCAACGGGTTGATCAGCACCCCGTTGTCGGCCATGTAGTTGTCGACGTCCTCCTGGGTCCAGGAGGCGATCGGGTTGACCTTGACCATCTGCCGCTTGGCGTCCCACTCGACGACCTTGGTGCCGGACCGGCTGGCCGACTCGTCGCGGCGGATGCCGGAGATCCACGCCAGGTAGGGCTCCAGGGCCCGGTTGAGCGGCTCGACCTTGCGCAGGAAGCAGCACAGGTCAGGGTTGCGGCCGAACAGGCGCGGGCCGAGGTCGCGGTCCTGCTCCTGGACGGTGCGCGACGGCTTGATGTCGATCACGTTCACGTCGTAGACCTGCTGGACGGCGTCGCGGGTGCCGACCGTCTCGGCGAAGTGGTAGCCGGTGTCGATGAAGAGCACGTCCACGCCGGGCTTGACGCGGCTGACCAGGTCGATGAGCAGGGCGTCGCTCATGGAGGAGGTCAGGCAGAGGCGGTCGCCGAACGTCGCCGCGGCCCACCGGATGATCTCGCGGGCGGGCGCGTCCTCCAGGAAGACGGCGGCCGACTCGACGATGTCCTGAAGGTCGAGCGTGCCGCGCTGCCGGCTCAGCCCTACCTCGATGTCGACGAGCGTCATATGTTCACCCCGATTCCGAGAAACTTCAGCTTGAAGGCACGCGAGCAGGCGCGGCAGTACCAGCCGCCGTCGCCCTCGTAGGGTTCGAGGTCCTCGTCTGCGCAGTACGGGCAGTGGAACGGCACGGCGCGGGTGGTCATTTGAGGTCCGCCTCGTCGGCGCGCTGCACCCAGTCGGCGAACGTCTCGCCTTCCTTCTTCTGCTCGTCGAAGTGCGTCACGACCCGCTCCACGTAGTCGGGCAGGCCCTTGGCGGTGGTCTTGAGCCCGCGGACCTTGCGGCCGAAGCCGGAGCTGACGCCGAGCGAGCCGCCCAGGTGGATCTGGTAGCCCTCGACCTGGTTGCCGTCGGCGTCCATGACGAGCTGGCCCTTGAGGCCGATGTCGGCCGTCTGGATGCGCGCGCAGGAGTTGGGGCAGCCGTTGACGTTGATGGTGAGCGGCTCGTCGAACGTCGGCAGCCGCCGCTCCAGCTCGTCGATCAGCCGGGAGGCGCTGGCCTTGGTCTCGACGATGGCCAGCTTGCAGTATTCGATGCCGGTGCACGCCATCGTCTGGCGGCGGAACGTCGACGGGTTGACCTTGAGGTCGTTGGCCTCCAGCTCGGCGACGAGCGAGTCGACCCGGTCCGGGGCGATGTCCAGAATGACCATCTTCTGCTCGACCGTGGTGCGGATCCGGTCGGAGCCGTGCCGCTCGGCGAGGTCGGCGATCAGGCGCAGCTTGGCGCCGTCGAGGCGGCCGACCCGGGGCGCGAAGCCGACGTAGAAGTTGCCGTCGTGCTGGGGGAAGACGCCGACGTGGTCGCGCCGGTTGGCGCGGGGCAGCTCGGGGGCGGGGCCGTCGGGCAGCGGCTCCTTGACGTACTCGCTCTCCAGCACCTCGCGGAACTTCTCCGCTCCCCAGTCGTTGACCAGGAACTTCAGCCGCGCCCTGTGCCGCAGCCGCCGGTAGCCGTAGTCGCGGAAGATCCCGATCACGCCCGCGTAGACGTCGGCCACGCGCTCGGGGGCGATGAACACGCCCAGCCGCTTGGCCAGCATCGGGTTGGTCGACAGCCCGCCGCCGACCCACAGGTCGAAGCCCTTCTCGCCCTGGTCGTTGACCACGCCGACGAACGCCACGTCGTTGATCTCGTGCACCGTGCAGTGCGCCGTGCAGCCGCTGAGCGCCGTCTTGAACTTGCGCGGCAGGTTGGAGTAGGCGGGGTTGCCGATGAACTTCTCGTTCAGCTCGCGGATCCTGGCGCTGGCGTCGATCACCTCTTCGGCGTCGATCCCGGCGACCGGGCACCCGATGATCACGCGCGGGGTGTCGCCGCACGCCTCGGTCGTGGACAGCCCCACGGCCTCCAGCCGCTCCCAGATGTCGGGCACCGACTCGATCTCCACCCAGTGCAGCTGCACGTTCTGCCGGTCGGTGATGTCGGCGGTGCCGCGCGCGTACTCGTCGGAGATGTCGGCGATGACCCGCAGCTGCCGCACGTCGAGCTGGCCGCCGTCGATGCGCACCCGCATCATGAAGTAGCGGTCGTCGAGCTCCTCGGGGTCGAGGATCGCCGTCTTGCCGCCGTCGATGCCGGGCTTGCGCTGGGTGTAGAGGCCGTACCAGCGCATGCGGCCGCGTAGGTCGGCCGGGTCGATCGAGTCGAAGCCCCGCTTGGCGTAGATGTCGATGATCCGCTGGCGGACGTTGAGCCCGTCGTCGTTCTTCTTGCTCTCTTCGTTCTTGTTCAGCGGCTCTCGGTAACCGAGGGCCCACTGACCTTCGCCGCGCGGGCGCTTGTGGTGCCGGCTGGCAGGGGTGCTCATTGCGCGTCCTTTGTCTTATGGGCGCGCCCAGCGTTCCTCCTGCCTCGTCATCGAGTGCAGGGGAGAGGAGGTGCGACGCGCTCAGCGGAAGAAATCTGCGGTTACCGGGCGTCGCAACAGATGGCACTGCGGACACGCTGAAGGTCGACGTGGCGTCGACCGACGAGCATGGGGTCCGCTGGCATGCCTCGAAGATACCCCGGTGGCCATCGATGTCCAAGACCGGGTCCAGAGTCTGGACGCGTCGGGTACGTTCGCGGTATGTCTCCCCTGATGACGGCCCTGCTCGTCTTCCTGGCCCTCTACGTCGCCTGGATGGTGGTGGCCAACCTGCCGCGCCGGGGCCGGTCGGCGTCGTACGGCCGGGCGGACCACACGGGCGTCGTCCTCTACTGGCGGCCGGGCTGCCGCTACTGCATGAGGCTGCGCATGGGCCTGCGGTTCACGCCGCTGGCCTACACCGAGGTCAACATCTGGCGCGACCCCGAGGCGGCGGCGTTCGTCCGCTCGGTCAACAACGGCAACGAGACCGTGCCGACCGTCACCGTGGCCGGCCGGGTGCTGGTCAACCCGTCGAGGCGGCAGCTCCTGGAGGCGGCGGCTAGCCCTGGCGCAGCCAGTTGACGACGGGCTCGGCGGGCTCGGCGAGCTCGGCGGGCTCGCCGGGATCGGGCTCCGGCTCCTGGTGCTGGCAGTCGCACCAGGATCCGCCCCGGCACTCATCGTGACGTCGTTCCTTGCAGCGTTCGCAGATCACCTCTGCATTATCAGGGTGATCCCCGATGTGGGCGGGTACGCACGGTGACATGCTGTGACCATGCGCACCATCCTCAACGTCATCTGGCTCGTCTTCGCCGGCATCTGGCTCGCCATCGGCTACACGCTCGCCGGGATCGTCTGCTGCATCCTGATCATCACGATCCCGTTCGGCATCGCCTCCTTCCGGATCGCCGCCTACGCGCTGTGGCCGTTCGGGCGTACGGTGGAGCGTGACCCGGACGCCGGCGTGTTCTCCCTGGTCGGCAACGTGATCTGGTGCGTGGTGGCGGGGATCTGGCTGGCGATCGGGCACGTGGTGACGTCCATCCCGCTGTTCATCTCCGTCATCGGCATCCCGCTGGGCGTGGCGAACATCAAGATGATCCCCGTCTCCCTCCTCCCCCTGGGTGCGCGCATCGTCGACAACGACTAGGGCAGGACGAGGGGGACGTAAGCTGTTCCCGAGAGTCACTGCGAAATAGCGTTGGGTGCCATGACGTCCACGGATGCGCCTAGCCGGTCCAAGAGGCGGCTCGCCTCCCAGGCCCGCGCGAGGCTGAGCTGGGTGCGCGACACGAGGTCGTGGGCGACCGCCCGCGCCGCGACCAACGCCGGCGTCAACTACCGGGTCACCGGCCTGGCGGGCGAGGCCGCGTTCTTCGCCCTGCTGTCGCTGCCGCCGTTCGTCCTGGGGCTGATCGGCGTCCTGGCCAAGCTCGGCACCTGGCTCGGCAGGCAGCGGGTGCGCGACATCGAGGCGTGGGTGATCGACCAGGCCGGGCTGCTGTTCACCGACGACGCGGTCACCGGCGTCGTCCGCCCGCTCCTGGCCGACGTGCTGCGCGACGACGCCAGCAAGGTGTCGATCATCTCGCTCGGCTTCCTGCTGTCGCTGTGGTCGGGATCGCGCGCCCTGTACGTGTACGTGGACCTCATCTCGGTCGCCTACGGCCTGGGCGAGGAGCGCGGCATCATCCGCACCCGGCTGATGTCCTTCGGCCTGTACGTGGTCGGGCTGGTCATCGGCATCATCGTGATGCCGATCCTGGTCATCGGGCCGACCCTGCTCAGGGGCGTGCTGCCGGGCCAGTACGGCGTGCTCATCGACGTCCTCTACTGGCCCGTGGTGATCGTCGGGTCGGTGCTCTTCCTGACCGTGCTCTACCACGTGAGCGTCCCGGTCCGCACGAAGTGGTACCGGGAGCTGCCGGGCGCGCTCCTCGCGCTCATCCTGTGGATCGTCTGCGCCGCCGTGCTGCGCGGCGTGCTGGCCGCCTGGTTCTCGCCCGTCTCGGTGTACGGCTCGCTCGCGGCGCCCATCGCGGTGCTGCTCTGGCTCTACATCACGGCGCTGGCCGTGCTCATCGGGGCCATTCTCAACGCCGAGGTCGACCGGCTCTGGCCGGGCCTCGGCCGTGCGAAATAGCCGTCGTTCCGCCATAATCGCCCCGATGGAGGCGCAGCAGAAGGTCGGCCCGTACGTCCTGGTCCGCAAGCTGGGCGAGGGCGGCATGGGCTTCGTCCACCTGGCTCGTGACGAGTCCGGCAGGCAAGTCGCGCTGAAGATGATGCGGCCCGAGCTCGCCGCCCGCGAGGAGTTCCGGCGCAGGTTCGGCAAGGAGGCCGAGGCCGCCCGGCGGGTCGCCCGGTTCTGCACCGCGCCGGTCCTCGACGCCGGGTTCGACGCCGGCACCGCCTACCTGGTCACCGAGTTCGTCGACGGCCCCGACCTGTCGGGCGTGATCCAGCGGCACGGCCCCATGACGGGCTCCAACCTGGAGGCGCTGGCCGTCGGCGTGGCCACCGCGCTGGCCGCCATCCACCAGGCGGGAGTCGTGCACCGCGACCTCAAGCCGTCCAACGTGCTGCTCAGCCCCGTCGGGCCGCGCGTCATCGACTTCGGCATCGCCCAGCTCGCCGACACCGCCGAGCTGCCCTTCACGGTCGCGCGGAGCATGGGCACGCCCGCGTACATGTCGCCCGAACAGGCCAAGGGCGAGCCCGTCACCCCCGCCGGCGACATCTTCGCGTGGGGGGCGCTGATGGCGTACGCGGGCACCGGCCGGCCGCCGTTCGGCACCGGAGGCGTCGCCGAGGTCGTCTACCGGGTGATCAACCACGCGCCGGTGCTCGACGGCCTGGACGAGCGCATCCGGGCACTGGCCGAGCGCGCCCTGGACAAGGACCCCGCCCGGCGGCCCACCGCGCAGCAACTGCTGGACAGGCTGCTGGGCCGTACCGAGGTCCCGGTGGACACCGCCACGCAGATGGTGTCGGAGACCTGGACCCCCGTCCTGCGGCCCGCCCAGGGCACCCACGCCGCCGCGCCCCCGTCCCCGGGCCACGCGGGACCGGGCCACGCGGGGGCGAGCCGCGCGGGCGGGGCCGCCGCCGCGGCGCAG
>NZ_LAVL01000068.1 GCF_001083785.1 Nonomuraea sp. SBT364
GTGGGGAGTGGGAGGGCTTGCTGGTGGGTTCGCGATGATCGCCCTGGTCGGGGTCAGCGTCGTCACGGTTCTCCCGGCCTTCCTGACGGCCGCGCCGGGCGTGTCCGACGGGGCCGCCAGTCTGCTGACCGGGCTGGTGGCGGCGGTCAGCCTGGTGGGCAGCCTGGCCGCGCACGCGGCGCTGCGGGCAGGAAGCCGCCCGAAGCGGCTGATCGCCGTCGCGCTGCTGTCGGCGCCGGCGAGCGCCGGGGTCTTCCTGCCCGTGCCCGCCCCGGTGACGGCGCTGTGCGCGGCGGCGGTGCTGGGGCTCAACGGTCTCGCGGTGTCGGCGGTGTTCGCGGCCCTGCCGGTGGTGGCCGGAGCCCGGGTCGCCCGGGCGGCCGGGGCGGTGACGCAGGCGGGCAGCCTGGGCACGCTGCTCGGCCCTCCGCTGTACGCGCGGCTGATCGAGACCGGCGGCTGGAGCGGCGCGATCGTGCTGACCACGCTGCTCGTGGGCGTCGGGACCGCCTGCGCCACGGCCGCGACGGCCGGGGCGCGTGGGGCGGGCCGGTGAGCCCGCCTCTACTCCGGCCGGGTGGCCAGGTAGATCGTGTTGGCCGCCGGTCGCCCCTGGAGGAAATTGTGGAAGCTGACCTCGTGCGCCCGGCAGCCGGTGAAGACCTCCCCGAGCGAGGCGAGGAACCCGCTGTGCGGGGGATCGTTCGACCACAGCGCGAACACCCCGCCAGGGTGCAGGTGCGTGGCCAGCCGCCGCAGCCCGTCCGGCTCGTAGAAGGCGGCATGGCTCGGGTGCAGGACGTGATCCGGCGCGTGGTCGATGTCCACCAGGATGGCGTGGAAGCGCCGGCCAGGTGTGGCGGGGTCGAGCCCGGCGTCCGTGGCCGCCGCCGCGAAGAAGTCGCCGTGCAGCAGCCGGCACCGCTGATCGCCCGTCAGCTCGGGCCCCAGGGGCAGGAGCCCCCGCTGGTGCCATCCGATGACCTCGGCCAGCGCGTCGATCACGACCAGCGAGCGCACCCGCGGCTCCCGCAGGACCGCCCGCGCGGTGTAGCCGAGACCGAGCCCGCCCACGGCGACGTCGAGCCGGTCGTGGCGGGCGGCCGCCAGGCCGAGCGTGGCCAACTGGATCTCCGCCTCGGTGAACAGGCTGGACATCAGGAAGTCGTCATCGAGTTTGATCTCGTGGACCTCCGTCCCGAGCGACGGCTCCCGCCGCCGCCGCAGGCTCAGCCCGCCCAGTGCCGTAGGCTGGAAGTCGATCTCCTCGAACCGGATCCCCATCCGCCGCCTCCCGCCGGTGAGGCCGGACAAGTGCGTGTTCCGGCGTGACGGCTACCCTACACTCGTTCGAGGTCATAGCTGACGTAAGAGTAGATTGTGCGAACGGGCGAACGAGGTGGAGGGCGGATGCCGGACGGGCTGGTGCAGATCGGCGAGGTGGCCGAGCGGCTCGGGCTGTCCTTGCGGACGATCCGGCATTACGAGGAGGTCGGCCTGGTGGTGCCCGAGCGCACGCCGGGCGGTTTCCGCCTCTACAGCGAGACCGAGATCGGCCGGCTGGCCCTGGTCAAGCGGATGAAGCCGCTGGGGTTCAGCCTGGACGAGATGCGTGACCTGCTCGACATCACCGACCGGCTGGCCGCCGGCGACGACGACCCCTCGCTGATGACGCGGCTGCAGCTGTTCGAGCGCGCGGTCGCCGACCGGGCCGACAAGCTGCGCGAGCAGCTCGCCATGGCCAGGGAGTTCGGCGAGCAGTTGCGCCGGCAGCGGCTCGAAGCCTCCCGGATGGCCCCTGTCGCCCCGCCGCCGTGAGCGGCCGGGTCTTCACGTAGGGGTAGTTTTACACGTTTCCGTATTCTGCTGGTTGGACGCTTCTTGTTTTCGTCTCGGTGTCGGCGGCCTGCCGCCCACGGCGGCGTCGGCCACTGACCATACTCTCACGTTAAGGTAGGAACCATGCGGGGTGACGTCGCCTTCGAGGCCACGCGACGCCGGACGTTCGCCGTCATCAGCCATCCGGACGCCGGTAAGTCCACCATGACCGAGGCGCTGGCGCTGCACGCCTCGGCGATCACACAGGCCGGGTCGGTGCACGGCAAGGCCGGGCGGCGCGGCGTCACGTCCGACTGGATGGAGATCGAGCGCGCCCGCGGGATCTCGATCACCTCGGCGGCGCTGCGCTTCGACTACCGGGGGCACGTGTTCAACCTGGTCGACACGCCGGGTCACGCCGACTTCTCCGAGGACACCTATCGGGTGCTGGCGGCCGTCGACTGCGCGGTGATGCTGATCGACGCGGCCAAGGGCATGGAGCCGCAGACGATGAAGCTGTTCGAGGTCTGCCGCCACCGCCGCATCCCGGTCATCACGTTCGTCAACAAGTGGGATCGGCCCGGCCGCCAGGCCCTGGAGCTGCTGGACGAGATCGAGGAGCGCACCGGCCTGCGGCCGACGCCCGTCACCTGGCCCATCGGGCTGCCCGGCAACTTCCACGGGGTGATCGACAGGCTGCGTCACAGCGCCGTCCGCTACGAGCGCACCCCGGGCGGGGCGACCAAGGCGCTGGAGACCGAGCTGACCGCCGAGCAGGCGGGCGTCGAGCTGGGGTCGGACTGGCAGCAGGCGAGCGAGGAGACCGCGCTGCTGGACGCGATCGGCGCCGACCACGACCAGAAGGCGTTCGAGGCGCACGAGTCCACGCCGGTGCTGTTCGGCGCGGCGCTGCCCAACTTCGGCATCGGGCGGCTGCTGGACGTGCTGGTCGAGCTGGCACCGGCGCCCGCGCCACGGCCCGACGTCGACGGGGCCGCGCGGGCGCTGGACGAGCCGTTCTCCGGGCTGGTGTTCAAGGTGCAGGCCAACATGGACCGCGCGCACCGCGACCGGATCGCGTTCGTCCGGGTGTGTTCGGGCCGGTTCGAGCGCGGCATGGTCCTCGTCCACGCCGCCACCGGCCGTCCGTTCGCCACCAAATACGCTCAGAGCGTCTTCGGCCAGGATCGCACCACGATGGACGAGGCTTTCCCGGGCGACGTCGTCGGCCTGGTCAACGCCACCGCGTTGCGGCCGGGCGACACCCTGTACGAGGGCGCGCCGGTGACGTTCCCGCCGATCCCGAGCTTCGCGCCCGAGCACTTCGCCGTCGTGCGGGCCCGTGACTCCAGCAAGGCCAAGCAGTTCCGGCGCGGCATCGACCAGCTCGACGGTGAGGGCGTCATCCAGGTGCTGCGCTCCGACCTGCGCGGCGATCAGGCGCCGGTGCTGGCGGCGGTCGGGCCGATGCAGTTCGAGGTCGTCCAGCATCGGCTGGCCGCCGAGTTCGGCGCGGAGATCAGCCTGGATCGGCTCGACTACACGCTGGCCCGACGCACCGACGCCGAGTCGGCCGAGCTGCTGGCCCGCCAGCGCGGCGCCGAGGTGCTCGTGCGCAGCCACGACCAGGCGTTGCTCGCGCTGTTCTCCGACCGCTGGCGGATGCGCTCGATCAAGGCCGACCACCCCGGCATCACTCTGCACGCCCTGATCGCCGACACCGCGCACGAGGCCGGATTCTGACTTGACCTGGAGTTCGCTCCAGCACGCACACTCCTGTCCGGGCCCGGACGTGACGGCCCGGACTGGAGAGAGAACATGAAATATCGGACGATCGGCACCGACCCCGCCACCCGCCGTGAGGTGAGCGTGCTCGCCCTCGGCGCGATGATGTTCGGATCGGCGATCGACGAGCAGACCTCGTTCGCCGTCCTCGACCGCTACGCCGAGGCCGGCGGCACGTTCATCGACACCTCGAACAACTACGCCTTCTGGGCGGACGGCGGCCAGGGCGGGCAGAGCGAGGAACTGCTGGGCCGCTGGCTCCGCAGCCGGGGTGTCGGCGACGAGATGGTGATCGCCACCAAGCTCGGCGCCCGCCCGCTCGCGCCCGGCACCAGCTACGTCGACAACGCCGAGGGGCTGTCCGCCAAGACGATCCGCGAGTCGGCCGAGCGCAGCCGCGAACGGCTCGGCGTCGACCGCATCGACCTGCTCTACGCGCACATCGAGGACCGGACGGTGCCGCTGGCCGAGACCGTCGAGGGATTCGGCGAGCTGGTGACGGAGGGCACGGTCGGACTGCTCGGGGTGAGCAACCACGCGATCTGGCGGGTCGAGCGGGCCCGCGCCCTGGCCGCCGCGGCCGGGCTGCCGGGCTACGAGGTGCTGCAGTATCAGCACAGCCACCTGCGGCCGCGCTTCGACATGCCCGAGTCCATCTTCGAGGACGGCAGTCTCGGCCACGCCGGCGCCGAGCTGCTGAGCTACCTGCGCGCCGAGCCCGGCCTGACGCTGGTCGCCTACTCGCCGCTGCTGGGCGGCGCCTACACCAGGCAGGACAAGCCGGTCCCGCCGGACTACGACCACCCCGGCACCCCGGCCCGGCTCGCCGTGCTGCGCCAGGTCGCCGAGGAGACCGGAGCCGGCGTGAACCAGGTCGTGCTCGCCTGGCAGATCGGCCACCGCTTCCCGGTGATCCCGCTCGCCGGGGCGTCCTCGGTGGCGCAACTGGAGGAGAACCTGGCCGCGGTGGACCTGGAACTGACCGACGACCAGCGGGCCCGCCTGGACTCCGTCCACTGACCCCGGCGGCACGAGTGATCGGGCCGGGACGGGGCATGGATCTCCGAATCGGATCACTTGAGCGGAGGGAGATCCAGATGGACCAGCGGGGCAGCCGGGAAACGCGTACCGCGGAAGAGGGACCACCTGCTCACGTTCGCTGCACGCCCCCGCCCGCCGGGCAGCTCTTCGAGATCGCCGTCCTCGACACCACCGGCGAGGACGGCCGCCCGTACTGGCACACGATCGGCTGGGGGATCGACAAGGTCGAGGCCGACAGCATCGCGGAAACGTATGTGAACCGTCCGATGTGCCCGTACGACGCGGCCCGGATCCGGCACAACGGCACCCTGGTCGGGCTGCACCGCCGGCAGGCGTGAGCCGGGCGCCCGGGCGGTCAGCGCCTGGTCGCCCGGGCGTACGACCAGGTCGTCGCGGCCAGTAGCGCCATCACGACGATCCCGGCGACGCCGTGATACCACTGCCAGCCCACCCCGAGGCCGATGAACCCGTCGGCCGCGACGATCACCGCCCCGGCGCCGACGGCGAGCAGCGCGCCGCCCAGCACCACCAGCATCAGCAGGCGCGGCACCCGGCGTCCCGGCCGGGTCACCGTCAGGAGGACGAGCGCCGCCGCCAGCACCCCGGTCACGACCGCCGACCACTGCGCGGTGGTCACGTCCATCACGTCACGGGCATACCGTTCGTACTCGCTCGGCGGCACCGCCGGGCCACCGGGAAACCCGAGACGCCCCTGCGCGGCGTAGACCGCCTTGCCCGCGGCGTACCCGACGAACAGCACCGCCATCGTCCAAGCCGGCCAGCGCACCTGATGTCTTTCCACGAGACACAGAATGTCCCGGCCCGTGCCCCACCGACCTCCCGCCCGCGAGGGAACGCCTTCCCCCGCGGGGGGGAGTCTCGGAGCGTGGGCGGGGGCCGGCCGGGGTCAGCCGGCGCTGGTCACCTGGCGGCCGCGCCAGGCCGCGAAGAGGCTGCCGGCCAGGAGCACCACGCCGGACAGCACCCCGCTGACGAGCGGCACCCACGTCACGGCGGACGTCGACGCCAGGACGAGACCGGCGACCCCGAGCAGCGAGAGGGCCGCCCCGGGCACCGCGATGCTCCAGTCCTTCCAGATCGGCGCCAGGGCGACGAAGTGCACGCCGACCACGAACGCCACCCAGGCCACGTTGGCCTGCTCGGGGACGTCCAGGGCGGCCAGCACCCGGAGCCCGCCGAAGAGCAGGATCGCCTCGGCGAGGACGACCACCAGGTAGCCGCGGCTGAACATGTTCCGCCGCTCGCCGTCTCCCTCCCTCCTCGCGGTGGCGAACCACATCACGACGACGCCCGCGGCGGCCAGGACGGCGGCGACCCGCAGGACGTTCACGGTCAGGGGGTTGAGCGGGCTCTGCGCGTTGACGACGACGAAGACCGCGCCGAACACCGCGCCTACCAGCAAACCAGTCATACGCTGCATGATTCTCATCGAACCGCATGCCGGGCGGCGCCCGCACGGGGCCTGGGGCGAGGACGAGGTAGGTCTGGCCCTACCTGACCGCCCCGGCCCGTCGCCCGTCGCGGCGTCGCCGGCCGGGGGCGCCATCGCCGGGAAGCTCGGCGCGTCTCCGCCGTCCTGCAGTACCTGGAGAACGGCCACCGGGGGCTTGCGCCAGCTCTGCCGGGCTCCGGCGTGCGGGGGCGTAATTCACTCGTTCGGGGGATTCTCCTGGGTGTGCGGGAGGGGGAAGGTGAGAGCCCGTCTTCCCTTGGAGGAACCCATGTATGAGCGCGACGCACTCGACCGCTGGTACGACGACCAGTTCAGCAATCCGACGACGACCGCGGCGGATAGTTCGTGGTCGGACGCGCCGTGGAACAACCCGGACAACTCCGACTGGGGTGACCCGTTCAGCGGGTGAACCGCAGGCCGGACAGCCGTTCAGCCAGCTTGACCCGGTTCGCGACGCCGAGCTTCTCGTAGGCCCGCTTGAGATGGCTCTTGACCGTGTTGGGGCTGATGCGCAGGTCGAGGGCGATCTCGTGGTCGCCGAGGCCGGTGGCGACCTTCTCGCAGATCTCCCTTTCGCGGCGGGTGAGGCAGTCAAGACCGGCCGGGTCGGCGACACCGGACCACAACCTGTAGTGGGCCGACAGGCGCAGGGCCAGCCGTCGCGCCATTGCCAGATCCCGCGCGCCGAACGCGCCGGATTCGGGGGCCAGCAGCCCGATCCCGGCCGTGCCTCCGGTGCCCTGGACGGGAATCACGACTTTCGCGCGAATGTCGTTCCTGACCAGGAACCGGGTCACGTATTCCTTGTGTGAGATCTGCTGGAGCGGGTGGAGCTGATCGAGCGAGATCGGCCCCACCCGGCGCGCGGAGCCGCCGGCCGCTATTTGCCGGAATGGATCCGTGTGGCGGAAAACCTCGTGGTAGGTGGCCGGAACATGCACGGGAAGACCGTGGGTGACCGGCTCCGGGTCGTCGAAAACCTCGCGAAAGGTCGGGGCGACGAAAAAGGTCGTACGGCGGAAGTCCAGCCACGTGGCCAATCCGTCGAGCACCCTTTCCCGCAGATCCTGTAATCCACGGGCGGCTTCGCAGGCGGCCACGACCGCATCGATCCGGTCGTGGTCGGAAGAGCTCAGCAGCATGGCCAACCCACCAGAAAGAAAGGTGATCCCCATGCGGGGCTTGGACATCGTTCTCACGATATTCGGTGGGGCGGTTCTCTGGTATGCCGGATCGAGTATCGCGGTCTGGCTCTGGGAGCAGACGCCCTGGAAGAGGCGGGAGCGGGAAAGGCAGGAGCGGGACACGTACACGCCCCCGAAGATCGACGGCTCCACATACGGTCTGTGACCGTCAGTTCTCGTACTAGTAAGAAAGTAATATGGCGGGATGCGTACCGGACGGCCGCCGAAGATCTCCAGGGCCGACATCGTCGCGGCCGCCCACCGGGTCGTCGAGGCCGACGGCGTCGAGGGGCTGACCATGCGCCGTCTGGCGCGGGAGGTCGGCAGCACGGCCATGGCGCTCTACCACCACGTGCGTGACAAGGAGGAGCTGCTCCTGCTCCTCCTCGACGACTACGCGGCGGATCTGCCCAGGCCGGAGGGCCTGCCGGAGGAGCCGCGCGAGCGCGTGGTGGTGGTGGCGACGGCGATGCGCGAGGCCCTGTCGGGCTGCCCGTGGATCGTGGACGTGCTGCGGGCCGACGACCTGCTGTCGGTGGGCGCGCTGTGGTATCCGGAGAAGATCATCGACGCCGCCGTGGGCGCGGGGCTGACGACGGAGGAGGCCGTGGACGCGTACCGGATCATCTGGCACTACACGGCGGGAGAGCTCGGCGGGCGGGCGGCGGCGGGCAGACGGCGGGCCCAGGGCGGGAGCACCTACCGGGAGCGGGTGTTCGCCGAGCTGGACGGGGACGAGTTCCCCCGGCTGGCGGAGCTGGGGCGGCGGTGGGAGGAGCTGACCGCGAAGGACACCTACGACCGGGGCCTGCGCGCGCTCGTCGGTGGCCTGCTGCCCTGATCAGGCGATGTCCCGCCGCAACGGCGCCGCGACGGCCATGACGGCCGCGACCAGGGCGTAGCCGACCAGCACGGCGCCGCCGGCCGGCGCGGACAGCAACTCCGAGGCGGAGGCGCCGGTCTGGTCGGCGATGGCGTCGGCCAGGTAGGTGAAGCCGGTCAGCGCGGCGGTGGCCCCGCCCGGCAGGTAGGGGTAGACCAGCTTGACGCCCGGGATGAGCATCAGCGTCGTCTCGACCAGGTAGAAGTACGCGCCCACGACGGCGAGTGCGGTCACCTGGTTGCGCAGCAGGGCGCCCATGGCCACGCCGAGCAGGGTGTAGACGGCCATGGTCAGCGCGATGCGCGCCAGGAAGGCGACGATCGTCCAGGTGGGGAGGCCGAGCGTGACGCCCTTGAGCGCGGCCGCGCCGAAGAGGGCGCCGCCCGCCACGGCCGAGGCGACGACGCCGTAGACGAGGCCCGCGCCGGTGTAGACGGTCAGCTTGGCGGCGAGCCAGGTCCAGCGCCGGGGCGCGAACAGCGTCGTGGTGGTGATGGTGCGGTGCCGGTATTCGGCGGCCACGGCCACGGTGCCGAGCAGTGCGGGGGCGAACACGGTGAAGCCGAGCAGCCCGAGCAGCACGCGGGTGCCCTGCTCGGTGGCCAGGCCGGGCAGCGGCGGGTTGAAGTTCTCCGGGCCGACGAGCGCGAGCAGGCCGATCAGGGCGCCGCTGCCCAGCGCGGCCAGCAGCCCCCACAGCCAGAGCCTGGTGGCGGCCAGGCGGGTCCATTCGGCGGACAGCAGCGCGGTCATCGGGAGCCTCCGGTGAGGTGCAGGAACGCCTGTTCGAGGGTGGGGCGTTCGGACGTGATCTCGTGCAGTGCGATGCCCTGGGCGGTCGCCGCGGCGGCCACCTCGGCGGCGTCCAGGCCGTGGACGCGCAGCACGCCGGGCGGCTCGTGCTCGACGCGGATCCCGTCGCGCGCCAGCGCGGCCGCGAACCGCTCCGCCTGCGGGGACCGGACCAGCACGGCGGCCGGGCCGTACAGCTCGCGGAGGGGGCCGGTGCTGACCAGCCGTCCCTCGCGGATCACCACGGCGTGGTCGGCCAGGTGCTCGACCTCGCCGAGCACGTGGCTGGAGACCAGGACGGTGCGGCCCTCGGCGGCCAGCTCGCGCAGGAACCGGCGCAGCCAGGCGGTGCCTTCGGGGTCGAGGCCGTTGCCGGGCTCGTCGAGCAGCAGCGCCTGCGGATCGCCGAGCAGCGCGGTGGCCAGGTTGAGCCGCTGGCGCATGCCGGTCGACAGCGCCCGCGTGAGGCGGCCGGCGAACGCCGACACCCCGGTCAGCTCGGCGACCCGGGCGGCCCGCGCCGCGCCGTACCGGCCCATGCGGGCGTAGACCCGCAGGTGGTCGCCGGCCGTGTGCGCGGGGTGGAAGCCCGCGCTGTCGAGCACGGCGCCGACGGCCGCGGACGGCGCGGGCAGGTCGGCGTAGCGCCTGCCGCCGAACAGGGCGGTGCCGGCGGTCGGCGTCACCAGGCCCAGCATCATCCGCATCGTGGTGGTCTTGCCGGCGCCGTTCGGCCCGAGGAAGCCGGTGACCGCGCCGGGCGGCACGTCGAAGCTGAGCTCGCTGACGGCGGTCACCGGCCCGTACGTCTTCGTCAGGCCGCGGACCTCGATGTTCATGCCGTCACCGCCGTCAGGCGCCGCAGCAGCTCGTCGGCGTCCGGCAGGCTGAGGACCAGCTCGTCGTGGCCGGCCACCCGGCCCTTCAGCGTGATGCGCAGCCCGGGGACGTCGCGGCGGGCCACGACCAGGCGCTTGACGCCGCTGAAGGACGTCCACGTGCCGATCTTGACGACGCCGGTGACGAGCAGGCCGAAGCGGATGCCCTTGGCGGCCGTGAGCGGCCGGTCGAGGCGGCTGACCCCGGCGATGGCCGCCAGCGGCACGCGGACGGCGGCGGTCCTGGTGAACAGTCGCGCCCATGGGCCGAAGCGCACGGTCAGCGTGTCGTGGTGGATGCGGGTTTGGATCATGATCTGTTCCCTTCGCTCTATCTGTTCTATTAGTTGTATATCAAATAGGCTGTGAGTGTGCACCTGATCCTCGACCTCGACAGTGAGGTCCCGATCTACCAGCAGATCCGGGACCGGATCGTGGAGGCCATCGCCGCGCGGCAGGCCAAGGAGGGCGACCCGCTGCCCTCGACCCGGCAGCTCGCCGCCGACTTCGGCATCAACTTCCACACCGTGAACAAGGCCTACGACCTGCTGCGGCAGCAGGGCGTGATCCGGATCAACCGCAAGAGCGGCGCCGTCGTGCGCCGGGACGCCGACAGCGGGCCGCCCGAGGCCCCCTTCGCCGAGGAATGGGAGGAACGCATGCGTGTGCTGCTGGCGGAAGCCACGGTCCACGGCCTGGACCGGGAGGACGTGCTGCGCCGGTGCGCGGCGCTGCTGGACGGTTTCGGGAGCGGCACATGATCGCGCTGATCACCGTCGCCCTGATCACCTGCCTGACCCTGGCGCTGCCGGTGCTGGCCAGGCCGACGCTGCCGTTCGGCGTGCGGGTGCCGGCCGAACGCGCGGGCGACCCCGTCATCGTCGCCGAGCGCCGCCGCTACGCCCGCGCGGTCGTCGCGGTGGCCGTGCTGTCCGTCCCCGTCCTGTTCCTCGCGGGGTGGCCGGAGGCGGTCTGCGCGGCGGTGGCCGTCGTGGACCTGCTGCTGTACGGCCTGGCCCACCACCGGATCCGGGCCGCCGGGCAGGCCGGCGCGTGGGCGGCCGGGAGGCGCAGGGGCGTCGCCGTGGACACCACCTTCCGCACCGACCCGGTCCGCGTGCCATGGCGGTGGGCGGTGCCCGCGCTGGTCGTCGTGCTGGTCACGGCGGGCGTCGGCTGGTTCGGCGGGGTCACGGCCTTCGAGCCGGTGCTCCACCAGGTCGCGATCACGCTGGTCGTGCCGGTGGTGGCGCTGATCGTGCTGCGGGCCCGGCCCGACCTCGACGCCGCCAGGCCCCGGGGATCGGCCCGCCGCTACCGCGTCTACCTGCGCGGCGTCGCCGCCATGACGCTGCTGTCCGCCGCCTGCCTCAACCTGGGGCTGTTCGTCGCGGCGCTGCGCCTGTGGCGGTTCGTCCCGGACTCGGCCTTCTGGCAGGTGGTCACGTACCTGCCGCTCGCCGGGCTGCTGGCCGGTTGGGTGATCTGGGAGACCAGGGTCGGCCAGGCCGGGCACCGCCTGCCCGCGCTGCCCGGGGAGGAGCAGGAGGACTCCGGGGTGGGGCAGCGTGACGACAACCGCCACTGGTTCCTGGCGGGCACCGTCTACGTCAACCGCCGCGACCCCGCCCTGCTGGTGCACGCCCGTGCCGCCTCCTCCTCCTGGACCCTCAACCTGGGGCATCCGGTCGCCTGGGTCCTGCTCGCCGTCCTGGCGGGGATCGGTCTGCTCGCGCTGTCGGGCGTCATCGACCTGCCGGAGAAGCGCGGGTTCCTGTAGGAAGCGGGCCGCTATCTGCAGGAGTGTTACTCTCTTTCGGTACGTACGTGCTCGGGCGTGCGTACCGGACCCGGAGGTGCGCCATGGCAACCCAGACGGCCGCCGAACGCCGCGCCGGCGAGCGTGTCGCGTACGACGCCTTCCTCAGGGAGTGCCCGACCAGCCAACTGCTCGACCGCATCAGCGACAAGTGGGTGAGCCTGATCCTGGCCGCGCTGCGCCAGCAGGGCACCATGCGCTACAGCGACCTGGGCCGCAAGATCCCCGGTGTCAGCCAGAAGATGCTGACCCAGACGCTGCGTTCGCTGGAGCGCGACGGCCTGGTCAGCCGCACGGTGACCCCGTCGGTCCCGGTGCGCGTCGACTACCGGCTCACCGACCTGGGGACGAGCCTGAGCGGCCTGATGGTCGCGGTGAAGGAGTGGGCGGAAACCCACATCGAGCAGGTCTGGGAGGCCCGCGATCAGTACGACGCGGCCGGCTAGATCAGCGGGAAGGCAGTCATGCGCGCCGTGGTGATGGATCGGCTGGGCGGGCCGGAGGTGCTGCGCGTCCAGGAGGTCGCGGAACCGGTGCCGGGGCCCGGCGAGGTGCTCGTGGCGGTCGCGTACGCCGGGATCACGTTCGTCGAGACGCAGGTGCGGGCGGGCACCGGACCGGCGGCCGGGCAGGCGCCGCCGTTGCCGCGCATCCCCGGCAACGGCGTGGGCGGGCGGGTGCTGGTCGTCGGCCCGCGGGTCGATCCCGGGCTGGCCGGGACGACCGTGGTGACCACGACGGGCGGCGCCGGCGGCTACGCGGAGCTCGCCGTGGCCCGCGCCGAGGACCTCACCCCGGTCCCGGCGGGCGTGCCGCTGCGTGACGCGGTGGCGCTGCTGGCCGACGGCCGGACGGCGGTGCTCGTCCACCGGCAGGCCGGGGTGCGGCCGGGCGAATGGGTGCTGGTGGAAGCGGCCGGCGGCGGTGTGGGCAGCCTGCTGGTGCAGCTCGCGGCCGCCTCAGGGGCGAAGGTGATCGGCGCGGCCCGTGGCCGGGCCAAGGCCGGGCTGGTCACGTCGCTGGGCGCGCTCGCCTGCGTGGACTACTCCGTGCCGGGCTGGGAGCGGGCCGTCGTCGAGCGGACCGGCGGCGTCGACGTGGTCTTCGACGGGGTCGGCGGCGAGGTCGGCGCGCAGGGCATGCTCGCCGTGCGGCCCGGCGGCCGGGCGAGCCTGTACGGCATGGCGTCGGGGTCCTGGACCGAGCCCGCCGCTCACGTGACGCTCGTGCCGCGCTCCGTACCGGCTCCGGCCGAGATCCGGGCGCTGGCCGAGGAGGCGCTGGCGCACGCGGCGGCCGGCCGGCTGCGCCCGGTCGTCGGCCAGACCTACCCCCTGGCCGAGGCCGCCGAGGCGCACCGGGCGATCGAGGCCCGCGCCACGACCGGCAAGACCCTGCTGATCCCGTGAGACCGCTTAGAGGCATTAAACGTAGATAGATGCCCTAGAATGCCAGCGGTCCCGAGGAGAGGCGACGATGTCCGCACGCACCACCGGCCGGCGGGAGAGGCTGCGCCAGGCCACCCTTGAGGAGATCCACGCCGCCGCGCGCAAACTGCTGGTCGAGCAGGGCTCGGCCGCCGTGACCGTCAACGCGGTCGCCCGGGAGATCGGCGTGAGCGGCCCGGCCCTGTATCACTACTACTCCGGCCACGACGAGCTGGTCGGCGCGGTGACCGCCGGCTTCTTCCGCGAGCTGGCCGGCGCGATGGAGCAGGCCCGCGACGCCCAGGCCGGCGCGCCCATCGCCGAGCGCCTGCTGGCCGTCTGCCGCGCCATGCGCGCCTGGGCGATCGGCCACCCGGCCGAGTTCGGCTGGATCTTCGCCAGCCCGATAACCCCGCCCAACCTGCGGCGCGACTCCGCGCGCCACCAGGCCGCGCTGCGGTTCGAGCAAATCCTGCTGGACCTGACGGTCGAGCTGTGGCGGACACGCCAGTTCCCGGTGCCCGACCTGGCCGGCCTGCCCGAGTCGCAGCGCGAGCAGCTCACCGCCTTCTC
This sequence comes from Nonomuraea sp. SBT364, assembly GCF_001083785.1. Taxonomy (GTDB): domain Bacteria; phylum Actinomycetota; class Actinomycetes; order Streptosporangiales; family Streptosporangiaceae; genus Nonomuraea. The sequence goes on from NZ_LAVL01000068.1 coordinate 13,675, forward strand.
CGACGTCATCGGCGGCGTGCTCCCGCCGGAGGCCGTCCACGTCTTCCTGTCGTGCTGGATCAGGCTGTACGGCCTGCTGTGCATGGAAGTCCTGCACCAGCTGGACTTCGTCTACACCGACCTGGAGCCCGTCTTCGAGGAGTGCCTGCGCGATCTGGCCGGCCTGCTCGACCTCGACTACTCCCGCACCTGAAAATTTTGCCACCCCGCCTGTCCGGAAGCGATGCGCCCGTTCGTCACCATGGTGAACACCACCACCAGCGAAGGAGCGCACGATGAAGTACCTGATGTTCGTCTGCAGCGACACCCAGCCCGACACGGACAAGACGGACTGGCCGGACGTCGATGTCTGGGTGGCGGAGAACGACGCACGCGGGCGGCGCGTGCGGGGCGCGGTACTGGCCCCGGAGACGGCGGCGACCACCGTCCGCGTCCGTGAGGGCGAGCTGATCCTCACCGACGGCCCGTTCGCCGAGACCAAAGAGGTGATCGTGGGCTTCGACCTGCTCGACTGCGCCGACCTGGACGAGGCGATCGAGGTCGCCCGCACGCATCCGATGGCCCGGGCGGGACGACTGGAGCTGCGGCCGTTCGCCGACTTCGAACAGTGACCGCCTGCCTGGAGGAGGTGGCCGCCGACGCGTACCCGCGCATCGTCGCCACGCTCATCCGCGTCACCGGCGACTGGACACTGGCCGAGGACTGCGCCCAGGAGGCGCTGGCCCTGGCCGTGCAGCGGTGGCCCGGGGAGGGCGAGCCCGCCAACCCGGGCGGCTGGCTCATGACGGTGGCGCGCAACCGCGCGATCGACACGTTGCGCCGCGCCTCGGTGGAGCGCCGCAAGCTGGCCGAGCTGGCCGCGCTCACGCCGGACGCGGACGAGACCCCCGGCGCGGGGCGAGAGGAGGAGGTCGTGGACGACCGGCTGCGGCTCGTGTTCACCTGCTGCCACCCGGCTCTGGCACTGGAGTCACGTGTGGCGCTGACACTGCGGACCGTCTGCGGGGTGCCGACGGCGGACATCGCGCGCGCCTTCCTGGTCACCGAGTCGGCCATGACCCGCCGCCTGACCAGGGCCAAGACGAAGATCGCCGACGCGGGCATCCCGTACCGGGTGCCGAGCGGCCGGGCGCTGGGGGAGCGGCTGCCCGGCGTCCTGGCGGTGCTCTACCTGCTGTTCACGCAGGGCTACAACGCCGACGGCGATCCCGCCTTCGCCGAGGAGGCGATCCGGCTGGCGCGGCTGCTGCGCCGGCTCATGCCGGGGCAGCGCGAGGTGCCGGCGCTGCTGGCGCTCTTCCTCCTGCAGCACTCCCGCCGGGACGCCCGCCGCGACGCCGACGGCGGCCTGCTCACGCTCGACCGGCAGGACCGGTCACGCTGGGACCGGCAGGCGATCGCCGAGGGCCTGGCCGTCCTGGCCGAGGCGGAGCGGGACAGCCCGTACGGGCTGCAGGCGCGCATCGCCGCCTGCCATGCCACCGCGCCGTCGGTGTCCGGCACGGACTGGGCGGAGATCGCCCGATGCTACGACGGGCTGGCGGCGATGCGGTCCACGCCCGTGGTCGAGCTGAACCGGGCCGTCGCGCACGGCTACGCGCACGGGCCGGAGGCCGGGCTCGCGCTGCTGGCCAGGTCGCGTGCGGGCGGCGCGCTGGACGCCCACCCGCTCGCTCTCGCCGCCGAGGCCGAGCTCACCGCCCGGAGCGGCGATCACCAGCGCGCCGCCGCCCTGTTCAGGCAGGCGGCGGACGTCGCGCACAGCGAGCCCGAACGCCGCGCGCTGCTCGACCGCGCCGCCGAGACGTCCGGGTGACGGTCTTCAGCGTCGCGTTTCGGCGGCGCTCACGACCTTCGTCTCGGTGAGCCGGTCGAGCAGCCGCCGCCGGTCGCCCCACGCGACGGGCACCCAGTCCAGCCAGGCGAACGGTCCCAGCAGCGGGCTGAGCCGCCGCACGATCCCGGTGACCGGATGGATTCGCAGCCCGGTCTCGGTCACGACGAGCAGTTTCATGACGCGCTTGCCCGGCGTCGCGCCGGTCCACGCCTCCAGCAGCCCCAGGACGACGATCGACCAGAGCAGGGCGAGCGGCACGCCCAGGCTGTAGAGCAGCCCGGCGCCCGCGTAGGCGTCGGCGGCGCACTGCAGGGGCGCGATCGACACGCACGCGTCGCCGATCTTGACGGACACGAACGGGGGGAACGCCAGCGAGAAGCCGACCCCCTCCTCAGCCACCCGCGCGACCCCCTGCACGAGCAGCGCGATCGTGACGCCGACCAGCGGCAGGTTGTCGATCACCACGGCGACGATCCGCCTGTCCATGGGCCCCGGCGGCGCCGGGCGTAAGCCGGCGAACGAGGCCGCCGCCTCCTCCGGCGGGCCGAGCCGGCTCAGCGCCTCGTCCAGCTCCCCCGCCTCCGCCGCCTCCGACAGGTGGTCGCCGAGCTCCGCCTTCGCCCTGTCACGGTCGGGGGCGGGCAACTGGCGGACGACCCGTTCGGTGTAGTCGTCGATCGTCTGTTTCGCGTCGCTCACGGTTGCACCTCGCCAAGGGTGTCGAGTAGCTGTCGCATCGCGTCGACCAGGCCGCCCCACTCGGTGCGCAGCATGGCCAGGTACGCGCGACCGTCGGGCGTGATCACGTAGTACTTGCGTGGCCTGGCGCGCCCTTCGGCCTCCCAGGTCGCCACGATGTGGCCCGAGTCCTCCAGGCGGTGCAGCAGCGGGTAGAGGGTGCCCTCCTTGACCTCCAGGACTCCCTCGCCCGCCTGCCCCAGCACTTTCAGCAGCTCGTAGCCATAGCGGCGGCGGACACTGAGCACCGACAGCACGGCCAGCTCGGTCGTGCCCCGGGCGAGCTCGCGGCGCAGGCGGGCGATGGTCGCCGACCCCTGCGCCTCCTCGGTGTCCTCAGCCATACGACCACCGTACGACCCGATGCCTTGCGTGACAAGGTATCGGGCCGAACTCAGCCCTCTGAGGCGGTCGCGGCCGTGTTGGTGCTCGACCGGTCATGAGCGCATAGGTCCGGTTTGCTAGGCTCCCGGCCCATGGCCTCGTTCACCAAGTAACTCCAGGCGCGCCCCATCGCGGCGCGACAGGTGCCCGTTCTTCTCTTCGGCTCTCGTCCGTGACGAGCGCCTGGCCTGGAGTTCCCTTCATCATGGCTTCTCGTTCCGCGCCCGACCGTGCCCTGGGCCGGTCCTGGCTGGTCCTGGCTCTGCTCTCCCTTCTTCAGTTCCTCATCGCCGTCGACGTCACCGTGGTCAACGTGGCGCTGCCCTCCATCGGCGAGGAGTTCGGCGCCGACGCCACGGCGCTGGCCTGGGTGGTCAACGGATACGCGCTCGTCGGCGGCGGGCTGCTGCTGTTCGGCGGCCGGCTCGCCGACCTGCTGGGCCGTCGCCGGCTGTTCCTGGCCGGCGCCGCGATCTTCGGGGTGGCGTCGCTCGCCGCCGGCCTGGCGCCCACCCTGGAGACGCTGATCGCCGCGCGCTTCGGACAGGGCGTGGGCGAGGCGCTGGCCTCGCCCGCCGCGATGTCGCTGATCGCGCTGCTGTTCACCGATCCGGCCGAGCGGGCCAGGGCGCTCGGCGTCTGGGGTGCGATCTCGGGCAGCGGCCTGGCTGTCGGCGTCCTGCTCTCCGGGGCGCTCACCGAGCTGCTCCACTGGCGATGGATCTTCTTCGTCAACGTGCCGCTCGCCCTCGTGGTGGTGCTGGTGACGCCGCTGCTGGTGCGCGGCGACGGGCCCCGCGCCGGTGGCCGGCTGGACCTGCCGGGGGCGGCGCTGCTGACGTTCGGTCCCGTCGCTGTCGTGTACGGGATCCTGCGGGCGGCCCACGCGCCGTGGACCGACCCCGGCGTCCTGGTGCCGCTGGGCGCGGGGGTGCTGTCGCTGGCCCTGTTCGTCCTGGTCGAGGCCCGGACCCGGGAGCCGCTGGTGCCGCTGGGCTTCTTCACCGACCGCACCCGCGCCGTGGCGAACGCGGCGACCGTGCTGCTCAGCGCCGCGCTGTCGACCACGTTCTTCCTGGCCACCCTCTACCTGCAGAACGTGCTGGGGCTCAGCCCGCTGCGGTCGGGCCTGGCCTTCCTGCCGTTCTGCGCCGCGCTCCTGCTGGCCGTCACCCGGGTGGCCGGGCTCATCCGGGTGCTCGGCATGAAGTACACGGCGATCACCGGCCTGCTGTGCACGGCGGCCGGGGTGGGCTGGCTGGCCCGGCTGCCCGTCGAGGGGCGGCTCTGGGTGGACGTGGTGCCCGGCATGGTCGCGGTCGCGGCCGGGATGGCCATCGGGCTGATCGCCCTGCAGAACGCGGCACTGCACGGGGTGACCGAGGCGGACGCCGGGGTCGCCTCGGGGGTGCAGCGGTCGGTGGACCAGCTCGGCGGCGCCTTCGGCCTGGCCGTCCTGGTCGGCGCGGCCGCCGCCGTCACGGCGGGCACGGCGGGCGCGGCGGACGGTCCGGCGGCGCTGGTCGCGGGCTATCAGACCGCGTTCCGCTACGCCCTGATCGGCGTGCTCGTGGCCGCCCTCGGCATGTGGCTGGCCGCCCGCGACGACCGGCGGACCTGATCCGCGTCCGTCACGACAGCCGGCACTTGCTCATGGGGGTGTAGGGGTTGGCCGGCTCCTCACCCTCGGCTCTCGGGTAGTCCGGGTACTTCCACGCGCACAGCTTCGTCGTCGTGACCGCGTGGTCGCTGCCCTGGCACTTCATGCTCTGCCAGCCGACCATGTACGAGACTCCCGTGTAGCCCTGCGCCTTGCAGTAGGCGGCGGCGTCGTTCCAGGTGACCTGGCCGGTCGAGGGGGCGGGGCCCGGCGGCTTGGTGGACTCCTGACTGGAGGGCGTCTTGGGAGCCGCGGACTGGTGCGTCGTCCTCGGCGTGGACTTGGACGTCTTGGGGGCGCTGCTGGGCTTGCGGCTGCGCGGCGGGTCCGGGTCCGGGTCGGACGGCCGAGGTGTGGAGGACCTGCGGGGCGCCCGGGGCGGGGTGGCCGTGGCGCTCTTGGCCAGGTCGTTCACCTCGCCCTGCATCGCGGTGATCGACGGCGGGTGCGTGGCGGGCTGCGGCGCCGGCGTGCCGGAGGTCACAGTGGCGCTCGCCGTCGGCGCCGCGACCTTCTGCTGCTGGGCGGTGGCGGGCGCCAGGGCGTAGAAGCCGACGCCGGCGGCGGTGCCGAGGGCCGCGGCGATCGACACCGCGACGACCGTGCGCCGACGTCCCGGCTTGCCCGGCGGGGTGCGCTGCCAGGAGGGGGCGGGCAGCGCGCGGAGCCGTTCGACCACCTGGGCGGCGGTGGGCCGCCGGGCCGGGTCCTTGGCCAGGCACTCCCGCAGCAGGCGCCGGAACCGCTCCTCCAGCCCGCCGAGATCGGGCTCGCTGCTCAGCACCGCGTGCAGGGTGGCGGGGATGGTGTCGCCGCCGAAGGCCCGCCGGCCCGTGGCCGCGTAGTGCATGGTCGCGGCCCAGGTGAACAGGTCGGCGGGCGGTCCGACGTCGCCGCCCGCGATCTGCTCGGGCGCCATGTAGGCGGGGCTGCCGATCGGCTGGCTGGTGACGACCGACTGGCTCAGGTCCAGCGCCTTGGCGATCCCGAAGTCGATCACCACCGGGCCGTCGGGGCCGAGCAGCACGTTGCCGGGCTTGAAGTCGCGGTGCACGACCCCGGCCGCGTGGATCGCGGCCAGCGCCGTCGCCGTGTTGATGGCCAGCCGCTGCAGCGCCGCCGCGCCGCGCGGCCCGTTCGCCCGGACCGACTCCTGCAGCGAGGGGCCGTCCACGAACTCGCTGACGATGTACGGCCTGCTGCCGGCGAAGCCGGAGTCGAGCATCTGCGCCGTGCAGAACGGCGCCACCCGCTTGGCCGTCTCCACCTCGCGCAGGAAGCGCACGCGCGCCTCGTCGTCGGCGATCAGGTACGGATGCAGCAGCTTGACCGCGACCCGGACACCCTCGGGGCCCCGGCCCGCGTACACGGCGCCCTGCCCGCCCGCGCCGAGCCTGCCCTCCAGCCGGTACGGCCCGACGGTGCGCGGATCGTCGGGAAGCAGGGTCAGCAACTCGGGCACCGAGCCTCCTCGGCGGCGTGCCCTCCGGCGTTCAGGACGCCGTCCTCGGGACCGTGATCGGCCGGCCGGGCGGGAGCTGGGCGACCAGTCCCTCGGCGGTCGCGGTGATCAGTAGCACGAAGTAGTCCTCCGGGGTGTGTGCGGGGATGCCGGCCGTCGCCTGCAGCAGCAGGTCGGACGCGGCCATCGCGGCCAGCGCCTCGGCTTCGGCCGCAGATCCGTGGAGGGCCGCCCGCTCCTGCTCGGCCACGGTGACGCCCAGGGTGATGGTGGCGATCGCCGAACTGAGCACGGTGGCGGCGGCCGGGTCGTAGCCGCGCCTGCCCAGGGCGGTGATCTGCTGCTCCAGGAGCCGGATGCCCGACGCCCCGCGAGGGAACAGCCGCAGGAAATAGCGGGCCGTGCCCGGATGCCCGAGCGTGAAGCGCCGCAACTGGGCGGCGAAGCTGACCAGGTGGGCGGCGGCCGGCTCGGCGGGGTCGTCGACCAGCTCCAGCTCGGCCAGGATCGCCTCGCCGACCAGGCTCTCCAGCGCTGATCGGCTCGGCACGTGGCGATAGACCGCCGCCGTGGTGACGCCGAGTGCGTCGGCCACCTTCTGCATGGTCAGCTCGACCAGGCCGATCCGCATCCCGGCTTCGACCACGTCATGCAGCGTGAACATGGCCGTGCGCCCGCCGGTCCTCATCGCAGCCTTCCCATGGTTTCGGGGCCTAACTTAGAAGAATGATCACCCGGCCGCAAGAGCTGGAGATCACCGGGTAATGCCTTTGCGGGGTCGGCAGCGCGCTTGTTACCTTTGAGGCATGCAGTACTTGTACTTCCTCTGAGAACGACGGCCTCAGCCCCCGGTCAGCGGGTGCGGCTGAGCGTTCCGCCGTCGTGTCTCACCTTTTCCCGGATCGCCGCCCGGCCTCTTCGGCATGCGCGGGATCCGGTTCTCCGGAGGAAGTATGTCCACCGACATCACCATGTCGGCCCGTGCGCGGGCTCATCTCAACGCCACCGATCTGCATCTGGCCCGCGGCGGCCGTCCCGTACTCGCCGGGGTGGATCTGACCGTCTCCGCGGGTGACCGGCTGGGGGTGGTCGGCGAGAACGGGCGCGGGAAGACCACCCTGCTGCAGGTCCTCGCCGGGACCCTCACCCCCGACACCGGCACCGTGCGCCGCGCCGGCACGATCGGCGTCGCCGACCAGGAGATGCCGGTCGACGACGACCGCACCGTCGGCGACCTGATCGATCTTGAGCTGGCCCAGGTGCGGGCCGTGCTGCACGCGTTCGAGACGGCCACGGTCGCGCTCGCCGAGCAGCGCCGCGGCGCCGAGGACGACTACGCGGACGCGCTCGCGGCCGCCGAGTCCATCGACGCCTGGGACGCAGATCGCCGCGTCGACGTCTCGCTCGCCGCCCTGGACGCGGTCACCGACCGCGCCCGGCCGCTGGCGGGGCTGTCCGTCGGGCAGCGCTACCGGATCCGGCTGGCCTGTCTGCTGGGCTCCCGGTACGACCTGCTGCTGCTGGACGAGCCGACCAACCACCTCGACGCGGCAGGGCTGGAGCACCTGACGGCGCGGCTGCGCGAGCACCCGGGCGGCGTCGTGCTCGTCAGCCACGACCGGGCGCTGCTCGCCGACGTCGCCACCGCCGTCCTCGACCTCGACCCGACCCGCGACGGCCGTCCCCGCGTCTACGGCGGCGGCTACGCAGGCTACCGGGAGGGCAGCCGTGCCGAACGGGAGCGCTGGGAGAGCGAGTACCGCGACCAGCAGGAGGAGCGCCGGCGGCTCGCCCAGGACCTGTCCGCGGCCCAGAACCGGCTGTCCACCGGGTGGCGTCCGGAGAAGGGCACGGGCAAGCACACCCGTGCCACCCGGGCGCCCGCACTGGTGCGCGCCGTGCACCGGAGGCAGGAGGACCTGGAGGCGCACGTGCTGGACGTGCCTCAGCCGCCGCTGCGCTTCCAGCCGCCGAAGCTCGGCGCGCCGGCCGGGGCCACGTTGCTGCGCGCCGACGACGTGACGGTGCCCGGCAGGCTCACCGAGCCGCGCTCGGTGCTGCTGCGCGCCGGTGACCGGCTGCTGGTGACCGGCCCCAACGGCTGCGGCAAGTCCACCCTGCTCTCCGTGCTCGCGGGCACGCTCCACCCCGGCACGGGCGACGTGCAGCGCAAGCGCGGCGTCCGGATCGGGTGGCTCACCCAGGAGCCGCCGCCGCCGTCCCGGCAGCGCGCCTTCGAGGTGTACGCGACGGCCGCGGCGGCGGGGGACCGGGTCGGCCTGTCCCAGCTGGGCCTGCTGCCGGCCGGCGCCACGCACCAGCCGGTGAGCGAGCTGTCGCTGGGTCAGCGGCGGCGGCTCGACCTGGCCGTGCTGCTGGCCGCGCGGCCGCACGTCCTGCTGCTGGACGAGCCGACCAACCACCTGTCGATGACGCTGGTGGAGGAGCTGACCCAGGCGCTGGCCGACACGGGCGCCGCCGTGGTGCTGGCCACCCACGACCGGCAACTGCTCCGCGACACGGCAGCCTGGCCCAGGCTCCAGCTCTGAGGCGCGGGGTCACAGCCGCTTGCAAACCCCTGGGGGGTATGTTACGTTCCCTGGCGCAGATACCCCACAGGGGTATCAAGAGCGTCAGGAGAGCGGTATGGATGCCGTCAAACCGCGCAGGTGGTGGGCGCTCGTCGTGCTCGCCGCCGCGCAGTTCATGGTCATCATGGACACGTCGATCATCGGGGTCGCGCTGCCCGGCATGCAGCGTGACCTCGGCTTCTCCCCGGGCGGCCTGCAGTGGGTGTTCAACGCCTACGTGATCGCCTTCGGCGGTCTGCTGCTGCTCGGCGGCCGCCTGTCGGACCTGCTCGGCGCCCGCAAGGTCTTCGCCGCCGGCTGGGTCGTGCTGACCGCCGGATCGGTGATCGCCGCCGTCGCGGGCAGCGCCTGGGTGGAGATCCTCGGCCGCGCCGTGCAGGGCGTCGGCGGGGCGCTCATCGCGCCCGCCGCGATGACCCTGCTCATGATGCTGTTCGGGCACAACCCGCGCGAGCTGGGCAAGGCCATGGCGCTGTACGGCGCCGCCGCGCCGGCCGGAGGCACGGCCGGGGTGTTCCTGGGCGGGGTGATCACCGAGTATCTGAGCTGGCCGTGGGTGTTCATCGTGTACATCCCGATCGGCCTGCTCACGCTGGCCGCCGTCCCGGCGCTGCTGCCGGCGACGCGGGGCCGGCGCGGGTCGGTCGACGTGCTCGGCGCGGTCGCCGTCACGGGCGGCATCGCGCTCGCGGTGTACACGATCGTCCGGGCACCGGAGCAGAGCCTGGCCGTCACGCTGGCCGAGGGCGCCGGTGCGGCCGTGCTGCTCGGCCTGTTCCTGCTGGTGCAGCGCAGCGTGCGGGAGCCGCTCATGCCGCTGCGGGTGTGGCGGACGCCCGGCCTGGCCGCCTCGAACCTCGCGATGGCCCTGCTCGGCGCCGCCTGGATCCCGATGTGGTACTTCCTGAACCTCTACCTGCAGCAGGTCCTCGGCTACGGCGCGTTCGCGAGCGGGGCGGCGCTGCTGCCGATGACGATCGCGGTCATGATCTTCATGATCGCCATCACCGCCCGGCTGCTCGCCCGATACGGGGCCAAGCCGCTCGTCGTGCTCGGGCTGGCCGTCCTCGGCGCCGGGGTGCTCGGGCTGAGCCTGGTCCGCCCGGACGGGGCGTTCACCGTCGACGTGCTGCCCGCCAGCCTGATCGCGGCCGTCGGCATGTCGCTGGCCTACATCCCGGCCATGATGTCGGCGATGTCCGGCGTGCGGCCGGAGGAGAGCGGGCTGGCCTCCGGCATCGTCAACACCACCTACAACGTCGGCTCCGCCGTCGGCCTGGCCGTCATGACGGCCGTCGCCACCTCGCAGGGCGCCGCCGGCCTGACCGGCGGGTTCCGGGCCGCGTTCGTCGGGGCCGGGGTGGTCGCGCTCGCCGGAGCGGCGCTCACCCTGCTGCTCATGCGCAGGCCCAAGCCCGCCGCGCAGGTCGCGGAGACGATCGGCGCGTAAGCCCCGGGTCCGCTCGTCAGGGCGGGCCCCGGCTTCCGAAATACCATAGGGGGGTATAGTGTTGAGAGAGTCAGAGACGCCATCGCACGACCCGTCCGTTCCTGACCGTCCGAAGGGGAGATCGATATGAGCACCGCCGCCCGCACAGCCGCCGCCGTCGAGCAGGCCGGCCACGAAGTGGCGAGCCGGTCATGAACACGGCGGCCAAGCTCGGCGCCTACACCCTGGGCCTCGCTGTCGTCTTCGGCGGCGCCCTGGGGGCGGGCACGTTGGTGGGCCCGGTGGTGGGCCCCGCGGTGGGCCCCGCGGTGGGCCCGGCCGAGGACCACGCCGCCATGACGAAGCCCGCCGAGAGCGCGGGCCATGGCGAGCACACCACCGAACAGCCGAAGGACGATACCCCCGGGGGGCTCCAAGTGTCCGAGAAGGGCTACACCCTCACCCCGCTCACCGCGGCACTCAAGCCCGGCGAGCCGGCCGACTTCCGCTTCACCGTGACCGGCCCCGACGGTCGGCCGGTCACCGACTACCAGGTCCAGCACGACAAGAAGCTCCACTTCATCGTCGTCTCCCGCGACCTGGGCAGCTTCCAGCACCTGCACCCGGAGGAGACGGGCGGCGGCGTCTGGTCGATCAGGCTCACGCTCCCGGCGGCGGGCACCTACCGGGCCTTCGCCGACTTCGCCCCCACCGGCGCCGACGCGCTGACCCTGGGCACGGACCTGCTCGTCGCGGGTGACTTCGAGCCCAGGGCGCTGCCGAAGGAGAGCCACACGTCCGAGGTCGACGGCTACACCGTCACGCTCGACGGCGACCTCGCCCCCGGCCGGTCGAGCAAGCTCACGCTGAAGGTCAGCAAGGACGGCGAGCCGGTCACCGACCTGCAGCCGTACCTGGGCGCGTACGGTCACCTGGTGGCGTTGCGCGCCGGGGACCTGGCCTACCTGCACGTCCACCCCGACGGCGAGCCGGGCGACGGCACGACGAAGCCGGGGCCCGAGATCGTCTTCTACGCCGAGGCACCCAGCGCGGGCGACTACCGTCTGTTCCTGGACTTCCAGCACGAGGGGAAGGTCCGTACCGCCGACTTCACCCTGCGCGGCGATCAGGCGGCGGACCCGGCACCGACTCCCAGCGCCACGCCCACCGGGCACGGCGACCACAGCCACTGACCGAGAGAAGGGAAACAGGCGATGTCCTCTCTCACCGACGACCAGCCGAACGCCGTCGAACTCTCGATCGGCGGCATGACCTGCGCGTCCTGCGCGAACCGGATCGAGCGCAAGCTCAACAAGATGGACGGCGTGACGGCCACGGTCAACTACGCGACGGAGAAGGCCAAGGTCACCTTCCCCGAAGGGGTGGACCCGCAGCAGCTCGTGGCGGAGGTGGAGAAGGCCGGCTACAGCGCCGCGCTGCCCGCCCCGCCCCCGTCCGCGGAGCAGGAGGCCGCCGGGCGGGAGCCCGACGACGAACTGCGGCCCCTGCGGCAGCGGCTGGTCACGTCGGTGGTGCTGGCGGTGCCGGTGATCGCGATGGCGATGGTGCCGGCGTTGCAGTTCACCTATTGGCAGTGGTTGTCGCTGGTGCTGGCCGCGCCGGTGGTGGTTTACGCGGGCTGGCCGTTCCACAGGGCGGCGTGGACGAATCTGCGGCACGGCGCGGCCACGATGGACACGCTGATCTCGATCGGCACGCTGGCCGCGCTGGGCTGGTCGGTTTGGGCGTTGTTCTTCGGCACGGCCGGGGTGCCGGGGATGACGCACCCGTTCGCGTTCACGATCGAGCGGACCGACGGGTCGGGCAACATCTATCTGGAGGCCGCGGCGGGGGTGACCGCGTTCATCCTGGCCGGCCGCTATTTCGAGTCGCGGTCCAAGCGGCGGGCCGGTGCGGCGCTGCGGGCGCTCCTGGAGCTGGGCGCCAAGGACGTCGAGCTGGCCGACGGCCGCCGGATCCCGACCGGTGAGCTGGCGGCCGGTGACCGGTTCGTGGTCCGGCCGGGCGAGAAGATCGCCACCGACGGGGTGATCGAGGACGGCAGCTCGGCCGTCGACGCCTCGATGCTGACCGGCGAGTCGGTGCCGGTGGAGGTGCGGCCGGGCGACGCGGTGACCGGCGCGACGGTGAACGCGGGCGGCCGGTTGATCGTCCGCGCCACCCGGGTCGGCGCCGACACGCAGCTGGCCCAGATGGCCCGGCTGGTGGAGGACGCGCAGACGGGCAAGGCGCAGGTGCAGCGGCTGGCCGACCGGATCTCGGGCCTGTTCGTGCCGATCGTGATCGCGCTGGCTCTCGGCACGCTGGGGTTCTGGCTGGGCACCGGCGACGGGGTGGGGGCGGCGTTCACCGCCGCGGTGGCGGTGCTGATCATCGCCTGCCCGTGCGCGCTGGGCCTGGCCACGCCGACCGCGTTGCTGGTCGGCACCGGCCGGGGCGCCCAGCTCGGCATCCTGATCAAGGGGCCGGAGGTGCTGGAGTCGACCCGCCGGATCGACACCGTGGTGCTGGACAAGACCGGCACCGTCACCGAGGGCAGGATGACGCTCACCGGCGTGCACGTGGCCGACGGCCAGGACGAGGCCGAGGTGCTGCGCCTGGCCGGGGCGCTGGAGCACGCCTCCGAGCACCCGATCGCCCGCGCTATCGCCACGGGAGCCATGGCCCGCGTCGGCGACCTGCCCGCTCCGGAGGACTTCGCCAACGTCGAAGGGCTCGGCGTGCAGGGCGTCGTGGACGGGCACGCGGTGCTGGTGGGCCGGCCGAAACTGCTGCGGGAGTGGTCGCAGCACCTCACCCCCGGCCTGGAGCGGGCTCTGCGTGACGCGCAGTCGGCGGGCCGGACGGCGGTCGCGGTCGGCTGGGACGGCCAGGCCCGCGCGGTCCTGGAGGTGGCCGACGTGGTCAAGCCGACCAGCAAGGAGGCGATCGCCCAGTTGCGGGCGCTCGGCCTGACGCCGGTGCTGCTGACCGGCGACAACGAGAGCGTGGCCACGACGGTGGCGGCCGAGGTGGGCATCGACGAGGTGATCGCCGAGGTGCTGCCCGCCGACAAGGTGGACGTGGTCAAGCGGCTGCAGGCCGACGGCAAGGTCGTCGCCATGGTCGGCGACGGGGTTAACGACGCCGCCGCGCTGGCCCAGGCCGACCTGGGCCTGGCGATGGGCACCGGCACGGACGCCGCGATCGAGGCCTCCGACCTGACGCTGGTCCGCGGGGACCTGCGGGTGGCCGCCGACGCGATCAGGCTCTCGCGCAGGACGCTGTCCACGATCAAGGGCAACCTGTTCTGGGCCTTCGCCTACAACGTGGCCGCCCTGCCCCTGGCCGCGCTGGGCCTGCTCAACCCGATGATCGCCGGGGCTGCGATGGCGTTCTCCAGCGTCTTCGTGGTCAGCAACAGCCTGCGCCTGCGCACCTTCAAGTGACCCGCCGCATCACAGGGTGATGGCGTTCTTGGCCCGGTCGACGGACTCCTCCGCGGCCGGGCCGCCGGGGTTCTCCAGCGCGAGGGCCTGGTTGACCTCGGCGAAGGGGCGCATGCGGGCCTCGTAGCGGGCGAAGGCGGTCTCGTGGCCGGCCGCGCCCAGCTCCTCGGCCAGCACGTACGCGCCCACCAGGGCCAGGCTGGTGCCCTGGCCCGACATCGGGGAGGGGCAGCACGCGGCGTCGCCCAGCAGCGTGACGCGCCCCGCGGACCAGCGGTCCATGCGGACCTGGGCCATGGTGTCGAAGTAGAAGGCCGGGTCCTCCCACATGGCCTTCAGCAGCCTGGGCGTCTCCCAGCGCAGGCCGCCGCAGCGCTCGGCCGCGATGCGCTTGTGCTGCTCGACGTCGCGGTGGTCGTAGTCGATCGGTCCGGCTTCGAAGCCGAGGAAGACCTTGAGCCGGCTGTTGTCACGCGTGGTGAAGAGGCCGTAGCCGGCGTCCCCGTCCTTCAGCCAGGTCTGCCAGTCCCGCAGGCCGAGGAAGTTGTCCATCGTGTAGATGCCGATGTGCTGGCCGATCGGGTGCACGTGGCGCTCCTCCGGGCCGAAGGCCAGGCGGCGCACGGTGGAGTGCAGCCCGTCGGCGCCGATCACCACGTCGAAGTCGGCCGGTTCGGCGCGTTCGAACGTGACGCGGACGCCGTGCTCGTGCTCGCGCAGCCCGGTGATCGAGTCGCCGAAGCGGTAGTCCGCCGGGGCATGCTCGAACAGGATGCGCGCCAGGTCGTCGCGGAACAGTTCCACGTCGTCGTTGTCGAGCCGGCCGCCGCTGTAGGTGGTCTCGGTGGTGCGGAAGACCTCGTTGCCGTCGCCGTCGAGCACGGACATGCCGCGGTAGGTCGTCCTGGCCGCCTGGATCGTCTCCAGCAGGCCCATCCTGGAGACGACCTCGATCGCCGCGCCGCGCACGTCGACCGCGTGCCCGCCGGTGCGCATCGCGGGTGACCGCTCGACCACGGTGACGGCGAAGCCGTGGCGGCCCAGCCAGAACGCCAGAGCCGTCCCTGCCGTGCCGGCTCCGGAGATGAGTGCCTTCTTCATGGTGAACCCCTTTCGTGTACGGCTGAACGTACGGCGTAAATACAGTGATTGGGAAGGGGAGTCTGGTAATTTCTGTCCTAGTACAGAAGGGACGATGTATGGCCGCGCCGTACCAGCAGATCGTTGACGACATCCGGCGGCGGATCGCCGACGGGGAGCTGACGCCGGGCGACCGGGTGCCGTCGACCAGGCAGATCGCCATGAAGTGGGGCGTCGCTCTGGCCACCGCGGCCAAGTCGCTGGCCACGCTGAGCCACGAGGGGCTGGTCGAGGCCAGGCCGCGGTCCGGCACCGTCGTGGCCGACCGCGCGCAGCGGCGGCGGCCGTCAGCCGAGCACGGGCTGACCCGCGAACGCGTCGTCGCGGCCGCCATGGCGCTCGCCGACGACGAGGGCCTGGCCGTGCTGTCGATGCGCGGCGTCGCGGCGCGGCTGGGCGTCTCGGCCATGTCGCCCTACCGCTACGTCGGCGGCAAGGACGAGCTGGTGACGCTCATGGCCGACGCGGCCTACGGCGAGGCCGTCTGGCCCGAGGCGCTGCCGGAGGGCTGGCGGGCCCGGTTCGAGCTGGTCGCCCGGCAGCTGTGGCAGGTCCACCGGCGCCATCCGTGGCTGGCGCACATCACCCCGCTCAACCGGCCGCTGGCCCTGCCCAACCTCATGGCGTACGGCGAATGCCTGATGGCCGCCCTCGACCCGCTCGGCCTCGAACCGGTCACCATGCTCAACCTGCAGGTCCTGGTCTTCAGCCATGTCCAGGGCCTGGCGGTCAACCTGGAGTCCGAGGCGCAGGCCCAGGAAGCCACCGGGCTGTCGGATCAGGAGTGGGTCGACGCCCAGATGAGCACCGTGGACCTGCGCCGCATGCCCACCTTCGCCAAGGTGCTGGCCGCCCTGCCGGGCGAGGGCTACGACCTGGACCTCGACGAGTTCTTCGAGTTCGGCCTGCGACCGCTGCTGGACGGCATCGACAGGCTCATCGCCCGGACGGCGACCGGACCGGGAACGGCGTGAGCAGCCACCAGCGGACCGCGCGGACCCAGGTGCACCCCGTCAGAGCCAGCCCGCCTCGGTGGCGATGCGGATCGCGTCCTGCCGGGTGCGCGCGTTCAGCTTGGTGACGGCGGAGGCGAGGTAGTTGCGTACGGTGCCATAGCTGAGATGCAGGTCCCTGGCGATGTCGCGGGGCGCGGCCCCGGCGCCGGTCAGGCGCAGGACGTCGGCCTCGCGGTCGGTCAGCGGGTTGGCGGGCAGGCCGAGCGCGGCGTAGGCGAGCTGCTGGTCGACGATCCGGCGGCCGGCCGCGACGTCGCGGATGGCGGACACCAGCTCCTGGGGCCGGGAGTCCTTGAGCATGAACCCGGACACGTGCGCCTCGACCCCGCGCCGCAGGTTGCCGGGCCGGCCCAGCGCGGTGAGGATCAGCACCCGGCAGTCCGGCAGCCGGGTGTGCAGCTCGGCGGCGGCGTCCAGGCCGTCGACGACGGGCAGGTCGATGTCGAGCACGGCGACGTCCGGCCGGTGGGCCAGCGCGGCGGGCACGATCGCGTCGCCCGACCCCAGTGCGGCCACGACCTCGATGTCCTCCTCGTAGCCGAGCAAGGCGACCAGCGCCTCACGCAGGATCAGGACATCTTCCGCTATGAGGACACGAATCACACTGCGCATCCTAAGCGTGGTAGACAACGCAGGTGACAGGCGCAGAACCGGGCGGATGGCCGCAGCTCAGGCCGTCGGCCGGCTGGGCGCTCGTGCTCGGTTACGCCGCCCTCCTCGTCCCGGCGCGGTTCGCCATCATCGTCACGATGGCCGGGTCGCTGGGCAGCTCCGGGACGCTGACGCTCGCCGTCTGCCTGGGCCTCGTCCTGGCGGTCGTCGGCCTCTTCGCGCTCGTCGCCCGGGGCGTCCGCGCCGCCGTCCCCGCCCTCGCGGTCGCGACGTTCGGCCCCTACCTGCCCTTCGCCATGCTGTGGGGGCCGATCGCGGGGCCGCTGGCCGCCGCCATGCCGCTGAGCGTGGCGGGCCCGGCGGGGTGGCTGCTGGGCGGGGCGGTGCTGCTGGCCGACCTCTCGGTGGCGACCGTTCTGCACGGCGACCCCGTCACCGTCCTCACCTTCACGATCATCGACATGAACGTGGGGCTGACCCTGTTCGCCCTGGTACGGCTGGCCGTGCTGCTGAGCGAGACCCAGGCGGCCAACCGGCAGCTCGCCGAACTCGAAGCGGCGAACGAACGCCTGCGCGCGGCCGGTGACCTGCGCAGGGCCATCGGCGACCGGCTCGCCCACATCCTGCGCGCCTCCCGCCAGGCGACGATCACCCCCGGCCTGCTCGCCGGCATCGCGGAGACCGCCCGCGAGGCGGCCGCCGAGGCCAGGACGGTCGCGGCCGCGCCCCGCCCGCCGCTGCCCGCCGGCCACACCGACCTGCCCGACACGTCGTCGCGGCTCGCGCGGTGGGGCCTCACCGCGATGACCGTCAACGTGTCGGTCATCGTGCTCACCAACGTCGCCGACAGCCACGCCACCGAGCCGCGCCACTGGGCCGTCGCGGTCGTCACCTCGGCCCTGGCCGTCGCGTTCCAGCTCTACCACGGCGTGCCCAGGACGCGGCCCGCCTCCGCCTGGCGCCTGACGCTCCCGCTGCACCTCCTCGTCATCACCGCCGCCACCCTCTATCTGGGGGAGGGCACGCTGTCGGCGCTGCTCCTCCTGGCCGCGGCCAACACCCTGCTGTGGCTGCCCGCCCGCTGGTCCGTCCCCGCCGTCGCGCTCACCGCCGTCGTCAGCGCGTACGTGCTGCGGCTCTATCCGGAGGTGGGCGGCTACGAGCTCTACCAGGCGGCCTCGGTGGTCACGGTCGCCATCGGCGTGTTCGCGTTCGACCGGTTCCCCAAGGCGGCCGGGCACCTGCGCGGCCTGCGCAGGCACGTCGCCGCGGGCGCCGTCGTCGCCGAGCGGCTCCGGCTGGCCAGGGACGTGCACGACCTGCTCGGCATGACGCTGTCGGCGATCACGCTCAAGGCCGAGCTGGCCCTGCGCGCCATCGGCGACGACCCCGCCAAGGCGGCGCTCCTGCTGGCGGAGACGGGCCCGCTCGCGGAGCGGGGGCTGGCCGACGTGCGCTCGATCACCTCCGGCGGCGCCCGGCCGATCCTGCGCGAGGAGATCGGCTCCGCCCGCTCGCTGCTCGCCTCCGCCGGCGTCGAGGTCGAGGTGGACGTCGCCGCCGAGGCCGCCGCCGAGGAGCTCCCGGTGCTGGCCACGGTCCTGCGCGAAGCCGCCACCAACGTCGTCCGCCACGCGGCCGCCCGCCGATGCACGATCACGGTGGACCTGGCGCACGACACGGCCCACGACACGGCTCACGACACGGCCCGTGACACGGTGCGGCTGCGCGTCACCAACGACGGCGTGACGCGGAGCGAGCGGCGCACCGGCAGCGGGCTGGTGAGCCTGACGGCCAGGGTCGAGGCCGTGGGCGGCAGGTTCACCGCGGGCGACCCGGGCGACGGCACGTTCGCCCTGGTCGCGTCGGTGCCCCGCTAGCCGGCCAGGAGGCCGGCGAAGAAGCCGCGCACGTCGCCCGCGTAGACGCCGGGAGCCTGGTGGGCCGCGTAGTGCCCGCCGCTCTCGTACGTGTTCCACTGCACGATGTTCTTGTGGTCGCGCTCGGCGAACCGCCGGATGGACTGGAAGTCGCCCTTGGCCGAAGCCAGCCCGATCGGCGTCGTGGTCGGCTCGGCCGGCTGCTGCCCGGCCTTGGCGTTCTCGTAGTAGAAGCGGATCGCGGAGCCCGCGGTGCCGGTGAGCCAGTGCAGCGCGACGTTGGTGATGACGAAGTCGTCGTCCAGCTCCGGGTCGAACAGCTGGGCCATCCAGCCGAGCAGGCCGGCCGGCGAGTCGGCGAGCGCGTGCGCCAGCGTCTGCGGCTGCTGCGAGTGCAGGGTGTTGAAGGCCCCCATCTCCTCCCAGAACCGCTGCAGCACCCCCATCGCGGCCTGCTCCTCCTCGGTCATGCCCACGAACTCGGCGGGGTCGCCGGTGGGGAAGGAGAAGATCTGCGTGACGTGCACGCCCACGACGTTCTCCGGGGCGAACCGGCCGATCTCCGGCGAGACCATCGAGCCGCCGTCGTTGCCGACCGCGCCGTAGCGCTCGTACCCGAGGCGGTTCATCAGCTCCGCCCAGGCCCGCGCGGTGCGCACGGTGCCCCAGCCGCTCTCCACGATCGGCCGGGAGAAGCCGAAGCCGGGAAGCGACGGGATGACCAGGTGGAAGTCCCGCGACAGCGGCTCGATGACGTCGAGGAACTCCACCAGCGAGCCGGGCCAGCCGTGCGTGAGGATCAGGGGCAGGGCATCCGGCTCGGCGGAACGCACGTGGAGGAAGTGGATCCGCTGCCCGTCGATCACGGTGGTGAACTGCGGGTGGGCGTTGATCCTGGCCTCCTGGGCGCGCCAGTCGAAGCCGTCGCGCCAGTAATCGGCCAGCCGCCGCACCCGCTTGACGCTCACGCCGTACTCGTCGGGCAGTTCCTCGGCGAAACGGGTCAGGTCGAGGCGGGCCTGGAGGTCGTCCAGGTCGGCCTGGGGGATCTCGATACGGAAGGGTGTGATGTCGGAGTTCATGCCCTCCATCCTGGGCACGTGCCGTCCTCACCAGTAGTTCCCCGTGCACCGATGCGGTGTGCAGAATGCACGAGCCCGCCCGGGAGCCCTTTTGGGCGTTTGCTGTATGAATGATCGCAGCATGGGCCAGGTGAGCGGAGGCGGTCCCGATGACGGACGGCGACACGGTCGCGGGACGGGTGATCTCCCCGGTGCTGGTCGGGCGCGAGGAGGAGCTCGGGCGCCTGGTCGCGGCGGTGAGCCGGCCGCCGGCCGTGGTGGTGCTCGAAGGCGAGGCCGGGATCGGCAAGAGCAGGCTGCTGGCCGAGCTGGCGACGCGGCCCGAGATGGCCGACCGGCTGCTGCTGCGCGGCGGCGCCCGGCGCATCAGGGAGCCGTTCCCGCTGGGACCGCTGGTGGAGGCGCTGCGCGGCGCCGGTGACGCGCTGGCGCGGGCCGAGCTGTCACCGGTCGCGGGCGCGCTGCGCGGCCTGCTGCCCGAGCTGGCGTCCGTGCTGCCTCCTCCGCTGGAGCCGCTGGACGACCGGGCCGCCGAGCGGCACCGGCTGTTCCGGGGCCTCGCCGAGGTGCTGCGCGCGCTCGGCCCCGTGGTGCTGGTGGTGGAGGACCTGCACTGGGCCGACGAGCAGACCGTCGAGTTCCTCGCCTACGCGCTGGCGGCGCCGCCGCCCCGGATGTCGATCGTGCTCACCTACCGGGGGGAGGAGGCGGGCGCCGTGGTCAGGGAGGCGACGGCGCGCCCCGCGGACGCGGTCTTCCACGACCACATCCTGCTGAAGGCGCTGGACGCCGCGCAGACCGGCGACCTGGCGGCGGCGATCCTCGGCGAGGCGGGAGTCACCGCCGACTTCGGCGCGCATCTGCACGAGCTGTCGTCGGGGCTGCCGCTGGCCGTGCAGGAGCTGATGGCGCTGCTGCGCGCGCGCGGCGCGCTGATCAAACTGCGCAGCGGGCGGTGGGCGCGCAAGGCGGTGGCGGAGCTCGACGTGCCGCCGGGCGTGCGCGACTCGGTGCGCGAGCGGGTGGCGCGGCTGCCCGAGGAGGCGCGTGTCGTCGCGGAGGCGGCCGCCGTGCTGCAGGTGCCGGTGCGGCTGGAGGACCTGGCACGGGTGGGCGGGCTGCCGACGGCCGGCACCGTGGCCGGGGTGGACGAGCTGCTGGTCTCCGGCCTGCTGACCGAGCAGGCGGGCACGGTGGCGTTCCGGCACGTGCTGACCGCGCAGGCGGTGTACGGCGCGATCCCGCTCGGACGGCGTCAGGAGCTGCACGCGCGGGCTGCCGAGGCCGTGCGGGCGCTGGAGCCGGTGCCGCTCGGCCAGGAGGCTCACCACCTGCGCCAGGCCGGGCGGCTCACCGACTGGGTGGCGGCCGCCGAACAGGCGGCCGAGCAGGCCTCGCAGCTCGGCGACGACGCCGAGGCGGTGCGCATCCTGGAGGACGTGCTGCGCCACGCGCCGCTCGACCCGGACCGCCGGGGCCGCCTGGCGGTGCGGCTCGGCTGGGCCGCCCCGCAGGTGCTGCGCCCGCCGGCGGTCATCGACCTGCTGTCGCAGGCGCTGGAGTCGGAGCAGCCGGGCCCGCTGCGCGGCCAGCTGCACTTCCTCATCGGGCTCCTCCAGGAGAGGCTCGGCGAGGATCCCGGCGCGCAGCGTCGCGCGTTCGCCGCCGCCGTCGGAGACCTCGCCGACCGGCCCGAGCTCGCGGCCTGGGTGATGGCCGCGCTCGGCAGGCCGATGGATCCGGCGGTGCCGCTGGCCGAGCACGCCGTGTGGCTGGAGCGGGCCCTGGAGGCGGTGCCGGCGATCGGCGACCCGGTCGAGGAGGTCTTCGTCCTGGGCAAGATCGCGACCTCCCTGGGCGGGTACGGCGACCCGCGCTGGCTGGGGCTGACCGACGAGGTCCGCCGCAGGACCGGCGGCCGGCCGAGGCACCGGCAGGAGGTGGGCGCCTACCGGTCCATCGCGGAGCACGCCTGCCTCGCGGGCAACTACGAGGTCGCCGCCGAACTGCTGGACGCGGCGATGCGGGGCGCGGCCGGCGAGGAGTCGTCCCGCGAGCCGCTGTCACGCTGCCGGCTGGTCGCGCTCCTGCTGGCCTCCTGCCGCGGCCGGTGGGCCGGCCTGGAGGAGGAGACCGCGCTGCTGCTCGACGAGTACGGCGGACGCCCGTTCGACCGCATCGGCGCCGAGACCGTCGCGGCCTGCCTGGCGCTGGCGCGCGGCGAGCTCGACACCGCCCGGCGCGAGCTCGCCGAGGTCACCGGGAACGCCCTGGTCCTGGGCGCCTACGAGCTGCTTCCGCTGTCGGTGGCGGGATTCCTGCGGCTGGCCACGGCCGGCGGTGAGGCCGGGGCCGCGCTCGCGGCGACCGAGGCGGCCGTCGCCGTGTGGGAGATCAAGGGGCTCTGGCCGCTGGCGGTGCGCGCGCTGCCCGCGCTGGCCGAGGCGATGGCGGCGGCGGGCAGGCGGGACGAGGCGGTCGCTCTGGTGGAACGGCTGTCGGCGGAGCTCCGCGCCCTCGACGCGCCGATGGCCGAGGCGGCGCTGGCGCACGCGCGCGGGCACCTCGCCGCCGGGGACGCGGCCGCCGCGGCGGAGTTCCGCACGGCGGCGGCCGCCTACGACCTGCTGGGCGCGCCGTACGAGGCGGCCCAGGCACGCGAGCTGGCAGCCGGACGCCTGTTCGCCGCCAAGGCCGCCAAGGCCGCCGGGGTTTCCGGGGCGGAGGAGCCGCTGCTGGAGGCGATGACGACGTTCCGGGACCTGGCCGCCCGCTGGGACCTCGACCGGGCCGCGCAGCTCGCCCGCAGGCACGGCGTGACGGTCAGGGGCCGCTATCCCGGCGGCCCGCAGGGCTACGGCGCGGACCTGTCCCCCCGGGAACGGGAGATAGCCGAGATGGCCGCCGCCGGGCTGACCAACCGGGAGATCGGCCAGCAGCTGTTCGTCTCGCCGAGAACGGTGGAGAAGCACCTCGGCGCCGCGCTGCGCAAGCTCGGGCTCCGCTCCCGCGCCGCCCTCGGCGCGCACCTCGGGGTCGAGCACCCCCGTAGTGACCCACCCGGTACGGGGGCCGCGAATGGGGTGGCCTACCCATAGTCCCCACCGGCGGTGCGGGCGACGCTTATGGCATGTCCGAAACCGACTCCCTCGATG
Organism: Nonomuraea sp. SBT364; assembly: GCF_001083785.1. Classification (GTDB taxonomy): domain Bacteria; phylum Actinomycetota; class Actinomycetes; order Streptosporangiales; family Streptosporangiaceae; genus Nonomuraea. The sequence goes on from NZ_LAVL01000068.1 coordinate 36,110, forward strand.
GCGAACCGGACGACGCCGACCCAGCGCAGAAAGGATCGGAGGCCTCGCCGGAGAAGCCGGTCATCGAACCCCTGGAAGACGCTCCAGAAGGGTTCGAGCCCGTCTGATCTTCCCCCCAGCACCCGAAAGGGCAGTTCCGCATGTCTCCACGCACATCACCGCACGATCCCACCTCCTTCAGGCCCCGCCGCAGACGCGCGCTCCTGGCGGCCTCCGCCCTGGTGCTCGGCACCCTCCCGGTCCCCGGCGCCCCCGCCCTGGCCCAGGAACCCACCCCGGCCGCCCCGGCTCCCGGCCAGGTCACCGGGCCCGTCACGCTGACCGGACTGGGACCGGGCGACCACACGGTCACCCTGATCACCGGAGACCGGGTCCGGCTCAGCGACGCGGGCGGCGGCACGTACGCCGTGCGCCCGGAGGCGAACGTCCGCCCCGACGGCACCACCGCCCGGCTGTCCGCGCTCGCCACCCCGAAGGGCGTGTACGTCACCCCGAGCGACGCCGTGCCCGCCATCAACGCCGGCCGCCTGGACCGGGAGCTGTTCAACGTCACCTACCTGGCCGAGAACGGCTACACCGATGACAGGACCGAGCAGTTACCCGTCATCGTGCAGTACCCGGGGCAGCACACCGACCAGGCCGTCGCCTCGGCGGCCAAGGCCATCCCCGCCGGCGAGCCGGTGCTCACCCTGGAGAGCGTCAACGCCTCGGCGATCCGGGTCACCAAGGCCGAGGCGGGCGCGTTCTGGACCGCGGTGCGGGCCGTACCGGACAGCAAGGGCGTGAACGGGTTCGCCGGGCCGGACACGCTGCGCGGCGGGATCGCCAAGGTGTGGCTGGACGGCAAGGTCAAGGCCGACCTCGCCGAGAGCGTGCCGATGATCGGCGCGCCGCAGGCGTGGGCCGGCGGCCACGACGGCGCCGGTGTGAAGGTCGCCGTCCTGGACACCGGCGTCGACGCCGAGCACCCCGACCTGGCCGACCGGATCGCCGACAGCAGGTCCTTCATCCCCGGCCAGGAGGTGCGGGACGGCCACGGCCACGGCACCCACGTCGCCTCCACCATCGCCGGCTCCGGCGCGGCGGCGGGCGGCAAGCACAAGGGCGTCGCGCCCGGCGCGAGGCTGATCGTCGGCAAGGTGCTGTCCGACGAGGGCTCCGGCAGCGACTCCCAGATCATCGAGGGCATGGAGTGGGCCGCGGCCTCCGGCGCCAAGGTGATCAGCATGAGCCTCGGCGGCGACGCCACCGACGGGACCGACCCGATGAGCCAGGCGGTCAACGCGCTCAGCGCGTCGTCCGGCGCGCTGTTCGTGATCGCCGCGGGCAACGCCGGCGAGGCGGGCGCCGGGACCGTCGCCACCCCCGGCACGGCCGACGCCGCGCTGACCGTGGCCGCCGTGGACAAGAGTGACGCGCCGGCGGCCTTCTCCAGCCAGGGACCGCGGGTCGGTGGCGGCCTCAAGCCGGACATCGCCGCCCCGGGCGTGGCCATCGCCGCGGCGCGCGCCGCCGGCACGAGCATGGGCACCCCGCTCGACGAGCACTACACGGCCGCGAACGGCACCTCGATGGCCACCCCGCACGTCGCCGGGGCCGCCGCGATCATGGCGCAGCGGCACCCCGGCTGGACGGGCCCGCAGCTCAAGGCCGCGCTCATGTCGACCGCCAAGGACGACGCCCTCAGCGTGTACAAGCAGGGCGCGGGCCGGGTCGACGTGGCCAGGGCGTACACCCAGAAGGTCTTCGCCACCACCGCGGGGATCGACTTCGGCGCGGTCGAGAGCGGCGCCGAGCCCGCCACGCGCGAGCTGACCTACACCAACCTGGGCAGCGAGCCGGTCACGCTGACGCTCACCCCCGGCCTGCGCCGGTCGGACGGCGGCGCGGTCGAGGGCGGGCTGAGCGTCGCCGCGACGACGCTCACGGTGCCCGCCGGGGGTACCGCCTCCACCGCCGTCACCGTCACCCCCGAGACCCTGGCCGACCTGGACAACTACACCGGCGCCGTCACCGCGACCGCCGACGGCGTCCAGCTCCGCACCCCCGTGGGCGTCGTCCGCGAGGTGCCCAAGGCCACGCTCACCGTCCACACCCTGGGCCGCGACGGCAAGCCGCGCAGCCCCTGGGCCCAGGACACCATCGACGTCTCCGGCGGCAAGGGCGTCATCGGCGGGGTCACCCTGACAGCCGAGGGCACCACGGTCGTCCGCGTCCCGGTGGGGATCATCAGCTTGACGCAGCTCATCGACTGGGTCGGCGACGACGACCGGAACAACCTGGCGATGCTGTCCGTGCCCCAGCTCACCGTCACCGAGGACACCGAGATCACGCTCGACGCCCGGAAGCTGACCGAGGTCCGGTTCAGCACCCCGCAGCCGGCCGAGCCGTTGAGCAACTTCCCCTACCTGGCCTATCAGCGGACCGTGGCCAACGGCACCGCCTACATGGGCTTCACGTGGCCCGATGACGCCTGGGCCCGGCTGTGGGCGCTGCCCACCGAGAAGGTCACCGAGGGCGCATTCCGCTTCCACACCCGCTTCACCCTCGGCAAGGCCGAGGTCGCGATGAGCGTGCGCGGACGGGACAAGCTCACCCTGCACCCGGCCTTGGCGCTGCACGGGATCAACACCTTCGGGGTGCACGAGCAGAGCGACGGCTTCCCCGACTTCCGGCCGTTCACCGGGACCCGCGACCTGGAGGTCGTCGACGTCGGCGAGGGCAGGCCGCAGGACCTGGCGGGCCGCGACCTGCGCGGCAAGCTCGTCCTGCTTGAGGTGCCGATGTCGCAGAACATGCTCGGCGACGCGTGCGGTGTCCAGATCGAGCGGATCGGCCCGATCCGCGACGCCGGTGCGGCCGCCATCGCGCACTTCCCGAAGCCCGGCACCGGCTGCGCGATCCCGATGGGCTTCACGCAGGCCCCGTTCACCGGAGAGGCCAAGCCCATCGGCGTCCCGACGGTGTCCCTGCCCTCCCGCGAGGCGCTCGGCCTGCGCGACCGGCTCGCGGGCGGCAAGCAGGTCACCATCCGGGTGACCGGCACCGAGGAGACGCCCTACACCTACACCTTCGCCCCCTACGAGGAGGGCCGGGTGTCCCGCTCGCTGCACTACACCTTCCGCGAGCGTGACCTGGCCAGGGTCGACCTGGACGTCCACGTCGTCGCCCCCCACCGCTACGACGACTGGCGGTACGCGCAGAAGGCCGACGACGTCATGCCGATGTCGACCGGGCTCACCGGGTGGGGCGGCCCCCGGCTCGCCCTCCAGGAACGCCGCGACTGGGTCGGACCGCTCGACGCCGGGATCCTCTGGTCGCACGGCATGGAGGAGATGCGCGGCACACCGGCGGACGCGCGGGTCCCGCAGTGGGCCCTGGAGGTGTTCGACAAGCCGGTCCGCACCCGGCAGTCCTGGATGACCACGCCGTTCACCCCCGGCGCCGCGACCGGCTCGGACAAGGTCTACAAGCTCGCCGGGCCGGGCGCCAACCTCGCCTCGTTCTTCCGGTGCATGATCTGCGTCCAGGGCGGCAACCTGTGGGCCGAGTTCGAGCCCAGCTACGGCTCCCCGGGCGCCAGGAAGTACAGCGGCGGCTACTGGCCGACGACCGACCTGTCCAAGCCGGGCTTCGACGTCCGCCTCTACCGGGACGGCCGGGAGGTCCCGCGCGCCCAGGTCGGCGGCACCACCGTGCTGCCGGTCTTCGCCCTGCCGGAAGCCTCCGGCAGCTACCGGCTGACCGCCAGGAACGACCAGCACGACGCCGAGTGGACGTTCACCACCCCGGCCGGGGCCGAGCGCCTGCCCGGCTCCTTCTGCTCACTCGAAGTGCTGTACGGCACGGCCGAGCCGTGCAAGCCGGCCCCGGTCGTGTTCGTCAGCTACGACCTGGGCGACACGCTGGACGCCGCCAACAGCGTGCGCGCCGGTCGTCCGCACACCTTCACCGTCTCCCCCTACCACTCGCCGTCCCCGTCGAAGATGCCCGGCATCGCCGGCCTGAAGCTGTGGGCCAGCACCGACGACGGCGCCACCTACACGCCCGTCCCCGTCAAGCGCGACAGGGACGGCACCTACACCGCCAGGACCCGCTACCCCGCCCTCTCCGCCACCAAGGGCGCCGTGACCCTCAAGGTCGAAGCCTGGGACAAGGCGGGCAACTCCCTCAAGCAGACCACTGTCCGAGCCTTCAGCCTGCGCTAGTGAGCACGTGACCGCCCGGCGTCGCCGACGCCGGGCGGTCACGCGTCCCGCGTCGGGCAGAACGCGGTCCCGTACAGGTCGTAGAAGGTCTTCAGGAAGTCGTTCCAGTCGCCGTTGATGTTGCTCACCAGCGTGCGGTCGCCCCGGCGGTCGCCCATCGCGTACGTCGTCGAGCCCTGGACGAAGCCGCCGCCGCCCCAGAGCGTGACGCCGCACGGCAGCTCCTGCGAGTAGACGCCCAGGCCGTACCCGGTGCCGGGCACCCAGTCCGCGCCCTCGGTCGAGACCGTCGTGAACATCTCCTCCTGCTGGGCCGGTGGCAGCAGGTCGCCGTCCAGCAGCGCCCGCAGGAACCGGTGCAGGTCCGAGGTCGTGGAGACCATGCCACCGGCGGCCCCGGCCCAGCTCAGGTCCGCGCCGGTCACGTCGTGCACCTCGGTGGGCCCGCCCCCCTCGTCGAAGGCGGAGTAGTGCCGGGCGTGCGGCTCGCGGACCGTGTTGTCCTGGCCGGGCAGGTACGTGCCGGTCAGGCCCAGCGGGCGGGCGACGCGGCGCTCGATCTCGTCGGCGAGCGTCGAGCCGGTGACGCCCTCGACGATCAACCCGGCCAGGGTGTAGTTGACCTTCGAGTAGATGAAGCGCCCGCCCGGCGTCCCGGGGCGCGGCGGTTCCTGGCCGGGGAAGGCGTCGGGGAGCCCACTGGTGTGGTTGAGCAGCTGCCTGATGGTGATCGTGGTGCCGTCCCCACCGAGGTGGTCCTCGACCACGCCGGGCAGCCGGGTGGCCACCGTGTCGTCCAGGGTCAGTCTGCTCTCGGCCGCAAGCCCCAGGACGACCGTGCCGGTGAACGCCTTGGTGAAGCTGCCGATGCGGAAGTGCTCGCCCGGCTGCCGCTCGCGGCCGGTGGTCAGGTCGGCCACCCCGGCGGCGCCGAACCAGCTCTCACCCTGGCGGTCCCTGAGGTCGGCGACGACGCCGGGGCCGCCGTCGGTCACGGCGCGGTCGAGCGCGTGCTGGAGGCCGGCCTGGGCCGGGCCTGGGGACATGGACATGGTGCCTCCTGAGGCATCGGAAGATGCAAGCAACCGTAGTTGACTATTTCCGCGATAGTCAACTTGAGTTGCTTAGCGTGATCCGCTGGTCGGCCGAGCCGGTGTAGGGGCCGTACAGGATGAACGCCGTCGGCGGGCGCTTGCCGGCGAACTCCTTGCCGATCGACAGGGCCTTGCCGGACGGGACGCTCACCAGCCGGGGCACGCCGTCGCTGAATCCCGGCCGGTGCCAGCGCTGCGCGGGGGCGGCGGAGCAGGGGGCGAGCCGGACCGCGAGCATGCCGCCGCCGTTGAAGGCGACGGAGTCGTACCGCTCGCCCGCCGTCAGGCAGCGGCCGCTGACGACGTTGACGAGCTGGAAGCGCTGGGGCCCGCCCCTCGTGCGCCAGGCCGTACGCGGGTCGGCGCACGGCAGCGCCGCCCGCTGGCCGCCCGCCGCCGCGACGCAACGGCCCGCGTACGTGAGCCGGGCGCCCGCGACCGCCCTCGGGACGGACGTCCGGGGAGACGCGGGCCTCGGGCTCTTCGCGCGGGTGGGTTCGCGTGTGGGGGTGGACCTGCCCGTGGG
>NZ_LAVL01000069.1 GCF_001083785.1 Nonomuraea sp. SBT364
TAAGAGGTGTATAAGAGACGGGGTGGGGTTTCCGGAGGGGGGGGGTGGGCGGCGGAGGGGTCAGCGGCGGAAGGACCAGGCCAGGAGCCAGACGCTGAGACCGAACAGGGCCATGCCGAGCGGCACGTGGACGGCGACGGCGCCGGAGCCGCCGGCCATGGACTGGACCATGCCGAGCAGCAGCACCGCCAGGCTGACGGCGGCCGGCCAGATCGGGCCTCGGCCGGGCCGCCAGACGAGGACGGCGGTGACGAGCAGCGCCAGGCCCAGCACGTGGACGGCGCCCGCGCCCGCGCCGTGCAGCGCCCGGCCGGCTCCCTCCATGAGCTGCCCGGCCGTCACGGCCTGCAGCAGTACGGCGGCGGCGTTCAGCACGGCGGCTGCCTTGAAGGCGGTCAGGTATCCGTTCGTCCGGGGGGCGACCTCGGTGACCACTCGTCTCTCCTTCGCTCGGTGCGGGGCTTCAGGATCGCGGGGCCGGGGGTGCGCGGGCATCCACCGCTCGTCGTCATCCGCCCTACACCGGTGGGTGTACGTCCCCCTCGGCAGCCGGGCCCCGGGAAACCTGAGGAGGCGTCGGAGCCGTGAGCCGAGGGGGTGTCGGGCACCGTGAAGCCGGCTGGAGGGGCGTCAGGAGGCGGGGTGGGCGCCCGAGTGGAGCAAGGGGGGCAGTACGGCCTGGGCGTCGGCACCGCCGATCCACAGGCCGATCATGAACGCGGCCGTGGCCTCCAGGAGTTTCGCCCTGCCGAGCCCGCCCCCGTGCACCGGGGTGCAGCCCAGGTCGGAGACGAGCGCGCGGGTGAGGGTGAGGGCGTGCTCGTCGTCGCCGCACAGGGGTACGGCCAGCGGTCTGCCGTCGAAGACCGGGGGCGTCATGCGCCACACGTCCACGTGGCACAGGTTGAACGCCTTCACCACGTGACCGCCGGTGAGCGCGGCGATCCGTTCGGCCACGGAACGCGTCACGTCGTACGCGCCCGGGCCGACGGCGTTCGTCACGTCGATCAGCGGCTTGCCGCGCAGCGCCGGACCGGCGGCGCGTACCACCTGGTCGACCGCCTCCTCCAGCACGGCCACCACGACGACGTCCCCGAACCGCGCGACGTCCTCCCACGTCCCCGTCCTGACGCCCCCGGACGGCGGACCGTACGGTGAGGAACCGGGCGACGAGGAACCGGGCGACGAGGAACCGGGCGACGAGGAGCCGTCCGCCGGAGAGAGGGACCGGCGAACCGGCGGTGCCGCGGCGGTCAGGGTGGCGGCGGCGGCCATGCCGCCGGCGCCCAGGATCCCGATCCTCATGCTCATCCTCCCGATGCGTTTGCTTGCATGGGGAACTGTAGGAATGTCGTCGCGCACCGTTCGGTGCCTATCGGGAGGGCCCGTGTTTCTCTCCGACTGCCAGGCCAGGCTGGCCTTCGACCTGATCTCCAACACGTGGAACGCGGTCGTCCTGTGGTCGTTGCGCCACGGCCCGCGCCGTCCCGCGGATCTGCGGGCGGAGATCGGGGGCATCAGCGCCAAGGTGCTGACCGAGACGTTGCGCCGGTTGGAGTTCAACGGCCTGGTGACGCGGCAGGCGTACGCGGAGGCGCCGCCACGGGTGGAGTACGAGCTGACGGCGCTGGGCCGGAGCCTGCTGGAGCCGATCGGCGTGCTGGGCGAGTGGGCCTTCGCGCACGCCGACGAGGTGATGGCCGCGCAGGACGAGGGCCCGGCGCGCAAACTGTGAGATCGGGGTCAGCGGGTGAAGAGCCGTTCCAGGACCACCGCCACCCCGTCCTCGTCGTTCGACAGCGTGCGGCGTTCGACGGCCTGCAGCACCAGGTGGTGGGAGTTGGCCATGGCGTAGCCGGCTCCGGCGAAGGCCAGCACCGCCAGGTCGTTCGGCATGTCCCCGAACGCCACCACGTCGGCCGGCCCCGCCCCCAGCCGCTCGCAGAAGCCGGCGAGGGTGCCGGCCTTCGTCACCCCCGGCGCGCTGATCTCCAGGAGGCCGGGCACGCCGGAGTGGGTGACCTCCGCCTGTCCCTCGACCGCCGCCACCGCCGCGGTGAACAGGTCGTCCAGCGGATGCTCCGGCGACCAGGCGAGCAGTTTCACGATCGGCTCCCCCGCCGCGCACACGTCGGGCACGCCCCGCCGGTACAGCTCGTCGCCGGGATGGGTGCGGCCGTAGCCGGGCTGGCACAGCACGCCTCTGCCGGTCTCGGCCGCGAACGCGATGCCGGGCAGCGCCTCGGTCAGCGCGTCCAGGATCTTCCTGGCCGACGCAGGTTCGATGGCCTCCATGGTGACGATCTCGTCGGCGGTGACGTCGTACACGATGGCGCCGTTGCTGCACACGGCGGTGCCGAGCTCGCCTGCCTGGCGGGCGATGGGGGCCATGGAGCGCGGCGGGCGGGCGGTGACGAACACGACCTCGGCCCCGGCGCGGCGCGCCAGCCGCAGCGCCTCCCTGGTGCGGGGGGACACGGTGCCGTCGGAGCGCAGGAGGGTGCCGTCAAGGTCGGTGGCGACGATGCGAGGAGAGTTCACGCCCCCGATTATGGGTCCCGACCGGCCGCCGGCCTCCGGTAAGGTGCCGCGCGTGATCTCCTCCGAGCGCCCGGACGACCGGGTCGCCTCCGCGTTCCGGTTCGCCACCGAGCTGTTCGCGTGGGTGTCGGCGCCGTGGGCGCTGGCGCCGTACTCGGCGCCGCTGGCCGTGCTGTCGGTGGTGGTGCTGATCGGGCTGCCGACGGTGTTCGCGACGCCGGGCGACAGGCGGCAGGTGCTGGTCGCGGTGCCCGGGGTGGTGACGATCGCGCTGGTGCTGCTGCAGCTCGTCGTGGCCGTGGCGGCGTCGTGGGCGGCCTGGCACCCGGTGGCCGCCGGTGTCGTGTCGGTGCTGGCCGTGGTCACGCTGGTGCTGGAGCTGCCCCGCTGGCGGTGGCTGCTGGGGCGTTAGATCCGCAGCTCGGGGGGCAGCCGGGCGCCCGCCCTGGTCACCTCCAGCCCGAGGAGTTCGCCGGAGTCGCCGTAGTCGAGCACGACGTCCTCCGCCACCACCTGACGCACCACCTCATCTGGCACCATTTCGTGCTTCATCGCGATATAGGCGATGTCATGGCCGGTGTCGACATCCACGTACACGGTCAGCGGCCGTCTCCCGCCGGGCTCGTCGTCCCACGCCAGCAGCCCCTCCTTGGCCTCGTGCGAGCCCGCCAGCGCCGCCCGCACGGTGGTCAGCGCGAGCTCCACCGCGCGCAGCGAGTCCTCGCCGGTGACCTTCCGCTCGTGCTCCCACCCGGCCAGCCCGTCGATCCGGTACGGGCACGACCACTCCCCCGAGGCCTCCTCGTACGGCATCCCGACCGCGGCGACCACCTCCCCCGGCGGCTCGGTGCGCAGTGTCAGCGTCCGTCGGGCGATCTCGTACATGTTGCCTGATCTACCCCTGACTCATACCCGGGAAGACTGCTGGAGTGCGGGACTCTAGCCGACATGCCGGACATATCGGATGCTGTGTGAAGTGGGAGCCCCATATATCCGCCGCCTGGACCTTCAACTGTGCGGCTCCCGCGCAATAGTCTTCCTACCGGTCGTGAGGGGGCCTGGGGATGGATGAGCCGTTCGGAACACGGTTGCGGGCGAGGATGGACAAGTACGGACCACTCTGCGTGGGCATCGATCCGAGCCCGGAGCTGCTCGGGGCGTGGGGCCTCGACGACTCGCCGATCGGGCTGGAGCGCTTCAGCCGCACGGTCGCCGACTCGGTGGGCGACCTGGTCGCGGTGATGAAGCCGCAGTCGGCCTTCTACGAGCGCTGGGGCAGCCGCGGCATCGCGGTGCTGGAGCGCACGATCGCCGACCTGCGCGACGCGGGCACCCTGGTGCTGCTCGACGTCAAGCGGGGCGACATCGGCAGCACGATGTCCGCCTACGCCGAGGCGTACCTCGACCGGGGCAGCCCGCTGGCCGCCGACGCGGTGACGCTCAGCCCGTACCTCGGGTTCGGCAGCCTGAGCGGGGCGATCACCTCGGCGCTCGCCGGCGACGCGGGCGTCTTCGTGCTGGCCCGCACCTCCAACCCGGAGGCGGCCGCGCTGCAGAGCGCGGTCGCCGGCGAGGTGTACGAGGGGGTGCGGGCGGCCAACGAGGCCCGGCGGCCGCTCGGGTCGGTCGGCGTGGTCGTCGGCGCGACCGTCGACTCGCCGGGCTACCCGCTCGACCGGCTCAACGGGCCGGTGCTCGCGCCCGGGCTCGGCGCCCAGGGCGCCACCCCCGCCGACGTGGGCCGGCGTTTCGCCGCCGTACGTCACGCGGTGGTGCCGTCGGTGTCCCGGGCGGTGCTGGCCGACCCGGCGCGGTTGCGCGCCCGTACCGAGCGTTACCGGGACGAGTGCGCCAAGGCGCTGTCGCTCTGAAGGGCGCGGTTGACGGCGGCCAGCACGGCGCGCACCGAGGCCGTCAGGACCGAGGTGTCGCGGCCCGCGCCCCAGCGGGTGACGCCGCCGGCGCGCGCCTCGACGTAGGCGACGGCCTGGCTGCCGCTCCCCGTGCCGGTGGCGTGCTCGGCGTAGTGCAGGACGTCGACCTCGACGCCGGCCCCGGCCAGCGCGGCGGCGAGCGCGGCCAGCGGCCCGTTGCCGGTGCCGCGCAGCGGCGTGCCGTCCCGTAGCGTGCCGGTGAACTCGTGCGTGCCCGGCGCGGTCTCGGCCGTGCGCCATGCGGTCACCGTCAGCGGCCCGGTCACGTCCAGGTACGTCTCCCGGAACAGCGTCCACAGCCGCCCGGCCGTGATCTCCTCGCCGCTGCCGTCGGCGTCGCGCTGCACCACGGCGGAGAAGTCGATCTGCAGCCTGCGCGGCAGCTCCAGGCCGTGGTGGGTGCCGAGCAGGTAGGCGATGCCGCCCTTGCCCGACTGGCTGTTGACGCGGATGACCGCCTGGTAGTCGCGGCCCACGTCGGCGGGGTCGATCGGCAGGTACGGCACCTCCCACGGCGCCTGCGAGACGGGCACGCCCAGCTCGGCGGCCCGTGCGGCGTGGTGGGCCAGGCCCTTGCGGATGGCGTCCTGGTGGGTGCCGGAGAAGGCGGTGTAGACGAGGTCTCCGGCGTACGGGTGGCGCTCGGGCACGGGCAGCCGGTTGCAGTGCTCGACGGTGCGCCGGACCGCGTCGATGTCGGACAGGTCGATCATCGGGTCGACCCCCTGGGAGTGCAGGTTGAGCGCGAGCGTGACCAGGTCCACGTTGCCGGTCCGCTCGCCGTTGCCGAACAGGCAGCCCTCGACCCGCTGCGCCCCGGCCAGCATCGCCAGCTCGGCGCAGGCGACGCCGGTGCCGCGGTCGTTGTGCGGGTGCACGGACAGGATGACCGAGTCGCGCCGGGCCAGATGCCGGTCCATGTACTCGATCTGGTCGGCGTAGACGTTCGGCGTGGCGATCTCGACCGTGGCGGGCAGGTTGTGGATGACCGGCCGGTCGGGGGCGGCGTCCCACAGCTCGGTGAGCTCGTCGCACACCTCCAGCACGTAGTCGGGCTCGGTCAGGTTGAACACCTCGGGCGAGAACTGGTAGCGCACGCCTTCGCGGGCGTCACCCAGCTTCGCGACGTACGCGGCGGCGTCCACGATGAGGGCGCGCAGCTCGTCCCTGCCGTGCCCGAGCACCACGTTCCGCCAGGTGGGGGCGGTGGCGGTGTAGAGGTGCACGACGACCTTCGGCAGTCCTTCGACGGCGGCGTACGTGCGCTCGATCAGATCGGCCCTGGCGGCGGTGAACACCACGACGGTCACGTCGTCCGGCACCGTGCCGGAGGTGGCCAGCAGCCGGACGAAGTCGAAGTCCGTCCGGCTGGCCGACGGGTAGCCGACCTCGATCTCCTTGAACCCCATCCGCACCTGCAGTTCGAACATGCGGCGCTTGCGCCCGGGGTCCATCGGCTCGGCCAGCGCCTGGTTGCCGTCGCGCAGGTCGACGGGCACCCACAGCGGCGCCGCCTCGATCCGCCGGGACGGCCACCGCGGATCGGTCAGCGGCACGCGCACCCGCTCGTGCGCGGGCCGGTAGCGGTGCGAGGGCATGACGCTGGGCTGTTGCGGATTCCACCGCACGGTTGTCTCCTTCTCCTGGTCAGAACGCGGACCGGCAGCACTCGAACCCGCCGCGGCGGGGTGCCGGTCCCGGTCAGGCCCCGCCGCGGCGGCCGAGAAGGAGACCGCGGTACGTCATGCCGGGTACACTAACCACAACTCAGGTCCTCAGACAAGCTGAGAGGTGAACGTCGATGCCGCTCGGCGCCCTGCGCCCCAGCCCGCTGGTCGAACAGGCCACGGCCCGCCTGCGCGAGCAGATCACCGCCGGCCACTGGCCGGTCGGCACCCGCCTGCCCGGCGAGAACGCCCTGGCCAAGACCCTCGGCGTCGGCCGCTCCACGGTCCGCGAGGCGCTGCGCGCCCTCACGGGCGCCGGCCTGGTGCAGCCCCGCCAGGGCAGCGGCGTCTTCGTCATCGCCACCGAACCGGCCGAGGACTGGCCCGCCCGCCTGCGCCGCGCCGCCATCACCGACGTGTACGAGGTCCGCATGATCGTCGAGACCCGGGCCGCCCGCCTGGCGGCGTCACGCCGTACCGGCGACGACGTGACGGCGCTCAGAGCCGCGCTGGCCGCCCGGCGCGCCGCGGCGGGCGGCGGCGACGCGGCCTTCGTGGACGCCGACATCGCCCTGCACGCGGCGGTGGTCGCGGCGGCCAGCAACCCGGTGCTGACGGACCTGTTCGCCGAGTTCGCGCCCGCCCTGCGCGGCCGGCTGATCGACCTGGTGGAGCTGCTGGGCCTGCGGCACCACGACCCCAACCCCGGCGACGACACGCACGCCGCCCTGGTCGCGGCCATCGAGGAGGGCGACGGCGACCGGGCCGAGGCCGTCCTCCAGTCGGAGCTGGAACACACGCTCGCCCACCTGCGCCGCGCCTGAGCGGGGAACGGCCTTCCGCGACGGGCCGGTGACCCTATCCCGGCCCGGACGAGAAGGTGACAATGGGACCGTCCTCGGAACCGATGACCCGGACGTCGAAACTCCGGCGGGGAAACGCGGCGGACAGTGCGGCACCCCAGGTCTTTGCGACACATTCGGCGAAGTAAGCCTGCGCCCGCCGGTCCTCCTCGACGTCATCCGAATCGACGATCTGCCAGACTCGCAGCTGGTTCAGCGTCGCTTCAATCTTCCGGACGTCGCCGGAAAGGCTCTTGCGCCAGGCCTGGAAATTCGATTCTTCGTAGGCGCGATCCCACAGCACACACCCCTCCGCCTCCACGAAACGCGGCCAGAAGATCCGGGAGAACGCCACCAGCATTCCCAGGTCGCCATGCGCCTTCACATAATTCAGATAATCAACGCCCCCTCCCCATTCCGCTGCCCAGGATTTGATTCCGGAGTAATCCATCGGGTCATTCACTGACAGTTCCTCCGTCATTCGCGCAGGGGCCGGGGATTCGGATTCAGACACCTCAGGCGCCCGCCATGCCGTTGCGGGCGCCTGAGGTGACGCACTTCTACCGGCTCGGCCTACCGGCAACCGCACAGTTCTTCTTCGGGGCGCAGAGGCCGTGGCAGCTTCGCCCAGTCACGAAAGACCTGACCCGTTCTCGGATTGACGTTCTTGACTACATCGAGAATGTGTGGAGCCGGTACGTGAGCATGCGCCTTCGAGTCAGGAAGGAGGTCCGCACGCTGGGAGATCTGTCCTTCCTCATCATATCGCGCATATGCAGTGACCGTCCCATCCTCTTTCTGGCGGAAAAGTATTTCCCCGGGTTTGGCGGTATTGGGAAAGCGTCCGCTGACCTGCCGCGCATCCGCGAGGCTCAGTCCGCCTGTTTCGCAGTTGTGAACGAGGACCGGCGCCTGGCCTGCCAGCACATAGTACGTGTGCGGTCCTTCGACGGTCAGGTTGTGGACGCGCAAGCTCGCTGTCCGCTTCTTGACCGCGCTGACCTGGACATAGGTGCCGGCGCTGGTCCGCAGGAGCATGCCCGTGCTCAGTTCGGCCGCGGTGACCCACTTGCCTGGCTCGGGGGCCCAGAACGGGTGGCCGTCCGTGGCGGTCACCACGCTCGCGGAGCTCCCCGGCCCGGTGTCGACGGTGATCTCGACCAGGTTCTTGATGCCGTCGCCGCTGATCAGGGCCGTGACCTCGTGCGGACCGGTCTTACCGGTTTCGGGGTCGGTGGCCAGGACCTTGTCGCCGACCCGCACCTCCTCGATGGGCTTGCGACTGCCGTCCGCCATCAGCACCAGCGTGTCCGGCACGAAGCTGTTGGTCAGGCACTTGCCGGACCTCGTGAAGGTCGTGCTCGGCGTCCCTCCCAGCCCGGCGGCCCTGCTGAGCACGTTGCCCTGACCGAGCGTGAAGATCGTCTGGCCTGTGTCCAGGCACGCGTAGAGGTCGCCGTCCTCGAAGCACCTCTGGGCGGCGTCCACGCCGGTGACCTCAGCCACGAAGGCCGCGACGGGGTGGTCTTCCATTTCCCGGTGGTACTTCTTGGGGACGAAGGCCACCTCGTACTTCCAGCATGGACGGGCACCGCACGGGCCGCCCTTGATCGAATCGTTCGAGCCGTGATCGACGGGCGGGTTGTAGGTGTCGGCCGGGTTGTTGGCGCGGTTCTGGTGAGCGCCTCCGCTGCCGTCGCCGCAGACACCGTCGGGACACGACTCATGGAGCAGCCCGTCGGGGTCGCTGTAGGTGACGGGGCTGTTGTTGGCGTAGGCGTAGCCGTTGATCTGCTGCGGGTCGGTGACGTCCGTGATCAGGTCGTCCGAAAGGAAGCGGCCGATCGCCGCGTCGTACTGGCGGGCGCCCAGGGTGGTCAGCCCGGTCGAGGCGTCGACGGTCCCGCCGACGAAACCGAGCTCACCGGGCAGGGCCGCCGGGGTGCCCCGGGGGGCGCCGAAGGCGGTCTGCCGGCGCTGGCTGACCTTCAGGGTGTCCGCGTCGATCGCCGTGTGGATGGTGTTCTGATGATCAGCCGACAGCCAGGTCAGGCCGCCGGCGTCGCGCATCCCCACGGTGGTGCCCGCGTGCGTGTAGTAGCGGGTGGCCGTTAGAGCGCCGGTCGCCTCGGTCAGCCTCAATTCCTGCCCGGGCAGGTAAAGCGTGATGCCGGTGGGGTCGCGGCGGATCAGCCGGTTGCCCTCGGTGTCGTAGAGGAACTGCGTGCTGCCGCCCCCCGCGGTGACCTCGGCCAGCCGTCCCTCGGCGTCCCACCGGAGCTCCTGGCCCGGACGCTGGATGGTGTTCCCCGCGGCGTCATAGCGGTAGCCGTCCGTGATGGACTTGCCGGCCGTCTTAGTGATCACCGAGGTGAGGGCGTGGGGCTGGGCGGCGCCGGCCGCGGGATACCTGTAGTCGCGCACGGTGTCCCCGCCGGCGGTGTGCTGGGTCTCGAAGCGGCGGTTGCCCACCGCGTCCAGCGTGAAGGAGTGCCAGTAGGGGGCAGGTCCCGCCAGTTCCGAGACGCTCGGGCCGGCCTCGCAGCCGGTACGCGGTGTCCACGCCTCGGTCATCCGCCGCAGGTGGTCGTAGCGGAAGCACTGGGTGTCGGCCGGCTTGTCCTTGGGGGTGTCGGCGATGGCGGTGAGGTTGCCGATCGGGTCGTAGGTGTAGCCGATGTCCGCCTGCATGGGCGCGGGGACCTCGGCGTCGACGATCACCCGCTCCAGGCGGCGCGTGCTGGGGTCGTAGTAGCGCGACACCCAGGCGCGCTGCTCGTTCTCGCCCAGGTGGATGCGCTCCACCTCGCCGTAGCCGGTGTGGTCGGTCTTGCTGACGTAGTCCACCGTGCCGTCGCCGAAGCTGCCGAGCAGCGTGGTCGACCTGCCGAGGTCGTCGTAGGAGTAGTCCACCGTTTCCCGCAGCAGATCACCGATCTCCGGCAGGACGTGCGCATCCGGGCTGCCGTCCGGGTTGTACTTGGCCGTGGTCGTGTAGACACCGGCCAGCGTCTGTTTCGGCGTCCGGGTCAGCGGCGTGGCCGGGATGGTCAGCTTGTTGCCGCTGGGCAGGCCGAGCTTGTTGTAGCCGGTGACGTCGTTGACGAAGGCGTTGCCGTCACCGTCGTAACGGGTGGAAGAGGCCAGGTACCCCTTGCCGTTGGTGGCGGTGTCATAGGTCCACCGCGACAGCGGTGTCCCGGTGGCCGAGCCCTTCCAGACGGCCGTGGTCCTGCCCAGAGCGTCGTAGGCGAAGGTCAGCGTGACGTCGCGGGCGTCGGTGACGGTCTCCACCTGGCCGGCGGCGTCATAGGTCCTTGTCGATCGGCCCTTGTCCGGGTCAACCGATTCGAGCAGCCGTCCGCGCAGGTCGTAGGTGTTACGCCAGACGTTGCCGGCCGGGTCACTCGTCGTGGCCAGGGCGCCGGCGGGTGTGTAGGTGTACTTGGTGCCGTCGAAGGCGCCGGTGGCGGTGGCGCCGTGGTGCTGGCGCAGTTCCGTGGTCTGGCCACGGGCGTCGACGATCGTGGTCGTGGCCGTGCCGCCACCCGGCGGCGTGATGTGCACGCGGTCGCCGCCGTAGGCGTAACTGGTCTTCCACTTCTCCTGCGCGCCCGCCTGGAAGACCACCTCGCTCGGGCGCCCGGCCGCGTCGAACCGGGTCAGCGACAGCCCCGGCACGTCGGTGTCGGGAGCCGTCCACAGCTTGCCGTCCACCTCGGCGTCGGAGAAGTACGGCTGCGTGCTCTGGAAGGCACGTCCGTGGGAGTCGTAGTGGGTCTCCGTCAGCAGCCGGCCGCCCCCGGTGGGCGTCTGCGTCTGCCGTACCCGCATCAACCCGTCGTAGAGCGTCTTGCTGGTGACGTACACCCCGTTAGGGCCCACGGCCTGCGTGGTGACCACGGACGGGGCGTCGGTGTTGACCTCGTAGGTGTACTTCAGGTTGCCGCTCTGGCTGCTGCTGGACCGGTTGGGCAGCCAGACTTCGGTCTTCCTGCCGAGAGCGTCATAGGCGATCTCGGTCACCACCCGGTCGTTCGGGTTGATGATTTTGACCGGTACCCCCCATGCCGGGGCGAGCTCGACCGAGGCCACGTGACCGGCCGGGTTGGTCTCCCGAATCCCGGTGAGCGGCCCCGCGTCGGTCGGGGTGTAGACGGTGGTGGTGGTACGGCCGAGCGCGTCGCCCTTGGTCAACGGCCGGCCGTGGGCGTCGAACGTCCCGGTCGAGACCAGTGCCCACACCGGACCGGACGCCGGCCATTCGGCGGCCTCCTCCACCCTGGTCACGTCACCCTTGGCGGGTGCCTGATCGAACTCCAGGCCGTCGTAGGCGGTGCGGACCGCCGAGATGGCGTCCGCCGGTAGCGAGACATCGGCCTCGCACGCGGCGGCGACCGTCTCCTGCCTCGCCGGCAGGTTGAGCAGCCAGTCTTTGGCGTTGCGTACGTACGTGGTGGTGGTGCACCGATCGTCGTCCGGCGTGCCGACATCCCCCAGATCGCTGACCGTGAGCGGCAGGCCGCGGTCGTCGTAGGTGTATTCGACCTTCGTGGTGCGATAGCCGCCGGCCGCCAGCGCGGTGTAGGCGGCCACGCTGTCCGGGCGCACCCGGTACGCCTTCAGCGATCCCCGGGTCGCGACGGGCCCCGTCCACATCGGCGTGGTGATGCTCTTGGAGACGATCGGGCCGTTCTCGCCGTTGTAGGCGATCGACTCCAGCTGCAGACCGCGCAGCCAGTCGTGATCCGGATGCTCCTTGCCGGTGCTGTCCGTCACGGGCGGGGTCTTGGCGCCGTCGGTCCGGTGGTTGCCGTCCATTCCGCGGAAGTAGCGCAGTTCGCTCATCTGCACCGGGCCCGACTCGCCCTTGGCCATGCCGTTCCTGACCCGCATCCGGGCGTAACCGCGGAACTCGTTCCAGGTCCGATCCTCGTCCTTGGTGAACTCGGAGGTGTCATGGTGCCAGGCGGCACCGTCCAGGTACTCGTAGCTGGTGACCTGCTCCGAGGAACTGCCGATGCGGTCGGACTGCGTGATCTGCGCGACCACGTACTTGTGGAAGTAGTCCGTGCGCTCATCGTGCCCGGGTAAGGCCCAGGTGACCGGGAAACACCGCATGGTGTTCGCCTGCGCGGTGAGCGGCATGCTGGTGCCCGACACACACTCGGGCCGGGCGTAGGCCACCGACAGCACCCCGCCGCTCTCCGACACCACCCCGGTGATCCGATAACGGTTGAGCGGGCTCACGCCGTCCACCGCGTGCACCCTGTTGGGCATGCTCGTGCCCTCGAACTCGACCGCGGGCAGCGACACCGTGGTGCCACCCGCGTGACCCTGGTGGGTGATGCCCTTCAGCCACAGCGCGGCCTTCTCCCCTGTGCCCGGCGCGGGGTAGGCGTGCTCCAGCGTCCAGGAGTCCACGTCCTCGTACTCGCCGCCCTTGAGCACCCGCGTCGTGACGGACGCCAGCCGCTTGGTCGACCAGAAGGACGGCGCGTGCTGGTCCGGGCAGATCGTGGAGTCGCACTTGGACTCCCACGGCACATCCGGCCAGTTCTCCTTCTTGCTGGGGGTGCAGTCGCTGCCCGGAACGCACCGATCGGCCCGCGTGAACGCCACCTGCCCGGCGGCCCGCGCCTGCGAGCCCTCTCGCAGGCCGTACTCGACCAGCTTCAGCGTGCCGCCCCGGACGTAGGAGACCGCCGCGTCCTGCAGGTTGCGGCCGTAGGAGTTGACCTCCTTGTCGTAGGTGTACAAGATCATGTTCTGGTGCGGGTCGACGACCTTGTCCAGGTTCCACCGCCAGGCCTGCGAGCACGACGAGGCGGCGAAGCCCGAGGCGTTGTTGCAGGGCTCCCTGGCGTCGTCGCCGAACACCGGCACCGTCCAGGTGGACGCGGACTCGGAGCGGGATCCGAAGAAGTACTGCACGCCGCCGACCGTGGTGATCTTCCAGTGCTCACCGTTGTCGTCGCCGTTGTCCGCACCGGTCAGCCGCTCGATCCGGGAGCCGTCGTCGCTCTCCAGCCGCCAGTCGCCGTCGGCGTCGTTCCTGACCAGGCTGCCGCTGCCGCCCGGATAGGTGATGAAGGCGTTGTCACTGCGCCAGCACAGGTCCCCTGTCTCCGGCGGGACCGTCCCTCCCATGTCGTCCTCGGCGCACGCGCCGTATCGCCGCTCGATGAATCCGACCGACAGATTCCAGCCCTCGCCCACCCACGAGGGCTGGTTGTTGCTGGCGCTGGTCCTGCCGTCGACGATCGAGGAGGCGTAACCCAGCGCCAGCTTCGGCTCCAGACCACCCGGCGCCGGCGGCACCCGTAACGGATAGGACCACGTGAAGTCACCGGTATGAGGAGAAACGTCCCAGGTGGCGGACGGTGACAACGGCGACGCCGTCGACACACCGGCACCGTCCAGCCACTTGCCGCCGGTCGGCTGGTTGTTCTTCTGGCTCTCCCGGCTGGCCTGGTCATCCCCTCGCGCGCCCATCGTCTCCTGGGTGACAGCCACCGGCGTCAGCTCCGGCAGGTCCACCGAAGGCCCTGTCGCCGCCGCGGAGGCAGGGGGGACGACGAGCAACTGCGCCGTGACCATCACCGTGGTGACGATGGCGCGCACATTCCCTATTTGTCGTAGCATCTGTCCCTCTGTGCTGATTCTTCGCAACAAGGCTGGGTCAGGCGGCGGCGCGTTCGGCGATCACCGAGTCCGGGACGATCCCCTTTTCGACACGCACCTCGTCGAGCGCCCCGGGGAAGTAGTCGGCGGACTCGCCGCCGACCTTCGAGCGCCCGATGCTGAGAACGCGTACCGCGGTCCACAGCGCCACGTCGTCCTTGGCCCCGGCGAGCTTCCCGTCGACGTAGAGGCGGAGCCGGCGGGCGGCGTAGTCGTAGACCCCGGTCACATGGGTCCACCGGTCGGCGACCGCTTCCGCCGCCGAGCGGGCGTAGACCAACTCGGCACCATCGGCGTCGCGCTCGTATCCGCCGAACACCCAGCGGTTCAGGCCCGCTCGATATTGCAGCGCGAACGCGCTCATCCGGGCGCCGTCCTGACCCACCACCGTGGCGGTCTTGGCCGTGCTGTCGAGCCTGGCCCAGGCCGAGACCGTGAAACTGTCCTCCATCCCGATGCCGAGCATCGAGGTCGCCGCCGAGCCGGAGGAGCCGTTCAACTGCAGCGCCAGGCCGATCTTCCCGGGCACGAAGGACGTGCCCCCCGACAAGGTGGCGTGCGCCTTGCGCCAGGAGGAGTCGCTCGCGGTGCGGTCGTCGAAGGTGTAGTGGGCCCACGCGACGGCCGGGACGTCGTCGTGAACGCGGCGAATCTCCCCGTCGCTGAGCGCCCGGCCGAACACCCGAACGTCGTCGATCCCGCGTCCGAAGAAGTCCGTCGGAACGCCCTTGCGCAGGGCTCTGCCGATCGTCAGCGGGCCGTCGGCCTTGAAGACCGAGACGCCGACCTGGACGGCCGACAGGACGCCGTTGACATAGAGCCTGGCCTGCCGCAGTGGCGCCTCGTACACGACGGCCAGGTGGGTCCACCGGCCGTGAAGCGCCGGTTCCACCGACTTGAGCACGATGGGCGGATCGTCGTCGTCCTCGGCGGCCAGTTCCGCCGCCCAGACGCCGGCGGCCCGGTCGTAGGTGAGTGCGAAGGAACTGGTGCGCGCGCCGTCCCGGGCGATGACCGTCCCCCTCTTCAGCTGCCCGGACCCCGGGGCGGCGACATAGGCCCAGGCCGTCGCCGAGAAGCCGGCTCCGGTGTCGGGCTCGAGCCCGTCCGCCTGCGCGTAGCCCGAGGTGCCGTCCAGCCACAGGCCGTTGCCGCCGCGCCCGCCGGTCCAGGCGGCGCCGCCGTGCAGGGTCGCGGTGGCGCCGCCCCGGCTGTCGCCCGCCGTGGTCCCGCTGCCCTCGTCGAGCATCCAGTGACCGATCGCGTCGGCGGGCAGGGTGGCCGGGCCCTGGATCGGCGGATAGGACATGTGCAGGCTCTTGACCCTGGCCTT
This sequence comes from Nonomuraea sp. SBT364, assembly GCF_001083785.1. Lineage (GTDB taxonomy): Bacteria > Actinomycetota > Actinomycetes > Streptosporangiales > Streptosporangiaceae > Nonomuraea. The sequence goes on from NZ_LAVL01000069.1 coordinate 15,002, forward strand.
GTCGTGCGCGCCGTTGTACAGCCGGACGTCGTCGATCCGGCCCGGCCAGAACTCGGTTTCGTCGCCGTCGGCCATGCCCCGGCCGATCTGCACCCCGCCGACCGGCTTCCAGGGGTTGAGCAGCGTTCCTTCGCCCTGCCTCGCGCCGTTGACGTACAGCACCAGCGACCTGCCCGGGCGGTCGTAGACACCGGTCAGGTGGACCCAGGAGTCGAAGTCGGAGGTGACGGCCGAGACGGCCGCCTTGGTCACCCGCGCGTTGTCCGTGTCATCCTCGGGCAGTTCGAAGATCCACGCGCCCTCCGTGTTCTCGTCGTCGTCCTTGAGGAAGCCGAGGCGGAACTTGCTGGAGCTGTCGCCGTCCACGCTCACCGCCGTCGCCCTGCAGGAGTACGGCGGATCGCTCAGATCACAGTTGTCCGCGGCGGAGCTGGGCAGACGCACCCAGGCCGTCACCGTGAAGCTGTCATCGGTCCGCACGTCGGCCCCGTCGGTGGAGACGCTGTCGTCCACGCCGTCGAGCTCGACCGCGTTGCCGACCCGGCCGGCCGTGTACCCGGCGCCGCCGTCCAGCTTGCCGTGCCTGGCGCCGACGGCGTCGCCGGCTTCGTCACCGCCCGGCTCGTCGAAGCGCCAATGGTGCACCAGGGACAGATCGCGCCCCGACATCACCTTGATCTCTTCGCTGAACAACTGCCGGCTGTAGACGGCCACGTCGTCCATCGCTCCGGCGAAGTGGCCCTCCGCGGAGGATCCGTTCTGCCAGTAGCCGAGGCGCAGGCGGCCGTCCGCCCGGTCGGCGGTCTGGCCGTGCTCGCCGGAGGCCACCAGCGCGCCGTTGACGTACAGCGTCATGCGCTTGGCCCCCGCGTCGTAGACGCCCACGAGATGGGCCCACGCGCCGGTCTTGACCGCGCCCCCGGTCACTTCGCCCTGTGTGCCACCCGTGATCGTGTTGTACATCACGAATCCCCACGTGCCATCGGACGTGGCGCCCAGGAGGAAGGAACCGTCCTGGGACGCGACCACCTGGTCGACGTCGCTCTTGTCGGCTCTGACCCAGGCGGCCACGGAGAAGCTCTGCAGCGCGTTCACCGCATGGCCGGCGCTGACGCCGTTCGGGCGGGCACCGTCGAGCTGCAGGGCCAGGTCGTGCGGCTGCGGGTAGGTCGTCTGGCCGGCGGCCCAGGCGACCTTGCCGTCGACGGTGCCGTGCCGCGCCTTGCCCGAACTGTCCACGACGTCACCGTCCAGGTTCCACCGTCCGACCGAGACGTTGTCCATGCTGACCAGCCCCTGGATCTCGGCGACCGGCAGCGCCCGGCTGTAGATTCGGATGCTGTCCACCGAACCCGGCCAGAAGTTCTCCGGAACGCCGTTCGACCTCCCTCGCCCGATCGTGAAGGGTCCCGCCGCGTCCCAGACCTGTTCGTGCGCGAGCGTGCCCATACGAGTGCCGTTCACGTACAGCTTGATCTGCTTGTTCTTCGCGTCGTAGACCCCGGTCAGGTGGGTCCACACCTCCGGTTGGACTCGCCCGTCGGGGGCGTCCTCCCCGCCCTGGACGCGGTCGACCCGGCCGCCGCCGTCGACGTCCGCCCCGAACATCGCGAACGCCCACCGGCCGCCTTCCGCCTGTAGCTGAAAGCCGCCGACGCGGTTGCCGTCCTGGGAGAGGACCACCCGCGAACCGTCCACCTGCCCGGCCTTCACCCAGGCCGCGACCGTGAAGCTCTGGCGGATGCTCAGCACCTGCCCGTGCGTGCTCAGGTGACCGCTGGTGCCGTTGAGCGCCACGACCTGACCACGTTGCGGGTCGGCGGTGAAGGCCGCGCCGGTCGACAGCACCGCGCTCTGCCCGCCCGGCGCGGTATTGCCCGCGGTGGTGCCGTCCTTCTCGTCCAGCGGCCAGTGCCCCAGGTGGACGTTGTCGGCGCTCACGGCGGCCTGGACCTCCGCCTCCGACAAGGGCCGATCGTAGAGCTGGACCTCGTCGACTCCGCCGATCCAGTTGTCGGTCAGTGCGCCGCTCCACCTGACCTGGCCCACACGGACCGGCCCGTCCGCGTGCCAGGGCGTGCCCGTCCGCGCCGCCGTACCCGCCAGCTCGCCGTTCACATACAGTTTCAGCTGTTTGGTGTCGAGGTCGTACACGCCGGCCAGGTGCGTCCAGACACCCAGTTGCGCCGTCGCGGAGGACGCCATGTCGGTGCCCTTGTAGGTGTCGCCGGACCTGGACATGCCGAAGACCCATCTGCCGCCGTCGTCCGGCCGGTACCAGAGCACGAATCCGCCGAAGTTCGAGCCGTCCTGGCTCACCGCGGCCCTGGCCACCGTGGTGGTCGCCGAGGTGTCCAGCTTGACCCAGGCCGACACCGAGAAACTGGCGTCGGAACGTACACCGTCGGCGGCGGTCATGGCTCCGGGTGTGCTGCTTCGTTCGAAGGCCAGCCCGTCACCCACGGCGCCCTTGGCGTAGGTCACCGATCCGTTCAGCGTCCCGTGGCGGGTGCCGAGGAACGCCTTGTCCTCCGCGGTGCCCTCCAACGGCCACTTGGCGTAAGGGCCGTTCCCGGCCCGGACGTAGACGTGGTAGCGCACCACCGGGCTGGGGTGCCCCGCCCGGTCCACGCTCCGCACGCGCAGGGCCTGGGGCCCGTCCCCGGGCGGGGCGGTCGACACCGTGGCCTTGCCGCCCAGGGCGTCGGCATCCACGCGCATGCTCAGGGAGTCATCCCAGCCGTAGACGAAGTGGTCGATGTCGTCCACCTTGGCGGAGTCGAACGTGAAAGTTCCCGGCACGCCCGCACCACCGTGCCACCGGTTGTCATCCTGGTAGAGGGTGCCCGTCACTCCTGGTGGCACGATCACGGGCGTGATGTCCACGGCGAAAGGGGGGCCCGAGATCGATGGCCCTTCCCTCTCGCCGTCGTTCGCCTTCAGCAGCCAGCTGACCGTCTTGCCATGATGTGCGGTCAGGTCCACGTCGGTGCTGAACGACGATCCGCTGCCCTGGGTGGGGCCCCAGTCGCGGTAGTCCCGCGCGCCGCTGTAGTAGATGTCCCAGATCGGGCGAACCTGGTCGTTGTCGGGGTCGGACAGCTTGCCCTTCAGCGTGATCGAGGCATCGCCGAAGTAGGGCAGGCCGCCGCACCAGCGGCAGGGGGCCCGCAGGGACGGCGCGGTGGTCAGATCGTAGGAAGCGTTGGGCATGCGGTTGTAGCGGACGACGAGGTTGGTGGTACCCGGGTCGTACTTGCGCCAGGCGAGGTCGTCACTCTCGTCCGTCGCCTTGATGAAGTACGTGGAGACGTCATCGGTCCGGATGCCGCCCTTCACGTTGAACCCAACCGGCTTGTATCCGACGCAATCTCTGTAGGCGGAGTGGACCGACAACGCCTTGACGAGGCCGCCCTCGGGCTTGTTGCGCCAGTTGGTGGCGGGACTGATCTGCCCCGAGGCGAGATACACCCCATGCTCACGCCAGTGGCAGGACGGGCCGTAAGTGAGGGTCGTGTTCAGCGTTGCTTCCAGAATGTCCGTTCCGCGAAGGAACGCGGTTTCGTACTGGAAGTACGAACGGGCCACTCCGATGCCGTAGCAGTAGCCCTCGCGGTCGTAGCACCTGCCGACCTTGGCCTCGCCGCCGTCAACGCCGCCGTCCCAGTATTCGTCGTCCGGCAGTCCCTCGAACACCTTCGCCCAGCCCATGCGCCTCGGCGTCACCCAGACCGGGTCGACGGTCACCGGGAACCGCGTGGCCGGATCGGCCAGCAGCTTCTTGTCCGGCTCCCACGTGAGAGAGCTCTCGTCGACCGCCACTGCGGCGACGGCTCGCTTGGCACCCCGATCGCCGTGCTCGCCGGAATCCCACATCAGCGACGGCGGAGCCTCGAACACGACCTCGCCTTCGGCGTCCTCGGCCGTCAAGGCGCCCTTCGCGTCGGCGCGCACCGTCAGCCCGCCGGTCCGCATCCCCAGCCGCACCGAAGCCACCTCCGGGCGCTTCGCGGCGTCAGCGGTCTTGACCACCAGATACTGCGCGTAGCCGTCGGCGTTGGCCCGCATCACCAGATCGACGCCGGGAAACACCTCGGCGTACGTCGCGGTGTTGCCCGACAGCACGGGCTCGGGCAACGCTCCGGGCCACGACAGCGCCAGCCACTTCCCGGCACGGCCGTACTTCACCAGCGGCTTCCCGGAGCCGCCACCGGACAACGCCAGATCCACCGACACGGCACGCGGCGCGATCGTGCCGTCGGCGCGCCGCTCCAAGGTCGTGTCGACGCCGACCCAGCCCTTGTCCTGCCGCACGCGGACGATGCCCGGGCTCAGTTCGGCGACGAGCGTGCCGTCCGGCTGCGCCCGTACCATCCTGTCCTCGGTCGTCAGGTCGGCGACGACCACCGGCGACTTCTGCGCACGCGCGGCCGCCACCGCCTGCGCGGTGCCGCTCGCCTCGGCCACCGGCGGCTCGGCCGTCGCCTGCGCGCCGGCCGGACGAGGAAGGAAGAACAAGAACTGCACGACCAGCGACAATATGGCGACAGGGCCTAATACGCTGTTTATTTTCCCCGTCCGGGGCATGGCGAACTCCACGTACCTGAATAAGAGTTTGTTCGATCGAAATCAAAGGCCGGCCGGGAAAGTGGAAACGCGTTTCACCGCGGCGGCCCGGAGGCACTGCCGGAGAGTGCGGCGACACGGCTGCCGGGCCATCCCCGAAGGTCAACCATGCTCAGCACCGTGCTTTCGGAATCTCGGACGGAAACAGCCGGAAAGACGACTGTGCCACACCTTGATGCGTGGCCGAGACCTGGCGGAAAGCATTGGCAGGAGTAACGCGACACCTGGCGAATTTGCTGCGCCGGCTTCGCCGACGGCGAAAAAAGGTGAAGCCGGCGCCATGCGCAGCGGCCCTGATCGTACGGGTACGGGCCGAGGCAACCGGACCTCGGCCGCGAGCTCTCCAGCCCGCGCGCCTTGGCTGCGGCCCGTCTAGCCGGTGGGCCCGGCGTCGGGCCGGGTCACGTCGTCCTCGTCGTCGTCCTCGTCGCCCTCGGTGTCGTCGGTGTCGTCGTCCTCGGCCTCGTCCATGGCCTCCGGGGGGTCGACGGGGACAGGGCGGCGGGCCTTGGCCGTGGTCGCCCCCGACCGCTCGGCCACCACGTCGCTCTCCCCGCCCAGGCCGAAGACGGCTTCCGGCAACTCGTCGGCTTTGTCGCTCATGTCGTGACATCTGCCCTCCAGGGAGGTCCTGATGCCTGGACGACAGCGAATCGCGTCACGTCCGTCACTATGGGTAGCCGGCTCTTTGTGCCGGAGTCGAAGGGGCGGGGTTTCCGCGAGGTCGACGCCGATCTGCAGGCCCGCTTCGGGCAGCGGGGACAGGTGCCGGATCGGGCCCCGGGCGGCGCGGTTCCCGGGGTCCGGGCGGGGCGGTCAGGCGAGCGCGGCGTCGATCTCGGCCCGGCCGGGCATCGACGTGCTGGCGCCCTCCCGCTGCACCGACAGCGCCGCCGCCGCCGTGGCGAACCGCAGGGCGTCGGCCGCCGCCCGCCCCTCGGCGCGCGCCACCGCGAAGGCCCCGGCGAAGGTGTCGCCCGCGGCCGTGGTGTCGACCGCCCTGACCTTGACCGCCGGCACGCGCAGCCGCTCCCCCGACCGCTCGCCGTACAGCGCGCCCTCGGAGCCGAGCGTGATGACGGCCTCGTCGACCCGCTCCAGCAGCGCGTCCATCGCCGCCTCCGGGGAGGTCTCGCCGGTGATGTCGGCGGCCTCGTGCTCGTTGGGCAGCAGCAGCGTGACCGCGTCGAGCAGGCCGCCGGGCAGCTTCTGGGACGGCGCCGGGGTCAGGATGACGGGCACCCCGGCCTCCCTGGCCGCCCTGGCGGCCGCGATGACCGCCTCCATGGGCAGTTCGAGCTGCAGCAGCAGGGCCTGGGACGCGGCGATGACGGCCCGCTCCTCCTCGGTCGGCCCGCTGATGGTGCCGTTGGCGCCGGGCACCACGATGATCGAGTTGCCGCCGGCGTCGTCCACCACGATGTGCGCGATGCCCGACATGCCAGACACCTGCCGCACCAGCTCGACGTCCACCCCGGCGCCGGCGAGCGTGCCCCGCATCTCCGCGCCGAAGGCGTCGTCGCCCACCGCGCCGAGGAAGGCCACCCGCGCTCCCGCGCGGGCGGCGGCGATGGCCTGGTTGGCGCCCTTGCCGCCGGGGATCGTGCGGAACTCCCGGCCCGTCACCGTCTCGCCCCGCTTGGGGGCCTGGGAGACGTACGCCACGAGGTCCATGTTCGCGCTGCCGAATACCGAGATCACGGGTTCATCATCTCCTGCGTACGGCGGGCCAGTTCCGCCAGCCCGATGCCGTCGAAGCCGGTCAGGCTGCTGGCCAGGGAGTCGCGCATCCGCCACTCGGCGGGGACGCCGCCGTTGAGCGCGCCCACGACGGAGCCCACGGTCGCCCCGGCCGAGTCGGTGTCCCAGCCGCCCGCGACCGCCCCGGCGATCGAGGCGGTGAAGTCGCCCCGGCCGTGCACCAGCGTGGCGGCGACGAGGGCGGCGTTGTTGATCGTGTGCACCCAGTGCAGGCCGCGGTGCCGCTCGTGCAGGCGGTCGACGACGCGCTCGAAGTCGCTCTCCCGGGCGGCGTCGTCCACCGCCTCACGGATCGCCCGGTACAGCCGGGAGCGCGGCGGCACCACGGACAGCCCGGCCTCGACGACCTCCTCCACGGTGCCGGCGACCATCGAGGAGGCGCACATGGCGGCCACGAACATCGCGCCGTAGAGGCCGTTGGCGGTGTGCGTGAGCCGCGCGTCGCGCCAGGCGTACTCGGCCGCCGTCCCCGGGTCGCCCGGGTTGATCCACCCGTACACGTCGGCCCTGATCAGCGCGCCGATCCACTCCCGGAACGGGTTGCGGTAGGTGGCGGTCCCCGGCGGCTCGAAGCCCGCCAGCAGGTTGCGGTAGGCGACCCGCTCGGCGGTGAAGGTGCGCCCGGCCGGCAACTCGTCCAGCCACAGCTTGGCCACGTCGCCGGTGGTGAAGCCGCGCCCGTGCCGTTCCAGCACGGACAGGGCCAGCAGCGGGTAGTTGAGGTCGTCGTCCTCCGGGATGCCGTCGATGTTCTCGGCCAGGGAGTTGACGGCGCTGCGCCGGTTCCACGGCCACCGCCCGGCCACCTCCGCGGGCAGGCCCTCGGCGGTGAACCAGCCGCGGATCGGCCAGTTGCCGGTGGCCTCGGCGATCTCCCTGATGCCCTGGCGCGGGATCTTCTCCACCGGCTTGCCCAGCACGCAGCCCGCCGCCCGGCCCTGCCAGGCGCCCAGCACCCGGTCGCGGGAGACGACGAAGCTGGGGTGCGGCTGCGGCCAGTCGGGGCAGGCGGCGATGACGGCGATCAGGTCGTCCGGCTCGTCCAGCGGCGACGTCAGCCCGGCGAGCTCGTCCAGCAGCTCCTCGGCCAGGCCGCGCAGCCGCTGGGCCCCGGGCTCGGAGGCGCCGGCGCGCGGCGGCGCGTCATGGCCGCCGGCGGCGTGCCACCGGGCGGCGACGGCACGCGCGTCCCTGCCGTCCTCGGCGGCCTGGCGGAGCTCGTGCCCCACCAGGTCCTCGGGCTGCACCCAGGTCAGCCGGATCATCAATCCTCCAGGAGACCGGCGAAGGCGGCCTCGTGGGCGCGGCGGCGCGCCACGTCGCCGGCGTGGACGCGGCGGGCCACCTCCGCGATGGCGCGGCCCGGTCCCACGAGATCGGTGCGGCTTGCCGTACCCACTCGCTCGACCCACTCAACCGGTACGGCGGCGATACCGCCGAGCGCGCCGGCGATCGCGCCGCCCATGGAGGCGATGGAGTCGGCGTCGCGGCCGTAGTTGACGCCGCCGAGCACGGTGTCGCGGAAGTCGCCCTTGGCGATGAGCAGGAAGGCCAGCGCCAGCGGCAGCTCCTCGATGCTGTGCGTGCGGCTCGGGCGGCGCGCGCCCAGCCCCTGGTCGCGGTAGGTGTCGGCGACGGTGTCGTACGGGCGCATGGCGGCGCGCAGCGTGGCGAACGAGCCGTCCCAGTGGCCCAGCCCCCGGGCCGCCTCGCAGACGGCCTCGATGGCGGCGCGGGTGCCGTCCTTGGCCAGGCGCAGGCACGCGGCGACGACGGAGTCGGCGGTGGCGCCGGGACGCATGGCCTCGGCCACGGCGGCCGGCAGGACGCCGGCGGCCTCGCGGCCGTAGCTGGACTGGTGGGCGCCGGTCAGGTCGACGGCCTCGGCGTAGGCGGCGTCGGGGTCGGCGGCGTTGACGATGCCGACCGGCGCGACGTACATGGCCGCGCCGCAGTTGACGATGTTGCCGACACCGGCCTCACGCGGGTCGACGTGGCCGTAGTGCAGCCGGGCCACGATCCACTTCTCCGCCAGGAAGATCCGCTGCAGCGGCAGCGCCTCGGCCTCCAGCTCGGGGATCCACTGGCGCCGCCCCATCAGCTCGGGCACCATGTGCTCGGCCATCGCGTACGCGCCCAGGTGGTCGCCGACCTTCTCGTAGACGCGGATCAGCGCGTGCGTCATCAGGGTGTCGTCGGTGATGTGGCCGTCGCCCTTGTGGTAGGGCGCGATGGGGCGGGCGTTGCGCCAGTCCTCGTTGAACGGCGGCACGATGCCCTCGACCTGGCCGCCGTAGCGTTCGACGATCTGCTCGGGGGTCCAGCCCTCGGTGGCGCCGCCCAGCGCGTCACCGACCGCCGCCCCCGCCACGCAGCCGATCGCCCTGTCGTCAAGCGGCGTCATGAAAGTCCCTCCACAATGTCGATGAGATCCTGGCCTGCCAGTTCGGGCAGGCAGCAGCCCGCGAGCCTGCGGGCCGGTGCGGTCCACCCCTCCGGGATCGCACCGTACCCTCCGCAGGCCCCGGTGAGCGCGCCGGTCAGCGCCGGCGCGGAGTCGGCGAGCGCGGCCAGGCAGGCCGCCGCCGGCACGGCCCGGCCGAGCGCCCCCTGGGCCGCCTCGGTCAGGGCCAGCGCCACGGGCACCGTCTGCGCGGCGCCCACCCCGTAGCTGTAGACGTGGTCGAGCAGCGCGGCGTCGAGCGCCGGCACCGCCGCGAACGGGTCGCCCGCGGCGCGGGCGGCCTCCAGCGCCACGCGGGCGTTGTGCCCGATGGCGGTGTCGCCCGGCAGGACGTCCAGCGCGGCCCGCACGGCCTTGGCCGCCGAGCCCGTCGCCACCGCCTCGGCCACGGCCGCCGCCATGGCGAGCGCGCCGAGGACGCCGTCGCCGGCGTTCGTCACCCGGGCGTCCTCGCCGGGGTCGCGGCCGAGCGCGCCGAAGGCGACCGCCCGGACGGCGGCCGCGTCGTCGAAGTGGTGCGGGTTGTCGTGGCCGCTGGCGGGCGGTTCGACGCCCCTGGCCAGGTTGTCCAGCGCGGTCGCCACGGACACGCGCGCCCGGATGTCGTCACGGCCGGCCAGCGCGCGGAACGCCTCCGCCCTGGGCCGGGCGGCGGTGAGCGCCGTCCAGGCGAGCCATTCGGCGTCGTCGGACGGGCCCATGGCCAGCGGCGCGATCGGCTGGTTGAGCGCGAACGGCACCGGCAGCGTCGTGACCTTGTGCTCCTCGGCGAACGCGTCGAGCTCGCGGTGCAGGCGCCGGCTCCACGGCGCGTGCAGCGCCGCCCGGTGCCTGGTCGCGGGCCAGCCCGCGGCGTCGCCCACGGCGAGCCCGACGAAGGCCCCCGTGATCCTGTCCCCCGACATCGTCCTCAGCGTCCTCTCGCGTCTGCCAGTTCGTCCGCGGTGTCCAGCACGTGCTTCCCGGCGACGACGGGCAGGCACTTGCCGGTCACCGGGCCGATGCGGGCCGCCCATCGGGCGGGCACGCCGCTCTCTCCCGAGGTCGCGCCCGCGACGGCGCCGGCGATGGCGCCGATGGTGTCGGCGTCGCGGCCGAGGCTCACCCCGAACGTCACCGACGCCTCCACGTCGCCGTCACCGGCCAGATAGGCGGCCAGCGCCAGCGCCACGGCCTCCGGCGCCACGTCGGTCCACGGGTAGTGCCGTACGACGACGGCCTCGTGCAGCGCCTCGACCAGCGGCCCGTCCCCAGCACCGTCCCCAGCACCGTCCCCGGCGCCGGACCGTTCCAGCGCCGCGCGGGCGCGGGTGATCGCGCGGGCCGTCCACGAGTCGGCGGGCACCACCGCGAGCGCGGCGTCCACCACGTCGCGCGGCGCGGCGCCGCCCATGGCGGCGGCGACCGCCCCGGCGACCGCGCGGCCGCCGAGTATGCCTTCACCCGACTGGCTGACCAGGCCGTCCTGCTCCACCAGCCGGGCCGCCTCCGCCGGGTCGCCGGGGCAGAACACCCCGTAAGGCGCGGCCCGCATGGCCAGCCCGTCGGACCAGCCGTGCTGGTGGACCATGCCGGTCAGCGGCGGCTCCAGCCCCCGGCGCAGCGCCTCGATGGTGCCGAGCTCGGAGAACCCGGCGCCGCGCATCGGACCGGTCACCAGCGGGATGATCCGCTCCCGGTAGGCGGCGGCCACGTCGGCCGGGGTCAGGTCGTGCCCGTGCGCCACCAGCAGCGAGGCCGCGAAGATGGCGTACTCGGTGTCGTCGGTGCCGCCGCCCTCGATCTCGGTGAGCCGCCCCCAGCGGCGGCGGATCTCGGCGGGGGTCAGGTTCTCGGCGGGCGCCCCGAGGGCGTCGCCGGCCGCGAGGCCGAGCAGACACCCCCGGGCCCTGTCGCGATACGTCACCGCTGGTACCGCTCCAGCACCTCGTTGCCCTCCTCGACGAGCCGCTTGCCCGCCTCGTCCAGGCTGATCTTGTTGGCGAAGAACTCCTGCAGCACCGGCGTGGCCACCTTGCTCTTCCACTCGTCGAACCCGTTCACCTTGAGGAACGGCGCCACGACGAGGCTCTTGGCGGTGCCGGTGGCCACGTCCCAGCCGTTCTCCTCGGTGGTGATGGCCGGGTCGGCGGCGGCCTTCTGCGAGGTCGGCAGCAGCCAGTCGCCCTTGGCGAGCTTGGCCTGGTTGGGGCCGTTGAGGAAGAACGCCATGAACTTCATGGCCTCCTCCGGGTGCTCGCTGTCGGCGGCGACGGACAGCGTCTGGGAGACCGCGCCCTGCTCGGTGGTGGTGCCCTTGAGCGGCGGCAGCGTCACCCACTCGAATCCGTCCGGCGCCTGCTCGGCGACCTGCTGGCGCAGGTAGACGCCGACGGGCAGCATCGCGTACTTGTCGGCGAAGAAGCCGGGCAGCGGGTCGGCGGTGCCCATGCCGAGCGCCGAGGTGTCGGCCGTCTTGTCCTTGTAGAGCTGGTCGTGGATGCGCTGCAGGACTTCCTTCTCCTCGGCGCCGACCTTGACGGTGGTCTTGCCGTCGGCGCCGGTCTGGAAGAAGGTGCCGCCGAAGTTGAGCGCCAGGTTGAGCGTCTTGTTGACCGGCGACTTCATCGGCCAGGCGACGCCGTAGGTGTCGCCCTTGGTGAGCTTCTTGCTGACCTCGGCGAACTCGTCCCACGTCCACGGCTCGTCCGTGGTGGGGATGCGCACCTTGGCCGCGTCCAGGAGCTTCTTGTTGGCGATGATGACCTGCGACTCCTGCAGGAACGGCACGCCGTAGATCCCCTGGTTGCCCTTGCCGTCGTCGAAGGTGACGGTGTCCCAGGCGGCCTGCGGGATGTCGCTCTTGAGCTCGGCCGGCAGCTTGTCGGTCAGTTCCAGCAGGTAGCCCTTGGAGGCGAAGCCGGACAGCGCCGGGGAGTCGTCGTGGATGACGTCCGGCGCGTCGCCGCCCTCGAAGGAGGTGACGAGCTGGTCGTTGACGTTGTCCCAGCTCCCCTGGACGTAGGTGACCTGGATGTTCGGGTTGGCCTTGTTCCACTCGTCGACGAGCTGCTTGTTGGCCGCGACCGACTCCTTCTGCCAGGCGAGGCTGAGGAAGTCGAGCTTGACCGGCTGGCCCGGCTTCTCGGAGGACCCGCTGTCCCCGCCGCCACCGCCGCACCCGGCGGCCAGCGCGACGACCGCCGCCGCAGCCAACGCGGATTTGATACGCATGTGAGCCCTCCTAGCCCTTCACAGCGCCGGCCATCAGACCTGACCTCAGCCTGCGCTGGATGATTGCGAAAAAGATCAGGCTCGGGATCGTCGCCATGAGCGACGCCGCGGCGAGCGGGCCGAGCCTCGACACGCCCTCCGGGCCGGTGAACCTCACCAGCGTCAGGGGGAGCGTCATCACGTCCGGGTCCTTCAGGACCACGAGCGCGAACAGGAACTCGTTCCACGAGGAGATGAACGAGAACAGCAGGGTCGCCACCACGCCGGGCGCGAGCAGCGGCGCGACGACGCTGATGATCGCCCGCAGGCGGGTCGCGCCGTCGACGGACGCGGCCTCCTCCAGCTCGCGCGGCACCGACCGCACGTAGCCCTGGAGCATCCACAGCGCGAACGGCAGCGTGAACGTCACGTGCACGACGATGAGCCCCAGCAGGGTGTTCACCAGGTCGAGCTGCCGCAGCACCATGAACAGCGGAATGATGATCAGGATGAACGGGAAGACCTGGCTGACCAGGACCCAGCCGAGCGCCACGCGCTTGAGCACGCCCTGGTAGCGGGCCAGCGCGTAGGAGGCGGGCAGCGCCACGGCCACCGTCAGCGCCGAGCTGGCCAGCGCCACGATCAGGCTGCGCAGCCCGGCCCCGATCAGGTCCTGCTCGCCGAACGCGTCGGAGAAGTTGGCCAGGGTCGGGTCCGCCGGGATCCACGTGGGGTCGAGGCCGGCCATCTCCTGCGGCGTCTTCAGCGCCGTCGACAGTAGCCACACCAGCGGGAACGCCAGGAACACCATGTACGCCAGCAGCGCGGCGTACTGGGGGATCTTTCTCATGACGCCTCCCTCAGTTGCCGCCACAGATAGACGCCGAGCAGGGCCAGCACCACGATCACGATGCTGACGCCGAGCGCGGCCGCGTAGCCGAAGAAGCCGTAGCGGAACGCCTCCTCGTAGGCGAACAGCATCGGCAGCCGCGTCTGCCCGCCGGGCCCGCCCTGCGTGAGCACGTAGACCAGGCTGAACTGGTTGACGTTCCACACGAAGTCGAGCGAGGTGATGGTGACGATGATCGGGCGCAGCTGGGGCAGCGTGATGCTCCAGAACTTGCGCCAGGTGCCCGCCCCGTCCATCGCGCCGGCCTCGTACAGCTCCTTGGGCACGTTCTGCAGGCCGGCCAGCAGCACCACGGTGGTCTGCGGCATGCCGCTCCAGATGCCCATGACGATGATCGCGGGCAGCGCCCAGGAGAAGTCGGCCAGCCAGTTGATGTCGGTGCCGAGCGTGCTGTTCACGATGCCCGCGTCGGGGTGGTAGACCAGCCGCCACATCAGGCCGATGACCACCGGCGGCATCGCCCACGGCACCACGGCCAGCACCCTGGCCAGGCCGCGCAGGAACAGCTTCTGGTTGAGCAGCAGCGCCAGCCCCAGTGAGGCGAGGAACTGCAGCACCGTCACCGTCACCGACCAGATCAGGCCGATGCGCATCGACGACCAGAAGTCGTCGTCGCCGAGCAGGTCGACGAAGTTGGCCAGGCCCACGAAAGTCGTCTCGTGGTTGCGCCCGGCCTCGGCGTCGGTGAACGCCAGCCCGATCCCGTACAGCAGCGGGCCCACGCTGAACAGCACCACCGGCACCAGCGCCGGCAGCATCAGCACCCACATCTCGCGGTTGTGCCGCGGCCGCTGCCGGCCGCGCGCGTGCCGCGCCGGCGGCGCCGGCTTCGTCGCGGTGGCCGTCATGACCTGCCCCCCTCCATCTCGTCAGCTCGTGTACGGCCTGCCGCCCCGGACCGCCGGGTCCGCCCGGCCCGCGGACGCCCCTCCGCCCGGTACGGCGCGGGCTCCTCCCCCGTCGTCGAGGCGCGTACCGCCAGGCGGGGCGGGACGGTGACCAGGCGGGGCTCGCGGTCGCCGTGCCGCAGCCGGTCGAGCAGCAGCTCGGCGGCGGCCTTGCCACGCTCGGCCGAGCCCAGGGAGACGCTCGTCAGCGACGGCCAGGAGGCCGCGGCTAGGTCGGTGTCGTCCATGCCCACCACGGCCACGTCCTGCGGCACCCGCCGGCCGGCGGCGCGCAGCACGTCCAGCGCGCCGAGCGCGATGAGGTCGTTGGCGCACATGAGCGCGTCGACCTCCGGGGCCCGGCGGAGCAGTTCGGCCACCGCCCGGCCGCCCTCGGCGCGGTAGAAGTCGCCGATCTCGACCAGGCTTTCGTCGTAGGGCAGGCCGAGCGTCTCCAGCGCCTCACGGTAGGCGGCGCCGCGGGCCGCGCCGGGCACGGTGTCGAGCGGGCCGTTGACCATGCCGATGCGCCGCCGCCCGAGCGCGTGCAGGTGGTCGACGGCCAGCTTCACGCCGGTGCGCGAGTCGGCGCGCACGTTGTCGACCGGGGTGCCCTCCGGCACCGACCCGATGATCACGACCGGGGCGCGGGCGCCGCGCAGCATCTCCAGGTGCTGCTCGGTGACCCGCAGCGGGCTCATGATCAGCCCGTCGACGTAGCGCTCGCCGAGGCTGTGCAGCACGTCGATCTCGTCGGCGGCCACGGCGTCGGTGGAGTGCAGCACGAGCCGGTAGCCGGCGGCCTTGAGCACCGGCTGGATCTGCCGCAGCATGGCCAGGTAGGCCGGGTTGCCGACGTCGGCCATGGCGAAGGCGACCTGGTGGGTGCGGCGCGACTTGAGTGAGCGGGCTACGGCGTTGCGCACATATCCCAGCTCGTCGGCGGCGGCCATCACCTTGCGCACGGTTTCCTGCCTGGTCGGCAGGCCGTTGAGCACCCGCGACACCGAGGCGATGGAGACACCGGCGCGCTCGGCGATCGTGGTGATCGTGGGTCCGTCGGCCAAGGCTGTCCTTCCAAGTTCGTAAACGATTTCAGACACATTGCTGTAAACGTTTACGGCGTTTGGCACATGAAACAGCCCCGTAACCGCAGGGTCAAGTCACGATCCCATAACACCAGGTCAGGGGCTTGATTCTCAAATCGGGGGAAGCGGGAGAGCTGTCCGCGGTCAGCTCTCCCGGAAGGCCCGCATCGGCGAGCGTCAGTCGCGGGCCGCGGCGGGCACCGGCTCGGGGGTGGCCGACAGCTTGGCGAGGGAACGGATGGACGGGGCGCCGGTGAAGGCCACGGCGGCCGACAGCACGGCGGGCACGATCAGGGCGATCGGCAGGGAGGAGGCCTCGGCGACGTACCCGAGCACGGCGGGGCCGACCAGCAGCCCGCTGTAGCCGAAGGCCGTCACCAAGGACAGCGCCTTGCCCACGGGCCCGCCCGCGGCGCCGACCGCGCTGAAGATGACCGGCACGACGGTGGCCAGGCCGACCCCCGCCAGGGCCCAGCCGGTCCAGGCGCACACGACCGCGAGGGAGCCGGTCACGGGCGCGGCCAGCACGAGCACGTATCCGCAGGTGGCCAGCAGGCCGGCGAGCTGGATGGTGCGGACGGAGCCGAGCCGCGCCCGGATCGGGTCGCCCAGCAGCCGGATGGTCGTCATGGCGACGGCGAAGACCGTGTAGGCGAGCGGCGCGGCGGCCGGGTCCGCGTCCAGGACCCAGCGGGCGTGCAGCGCGGCCCAGTCGATGGCGGCGCCCTCGGCCAGGTGCCCGGCGAACGCGGCGACGCCGAGCAGCGCGATCAGCCCCCACTTCAGCGGCGACCCGGACCGGGTGGCCTCCTGTTCGGCGGCGTGCCGGGGCGGGTCCGGCAGCAGCAGCCGCGCCGCGGGCAGGTACAGGAACGGCACCACCACGGCCGCCGCGACGAGCAGCGTCTGGGCGTCCAGCCCGGTCTGCAGGGCGAGGGCGGTGATCGCGCCTCCGGCCGCCCCGCCGAGGCTCCAGGTGCCGTGGAACGCCGAGATGATCGGCCGTGCGTAAAGCCGCTCCACCTCGACCGAGTGGGCGTTCATGGCCACCTCGGTGACGCCCAGCCCCATGCCGAACAGCACCGCCAGCGCCGCCAGCGCCGGGTAGCTCGGCGCGAGCGCCGGCCCGAGCAGCACCAGCGCCGACACCGGCCCGGCGAACCAGCTCACCGCCCGGCTCGACCACTTGTCCACCAGCGGCCCGGCCACGAGCATCGACACCAGCGCGCCGCCCGAGATCAGCAGGAGCACGCTGCCGAGCCTGGCCGGGCCGAGCTCCAGCCGGTCGTTCAGGGACGGCAGCCCCGCGGCCCACAGGCCCATGACCAATCCCGCCAGGAAGAAGAACCCGAACACCCCGATACGGGCACGTCGTGCGTCATCGTGTCTTTTGTTCACGTCTAGAGCATAATGAGTGTCACGATGTCTGGGAATGGTGGAGCGACGACGAGCGGCCAGCTCCGGGCGCACAACCGGGTGCGCCTGCTGCGGGCCGTGCACGACTGCGGGGCGACGCTGACCAGGTCGCGGCTCACCCGCGACCTGGAGCTGGCCAGGGGCACCGCGTCGGTTCTGGTCGGCGGGCTGGCCGAGGACGAGCTGCTGCACGAGGAGCCGGCTCCCGAGCACGCGCGGGGCCGCCCGACGATGGTGCCGGGGCCGCATCCGCGCGGCCCCGTCGTGCTGGCGGCCGACCTGCGGGAGGACGCCTGGGAGCTGGCGGCGTGCGAGCTGGGCGGCCGCGTCTCCGTGCTGGCCGTGCGCGGCCACGACGGCACGCCGGAGGACGCGCTGGGGCCGCTGGGCGCGGCGATGCGCGAGCACCGGGCCCGCTACGGCGCGCGGGCCGTGGGCGCCGGCGTGTCGGTGGCCGGTCCGGTGGCCGCCGGCGGCCGGGTGGACGTCTCGCACCTCGGCTGGCGCTCGGTGGACGTGCCCGCGCTGCTGGGCCTGCCACCCGGCTGGGTACGGGTCGGTAACGACACGGCGCTGGCCGGGCTGGCGGAGGCCAGGCGCGGGCTGCTGCGCGGCGTCGAGGTCGGCCTGCACATCCATGTGGACTTCGACCTAGGCGGCGTGCTGATCGTCGGCGGCCGGCCGCTGGAGGGGGCCGGCGGGATGGGCGCCGAGTTCGGCCACATGCCGCTGACCGGCGGCGCGATGCCATGCCCGTGCGGCGCGACCGGCTGCTGGGCGCTGGAGGTCGGCGCGAACGCGCTGCTGCGCCACATGGGCCTGCCCCACGGCGGCGGCCGGGGCCGCGAGCAGGCCGAGCTGATCCTGGCCCGGGCCGAGGCGGGCGAGGCCGAGGCGGCGCGGGCGCTGGCGGCCGCCGCGCGCACGCTCGGCCGCGGCGTGGCCGCCCTGGTCAACGCGCACGACCCGGAGGTGGTAGCGCTCTCCGGCCTGGGCGCCGACCTGCACGACCGCGCCGGGGCGGTACTCGCCGAGGCGTGCCGGAACGGCCTGATGACGATCCGCCGCGAACGCCCGCCGCTCATCACCCCGTCCGCGCTGGGCCGGCGGGGCTCGCTGCTGGGCGCCATGGAGTCGGTCTTCGACGCCTTTCTCACCACGGACGGCCTGGCCGCCTGGCCGGCCCGCGACACGCCCGGAAGCAGAGTGTGATGCAAACCACCCGCCAGGGCTGAAAACGACCATCCGGCATGTGAACAGCGCGGGGATATCGCCCGGTCTGTGCACCGGGGACGGCGGTGACGCGTCGAGCAGGCAGGAGACCTGAAGCTGGAGGGACGGCCGGTGGATCTGGAGATCGCGTTGCGCATGTGCGAGGCGGCGTTGCGGCAGGCCGCCCGGGAGGGTTCGGCGATCTCCGTGGCGGTGGTCGACTCGGGCGGCCATCTGGTGTCGTTCCAGCGTATGGCGGGTGCGGGGTTCGCCGGCACGACGCTGGCGCCGGGCCGGGCGTGCGCCGCGGTGGCCCACCGCAGGCCGACGGCCGAACTGGCCGGGACGGGCGGTCCCGGCGCGGAGCCGTACGAGCGTACGGCGGGCGGCCTGCCGCTGTGGCCGGGCTACGGCGGGAGCGGGTGCGTGGCCGGCGGCGTGGGGGTCAGCGGCGGCACGCCGGAGCAGGACCAGGCGTGCGCCGAAGCGGCCGCCTCGGTGTGGCGGACACGTTGACCGGGCGCTTTGGGCAACACGAACCGCTGGTATCCGCCATGATTAGCCACTGCACTACGGGTAACAGAAACCCCGATCGTCAACTCCCCGAGGAGAGAACAACAGATGGCACTTCCCACTCTCACCCCAGAGCAGCGTAAGGCAGCGCTGGAGAAGGCCGCGGAGGCTCGCGCCGCCCGCACCGCCCTGCTCGCCAAGGTCAAGACCGGCGAGCTGTCGTTCTCGCAGCTGCTGGAGCGCGACGACGACATCGCGAAGAAGATCAAGGTGTCGCAGGCGCTGCGCGCCGTCAAGGGCGTCGGCCCGGCCAAGGCCACCGCGCTCATGGAGGAGGCGGGCGTCGACGAGAAGCGCCGCCTCGGCGGCCTGGGCGCCCAGCAGCGCAAGAAGCTGGTCGACGCGCTCGGCTGACAGGCCGGGCGGCCAGGTCCGCGCGCAGCGCCGCGCGGACCGGCCGGCAACACTCCTGGAGACCGGCACACCCCTCCGCACCACCGGCCGTCTCCCGGAGATCCGCGACGCCCGCGCCAGGGACCTCCCCGGAGTCGCTCCGGGAGGGCCGGGCGGTCACGAACGCAGGTAGGCGAGGACCGCGAGCACGCGCCGATGCTGGTCGCTGTCGTCGGCGTAGAGGCCGAGCTTGCTGAAGATGCTCCTGATGTGCTTCTCCACGGCTCCGTCGCTGATCACGAGCTGGCGGCCGATCGCGGGGTTGGACTTGCCCTCCGCCATCAGGCCGAGCACCTCACGCTCACGGGGCGTGAGCTGGGCCAGCGGGTCGTCCTTGCGCCTGCGCACCATCAACTGCGACACCACCTGCGGATCGAACACGGTCCCGCCCGCGGCGACCCGCCGCAGGCCCTCGAGGAACTCGTCCACGTCGACGACCCGGTCCTTGAGCAGGTAGCCCACCGCGCCCCGGGCGTCGGCGAGCAGGTCGTCGGCGTAGGAGACCTCGACGTACTGCGACAGGATGAGCACCGGCGCGCCCGGCACCCGGCGGCGCGCCTCCACGGCGGCCCGCAGCCCCTCGTCGGTGAAGGACGGCGGCATGCGCACGTCCACCACCGACACGTCGGGCCGGTGCTCGGCCACCGCCTCGACGAGGCCGTCGCCGTCACCGACGGTCGCGACCACCTCGCAGCCGAACTCTTCGAGCAGCCTGACCAGGCCCTCCCTGATCAAGACCGCGTCATCGGCCACGACTACGCGCACGGTACCTCCGCTGCTATCACCGTCGGCCCGCCGTCGGGCGAGCGCACCTCGAACTCCCCGTCGACGGCGCGGAGCCGGTCGGCAAGCCCGGCGAGACCATGTCCCTTGGCGACGTGTGCGCCGCCGACCCCATCATCCACGATGGTCAGCAGCAGCGAGCTACCGGTGTGGGTGAGCCGGACGGTGCAGACGGTCGCCTTGCTGTGCTTGGCGACGTTGGTGAGAGTCTCGGCGACGACGAAGTAGACGGCGTTCTCCACGGCGGCCTCGTAGCGGTCCGTGGCGCTCACGTCGAGCTCAACCGGCACGATCGAGCGCCCGGCCAGGGCGGCGAGCAGCGGGGCCAGGCCGCGGTCGGACAGGATGGGCGGCGCGATGCCGCGGGAGAGCGCGCGCAGCTCGTCCAGCGTCTCGCGGGTGGCGGAGATCGCGGAGGTGAGCGTGGCCTGGGCCGCCTCGGGATCCTTGGCGAGCTGGCGCTGGGCCCGCGACAGCTCCATGGCCAGCGACACCAGGCGCTGCTGCGGCCCGTCGTGGATGTCGCGCTCCAGCTTGCGCAGCGCGTTGGCCTCGGCCGACACGGCGGCGGCGCGGCCCTGGGCCAGGTCGTCGATGCGCTCCTGCAACTCGGCTACGCCGGTGAGCAGCGCCCGGCCGAGCCCGGCGCGCAGCAGCGCCGCCCCGCGCACCGTGAACGGCATGATGAGCAGGAACAGCAGCCCCAGCGCCACGTAGAAGATCGAGTTGACCAGGTAGCCCTCGCCGAGGCCGAGCAGCTCGGGCAGCTCCACGTTGTTCTCGATGCGCGAGGTGATGAGCCCGTAGATCGGGTACGTCAGGCCGGTGATCGGCAGCGCCCAGAAGACCAGGGTGAGCACGAACGCGAGCAGCGCCGGCGGGAAGTTCACGATGGCGTGCAGCAGGTCGAGCCAGGACTGCCCGCTGGTGAGCGGGTTGACGATCCGGCGGAAGCGGCCCGCGCCCGCCGGCGCGGGCTTGTAGCGGGGCCGCACCGGGGGCCGCTTGAGCACGTCCGACAGCCAGCCGCGCTCCGCGTCGGCGAAGCCCCGGGCCGCCATGAGGGTGCCCGCGAGCACCGGCACGCCGATCCACACCACGGCGCTGCCCACGCCCGCTGCCAGGCCGGCCAGGGCGACGGCGAAGCCGATCACGGTGGTGGGGAACCCCACCAGGGTGTAGCGGGTGTCCAGCAGGACCCGCCTCATCAGGGAGCGCATGCCCCCACGCTAGATCCCGGCGGCACCCTTTTCGAACCGGTGCGCCGGTCTGCCGATGGTAGGGCCAGCCCCACCTCCGGGGTGGTGATGGGGCGACCGCAAGACGGCGGTTCCCGGCAGTGCGCTTGAGCTGCCCGGACGGAAGCCTTGAGGCATCACCCGCCCCCCGATGAAACGAGGCTTCCATGACCGTCCTGCTGGAGCGGCCCGCACCGGCACGCACCGGTTCACCGCGCCGGGCCAGGGATCCGTTCATCGACATCCTGCGCGTGTTCGGGATGGCGCTGGTGGTGCTGCAGCACTGGACGATCCCGGTGCTGGACTACGACGGGGCGCGGCTGACCACGGGCAACGCGCTGGCCATGCCGGGCGTGTGGGCGGTGACGTGGATCAGCCAGGTGATGCCGCTGGTGTTCTTCGCGGGCGGCGCGGCCAACGCGATCAGCTTCGGCCGGGCGGCGCACGGCGGGCCGCAGTGGGTGGTCACCCGGGTGCGCCGGCTGGCCTGGCCGCTGCTGCCGCTGGCGGCGGTGTGGCTGCCGCTGCCCCACGTGCTGCTCACGCTGGGTGTGCCGGCGCAGCCGCTGGAGGTGGGGGCGCGGCTCACCGGCCAGCTCCTGTGGTTCCTGGCCGTCTACCTGATCGCGGTCACGGCGACGCCGTACCTGCTGCGGCTGCACGCCGCGCACGGATGGCGGGTGGTGGCGGCGCTGTCGGCGGGGGCGGTGCTGACCGACGTGGCGCGCTTCACCTCCGGCGTGGACGCGCTGGGCTACGCCAACATCGTGTTCGTGTGGCTGGCGGTGCACCAGCTCGGGTTCCTGTACGCCGAAGGACGGCTGCGGCTGCCGGCCCTCATGAGCGCGGGCGGCTTCGGCGCGGCGGCGCTGCTGGTGGCCTACGGCCCCTACCCCGGCAGCATGATCGGGCTGCCCGGGGCGGAGATGTCGAACATGGCGCCGCCCACGCTGGCGATGCTGGCCGTCTCCTTCGGGCAGGTCGGGCTGGCTGCGCTGCTGCGGCCGTGGATCGTGCGGCTGCCGCTGAAGCGGGTGCTGGCCTGGGCGGGGCCGCGCATCATGACGGCGTACCTGTGGCACATGCCGGCGCTGTTCGCGGTCACGGGCGTGGTCGTGGTGGGGATGCGCGTCGAGACGCCCGCGCCGGGGAGCGCGTTCTGGCTGGCCGGGTGGCCGTTGTGGTTCGGCGCGCTGTGCCTGCTGCTGTGGCCGCTGCTGCGCTGGTTCTCCCGGTTCGAGGAGCCACCCGCGCTGCCGTACGGCCGGGCGACCTGGGCGACGGCGCTGGGGGCGGCCGCGCTGACCGGCGGCGGGCTGCTGGCGCTCACGGTGTCCGGGTTCGCGCCCGGCGGGGTGCCGTTCCTGGCCGTGATCGCGGTCCTCGGCGGGCTGCTCCTGACCGGGCCGCGGGCCCGGATGTGAGGCCACCGGTTCGACCACGCGGTGAACTTCGGCAGGATAGGGGTGTGAGCCTTCTCGTTGACCGCCTGCCGGAAGAGATCGACGCCGATCCCGACGCCATTTTCGACGCCTTCGCGTCCTGGAACTCCGAACGGGGGCTCACCCTCTATCCGGCGCAGGAGGAGGCGCTGATCGAGGTGGTGTCGGGCAGCAACCTGATCCTGGCCACGCCGACCGGCTCGGGCAAGAGCCTGGTGGCCGCCGGCGCCCACTTCGCCGCCCTGACCAGGGACGTGCGCACCTTCTACACCGCGCCGATCAAGGCGCTGGTGTCGGAGAAGTTCTTCGACCTGTGCGCCGTCTTCGGCACCGAGAACGTCGGCATGATGACCGGCGACGCCAGCGTCAACGCGGGCGCGCCGATCATCTGCTGCACCGCCGAGATCCTGGCCAACGTGGCGCTACGCGACGGCGCCGCCGCCGACATCGGCCAGGTGGTGATGGACGAGTTCCACTTCTACGCCGAGCCCGACCGGGGCTGGGCCTGGCAGGTGCCGCTGCTGGAGCTGCCGGACGTGCAGTTCATCCTGATGTCGGCGACGCTCGGCGACGTGTCGATGTTCGAGCGCGACCTGACCCGGCGCACCGGGCGGCCGACGGCCGTGGTCAAGCACGCCGAACGGCCGGTCCCGCTGGTCTACTCCTACCGGATGACGCCGCTGCACGAGTCGCTGGAGGAGATGCTCTCCACCGGCCAGGCGCCCGTCTACGTCGTGCACTTCACGCAGGCGGCGGCGATGGAGCGGGCGCAGGCGCTGATGAGCATCAACATGTCCACCAAGGCGGAGAAGGAGGCCATCGCCGCGATGATCGGCGGCTTCCGGTTCACCACCCGCTTCGGCCGGGCGCTGTCGCGGCTGGTGCGCCACGGCATCGGCGTGCACCACGCCGGGATGCTGCCGAAATACCGGCGGCTGGTGGAGCGGCTGGCGCAGGCCGGGCTGCTCAAGGTCATCTGCGGCACCGACACGCTCGGCGTCGGCGTCAACGTGCCGATCCGCACGGTGCTGTTCACCGCGCTGTCGAAGTACGACGGCAACAAGGTGCGCCGGCTGCGCGCCCGCGAGTTCCACCAGATCGCCGGGCGGGCGGGCCGGGCCGGGTTCGACACGATCGGCTACGTGGCCTGCCAGGCGCCCGAGCACGACATCGAGAACGCCAAGGCACTGGCCAAGATCGGCGACGATCCGAAGCGGCGGCGCGGCTACGCCCGCAAGAAGCCGCCGGAGGGGTTCGTCGGCTGGAGCGAGGAGACGTTCGAGAAGCTCCAGCAGGCCGAGCCCGAGCCGCTCAACTCGCGCTTCAAGGTGAGCAACGCGATGCTGCTGGCGGTGATCAACCGGCCGGGCGACTGCTTCCAGGCGATGAAGCACCTGCTGACCGACAACCACGAGGACCGCAAGTGGCAGCGCCGGCACATCAGCCAGGCCATCGCCATCTACCGGTCGCTGCTGGCGGGCGGCGTGGTCGAGCAGCTGGCCGAGCCCGACGAGCAGGGCCGGCGCGCCAGGCTGACGATCCAGCTGCAGGACGACTTCGCGCTCAACCAGGCGCTGTCGACGTTCGCGCTGGCCGCCTTCGACCTGCTCGACCAAGAGGCGCCGGGCTACGCGCTCGACATGGTGTCCATCGTCGAGTCGATCCTCGACGACCCGCGCCAGATCCTGTCGGCCCAGCTGAAGAAGGCCAGGGGCGAGGCGGTCGCGCAGATGAAGGCCGACGGCATGGAGTACGAGGAGCGCATGGAGGCGCTCTCCGAGGTCATGTACCCGATGCCGCTCGACGACCTGCTGCTCGGCGCGTACGAGACCTACCGGCGCGGCCACCCGTGGGTGGGCGACTACACGGTCAGCCCGAAGTCCGTGGTGCGCGACATGTTCGAGCGGGCGATGACGTTCGGCGAGTACATCCAGTTCTACGAGCTGGCCCGGTCGGAGGGCACGGTGCTGCGCTACCTGGCCGACGCCTACCGGACGCTGTCGCGCACGGTGCCCGAGCACCTGAAGACCGAGGACCTGACCGACCTCATCGAGTGGCTGGGCGAGCTGGTCCGCCAGGTCGACTCCAGCCTGATCGACGAGTGGGAGAAGCTCGCCAACCCCGATCTGGCGCTGGAGGAGCGTGAGGCGCTGGAGACGAAGGTGCGCCCGGTGACGGGCAACCCGCGGGCCTTCCGGGTGCTGGTGCGCAACGCGATGTTCCGGCTGGTCGAGCTCTGCGCGCTGGAGAAGGAGGCCGAGCTGGAGGAGCTGGCCCCCGACGTCGACTGGGGCGCCGCGCTGGACGCCTACTACGCCGACCACGAGGAGATCCTCACCGACGCCGACGCGCGCGGCCCCGCGCTGCTGCGCATCGAGGAGGAGAGCGGCCTGTGGAGGGTGCGCCAGACGGTCAAGGACCCGGCGGGCGACCGTGACTGGGGCATCGACGCGCAGATCGACCTGGCCGCCTCCGACGAGGAGGGGCGCGCGGTCGTGCACGTGACGGGGCTCAACCGGCTCTGAGATAGCCGTGTGCCGGAACGGACTGGCAAGGGCGTCCCGGCACACGCCTGTTCTCTTATTCTCGGGTCGCGTACTTCGGCAACGCGTCATGACAATGTCTCAAGATCGGGACATTTCCAGTCAGCAGTCGGCGATCCGGCAGATCTTGCTCAGCATGCGCTTGGTGTCCTTGGACTGCTGCTTGAAGTCGGCGGCGGCCGGCTTGCCCCACTCGCCGGACACCGTGTAGACGATCAGCGCGTTGGCGCGGCGCGTCACGACGGCCCGCTCGCCGCCGATGGCCGGCTTCTTGCTCTGGTAGGCCTGGCCGGTGACCGACACCGCCTCGTCGCCGAGCCGTACGGGACGGTAGGAGTAGCGGTAGTCGGCGGAGCCGCACGCGCGCACGGCCGCGCGCAGGTCCCGCACCGCCTTCTTCGCGGCGCTCCGGGACGAGTAGAGGATGACCTGCTCGGACTTGGAGTAGTCGGGCACGGCCGTGTAGATGAGCGTCTTGGCCGCCGTGCGCCCGGCGCGGCCGAGCGTGGCCTTCTGGCACGGGTTGACGACCAGCCTGGCCGACGTCCTGCCGCTCACCTGCCAGCTGTGCTCCGGGTTCGGGTCCGACTTGGCCGCGTCCTTCTCGTACAGCATGAAGCCGCCGGGGATGCCCAGGGCGAGAGCGGCGGTTAACACCACAATGGAGACCATGGGTCAAAATTGTAGGGATGAGTGACGCGGAGATCAGACGAGTGCTCGGGCTGCTGTCGCAGGACGACACGTTGCGGGCGTTCGCCGGGCTCGTCCTGGGCGCGGCCGGGGAGCCGCCGGCCGGGGCGCTGGACCGGCTGAAGAGCGGCGGGCTGGCCGCCCCTGACGAGGCCGGGGTGTGGCACGCCAGGCCCGAGCGGTTCCGTGAGCTGCTGCGGGCGCACGCCGGACCGGCCGGGGAGCTGAGCGACGAGGACCGGGTGCTGCGCAACTACCTGGACGGCGGGCGGCTGCGCACGATGCCGATGAAGCGCGACAAGCGGCTCGTGGTGCTGCGCCACATCTCCCGGCTGTTCGAGCCGGGCGTGCGCTATCCGGAGAAGGACGTCAACGTGATGCTGCGCGCCTTCCACGACGACTACGCCGCGCTGCGCCGCTATCTCGTGGACGAGTGCCTGCTGACGCGCGAGGCGAACGTCTACTGGCGCAGCGGCGGCCCCGTGGACGTCTGACGCCGGCGGCACGGCGGCACGGCACGGCGGCACGGGAGGCTTGGCGTCCCGGCGGCCGGTCAGGGGCGAACGCGCGCCCGGTAGGCGCGCGGCGGCAGGCCGTGCTCCTGCCGGAAGGCGCGGCTGAAGTGGAACGGGCTCACGAAGCCGGACGCCGACGCCACCCGGCCCACGTCCAGATCCGTCGCCTCCAGCAGCATCGCCGCATGCCGGAGCCGGGCCTCCCGCACCGCCCGCATCGGCGTCCGCCCGGTCTCCGCCGCGAACAGGTGCGCGAACCGCGACGGCGACAACGCGACCGCCCGGGCCAGCGACGCGACGCTGTGCGGCGCCCCCGGCTCGGCCGCGATCATCGCCAGCGCCCGCCGGACCCGCCCGTCACCCCCCTCCTCCACCGGCCGCGCCGTCGCGGTCGCCACCAACAGCACCTCCGATGA
>NZ_LAVL01000006.1 GCF_001083785.1 Nonomuraea sp. SBT364
CGGCACCACCGGCGGCGCGGCCGCGGCCGGGGACAGGGCCATGGTCAGCAGGGCGGCGGCGATCAGGCGCAGCGGTCTGCGCGGGAGAGCGGGCACGGTGCGCTCCTCAGATCCTGCCGACGCCGGCGCCGGCTGTGACGGTGGCCTTGACGGTGTTCGGGTCGTCCAGCGTGTAGGCGTAGTAGGCGGACGCCTCCTGGACGGTCCCGCCGCAGTCGGGGACTCCGGAGTCGACGAAGACGTTGTTCCGCGCGACGCACCGGCCGCCGGGGCCCGCGTACGAGTTGGTCACCGGCTCCTCGACGCGCTCGAAGTAGTTGCCCTCGACCAGGCACCCGGCGTCGGCCTGGCAGGCCACCCCGGTGTCGGTGTTGTAGACGTAGTAGTTGTTGAACACGTGCACCGGCTCCCCGAACCGCACCCGGGGGTTGCGCTGCGGCGTCCGGTCGAACCAGTTGTGGTGGTAGGTGACCTTCAGCCGGCCGGCGTCCTGGGCGTCGTTGTCGTCGTCGTGGCCGAGCAGCATGTTCTTGGTGTGGTCGTGCGTGTGGTTCCACGAGACGGTCACGTACGAGGAGCCGCGCTTGATGTCGAGCAGGCCGTCGTAGCCGTCGGCGAAGTCGTTGTGGTCGATCCAGACGTGGTGGGAGAACATCTGCACGTTGACCGAGTCGTCGGAGGCGTTCCTGAACAGCAGGTTGCGGATGATGACGTTGTGCACCGCGTCCGCGGGCGGGGAGGTGATCGCGTCGTCGGCGGGCAGGCCGATGTTGAGGCCGCCGCCGCTGATGCCGGCCGTGGAGCCGACGCCCAGGATCGTCTTGTCCGAGGTCACGTTGTGCATCCCGGCCGGGACGGTGATCATGCCGCGTACGCAGACGGTCAGCGGGCCGCTCTGACCGATCGCGGAGAGCAGTTCGGCGGCGGTGTCGGCCTCGACGACCGGTCCGCCGGCGCCTCCGGTGGTGCCGTTCTGCCCCCAGGCGTTCACCGAGGCGAACCCGGTGGGCGAGCCCGGCGACGCGCAGGTGCCGGGCGGGGGCGTGGTCGGCGGGTCGGTCGGGCCGGTGGGCGGGTCCGTGGGGCCGCCCACGTCGCTGACCAGCACGTCGTCGAACACGGCGCTCGCGTAGTGGGTGGCGAGCCCGGCCCGGCCGGAGGCGAAGGCGGAGTCGGTGGCCGAGACGACCTCCACACCGTCGACGAACCCGCGCAGGGTCGTGCCGAAGACCTCCAGGCGCAGCGTGTACCAGGTGCCGGTGCCGACCGCGGCCGCGGCGGAGTCCAGCGTCGCGGGCGAGCCGCCGGAGCGCTTGCCGAGCACGACCGTGCCGGCGTCGCCGAGTCCCAGGTAGTAGTAGCTGCTGGTGTTCTGCGCCCTGGCCAGCACCGCGACGTGGCGGCCTGGGCCGTTGAAGGCGACCGGCTTCACCCGCGCCTGCACGGACTGGCCCGTCCACGCGGCTCCGGCCACGGCGCGGGCGTCGGCGCTGGTGCCGGACTGGCGGTAGGCGCGCGAGCCGTCGGTCACGACCGACCAGCTGCCCCCGGACTTCGACCAGCCGGCGGCGTCGCCGTCCTCGAAGTCGTCGCCGAACAGCGTCGCCGCGGCGGCGCCCGGCGCTCCCAGCAGCACCGACGCCGCGACCGTCGCGATGGCGACGGCCGCGGCGCACGCGCCGATCACCGAGCCGGTTCTGCCCGCAGTCCTGCTTTGCATGATCCAGGCCTCCGATCTGGCGGTTCCCTTCTTTATGCAACCGTTTGTCGGAGCCGTCAATGCGTCGACTGTGCAGTTTCTTTGCATTTACCCAGGTTGTGGGCGGCGACATCACGGGAATCGGTCCGCCATTTGTGCGTCATCCTGCAAGCGTTTGCCGAATCAGGGGAAGATCGGCCCGAGCGTCGCCACTCCGGGCATGGCCTTGAGTTTCCTGATCAGATCATCCGAGGGCCGCGCCGCGGCCAGCTTGATCTTGAACGATTCCTCGATCTCGTCCGGGTGGGTCCGTCCGGCGGAGAAGACCGTGCTCTGGTTGTCGTCCTCGAGTGTCGCCCTGGCGTGATTGACGAAGTAGAAGCGCTGAACCTGGGGCAGGGCGCCGAGGAGCTCGCCGATGGCCCGCTTCTCGTCCACCGTCGCCGCTCCCCTGCCCGTGCACGAGGCGGCGGGCAGGGTGGCCGACTGCTTGCGCGGGCAGAGCATGACGTTGATCTCCGCCTTACCCGCCCAGAAGTCGACGGGGAACTTGGTGGTGGCGGCGACGCCGGGGAAGTCGTCCATGACCTTCGCCACCGCATCGGCCGTTGCGGAGTCCTTCAGGGTGACCTCGAACCACTGCGGGCCGTCGTGCTCACCGGTCGCCATCTCCTCGGGCAGCTTGGCCAGCCTGCTCCAGCGGAAGGCGTCCTCGCTGGAGACGAACCTGACCGACGTGACATAGGTCTGCTCCTTGAGCACCTCCTCGACCGCGATCTTGACGCCGTCCGCTCCGAAGTCGCCGGCGCAGGTCTCCTGCGGACTGCCCGCCCCGCAGAGGATCACCCAGATCCGGGTCTGCTGGGGCAGCGCCCCCTGCGGAACGGCGGTCAGCTTGGCCGGACTCCGGGGGATCAGCCAGTAGACGGCCGGCAGGCCCGCCAGGAGGAGCACGACGGCGCCGAGCGCGATGAGGACGACCGCCCTGCGGCCGGGGACCCTGGGCGAAGATGAGACCACAGAAGCAACGTCCGTGATCAGGGGCCCGGAGTCAACCGGGATGTCACTTTCCCAAGTTGTGTGCAGGGCTGTCCTGGGCCTTCGGGCGTCTGTGCAGAGGACTATCAAGCACCGGCTTGTCCGTAGTTCTCTGCGCTACGGTGCAGATGTTCCCCTACTCGCGTGCGCGACGGTGAGGTCCGGGCATGGATGGCGGGCGGGCGCAGATCATTGAGCGGGGCGTGCTGACCGCCTCGGACGAGGCGTGGGACGTGGCGGTACGCCAGGCGGAGGTAATCGGCCGGTTGGCCGCCGAGCCGCGGGTGGGATAGGCGGCCGCGGACGCGGCGGCGGGCGCGCTGGGGATCTCTCAGCGTCAGGTGTACGTGCTGCTGGGCCGGTGGCGCGCGGGTGAGGGCGTCGTGTCGGACCTGCTGCCCCGGCGCTCCAGCGGCGGGCGGGGGCAAGGCCGGTTGCCGGCGGCGGTCGAGGCGATCCTGCGAGAGGTCATCGAAGCGCGGTATCTGAACCGGCAGCGGCGCACGGTGGCGGCGGTCTACCGGGAGGTCGTACGCCGGTGCCGGACCGGTGGGCTGCCGGTGCCGGCGCGTAAAACGCTGGAGCGGCGGATTGAGGCGCTGGATCCGGCGGCGGCCGCCACGGCACGAAAGGGCGCCGACGGGGCACGCCGCCTGCGGTCGGCGGGTGGCGATCCGCCGAGCATCGAGGGCCTGCTGCAGCAGGTGCAGATCGACCACACGTCGGTCGACCTGGAGGTGGTCGATGAGCAGCATCGGCTGCCGATCGGCCGCCCGTACGTCACCGCGGCGATCGACGTGGCCAGCCGGTGCGTGGTCGGCTTGTTGGTCACGCTGGAGGCGCCCTCGGCGTTGTCGGCCGGGCTGTGCCTGGCGCACACGGTGTGCGACAAGCGGCCGTGGCTGGAACGGCTCGGCCTGCAGGCGGTGGCCTGGCCGATGAGCGGCAAACCGCACGAGATCCACGTGGACAACGCCACCGAGTTCCACAGTGAGGCGCTGCGCCGGGGCTGCGCTCAGCACGGCATCACGCTGACGTACCGGCCCAATGGTGCACGAACTGCCCGGCACCACCTTCTCCAACCCGGCCGAGCGCGGCAGCTACGACAGCCAGGCCAGCGCGGTGCTGACCGTCGCCGAGCTGAACCGGTGGCTGGCCCTGGCGGCGGCCGCCTACCACGGCCAGGTACACAGCACGCTGGGCCAGACCCCGGCCGGGCGGTGGACCGAAGGTATCGCGGCCGACGGCCGCCCCGCGACGGTGACCAGCGAGACGGCGTTCCTGATCGACCATGCCGGGAGGTCGAGCGCCGCTTGGCGACGCCCGCGCCGCGAGCAGCTGCGCCGCCACCTCCACCGCCGGTCGAGGGGTGCGCGGACGGGGAGCCGGTGCGGCCGTTCGAGGTGATCGAGCAGTGGTGAGCCACGAGCCGGACGTCACGCCGGACATAGCGCCGGAGTTCGAGATCAAGTTGGAGCCAGGGCGGGTGGAGGATCTGTCGCACCTGCATGAAAGCGCCCAGCCGATAGCCCGGTTGCCTGCCGCCGAGCGGCTGGCCCGGGTCCGGGCGGATCGGTGGATCGGCTACACCCGCGCCACCCAGGCACTGGAGCAGTTGCACACGCTGCTGGACTGGCCGGCCAAGCAGCGGATGCCGAACCTGCTGGTGATCGGGCCGTCCAACAACGGCTAGTCAATGATCGTGGAGAAGTTCCGGCGCTCGCACCCGCCGATCTCGCACCGGCGTAGGCGTTGGGGGTGACCGGCTGTTAGGCGACGTCCTTGCCGGTCAGAGCATGTTCTTGATCGGCTGGGGTGTTTCCGGCACGGCCGGGGCGAGGATCTCGCTCGCCTCCCCGGACGTGAGTATCCGGGCCTCGCGCAGGAGGCGGACGGACTCCGCCCACTGTTTCCGCGCTTCGCCGTTCCGTCCGAGGTCGTGCAGCGTGGTGCCGAGCCTCCAGCGGCACACGGCTTCCTTCAGGCGGTATCCCGATTCGTGGAGCAGTCGCACGGCTGTGGTGTAGCTTTCCATTGCCTCGGTCAGGCGGCCGGCGTGGCGGCAGGCGTCGCCCAGCGATTCGTATGCTGAGCCCGCACCGGCGCGCGGGTCCATCTTCTGCCACAGCTCCACCAATCGGCGGGCTTCCGCGATCGCTTCGTCGAAGCGCCCCTGACGGTAGTAGACGTGCATCCGGTTGTTGCGGACCGCGGCCGCGGCCCCAGGGCGTCCGGCGTCGTTGTTGAGCTTCAACGCGGACTCGAAGTAGCCGAGTGCCTCGTCGAGACGGCCCACGAGTGTGTGGATGACGCCGAGGTTGTTGAACGCCCCGGCCTTGCG
This sequence comes from Nonomuraea sp. SBT364, assembly GCF_001083785.1. Lineage (GTDB taxonomy): Bacteria > Actinomycetota > Actinomycetes > Streptosporangiales > Streptosporangiaceae > Nonomuraea. The sequence continues at coordinate 5,079 of NZ_LAVL01000006.1, forward strand.
GCTGGGCAGGCCAGCGCGGTCCCAGTCGGTGAGAGCCGTCTTCAACTGCGCGATCCCGGCGTCGTGACGACCCTGGTCCCGGTAGACCCAGCCGAGGAAGCTGCGGAGCTGGGCCTTGTCCTCCCATGCGCCGATGCGGTCGGCCACCTCGATGGCGCGCGCGTAGATGTCGGCCAGTTGGGTGTGCCAGCCCTGGTAGTAGGAAGGCCAGTGGAGGCCGATGGCCAGGCCGATGGCGGTCTCCGGGTCGGGGCCGGCCAGCGCCTGCTGGGCGGCGGCGAGCAAGTTGTCCCGCTCGTCCTGGGCCCATCGTCCCGCCTCGGCCGGGTCCTTGAAGGTGTTGTCGGGTAGCTCAACGGGGCATCGCACTACGGGGTCGTTGTGGAACAGGGTGGTCGCCATCCAGGCGGTGGTCAGGTAGTGGTGGAGCGCGCGCCGTACGGCGGCGGTGCGTTCCTGCTCCGGCAGGTCCTGGTGTGCGCGTTCGCGGGCGTAGAGGCCGGCCAGGTCGTGGAACTGGTAGCGGTCGGGTCCGGCGGGTTCGAGGAGGCGGGCGTCTTGAAGGCGTTCCAGGGCGGCCTCGGCGCGGTGGCGGGGCCAGCCGGTCAGGGCGGCGGTGGCGGCGGGGGTGCGACTGGGCAGGTCGAGCAGCCCGAGCAAGGGCAGCAGGTGGGCGGCGTCGTGGCCGGCGGGTTCTTCTCGGAGGTGGTGGTGGCTGACGGAGATGCTGGCGCGTACGGCCAGGTCGGCGTACTCCAGCACATCCAGGCGGCGGGTGGCGTCGGCCAGGCGTTTGGCCAGGTCGGACAGGGTCCAGTCGGGGCGGGCGGCCAGGCGGGCGCCGACGATGCGCAGGGCGAGAGGGAAGCCGCCGCACAGGTGCACGACCTGTTCGATCGCCTGGGGTTCGGCGCGGGCCCGGTCGGGTCCAGCCAGGCGGTACAGCAGCGCGGCGGCGTCGGCGGCATCCAGGGTGCCCAGGTGGAGGTGGGTAGCGTTGTCCAGGGTGGCCAGCGGGTCCCGGCTGGTGATCAGGACCCGGCAGCCGGGGCCGGCCGGGATGAGCGGGCGGACCTGGTGGACGTCGCGGGCGTTGTCCAAGATGAGCAGCAGGTTGCAGGTCGCGGTCAAGGAGCGGTAGCGGGCGGCGGCCTCGCCCGGGTCGGTGGGAACGGCGGCACCGTCCAGGCCCAGGGAGCGCAGCAGGTGGCGCAAGGCCCGGGCTGGAGCCAGCGGGGCGAGGCCGGGGGTGGATCCGTGCAGGTTGAGGTAGATGACGCCGTCGGTGAACCGGGCGGCCAGGGCGTGGGCGACGTGGACGGCCAGGGCGGATTTGCCGATGCCGCCGGGTCCGTCGATCACGGTGACGGCGGGCCTGCCGGTGGGGCCGAGTGCGGTGCGCAGGCGGCCGATCTCGGCGACGCGGGCGGTGAAGGTGTGGGTGTCGGCGGGCAGCTCGGCCGGGATGTAAGGCCCACTGACCGTGACCTGCTGGGCCGGCGTGGTCAGGTCGAGGACGGGGTCATTGACCAGGACGGCCTGGTGCAGGCGGCGTACTTCGGCGCCGGGTTCGATGCCGAGCTCGGAGACCATGATCTTGCGGGTGTTCTGGTAGACGGCCAGCGCCTCGGACGGGCGGCCGGCGCGGTGCAGGGCGAGCATGAGCTGGGCAGCGGGGCGTTCGCGCAGAGGGTGGGCCCGCACGTGCGCGGCCAGGTCGGTGGCCAGCGCGTGGTGGTCGCCGGCGGCGAGGCGGAGATCGGCGTGGTCTTCCAGGACGGTGCGGTGTTCCTCTTCCAAACGGGTGGCTTCGATGCGTGCCCAGGCACCGGTCAGCCCGGCCAGGGGTTCGCCTCGCCACAGCTCCAGGGCTGTGCGGAACAGGGCGTCCGCGGCGGCCCTGCCTCCTTGCGCCTGGGCGGTGCGGGCGCGTTTGGCCAGGCGGGTGAACAGGTGGGCGTCGATGTGGTCGGGTTCGAGCGCGAGCCGGTAACCGCCCTGCGTGGTCTGGATGATCTCTTCGGTGGTGTGCGGTCCGAGGGTTTCGCGGAGTTTGGAGATCACGATGTGGAGTTGTTTGGCCGCGGTCGCCGTGATGCTGTCTGCCCAGATGTCGGTGAGGATCCGCTCGGCGTGTACGGTCTGCCCGGCGTTCAGGGCGAGTCTGGCCAGCACGCCGATCCGTCGTTGCCCGGCGAACCGGACCGGTTCGCCGGCGGCCAGGACCTGCCACGGGCCGAGGAATCTGATCTCCAGCGCCATGCGAAGCGTCTCCCCACGTTTCAACGGAGTCGGCAGTGTATCGAGATGATCCGGCTCGTTCGCGGCGATGAGGAACGGAATGCCGTCCTCGCGACAATTCGGCGTTTTAGCTTACATATGTATGTCTAGACGTGCTGACTTACACGTGACTTGTAGCTGACTCGTCACGTTGCCGATCACTGGGGACACTGGCTCTCCCGCCCCGGCGCGGAGGGACGTTCCAGTCGCCATGCGCTGCCCCATGTGCAGGGCGGAGAGCACTCCTGCAGCTTGGCGTTAGTTGTGCAGTGTGCCTTCCCGCAAGCCGTCGTGCACAGGACTTCGGACATCCGTGCAGACGACTTCGAAAACCGACACGGGAAGCCCCGGCACCCCTACGAAAGTCGCGGATGCGCCGCGACCTTCGCCGGTGACGGTCCGGCGTGATCGCACGGCACGGTGGAGCACATGAAGAAGACCGTGGCCGCGAGCGCGCTCGCGCTCTCCGCATCACTGACCACTCTGACCGCCCTCCCGGCCCAGGCCGCCGTCCCCGTGACCGCCGTGCCCGTGACCGCCCTGCCGGCGCCGACCGGCGAACACCCTGTCGGCAAGCAGGACCTCCACCTGATCGACACCAGCCGTCCCGACCCCTGGGTGCCCACCGTGAAGGCGCGGGAGCTGATGGTCTCGCTCTGGTACCCGGCGCGCAAGGGCGGCGGCAAGCCCGCGCCGTACCTCACGCCGAAGGAATCGGAGCTGCTCATCAGAAGCGAGCCGCGGCTGGCCGACGTACCGCCGGACACGCTCGCCAGGACCAGGACGCACGCCCGCGCCGGCGCTCCCGCGTCGAAGCGGAAGGGCGGCCGGCCGCTGGTGGTCCTGTCCCCCGGCATGACGATGCCCCGCGCGACGATGACCTCGCTGGCCGAGGAGTTCGCCAGCCGCGGCTACGTGGTGGCGGGGATCGAGCACACCTACGAGTCGATCGCGACCACCTTCCCCGACGGCCGGACCACCACCTTCGAGGCCGGGAAGGCCGGTCAGACGCCGCAGACGGGAGAGAAGGTGGCTCGCGTACGGGCCGCCGACACCGAGTTCGTCCTGAAGCAGCTGGAGCGCAGCAAGCGCTGGAACCCGCTGATCGACGAGAAGCGGATCGCGATGGTGGGGCACTCGGTCGGCGGCCAGAGCGCCGCGCAGCTGCTGCCCGCCTCCCGCCGGGTCAGGGCCGCGGTCAACCTCGACGGCACCTACAACCCGCAGATCCCGGCCGAACCGCTGGACAAGCCCTTCATGATGATCGGCAACCCCAGGCACCAGCCGGAGGCCGGGGGCAAGGACGGCTCGTGGGACGCGTTCTGGCCGCACGTGAAGAGCGACTGGAAGCGCTGGCTGACCGTGACCGGCGCCGAGCACATGAGCTTCGTCGACTACGCGGTGACGCTGCCGCAGCTCGGCCTGCCGGAGTTCCCGATCGACGGCGAGCGCGCCCTCAAGATCACTCGCACGTACGTCACCGCCTTCCTGGACCTGCACCTCAAGGGCAAGCGTCAGCCGCTGCTGGACAAGCCGTCGGGCGACTACCCCGAAGTGAGGTTCTGGTAGGCCGTCAGCGGGCCACGGCCAGGCGGTAGTGCTCGTCGGTGGTGAGCAGGTTCCGGTGCGTGTCCTCGGCGGTGATGACGCCGTCGTCCAGGACGAGCACCCGGTCGGCGGCGTCCAGGAAGGCCGGGCTGCTGGTGATCACCACGGTGGTGCGGCCCCGGCGCAGGTCGGCGATGCCACGGGCGATGAGCTGCTCGGTGACCGCGTCCACCGCCGTCGTCGGGTCGTGCAGGACCAGGACGTCGGTGTCGGCGGCGAGGGCGCGGGCCAGGGACAGCCGCTGGCGCTGCCCGCCGGACAGGTTCGCGCCACGGTCGCGGACGCCGTGGTCGAGCCCTTCGCGGTGAAGTGCGACCACGTCGGTCAGCATCGACGCCGCGACGGCCTCGGGGACCATACGGCTGGTCCCCGACGGGTCGATGTTCGTGCGCAGGGTGCCCGCGAAGATCTCCCCGTCGTAAGGGTTCACCAGCAGGTGCTCGCGGACCGCCTCGATCGCCAGGTCCGCCGTCTCCCGCCCGCCGATCCGCACCACGCCCTCGTACGCGCCGGGCGGGACGCGTACGGCCAGGACCGAGGCCAGGTCGGCGGCGGCGCGCGGCTGGTAGGCGGCGATCGCGACGAACTCGCCGGCCGGCACCCGGAACTTCACCTTGCGCAGGGCCCCGTACCGGACACAGTCGACCTCCAGGTCCCCGCCTGGGGCCGGGCGGTCCCGTCCCGGGGTCATCACCGGCGGCGCGGCCAGGACGAGGGCCATCCGCTCGGCCGACGCGCGCGCGACCATCACGTATTTCGGCATCTCCGAGAACAGCTTGAGCGGTTCGATGATGAACTGCGCCAGCCCCACGGCCATGACGAGCTGCCCGATGCCGATCTGGCCCCGGAACGCGAGCCAGCCGGCCGCCAGGGTCACGATCGCGGCGAGGATCGCGTTGAGGCCCTGCGCGGCGCCGGCGTAGGCGCCGTTCGCCCGGGCGACGGTGATCGACTGGTGCTTCGCCTCGGTGCTGACCTGCCGGTAGGACAGGAACGCCGCCGCGTTGCCGCCGAAGCCGTGCAGCGGGCGCAGGCCGGAGATCAGGTCGGCGACCTTCGCGCCCGCCCGCGCCACGCGTGCCTGCTGTTCGCGGGTCCCCTCGCCGATCCGCCTGGACATCACGCTCAGGATCGTCAGGATCGCGACGGTCCCCACGATCACCAGCAGGCCGAGCCAGACGCTGGCCAGGCCCAGCGCCACCGCCGTGACGAGCACCGCGACCAGTGAGCTGATCAGCAGCGGCACCACCTCGATGATGTCGGCGGTCTGGTCGGCGTCCTCGGTGGCGATGGTCAGCACCTCGCCGGACTTGAGGTCGACGTCCCTGGCCACCGGCTGGAGCCCGCAGGCGGCGACGTCCACCCGCCAGCGGTGCGCCTCGGTCGTGTTGGCCTTCTGCAGGATGCGCATCCCGAAGCGCCACGACAGCGACACGGTGGTGATGATCACGAGCAGCGCGGCGATCGACAGGGCGAGCGAGCCGGGGTTCCGGTCCCGCATGGTGTGCTCGACGATGAGGCCGAGCGCGATGGGGAAGGCGGTCTCGCCCGCCTGGTACATGCCCATGAGGACGGTGCCCCAGGTCATGGCGCCGAGGTTGCGCCGCAGCGCGGTCCGGAGAATGCCGGAACCCGTGAGGGACATGCGCTCGCTCCTAACTTCCCTCGCGCCAGGCTCGCCACAGGCGCGCGTACCGGCCGCCCAGGGCCACCAGTTCCTCGTGGGTTCCCTGCTCCACGACGCGTCCCGCGTCCAGCACCGCGATCCGGTCCGCGGCCATCGCCTGCGTCAGCCGGTGCGCGACGAGCAGCGTGGTGCGGCCCCGGCACGCGGCCTGCACGGCTCGTTCCAGCTCGGCGGCGCCCTCGCTGCCCGCCTCGGCGGTCGACTCGTCCAGCACCACCACCGGTGAGCGGGCCAGCACCAGCCGGGCCAGCGCGAGCCGGGCGACCTTGGTGACGTCCAGGCGTTCCCCGCCCTCGCCGATCTTGGTGTCCAGCCCGTCGGGCAGCGCCTCGGCCCAGCCGTCGGCGCCGACCGTGCGCAGCGCGTCCATCAGCTCGGCGTCGGTCGCCTCCGGCGCGGCCAGCCGCAGGTCGTCGGCAAGCGGGCCGGAGAACACGTGCGTCTCCTGCGTCAGGATGCTCACCAGGGCGCGGGCCCCGGCCTCGTCCAGGTCCGCGAGGTCGGCCGGGCCGACGCGCACCGATCCGGCCTGCGGTGCGCCGATGCCCGCGACCAGCGCGGCCAGGGTGGTCTTGCCCGCGCCCGTCGCGCCCACCAGCGCGAGCGAGCCGCCGGCCGGGATCGCCAGGTCGATGTCCCGCAGCACCGGCTCATCCGTCCCGGGATAGCCGAACGTCAGCCCCTCGATCGTCACCGGGTAGGGCGTGACGCCGGCCGGCACGGGGGCGGCGCTGCCCACCAGCCGATCCTCGGCGGCCTCGCCCAGCACCCCGACCAGCCGCGTCAGGCTCGCGCCGGACTTCTGCGCCTCGTCGAAGGTGAACATGATGGCGCCCAGCGGGTTGAACAGCCGGTGGAACAGCAGCGGGGCCGCCGACACCTCGCCCAGCGTGGCGGCGTCGGCCTCCAGCAGGGCGTAGCCGACCACGATGATCAGCGTCAGGCCGATGAACTCGGCGCGGTTCTCCCTGCCGACGAACCTGCCGAAGAACCGGAACACCTCGATGCCCAGATCGCGCACCCGCCACGACTCACGGGTGACCTCCTCGCGGAAGGCCCCCTCCAGGCGGTAGGCCCGTACCGTGTCGATCCCGTTCAGACCGCTGATCAGCGCCTGCGCGCGGTCCGCCTGGGCGGCGCGCTGCCGCCGGTAGAGCGGGGCGGAGCGGGGCAGGTACCAGCGCAGGGCCAGCGCGTACGCGGGCAGCGCGCCGGCGCCCGCGAGGCCGAGCCGCCAGTCCAGCCCGAACATGCCGGCCGTGGCGATGACGACCAGCACCCCCGCCGAGAACACCGTGGGGACGGCCGTGCGGATGCCCTTGGACAGCACGGCCACGTCGTCGCCGACCCTGGAGAGCACGTCCCCTCTGCCGACCTGCTCGATCCGCGCGCTCGGCATCCCCAGCACCGCCCGGACGGCGGCCTCCCGCAGCGTGGCGAGCAGGTCCGCGCCCAGCCGCCCGATCAGGTACGTCGAGGCCGCGGTGGCCGCGGCGCCGAGCAGCGCGGCGGCCACCATGAGCACGCCGATCGTGACCAGGATCGACTGCGGCTCGCCCTCGATCACCCCGTCGACCACCTGGCCGAGCAGGAGCACCGGCAGCACGGCGAGCGCCGCCCCGGCCACCGTGGTGAGCGCGGTGGCGGCCGTCAGCCACGGCGCCCGGCGGCAGTGCGCGGCGACCCAGCGGGTGGCCTCCCCGCCGGTCGCCGTGCGCAGGGTGGCCGGGGACGGGGTGGCCGTGGGCAGGGAGGCCGCCGGGGCGGTCAGGACGGCACCACCATCGGCGTGCCGGCGACCGGGTCGGGCACCACGACGCAGGCGAGGCCGAAGACCTTCTCCACCAGCTCGGCGGTGATCACCGCGGTGGGGGCGCCCTCGGCGACGATGGCGCCGTCCGCCATCGCGATGACGTGGTCGCAGAAGCGGCAGGCGAGGTTGAGGTCGTGCAGGACGACCACGATGGTCTTGCCGGACTCCGCGTTCAGCTTCCGCAGCAGCCGCAGCAGCTCCACCTGGTGGTTGATGTCCAGGTAGGTGGTGGGCTCGTCGAGGAGCAGCAGGTCGGTGTCCTGGGCGAGCGCCATCGCCACCCAGACGCGCTGCCGCTGGCCGCCGGAGAGCTGCCGGATCGGGCGGTTGACCAGGTCGGAGGTGCCGGTGGCGTCGAGGGCGCGGGTTACCGCGTCGTCGTCGTCCCCGGTCCAGCGGCGGAACCAGCCCTGGTGCGGGTAGCGGCCGCGGGCGACCAGGTCGGCGACGGTGATGCCGTCGGGCGCGAGCGGCGTCTGCGGCAGCAGCCCGAGCGTCTTGGCCACCTCGTGGGTGCTCAGCCCGGTCATCGCCTTGCCGTCGAGGTAGACGGCGCCGTCACGCGGCCTGAGCAGCCTGGCCAGGCCGCGCAGCAGCGTGGACTTGCCGCACGCGTTGGCGCCCACGATGGCCGTGACCCGGCCGTCGGGGATCTGGACGTCGAGGCCGGTCACGATCGGCCGGTCGTCGTATCCGAGGGTCACACCCTCGGCGTGCAGTCGGGTCATCCACCCGCTCCTTGCCGGTTGGTGGTGGCCAGCAGCCACAGCAGGTAGGGCGCACCGACCGCGCCGGTCACGACGCCGGTGGGCAGCGGCGTGGGCAGCAGGTGGACGGCGACGAGGTCGGCGACGAGCAGCAGCGCGGCGCCGACCAGCGCGGCGGGGACGATCCCGCCCGTGGCGGGGCCGAGCAGCCGGTTGGCGATCGGCCCGGCGATGAGCGCGACGAAGACGATGGGCCCGGCCACGGCGACGGCCAGGGCCGTCAGCACCACCGCCGTGGCGAGGAGGCCGGCGCGGCTGAGCTCGGTGCGGATGCCCAGCGCCCGGGCGGCGTCGTCGCCGAGTTCGAGCGCCCGTAGCTGCCTCTGCAGGACGAGCGCGACGGGCAGCAGGACGACCACGGCGCCGAGCAGGAGCCGCAGTTCGGCGGCGTCGGCCTGCCCCACGGAGCCGGTCAGCCAGTGCATCGCCTGCCGGGCGTCGGACAGTTGCGCCCGGGTCAGCATGTAGCCGATCAGCCCGTCGAAGAAGAGCGTGGCGCCGATGCCGATGAGGATGAACCGGTATCCGGCCACCCCGTCGCGCCAGGCGAGCACGTACATCAGCAGGGCGGCGACGACGGCCCCGGCGAGCGCGAGCCCGCTCACGGCCAGCCCGCCGGCCTGCAGGAGCACGATCCCGGTGATGGCGGCGAGCCCGGCGCCGGAGTTGATGCCGACGAAGTCCGGGGACGCGAGAGGGTTGCGCAGCAACTGCTGGAAGATCGTCCCGGCGGCGCCGAGCGCGAGGCCGACGGCCAGCGCGGACGCCGCGGTGGGCAGCCGCAGCCCCTGGACGACGAAGTCGACGCTGGGGTCCTCGCGCAGGTGCAGCACCGAGGCGATGACCTCGCCCGCGGTGAGCTGGAAGCTGCCCACCATCATGGTGAGCACGAACAGCGCGCCGACGGCCAGCGTCAGCGAGCAGGTCACCACCAGCGCACGGGTGTTGCGGCGGCGCCGGATGACGCGGAAGGCGCTGGTGGTCGGCCGCGGGGCGGTGGACGTCTTCACGATCAGGCCTCCGACATCCGGCCGTAGCGGACGATGCCGACGAAGGCCGGCGCCCCGAGCACGCCGAGGACCACCCCGACCTGCAGCTCGTCGGGCGCGGCCACCACCCGGCCGAGCACGTCGGCGAGCAGCAGCACGATGGGGGCCAGCAGCATGGAGTACGGCAGGATCCACCGGTAGTCCGGGCCGCAGATGAACCGTGCGACGTGCGGGACGACCAGCCCGACGAAGACGATCGGCCCGCAGGCGGCCGTGGCGGCGCCGGCGAGCACCGCGACCACGGCGAACGCCACCGCCCGGGTCCGGGTGACCCGCTGGCCGAGGCCGCGGGCCATGTCCTCGCCGAGCGCGAGCCCGTTGAGCGTGCGCCCGAAACCCAGCGAGACGATCAGGCCGAGGATGAGGAACGGCGCGACCCCGGTCAGGATCGGGGCGTATCGCCCGGCGAGCGAGCCCACCTGCCAGAACCGCAGCTCGTTGAGCGCGTCCACGTTGGTCATCACGATGCCGGTGGTCACCGAGGCCAGGCCGGCGGTGACGGCCGCGCCGGCCAGGGCGAGCTTGACCGGGGTGGCGCCCTCCCTGCCGAGCGACGCGATCGCGTACACCAGCACGAGGGCCCCGATCGCGCCGGCGAAGGCGAACCAGACGTACAGGCCCGCGCCGCGCACGCCGAGCACCGTGATGGCGAAGACCACGCAGACGGCCGCGCCGGAGTTGACGCCCATGATGCCCGTGTCGGCGAGCGGGTTGCGGGTGACGCCCTGAAGGATGGCGCCTGCCACGCCGAGGGCGGCGCCCACCAGGATGCCGAGCAGCGTGCGGGGCACGCGCAGTTCCAGCGTCACGGTGCTGTTGATCGACGCGTCGGCGTCGAGGCTCGCCAGGGCGCGCAGCACCTCCGGCAGGCCGATCGAGCGCGAGCCGAGGGTGACGCTGAGGAAGGCGACCAGGGCCAGGAGCACGCACAGCAGGGCGAGCCCCGGCCCGAGGGCCGAGGCTCGGCGTGCGAGAGGTGTCGAACTGCTCATCGGCGGCGATCAGTCGCCGATGTTCGGGTCCGCGGCCTTGATCGCCGTGGTCAGGTTGTCCAGCTCGTCGGCGAAGTCGCCGTAGGTGTGCAGCCAGTACGCCGGCCACGCCACGACGGCTCCCGCCTTGGCCGCCTTGATCTTGAACCAGGTGGGCTGCTTCTTGCCCCACTCGGCGTTGGAGGTCGGCTTGTAGCTGCGGCCGTCGTACAGGATCAGGTCGGGCTGGTACTTGTCGGCGTTCTCCCAGCTCAGGTTCTCCCAGTAGGGGAATCCGGGGTCGGGGCTGTCCGGGTTGACGACCTTCAGCCCCCAGCTCTGGAAGTCCAGCAGCTCGGGCGCGTACGCGGGGTTGGCCACGTAGACCTTGTCGTCGGCGGCCAGCATCGCGGCCGCCGTGAGGCCCGGCTTGGCGGCGACCGCCTCCTTGAAGGCGGCGAGCGCCTCGTCGAAGCGCTTCTTGTGCGCGGCGATCTCCGGGGCGTCGACGTCGGCGCCCAGGCTCTTGGCCAGGTCCTCGTAGCCCTTCGCGAGATCGACGATCGACTTGCCCTGGGCGACCCCGACGATCGGCGCCAGCTCGGTGAGCTTCTTGCTCTTCTCGTCGACGCCTTCCTCAAGGCCGCTGTACGCCTTCTCCACCGGCCACCAGTCGCCGACGATCAGGTCGGGGCGCAGGGCCGCGGCCTTCTCCACGTCGATCTTGCCCCACTCCTGGCCCAGGATCTCGATGCCGGTAAGGTCGAGGTCCTTGAGGTTCGCGTCGGTCTTGACTGATTCGTCGGCGTAGATGCCGACCGGCTTGATGCCGAAGGACATCAGCGCGGCCGCCTCACCGGCGTGCGCGATGATCCGCGTCGGGGTCTTGTCCGCCTTGACGACCTCGCCGTTGCCGCTGGTGAACGACCAGGGGCCGGCGGGCGCGGCGGAGGCCGCCGCGGAGGCGGCGGTGCCGGTGGTGCCGGCGGTGTCCGCCGACCCGCAACCAGCGAGCACGACGCTCAACGCGGCGAATGCCAGGACCGGGCGCCATGCGCGCATGGTGGTGCTTCCGTTCTCGTGTTCGGGCATTGCCGCCCAAAATTCAACAGTTAGGCAAGGCTAACCATAGTTTGGGCATCTGGCTAGACGGATGTGATCGGGTTCACGCCGTCGAGCCGGATCGGGGTGCCGGGAAGCCGTCCGCGATGGCATCGTGCCGGCATGAGCGCGGATCCTCGCCGGTTCTCCGACCGTGGCGACCCCCGACAGTACCTGCGGGCGACCAGGGTCCTGGTCCGCTGCCCGCGCTGCGCGGCCTGCGCCGTCGTGAGCGGGGGCCGCGTGACCTGCCTGTCCTGCGGCCACGCCGGCCAGGCGGCCGGTCCGGCCCGGACGGGCCGCCTGGAGATCGTCGCCGGCGGGCGGTGCCGCCGCTGCGGCCGCGAGATCCATCGCCGTGGCTCCCGGCCCGGCGGCCCGCCGCCGTCGCGGATGGCGGTGAAGTGTCCCGGCTGCGGCGCCGTGACCGGCCTCCCTCCCCGGCTGGTGGCCCGGGGATCGCACGGGCGTCGCCCGCCATGCCGGGTTCGAGCTGTGGCTGCAGACGCCGTGCCGGAACCAGGTGCTGTGGGCCTATGACGCGGAGCACCTGGACTTCCTGGAGCGGTACGTCCGGGCGTCCATCCGGGAGCGGGAGCCCAACCGCAACGGGAGCCTGGCCAGCAGGCTCCCGGCGTGGCTGAAGTACGCCAAGAGCCGGGATCAGGTCCTGGCCTGCTGCGCCACCCTCCGCGCCCGGCTGGAGCAGGCCGCCACGCCGGGGGCGGCCCGGCGTGGCGGAAGGGGATCAGCTCGCGACGGCGCAGGTGCGGTCGCCGATGAAGACGTCGTCGACGGCCCACCAGCCTGAGTGCTGGCCCAGGTAGTGCAGGCGGAACTTGACGTCGGCCTGCCCCGAGGCCTGGGGGACGGGGATGACCTGCGTCGCCGGCCCGGGCGCGCCGGGGTAGCCCTTGACGCTCCAGACCGTCTTCCAGGTGCGGCCACCGTCCAGGCTGAGGTCCACCGAGGTGGTGGAGTTGACGGCCGGTTCCAGGTCGTGGGCGAACTCCAGGGTGGCTCTGCCCCTGCCGGTCAGGTCGTACGCCGGGCTGGTGAGGTAGCTGTTCTGGATGTGGCCCTTGCCGGACTTGAGGGAGTCGACGATCGCGAACCCGCCGTCACCCCCGGTGTCGTTGCCCCGCCTGCCGTGGTCGGAGAACACCCAGCCGGGATCGTAGTCGTAGTTGGGGATGCCCAGCCTGACGTTGCTGACCGTCCACCCCCGGGGCTTCCTGCTGTCCTTGAAGCGCTGGGTGCTGCCCTCGCGGGTCACCTCGTAGCCGGCGGCCGTGCACGCGAGCGACACCGTCAGGCCCACGTCGAGGCGCTGATCGGCGTCACCCATGACCACCTGGCGGGTGGCCGGCTCGTAGCCTGGCTCGGCGGTGGTGTAGGTGACGGTGTAGGTCGTGGCGGGGAGCAGGGGCAGGGTGTAGGCGCCGGTGGCCGCGTCGGCCTCGGCGGTCCAGCGGTGGCCGGCGCCGTCGTCGGCGGTGATCTTCGCGCCCAGCGGGCGGCCCAGGCCGGACCCGTCGGCGACCGTGCCGGTCAGGTCGATCCTCTCGGTGGGAGGCAGGGCCACGTCGTGGGTGATCGCGCCTTCCTTGGCCAGGGTGACGGTCTGGGTGGTGGTCCGGTAACCGAAGGCCGTCACCCGCACCTGATACTCGCCGGCGGCGAGGGTGAAGGCGTACGCGGCGTCGGCGCCGACCGTGAAGGTGCGGCTGGTCGGGCCGGTCAGGGCGACGGTGGCTCCGGCGACGGGCTGCCCGGTGGCCGCGTCGGTGACGGTTCCCGACAGGGTGGCGGTGCCGGCGGTGCCGGCGTGGAGCAGGCCCAGCGCGTCCAGGCGGCCCTCGCCGTACACGTTGTTGTCGCCGGCGGTGCCTCCGCAGCTCCTGTCGTCGGTGTCGATGGCCGACAGGTCCAGCAGCAGCCGGGTGCCGTCCAGGTCGCGCACGTATTCGGGGCGTGCCGACCACAGCAGGGCCACCGCTCCGGTGACGTGCGGCGCCGCCATCGAGGTGCCGTTCCAGGCTTCGTACGCGTTACCGGGCAGGGCGGACAGCACGGCGACGCCGGGGGCGGAGATGTCCGGCTTGACCTGGCCGTCCTGGCCGTCGCCCCGGCTGGAGAAGCTCGCGATCCGGTTGTTGACGTCGTGGGCGCCGACGGAGTAGTTGATGGTGCGGCTGCCGGGGGCGCCGGAGGTGTTGCAGCCGGGACCGGCGTTCCCGTTGGACCAGATGCCCATGATCCCCGACGCCGCCCATGCCAGCTGGATGTCCTCCATCAGGGGGTCGTTCGAGGGGTCGGAGCCCCAGGAGTTGTTGACGATGTGCGGCCGCTTGGACGCGTCGGGGTTCTGGCCGGACAGGTCGGTGGGGGCGAGCATCCACTGCGACGACTTGATCAGGGCCTCTTCCGGGCACGACCCGTCCGGGCAGCCGACGCCGGCGATCCATTTCACGCCGGGGGCGACGCCGATCCGGGTGCCCGCGCCGTCGTCGCCGGCGATGGTGCCCATCGTGTGGGTGCCGTGCCCGTGCTTGTCGCAGGGCGCGGCCGTGTCGCAGTCGCCGAGCGGATCGATCCAGTTGTGGTCATGGGTGAAGGTGCCGTCGCCGTTGTTGCCCCGGTAGGACCTGACCAGGGCGGGATGGTCGAACTGGACCCCCGAGTCGACGTTGGCGACCACGATGTCCTCGCCTCGGCGGCCGGTCTCGGCCCACACGTCGTCGGCGTTGATGTTGCTCACGCCCCAGGCGAGGCCCTGGACGGTGGCCGACAGGGCCTCGGTCCGCACCGGCTCGGGGATCTTGTAGGTCTTGGGCGCGCGGATCTCCTCGACGCCCTGCATTCCGGCGATCTTCCTGGCGAGGGCTTCGGGGGCGTCCTTGACGTGGACCGCGTTGGTGGCCCAGAACGAGGTCGACTTCACCCCTTCGGCCTTCAGGAGTTCGCGTAACGACTTCTGGGAGCTGTCGGCGGTGGCCTTGAGCCGTGCCACGACCTCCTGGCCGCGGGGCGTCCTGCTGCGGATCTTGCTCGCGGTGGCGAGGTCCGCCTTGTCGGACAGGCGTACCCAGAAGTCCGCGGTGCCGGCCTTGCCGAAGGTCGTCATCAGGTCCTGGGCGATCTTCGGCTCGTTCGCGGGCGGGTCGGCCTGTGCCGCACCGGGGGTGACGGCGAGCGTCCCCGCGACCAGCGTCAGGGCGCAGGCGGCCGCCGTCGCCAGGTTCGTCAGTCTCATCTCACTTGCCCCCGCAGCTCAGGTGGGCGATCATCCGTCGCGACCGCAGGTAGGGATATTCGATGCCGGAGGGTTCGGTGAAGGTGGAGGTGCCCACCACCCACACGTCGTCCGGGCCGCTGCCGTCCACGTCGAGGAAGTTGAAACCGTAGGCCGGCGGCTGGGACCCCTGGGGCTTGACCTCCTGCCAGAGGGTGCCGTCCCAGTGCATCAGCCGGAACCCGTTGACCTGCGCGGTGTCGGTCCCGATGGCCCAGAGGTCGCCGGGCGCCGCGGCGTACAGGCGCATGATCTCCGTGCCCAGCGGTCCGGGCGCGGGGGTGGGCATCGAGCTCCAGCTCCGCCCGTCCCAGTGCAGCAGGAGCGGCGCGGACCTGAACTCGTCACCGGAGAATCCGCCGATCCACACGTCGTCGGGCCCGGTCGCGCTGATCGTCTTGAGGTAGCCGCTCGGCCCGATGTCCGGCAGCGGGCTCTCCGTCCAGGCGGTGCCGTCGTGGTGCAGCACCAGGGGGTGGTAGGCGCCTTCGCTCCGCGAGTAGCCGACCGCCCACACGTCGGTGGCCGACACGGCCTCGACGGCGCTCAGCTCGGCGGTCGGAAGATCGGCGGCGGGATGGTCGGCCACCGTCCATTCCGTGCCGTCCCAGCGTTCGATCAGGGCCTGGTACCCGGCGCCGTGGATGGTGCCGACCGCCCACGCCAGGTCCGGCGTCAGCGAGGCGATGTCGCTCAGCCTGGGCGCGCCGGCGGCCGGGTCGGTCGTCGCGGTCGGGGTGAGCGTCCACCGGCCGCCGGACCACCGGGCGATCATGCTCGCTCCGTCGGCGGCGCCCGAGCCGTGCATCTGGACGTCGGCCCAGCCGCTGCCGGCCGAGTCGAAGGAGCTGTGACCCGCGCTGAACGAGGCGGAGGTGCGCGGCGGCACGGCGATCTGCGGGCCGTCCTCGGCCAGCGTCCGGCCGTCCCAGCGCAGCGTCCGGACGCCGGCGAAGGAGAGGTTCTCGGTGAACCTGACATCGCCGGGGGCGACGACGGTGACGTCGACGGCCTCGGCGTCGACGGCCGCCGCCGGCATGACGCTCCAGGCCGGAGCGCAGCCGGGGCCCGCACTGGCCGGGGCGAGGGTGGCCGTCGTGACGGCGGTGCTGAGCAGCGCGGTGAGCCCGGCCATGGTGGTGGCGCGCCGGAGGCGCCCGCGAAGAAGTCGTGATGGTCGCATGGATTCTCCTAGAAGGCGCCGGTGCCGTTGGGGGTGCCCATGCCGCTGGGCCCGTCGTAGCCGGGACTGCCCGCGCACACGTTGCTGCCGGCGCAGGCGCCGTTGGCTCCGGTGGTGACGTCGAACAGGTAGCGCGAGCCGCGGTACAGGCGCCGGCCTGCGGAGGTGGTCGAGTCGGTGCCGGCCAGGCCGTACACGCCGGCGACGAACGCCGCCGACAGCGGGGTGCCGGAGGCCGCGGCCCAGCCGCCGAGCGCGCTGGTGTAGATCTGGACCGGGGTGTGGGACGAGCTCACCGACGCCACGTCGGCCACGGTCCGCTGGTCCCCGCAGGCGCCGCTGCGCTGCCAGGACGGGCGCGTCTCGTAGAGGGAGCAGCCCGAGCCGGTCTCCCGCCAGACGCTCTCGCTCCAGCCTCGTTCGGTGGCCGGGTCACGCCACAGCTCGGTCCCGCCCACCGCGATCACCGTGGGGTAGGCCGCCGGGACCAGTGACCGTCCGTCGGTGTTGAAGCCGCTCCCCGACGCCGAGGTGATCGCGACGCCCCGGTGCTTGAAGTACGCCGCGTGCGCGGCCTGCTCCTCGAACTCCGGGACTCCCCACATGGGGACGACGGCGTCCGCGCCCTGGGCGACGGCCTGGTCCACGGCCAGGGCGAGGTTGGCGAAGGTGGCGTCGTCCGCCTGCACCAGCAGCAGCTTGCAGTTGGGGCAGGCGGCCGAGGCCAGGTCCAGACCGGCCGCGGCGTGCACCGCGTAGCCGGAGTTGCCCGGCGGCGGCGTGTCACCGCCGCGCTGGTTGACCTTCCTGAAGCAGGGGAAGACCTCGTCGCAGGCGGGCAGGCCGTTGGTCTTCCTGTAGACGGCCAGGTCCTGCTCCGCCGAGGCGATGTCGAACGGCACGACGACGGCGACGGTCCGGCCGCCGCCGAGGAGGTCGGACGGCAGCCGGTAGGCCTCCTGCAAATCCTTGGCGGTCAGCGGTCCCGAGGTGACCTTCGCGGCCTCGGCGGGGCCCAGGGTGCGGCCGGCGCCGTCGACGGCCACCCGCAGCAGGCAGGCGGCCGGGTCGGCGCCCTCCGGGCAGATGGCCCGGGTGGCCGGCTCCGGTGCGCCGATGGCGGCGGGGGCGAGCACGGTGAGCAGGGCGGCCACCAGGCCCGTCAGCGTCATGATCCGTTTGGTGCGCATGTTCGTCTCTCCCGGTCAGCTGTTGAGCCGGTAGGCGCGGATGTTGGTCTGGGTGACGGTGCTGCCGTCCGCGTCGTGCGCCTTGACGCGCAGCGACACCCACCGGACCGCCTCGGCGTAGTCCGGGTGCGTGATCGGCGCGGTGAACGTGCCGTCCGCCTTCCGCGTGGCCGCCTTCGGCTCCGACCAGGTCTGGCCGTCGTCGTAGGAAACCTCGGCCGTGGCCGTCACGCCGGCGGGCGCGGCCTGGTGCTCCTGGCGCGACACCCGGAATCCCACGTCGAACGACCGGCCGGCGTCGGCCCGCGAGTCGTGGTCCAGGGCCAGGTCCCAGTGCACGAACAGCAGCGGCAGGAACGAGCACGGCATCGACGGGTCCGCGCACTGCACGCTGTCCGGCAGGGCCGCCGCGGCGTCCTGAGGCCCGGAGCGGAACGTCCACTCCGTGGTGCCCGGCGAGTCGGGAGTCGCCTCATGGGCCGTGGTCCACTTCAGCCGGTACTCCGCCGGGTGCGGCAGCAGGGGGAGCGACTCCGGGCCCGGTGCGTACTTCTGGTATCCCGTGCCGAAGGCCGGCCTGCCGTCCCGGTGGAACGACAGCTCGGAGGAGGTCCACCCCCATTCGGTGAAGTGCAGCGGATCCGAGTCGCCGAACCCCTGGAGGTAGACCATGCCCAGGTCACCCTGCCTGCAGGCGACGCACACCTGGCGCAGCGGATCCCGCACCTCCGAGTCGGCGGTGCCGAGCATGCCGTGCTGCGCGCGCTGGACGTAGGTGGCGGCGTTCGACGGCACGTCCGGGCCGCGGTTCCACTCCTCCTTGACCACCTGACCGGGCAGGAGCTTCCTGCGCGGGCCGTGGAGCCGCGCGCCTCGGTCGGGGCCCATGATGCTCTGCCAGATCACCTGGTCGGGGCGGCTGCTGTAGACGTAGTCGGTGCGCTCGCCCTTGACCGGCTGGCCGCCGTAGCCGAAATCGGTCCATCCCCACGGCAGGTAGGCGAAGTTGTGCCGGTTGACCGGGCCCTCGGACCCGCTGTCCGACGGCGCGTCGTGCAGGACCGACCGCACCGTGGTCAGGTCGGCGGCCTTGACCGTATGGGTCATCGAGGCGGGGACCGCGCCGCCGTACGGGAACAGCAGCTCGTAGGTGGAGCCCATCTCCGGACCGGAGACCGCGTTCTCGGCCAGCGAGGTCATCGCCAGGAAGTCGAAGCGGCCCTTGGTCACCGGCCGGGTCGGGATGGCGAACAGGCCGGGGTTGCCGTTCGGCGGGTAGGAGATCGTCTTCCAGAGGAGGCCGTAGAGCAGGCCGGCCGGCTTCACGCCGCTCTGGTCGCCCGCGGCGGTGGTGCGCAGGAAGGTGAACGCGTCGAGCCGCTGCAGGTCCGCCTGCGGCGGGGTCTCCAGGTTCGCCCGGTAGGGCACGGCGGCGCGGGCGTCCAGGACGACGGTCGTCGAGCCGCTGACCCGCACCTCGGGCTTCGTCACCAGTGCCATCTGGGAGCTGAGGTCGGTGGCCGGGCCGGTGAGGACGCTGGCCATGATGTTGTAGGTGCCCTCGGGCACCATGAACGACTTCTTGCCCTCGCCCGGGTAGGCGAAGCCGAAGTTGGCCAGTTGCCCGTCGGCGACGTTGGTCACCGCGCCGAGCATGACCCCCGGCTTGCCGTCGCGGCCGATCGCGTCGATGGTCAGCCGGTGGAAGCGCACTCCCTTGCCCGACGTCTTGACGGTGCCCGCCCCCAGCGGCGCGGCGGGCGGCTGGGGCGCGCCCTTGGGCACCGCGAGCTCGATCCGCTCCACCCCGGGGAGGGTGCCGGTCGCGGCGCCGTCCGAGCCGCGCCACCGCTGGGCCAGCAGCTTGCCGAGGCCGTCGGCGTCCTTCTTGGTCACCTTCGCCTTGGCGACGTCGCCGGCCATGGCCGAGACACTGGTCGCGGGTAGTTTCTCCGCCTTCGCCGCGGTGGCCGTGACCTTCACCGGCAGGGTCTCGCTGCGCTCGTCGTCCAGCTCGGCACGCACCAGGTAGCTGACGTTGAACAGGCTCAGGTCGATCGTCCCGCCGACGTACGGCACCGCCTCCGACGGCACCACGTACGTGTCGCCGCCGAAGCTGAACTGGGAGAACGTGCCACCGGCGGCGTCGCGGGCCTCCGGCAGCAGGTTGACCTGCTGGGTGCCGTCCTCCGCCGTCTCGACGCGGAAGCGGTCACCTGTCAGCAGCGTCACCGTGGACGTCCTCGTCCTGCCGGGGGCGCCGTGGTCGGCGTGGTCGGCGTGGTCGGCGTGGTCGGCGTGGTCGGCGCGGTCGCCGGGCGGGCTCTGCGGGGCGTCGATCCGGACATCCGGTGGGGTGGCCAGGTCGGCGGCGGTGCCCGCCCCTCCCCCGCCCGTCACTGCCGCCAGGGCGAGCGCCGCGCCGGCCGCGGCCGCCCGGGCAGGCTGGTTTCTGAGAAATCTCATGGATTCCCGGCTTTCTGTCCCGTGCCACCAGGCGGGCACGCGAACGTGAGGGGGTAAGGATCCGCGCGGTGGTTACAGCGGTTCGTGCTCGCCCATGGGCGGCGGTTCCTCCTGGGGAGGCTCCTCGGGAGCTTCCACCGGGGGCTCGGGCTCTGGCTGATCGTCTTCCACAGAGATCAGCATCAGCGTGGCGCGACCACCGCTGCGAGTCGGCAGATCACCCATTTAATGCCGGTACGGGGTTACTTACCTATGTCGGTTCCTGGCCGCCCGACACAGCCATGACCAGCGCGGTGCGCGACTCGACGCCGGTCTTGCGCATGGCTGCGCTCAGGTGCCGCTCCACCGTGCGCGGCGACAGCTGCAGCTGCTCGGCGATCCTCTTGTTGGTCCAGCCGCGCACGAGCAGGTTCACGATCTCCATCTCGCGGGGCGACAGCTGGTCGCCGTAGCCCTTGCGGCCGCCGCGCCAGGTGCGGGCCACCTCCACGCCGTGCCCGCGGAGCAGGCCGGCGACCCGGTCGGCGTCCCAGCGCGCGCCGAGGTCCCGCAGCCGGTGCTGCGCGTCCGCGAGGATTTCCAGCCCCCGTCCGGCCGCCCCCGCGCCGAGCAGGAACCGCCCCTGGCGCTCCAGGGTCAGGAGTTCGTCGTACGGCTGCGGCAGGGCCGCCCAGGCCCGTGCGGCCTCGGCGAACGGCATCTCCGCGTCCTCGGCGACGATCGCCCGGCAGGTGGCCAGGGACGCGGCCGGGGCGGCGGCGTCCCGGCCGGCCAGCCCCTCGGCGAAGGCGGACACGAGCGCGTGCGCCTCACCGGCCCGTCCGGCGGCGATGAGGGCGTCCAGGTGGACGGGCATGACGTCGGTGGCCCACAGCCAGACCCCCTTGTGGGCGATCATGCGCACGATCGGCCCGGTGAGCTCGATCGCGGCCCGGTGGTCGCCCTCGGACAGGGCGATCCTGGCCAGCGCGGCGTTGGGCAGCACGTACGGATCCGCGCTGCCACGCGGCGTGTTCGCCTCCAGCACCAGCCGGAGCCGGTTCCGGGCCCGTGGCAGCATGCCGGACGCGAGGTCGAGCTGCCCCTGGATGACCCTGGCCTCCAGACGGACCACCGTGTCGGCCGACTCCGAGGTGGCGACGTCCTTCACGATCTCGTCCAGGCCCTGCCAGTCGCCGGTGTGCCAGGCCAGCCGCGCCTGCCCGATCCGCACGTTGTCGGCGACCCGCCGGTAGCCGATCTCCCTCACGATGGCGTCGATGGCGGCCAGGCCCTCGCGCGCCTCCGCGTAACGCCCCCAGAGCAGCGCGGTCTGGGCCACGATCAGCCGCGCCCTGACGATCTCCCGGCGTTCCACCTGGGTCTCCGCCGTCAGCGGGATCGTCTGCGCGACCCGCCAGCCCTCCTGCTCGCCGAGCATGAGCAGCGACAGGACGTGGCCGGTGCGGAAGGTCGTGCGCTCGATCGGATCCCGTACGTGCCGGATCCGGGCCACGGCGCGGTCCATCCAGGCCAGGTGCCGGGCGGCCGGCCAGGCCGCGGTGAAGGGGACGGCGAGCAGGAGCATCGCCTGCACGGCCAGCTCGGGGCGGTGCTCCAGCTCCGACACCGCCGTCTCCACGTCGGCCATGCCTTCCTCGAACCTGCCGAGATGCAGGACCACCTGGCCCAGGCGCAGCCTGATCTCCCCGCGCTCCTCCTCGGGCAGGCCGGGGTCGGCGAGCACCTGTTTCAGCGCTTCGCAGACCAGCTCGCCCAGCTCGAACAGCGGCTCGGCGGTCAGCGTCGCCGCCCGGCCGAGCTTGCGGGCCAGGCGCACCCGCCGGTCCACGGGATGCTCCGCCGTGGTCAGCAGTTCGTGGAGCAGGGCGACGCCGGTCTGGTCGTCACCCGATTCGAGGGCGAGTCCGGCGCTGGCCTCGGCGTAGCGGCTCCACTCCCCCACGTCGCCGGCCTCCCGGAAGTGGCGGCACAGCCGTACGGCGGGAGGGTGTTCGGAGTCGCGGAGCGACTCGGCCGCCCGCCGGTGCAGCAGGCGCCGCAGCGGGACCGGGATCGCGGTCGCCACCGCGCGCGAGGCCAGCACGTGGCGGAAGGTGAAGGCGCCGCGCGCGGTCTCGCGCATCAGGCCGCAGGCGAGGGCTTCGGCCAGGCTGCCGCGCGCGGCGTGCTCGTCCAGGCCGGCCACCGCGGCTATCAGGCACTCGCCCGCGGGCGTCTCCAGGACCGCGGCCGCCTCCAGCACCGCCCGCGTGGCCGGGGAGAGCCGGGCGACGCGTTCCAGGACCGAGTCCCGCACCGTGGGCGGCACCTGGAGCTCCTTCACGACCCGCCGCCGCCACCCGGTCGCGTCCCGGAAGATGTCGCGCCGGTCACGCAGCAGCCTTACGGTCTCCTCCACGGCCAGCGGGATGCCGCCGGTGTGCTCGTGCAGGAACGCCGCGAACGTCTCCGACACCTGCGTGTCCGCGAACATCGACGCCACGAACGCCCGCGTCTGCGGCACGTCCAGGGGTTCCAGGGAGACGCGCACCTGGGTCATCTTCCTGGGCAGGCGCGAGGTCAGGCGTAACAGCGGCGATCGGTCGCTGACGTCCGCCGGGCGGTAGGTGGCCACGATCGAACGCCTGCCCGCGCCCGACGCGCAGAGCATGAGCAGCCAGTCGAGGGTCGCGGCGTCCGCCCAGTGCGCGTCCTCGACGACCAGCACGTCGATGCCGAGGGCGTCGATCAGTTCGGTGAGCGCGCGGAACAGCCGGTGGCGGGTCTCCTGCGGATCGGCGAGCGACTCCAGCGCGGGCGGCAGCACCGTGCTCCACTCCGGGAACAGCGGTCGCAGCGCGCCGGCCAGCGGGCTCAGCGCGAGCCCGCCCAGCCGATCGTGGAAGTGCCGCAGCCCGTCGACCACGGCGCCGAGCGGGAAGGGCTCCCGCAGATCCGGGCACACCGCCATCAGCACCTGCAGGCCGGACAGCGCCGGGGTGGCGAGACACTCGTCGATCAGGCGGGACTTGCCGATGCCCGCCTCGCCCTCGACCAGGATGAGCGCGGCGGGCCGGTCGAGCGTGTCGACCACCGTCGCCATGGCGGCGCCCCGGCCGATGAACGCCGGACCCTCGGCGCCCGGCGCTACACCTTCTGTCGCTTGGGCATCATCCATTCTGTACATGCATATATCGCATGTTTCGGCACGTGACTATCTTCCCTGCGGAAGCGGCGACCCTGTGACGACTCCTGCGGCGGCGCCGCCGGCACACCGGGGTGAAGGGCGGCTCGCCGCTCCCGGTCGGTGAGCAGGTTCCAGCAGGAGTCGCCGTCGCCGGGCACCATGGCGTCCAGGTACACCAGCGCGGGCAGGCGGGCGGGCGCGTTCGGCGAGCCCGGTCAGACGTAATAGCCGGCCACGGCCGCGCTGGCCTCGTCGTAGAGGGCGGGGCCGTCGAGGATCGGCGTCGTGGTCGTGACCGTCCGCTTGAGCTCGCCGAGCTGCTCGTTCGACAGCGCGAACACCACGCGGCCCAGGCCCGAGCGCTCGATCGCGCCCTGGCACATGCCGCACGGCTGGCAGCTGGTGTACATCGTGGTGCCGGCGGCCGTCTCCGGGGCCAGCTTGTGGGCCGCCCACCTGGCCAGCTTCAGCTCGGGGTGGGCGGTGATGTCGCCGTCGCGGAGCACGGTGTTGTGGTCCTCGGCCAGGACGGCGCCGTCGGGGCCGACGAGCAGCGAACCGAAGGGCGCGTCTCCCGACGCCCGGGCGCCGACGGCGAGCTCGATGGCCCTGCGCAGGTGCTTCTCGTCATCCATGGTCATGACTGCTCCGATCGGGGGTTCTTCAGGTGGGTGGCCACGGTGGCGAGCGCCTGCCAGGCGGCCTCGGGTCGTTCGGTCTCCCGGGCATCGCCGACGAACGGGTCGAGCACGACGGTGCCCGCGCCGAGCCGGCGGAGCTGGTCGACGTCGTCGAGTATCTGCTCGATCGTGCCCTCGCCGGCGCGACGCTCCGGCCCGGTGACCGGGGTCTCGGTGAGGTTGAGGAGAATGCGCGGCGCCAGCGCGGGCATCGGGCGGCCTTCCTCGTCCGCGATCGCCGCCAGCCGGTCGAGCGCCTCGCGCAGGTACGGCAGCGTGAAGCGCAGCGGGTGCCAGGCGTCGCCCATGCGGACGGCACGGCGCAGCCCGGCGTCGCTGTTGCCGCCGATCCACAGCGGGATGTCGCCGCTGCGGTAGTCGGCGTCGTCCGCCCACGCCTCGCGCATGGCGCGCAGGTATTCGTCGGTGAGCCGGCCGCGCCGCTCGAACGGCACGCCGAGGGCCGCGTACTCCTGCCGCGCCCAGCCGACGCCCACGCCGAGGATCAGCCGTCCGCCGCTGAGCTGGTTGAGGTTGGCGGCCATCCGCGCCGTGAGCAGCGGGTGCCGGTACGGCATGATGAGCACGGTGGTGCCCAGCCGGATCCGGTCGGTGATCCCGGCCAGCCACGACAGCGTGGTGAACGGTTCGTAGAACGGCGCCGGATACTGCTCGGCCACGTCAGGTGTTATCACCACGTGGTCGGAGACCATCAACAGGTCGAAGCCGAGCCCCTCCACCGTCCGCGCCCACTGGCGGAGCATGTCAGGTGTGGTCCCTGGGCCGAAATTCGGTACGTTCACCCCGATATTCACAGCTCACAGGCTATCCAGCGGCCGTTGGGGCGAGAAGAGAGTCCTGCCTGCGTTGGGCGGCTTCGACCGGGCATTTGCCGGTAATTTGGGGAGATGACCGAGAGCCTCGACGCGACGGACTGGGCGATCCTGACCGAGCTGCAGAAGGACGGGCGGATCCCGCTCACCGAGCTCGGCCGCCGGGTCAGCCTCAGCTCCTCCGCGGCGACCGAGCGGGTCAGGCGGCTGGAGGCGGCGGGCGTCATCACCGGCTACCAGGCCACGGTGGACCTGGAGAAGGTCGGCCTGCCCGTGCTCGCCGTGATCCGGATGAAGTACCACGACCGCCGGCACGAGCCGTTCCGCCGGTTCGTCCACGAGCGTCCCGAGATCGTGGAGTGCCTGCGCATCACCGGCGAGGACTGCTACCTGCTGAAGGTGTCGACGGCCTCGATGGCCCGGCTGGAAACCCTGGTGGACGAGATCTGCGCGTACGGGAGCACGACCACCAGCCTGGTCTACAGCCAGCCGCTCCCCTACCGGGGCGCGACGAGGCCCGAACCCCCGGCCTGACCGGACCGTCAGCGCGCGCCGACCGCCAGGGTCCCGGCGGAATTGCCCTGGCGGGCAGTGCCGTACGGGATCTCCGGGGCCTCGGCGACCTCGCTTCCGGCGTCGTCACAAGGTCAGCTGGCTGCGGCGGGAGCTGCGCCACTCGGCCGTCAGCACGGTGGCGTCGTCCTGGAGCCGGCCGTGCTGGTGGTCCAGGATGGCCTGGATCAGCCGGCGCAGCGTTTCGGGAGCAGGTATGCCGTCGGCCTCCCGGCGGACGATGAAGTGGATGAAACGCTCCAGCCCGAACTGCTCTCCTGCGGGGCTCTGGGCCTCGATGACGCCGTCGGTGTAGAACAACAGCCGGTCACCGGGTTCCAGTTGATAATGCTGCAGCCCTGTGTTCAGGTCCAGCCGCAACCCCATCGGCGGATCGGGGACGCTGCCGGCGCCCAGGCTGGCCACCATCCGGCCCTGGCGGATCACCAACGGCGGATGGTGCCCTCGGTTGACCCAGCTCAGCCGCCCGGTGCGCACATCCAGGTCGGCCAGGATGCCGGTGGCGAAGCGGCCGGTGAACTGCTCGGCGATCGCCACGTCGATCGCCTCGGCGGCCGCCGTCAGATTCATTCCCTTCCGCCGGCTCCTGCGGCCGGCTCCCATCGCGATGGTGGCGGTCAGCCCGGCCGAGGTGTCGTGCCCCATCGCATCGAAGATCGACACATGCAGGGTGTCGCCGTCGATCGCGTAGTCGTAGGCGTCCCCGCCCACCTGGTAAGCGGGCTCCAGCCCCGCGCTGACCACCACGTCGTTGTTGGCGAAGACGCCGGGCGGCAGCAGGTTCCACAGCACCTCGGCCGACAAGGTCATCGGCTCGGTGCGGACCAGGCGGGCGTACGAGTCACTGTGCGGGCGCTTGCTGACCACCAGCACCGCGATCAGCGACGCCAGGTGCTTGGCCTGGGACTCGATGTCCGGCCCGCCCTGTGGGACGGTCACCCCGAGCACGCCGACCCGCTCGGTGCCGTCCAGCAGGGGCAGCCACAGCCGCCGCATCCCCTCCGCGACGAGCGGCACGGCCGTCTCGCCCGCGATGAGGTCCCTCACGTAGCGGGATTCCACGACCTCGAAGGCACGGAAGGCACGCCCGGCCATGGTGGAATCGACCCGGATCCGGCCGAGTTCCCCGCCCGCCACGCCATGCTGCCCGGGCAGCGGCACCAGGAACTGCTGCTGAAGGTCGGCCACGTAGATCATCGTCTGGGAGAACCCGGCCGGTCGCGCATGCTCGGCCACCAGGGCAGGCAACTCCTCCATCGCGGCCAGGTGAGCGGCCTCCAGCAAGCCACCCAGCATCCGGTCACCGCTCTCTAGCATCCGCCCACCTTCCTGCCCGGCGGGCTTTCCTGACAGGCGTGACGATCAGCGCTGTCTGTCATCCGCATCCTGGCACGATGCGCGAATGTTCGTGCCGATGTCAGTCCGTGGGCCCCAACCCGGGAACGCGTCGCTCACGCACGTCCTGAAGGGCACGCAGATAGCCGATCTCCAAGGCGCGGCAGATCAAGTTGTTCATCTCGGCGGAGCCGTCGAGCCGTCCCCAGCTGGAGAACTCGCTGGACACCGCCTCGTCGGCCAACCGCTCGTCGCCGGCTTCGCCAGGGCCTGGACCGTCGTAACGAATCCGGCCGATGAACTCGCTCCATTCCTCCAGTTCGGCACGCGCGGCGTCATCGTTGCTCATAGTGGCCATCGTGACCCATGATCAGCTCCGGCGCGACTCCGCCCGTCCTGCATCGGCCCGTCGCCGACGGCTTCCGCACCACGCGCGTGCCCACTGCCCGGCCGCGTCGGAGGGCCGGTTCACGATGGCGCCGGAGGTCATCATGACGCTGGAACCGCCGCCGTCCAGGTTCATCGCCTCCCGCCGATCATGGACCGGGGTTGCTGCGCAGGGGCCAGTTGTAGGTGAACCTCTGGTCGTCGCCCTTGCGGATGAGGCCGCCGGCCGCGGCGTTCACCGGGATCCGGCCGTCCCGTACGAGCGTCGGGCCGACCTGGAGGATCGTGGTGTCCCGGGCGAGCGGGACCCGGCGGCCCCTGCGGTCCTCGACCCGCTCGCTCACCCGCAGCCGCTTACCCGGCTCGGCGTGCGCGAGCAGCCAGGCGGCGCGCGAGGTGTTGGGCGCGGCGCGGTCGGTCACTTCTGGATGCCGTTCAGCGCCGGGCCGACGTCGGTGCCGACCGTGCCGCCGGCGAGCCCGGGCGCCCGGACGCGGGTGAGCGCGTCCGGACGCCTCCGCGCTCGTGGCGTACGGCCCGGCGCGGACGATCCAGCCGAGCGTGCCCGCGGGGCGGTCGGCGAAGGCGGGCGCGACGACCTCCTCGACGCGCGGCTCGTGCCGTTCGCTGAGTTTCAGGGATTGTCACTGATTCGCCCGGTGTGGGCGACGGTCACCGTCACAGGCCGGCGTCAGCCACGACGCCCTCTTCGGCGCTGACCAACTCCGCGATGGTGTCGAAGAAGGCGGCGATGCCCGGCAGGTTGGCGCCTTTGGCCCGCGAGGCGGCGAAGTCCGCCGCGGAGCGCCATTCGACGACGTCCAGCCATTCGTCGCCGGGCAGCCGCACCAGGCGGGCGCCGAGGAAGCCCTCCCGGTCGGCGCGGAAGTCGGCCAGCATGCCGGGGCGCGCCGCCAGCATCTCCTCCTCCCGGTCGGGGCGCACCTTGAAGCGGGTCAGTTCGACGGCGGTGCTCATGGGGTCCTCCTCGGTCGTGGTCCGGTGACGACACTATTGGCGACCAGCAGGCAGGTGAGCATCCCGGCTCCGATGAGCGCCGCGGCCCCGGCCAGGGCGATCGGGTAGCCCACGGCGGCGGCCACCGTCAGCGTGACCGCGCCCACGCCGAACGCGACCACGGAGCCGGCGCTCGACATGGCGCTGTAGTCCGCGCCCGCCGTGGCCGGGCGCGACAGCCGCATCGTCTCGGCCGAGACGACCGTGGCCGCCGCCGCGTAGGCGGCCTTGAAGAGCAGGATCGCCGCGCCGGTCATCGGCGGCCAGGCCGGGCCGGAGGCCGGCGGCAGCAGCGCCAGCACGCTCACCAGCAGGGCGAGGCCGGACAGGATCAGGCAGGCGCGCGTGCCGAGCCGCGCGAGCAGGGCGCCGGCCAGCAGCGCGCCCAGGATCGCCACCGTGTCGCCGAGCAGGCTGGTGACGAGGCCGATCGACGACAGCGACCAGCCCGCGTCCACCAGCATGGGGCCGACCAGGGCGTACGCCGCGAAGATCCCTGCGAGGAAGCACGGCTGCACGAGGAGCGTCCACCGCGCCCTGTCGCGTTCGGTGAACACGACGAGCAGCTCGGCGTACCGCTGCCGCAGGCCGGGACGCGGGGCGGGGCCCGGCCCCTCGGACATCCGCAGCACCTGGAAGGCCGGCCACGCGGTCAGGGCCGCCAGCGTGAGCAGGGCCGGCGCCCAGCCGAACTCGGCGTAGACGAGCAGGGAGACGCCTCCGCCGACGACGCTGCCGACGTAGCCGCCGGCGACCTGGATCCCGTTCGCCATCCCGCGCTGGTCGGCGCGCAGCAGCCGCACCACGAGCGCGTCGACGGCGATGTCCTGGGTGGCCGAGAGCACCCCGGTGGCCGCCGCGGCGAACAGGACGAGGCCGAGGTCGTCGACCGGGTCGAGCGCGATCAGGGTCAGCAGGGTCAGCGCCAGCGCCGGTTGCAGGATCAGCAGCCAGGATCGGTAGTGCCCCCGCCGGGCGGAGCCGAAGCGGTCGACCAGCGGCGCCCACAGCATCCGCAGCGCCGTGAGCATCCACACGGCCTGGAGGAGACCCAGTTCCTCCAGGCCGGCGCCGCGCTCGCGCAGGATGGCCGCGAGGGCGGTGCCGAAGAACGCGGTGCCCAGGAATTGCGTGGTGTACAGCGCCGCCAGCAGCGGGTATCCGGCCCGCGGCGTCTCTCCCCCTGACATGCGGCTCATTGTGGGCGCGGCGGCGGTTCGCGGACGCGGCAGATGTCCGCAATCCTGAGTGTTAGGTCCGTTATGGAGGACACACGCCAGATGAGTACCGTGAAGCGCCGTGTCGTGATCGTCGGCTATCCCGACGTCGAACTGCTCGACGTGGCCTCCCCGGGCGACGCGTTCGCCTCGGCCAACCGGGCGGGCGCGAAACCGGCATACACCGTCGAGCTCGCCACCGTGCGGGGGACCGCCATCCGCAGCTCGTGCGGGATCACGCTGGTGGCGCAGCGGGAGCTGGAACGGGTGACGGGCCCGGTCGACACGCTGATCGTCGCCGGCGGGCACGGGCACGTGGCCGCCCGCGAGGACCGGCGCGTCGTGGACGAGGTACGGCGGATCGCGCGGGGCAGCAGGCGCATCGTGTCGATCTGCACCGGCGTCTCGGTGCTCGCCGCCACCGGGCTCCTCGACGGCAGGCGGGTGGCGACCCACTGGCGGCACGCCGCCGAGATCGCCGGGCGCTTCCCCGCCGTCACCTTCGACCCGGTGCCGCTGTACATCTCGGACGGCCGGCTGCACACGTCGGCCGGGGTGACCAGCGGGCTCGACCTGAGCCTCAGCCTGATCGCCGACGATCACGGCCCGACGCTGGCCAGGCAGGTGGCGCAGACGCTGGTGACCTACCTGCACCGGCCGGGGAACCAGGCGCAGATCAGCATGTTCCTGTCCACCTCGCCGCCCGGCAACCGGGTGGTGCGGGACCTGGTCGGGTACATCACCGGCAACCTCGACGCCGACCTGTCGGCGGCCTCGCTCGCCGCCCGCGCCGGGATCAGCGTGCGGCATCTGCGCAGGCTGTTCAGCGGCCAGCTGGACACCACGCCCGGCCGGTACGTCCGCGCGGCGCGTACCGAGGCGGTCGCGCAGTTACTGTCCTCCAGCGATCTGCCGCTGGACACGATCGCCCGGCGCTGCGGCTTCGGCTCGACCGAGACGTTGCGCGAGGCCTTCCGCGACCGCTACGGGACCAGCCCCGCCCGGGGGCGGCAGGCCGTCGGGCCCTGAGCCCGGCGGGCCGGACACGTATCGCGGGATTCCGGACACGACGCGGACGCGGCCGGGGCCGGGCGGTCAGGATGCCGGTATGGCAACCGAGAAGACGATCGCGTTCGTGCTCTACCCCGGCTGCACCATCCTGGACCTGGTGGGCCCGCTGCAGGTGCTCTCCACGCTCGCGGCGATCCGCCCGGAGTTCCGGGTGGTCGTGGTCGCCGAGCGGCTGGAGGCCGCGGAGACCGACACCCCGCTGCGCGTACAGGCGGGCCACACCTTCGGCGAGGTGCCCGCGCCGGACGTGCTCGTGGTGCCGGGCGGCGAGGAGGCGACGATGCGCGCGACGGCCGACGAGACCCTGCTGGCCTACGTGCGCGGGGCCGCGGCCGGCGCCCGGACGGTGGCCTCGGTGTGCACCGGCTCCTTCATCCTGGGGGCCGCCGGGCTGCTCGAAGGGCGCCGGGCCACCTCGCACTGGGCGATGCTGGACGCGCTGGCGGAGTTCGGCGCGGTGCCCACCCGCGAGCGGTGGGTGGCGGACGGGCCGGTGCTCACCGCCGCCGGCGTCTCCGCCGGCATCGACATGGCGCTGCACCTGGCCGCGGAGCTCTCCGGCGAGCAGACCGCGCGCGCCGTGCAGTTCGGCCTGGAGTACGACCCGGAGCCGCCGCTCGGGGCGCTGGACTGGGACCGGGCGCCCCGGGCGGCGTACGCCGTCGTCACCCGGCGCTGGGTGCGCGAGGCCCTGGGCGCGACCCCGCTCGCCGAGCGGCTGATCGCCCGCCTGGGCGACGACGGCTGAGACTTCGCCGGGTCAGCCCAGCCCGCCGACGATCTCGGCGACCCGGCCGGGCTGCGACAGGAACGGCGAGTGGGCGGCGTCCAGCGTGACGGTCGAGGTCGGGTTGCCCGGGAAGGCGGCGTCGGCCTCGGCCACGAATCTGCGCTGCAGGGGCGGCCGGATGGTCATGTCGCGCGAGCAGCCGACGTACGTCCGCGGGACGCCGCCCCAGCCCTGCCGGGTCAGCGTGGTGGTGCCGAGGGCGATCCTGGCCGGGGCGTCGGGCGTCATCAGGCCGATCGCGGCGTCGGCGGCCTCCGGGCTGACGTCGCCGTAGAACGCCTCCCGGAGCTGCTGCCGGTAGGCGGCGTCGGCCGAGCCGAGGTCCAGCCGCAACGCGCCGACGACGGCGGGGTCGGCGCGCACCGACGGCGCGATGAGCTCCCCCGCGTTCTCCGGCATCTCGGCGCAGGCGAACGCGGAAACCCCGGACGCCGGCATGAAGGCGGCCAGGTAGACCGCGTGCGCCACCAGCTCGGGCGCCTGCTCGGCGGCCCTGGTCAGCACCGTGCCGCCCATGCTGTGCGCCACGACCGTCACCGGACCGCCGCGCCCCAGCCGCTTCAGCTGTGAGACGAGCGCCTCACCCGCCTCGTCGAGGCCGACCCCCGCCACGGGCGACGGCTCCGTCGCCAGGTGGTCGGGGTCGAAGGGGCGTCCGGTGACCGATCGGGGCCGCCGGGCGCGCAGCCCGTGCCCCGGCAGGTCGACGGCCAGGGCCGGGCGGCCGGTCTCCGCCACGCGGGCCAGGACCTCGCTCCAGCACCAGGTGCCGTGCCAGAAACCGTGAACGAACAGCAATGGGGTACGCATCGATACTCCTCGACGTCGGACGTGTGCCGCTCTCGGAGACGCCCGGGCGCGAGCGGCTGTGACACGTCCGCGCCGCGATCTGCGGGGATCACCTAGAGGCCGAGGCCGGACTCCAGGTGTGCCAGTGCGCTGTCGACCTCGGCGGGCCCGTCCATCTGCCCGTCATGTGCCCATTCCAGCCAGACCATGGCGACGACGCCGAAGACCGCGCCGACGGCGTCGCGTACGCGCGGGTCGTCGGCGCCGCAGCCGGCCTTGGCGGCCACGAGCTCGCGGACCTCGCGGATCAGGCCGGGGCTCCTGCGCAGGTTGGCCACCAGCAGCTCGGGCACGGTGGCGGCGAACACCTCCCGCGCGTGCCCTGCGGTGATCTCCTCGGCGGACAGCTCGGCGAACGCCGCCCGGAACGCGCCGCGCAGCACGGTGACCGGTGCGCCGGGCGGCTGTGCGGCCAGGGCTTCGAAAAGAGGCGGGAACCGGTCGAGGGTGACCAGATGCTCTTTCGTCGGGAAATAGCGGAAGAAGGTCGCGGGAGAGATCTCGGCGGCCTCGGCGATCTGCTCGACGGTGGTGGCGTTGTAGCCACGCTCCCGGAAGAGCCGGAACGCCTCGCGCAGGATCGTCTCCCTGGTCCTGGCCTTCTTGCGCTCGCGCAACCCGCCGTCACTCATGCATCGGACTTTACCGCGCCACCAAATGATAGCTTGCTATCAAATAAGGGTGTTATCTCATTTCAGGAGGCCCCTCATGGGTGGCGACGTCGACGGCCTGCATCATGTGGGGCACCTCGTGCGGGACCTGGAGCAGGCGATGGAGCGCTATCGAAGGCTCGGCTTCACCGTGTCGGAGCCCGCCTGTCCCGTCCTGCCGGGGATGGCCGAGCCGTTCGGGCTGGTCAACACCCATGTGTACTTCCCCGGCGCCTTCATCGAGCTGGTGGCGGTCGGGCGCGTGCCCGCCGGGGCCCGCCCGATCCCGCTGCGGGTGCCCGGCGACAAGCTGCCGGGACTGGTGGCCGCGATCCGCGCCACCGCCGCGAACATCACGGCCTTTCTCCAGCGGTTCGAGGGCCTGCACATCATGATCCTCGACACGCCGGACATCGACGCCGTCGCCGCGCGGCTGACGGGCGGCGGCGTCGTGCACGGCGGCGTGCACGACGTCCAGCGGCCCGTCGAGACCGCCACGGGGACCCGGATGGAGCCCGCCCGCTACCTGGAGATCTCCGATCCCGGCCTGCCGCCGGGGCGCGTGCCGGAGGGCAGGGTCGGGTTCGCCCAGAACGCGCCGGTCGGCGACCAGCGGCACCCGGGCCACCCCAACGGGGCGACCGGCCTGACCGGCTGCGTGCTGTGCGTCGCCGACGAGGCGTTGCCCGAGGTGGAGCGGCGCTACGGCGGCTACTTCGGCCGGACGGCGCCGGGGGCCGCGGGCGTCACCGTCGTGCCCGCGTCGGCGCTCGACGGCCTGCTGCCCGGCGAGCGCCCGGCGGCGCTGCCGGCGTTCGCCGCCTACACGGTGTCGGTGCGCGACGTCGCCGCCACCGAGCGGTTCCTGCGCGGCAACGACGTCCCGCTCGCCCGGACCGGCTCCGGAGAGATCGTCGTGCCTTCCGGAGCCGCCCTCGGCACCGCGATCGTCTTCCGCCGGCACGGCTGAGGCGCTCTCAGATCACGCAGCCGTCCTGGTGCGGGCCGGGGAGGCCGGTGGTGCTCTCCGCGATGCGCCGGTACGCAGGGCATTGGGAGAAGTCGTCGGCCGTGCACCGCATGAGGTGTTCGATCAGCGCCTTGGATGCCGATATTTCCTGAAGCCGCCGTTCCAGTTCCGCGTGGTGCCGCCGGAGCAGCGCTTGACGCCCGGCCTGGCCGGTGGCGGCGAGGATCTCCCGGATCTGCTCCAGGCTCATGCCCGCCGACTTCGCGCGGATGATCGTCAGGACGCGGATCAGGTGGTCGCGGGTGTAGCGGCGCCGGCCGTTGACCCTGGCGGCGGGCGCCAGCAATCCCATCGCCTCCCAGTGCCGCAGGACGTGCGGGGCGAGGTCGAACCGCTCGGCGAGCTCCCCGATCCGGATGGAATCGCTTGACTTCATGTTGACATTAACTTGCAGACTTGCCTCCACGTCAAGCGATCACGGAGGCAGACATGTACGACGCCGTCATTGCCGGCGGAGGCCCGGCCGGGATGGCCGCGGGCCTGACCCTGGGCCGGATGCACCGCACGGTGCTGCTGATCGACGCCGGCCAGGGCCGCAACGCCCGCGCCGAGAACGTCCACAACTTCCTGACCCGCGACGGCACGCCCCCGGCCGAGCTGCGCGAACTCGGCCGGGCGGAACTGGCCTCGTACCCGACGGTCCAGGCGCGTACGGACACGGTCGCCGGTGCGGGCACGACCGCCGATGGCTTCCGTCTGGAGCTGGCCGGCGGCGGCACCGTGGACGCCCGGCGGCTGCTGCTGGCCACCGGGCTGGCCGACGAGCTCCCCGGGCCGCGCGGGGTGGACGCGCTGTGGGGCCGTTCCGCCTTCCACTGCCCCTACTGCCACGGCTACGAGTGCACCGGCAGGCGCGTCGCGGTGCTCGGGGCGGACGCGGCCCGGGTGCGGCTGGCGCTGCAGCTGAGCCGCTTCGCCGCCGAGGTCACGCTCTGCACCGGCGGCGGGCCGCTCGGCCCGGAGGCGCGGGCGACGCTGACGGCGAACGGCGTGGGCGTGCGCTGCGAGCCCGTCGCCCGGCTGGAAGGGACGGACGGCCGGCTGGAGCGGATCGCGTTCGAGGGCGGACCACCCCTGGCCGGGGACGCGGTGTTCGTCGTCAACGTGCCGCGCCGGCGCTCCGACCTGGCCGATCGCCTCGGCTGCGGGTCCTTCGCCGACGGCTGCGTGGAGGTGGACGAGTTCGGCAGGACCGGCGTGCCCGGCGTGTACGCGGCCGGCGACATGGCGCGGCGGGCCACGATGCCGATGCCGATGTCCGCGGTCGTCTGGGCCGCGGCGAGCGGCATGCTGGCCGGGGCGGTCATCGACCAGGACCTGGTGGGCGCCGACTTCGGCCTGCCCGACCCGTTCGCCCGGGCGAGGGGCTGAGCGATGGCGGACGTCACCACGGCGAGCCGGAGCAACGTGCCGCTCGCCACGGCCGGCCTGCTGATCGGCATGCTGCTGTCGGTCCTGGACCAGACCGTGGTGGCCATCGCGCTGCCCGGCATCGCCGCCGACCTGGGCGGCATGGACGCGATCGGCTGGATCATCACCTCCTACGTGCTGGCCTCGACGGCGACCGGCGCGCTGTACGGACGCCTCAGCGACCGGTTCGGCCGGCGGGCGGTCTTCGTCACGGCGGTCACCGTCTTCCTCGCCGGCTCCGCGCTGTGCGGCCTGGCCCGGACGATGCCCGAGCTGATCGCCGCCAGGACTTTGCAGGGCGTCGGCGCGGGCGCGCTCTTCGTGCTGCCGACGATCGCGCTGTCGGAGCTGTACCCGCAGCGGCTGCGCGGCCGGGTCCAGGGCCTCACCGGCGGCGTCTTCGCGCTGGCCGGCGTGGGCGGGCCGCTCGTCGGCGGCGCGATCACGGACGCCTGGGGCTGGCGCTGGATCTTCTACGTCAACCTGCCGCTGGGCCTGATCGGCCTGGCGCTCACCGCGTACGCGCTGCGGCTGCCCCGGACCGGCGGGGACGGCAGGGTCGACCTGACCGGGGCCGCCCTGATCGCGGGCGCGACGGTGAGCCTCCTCCTGGTGGCCGAGTGGGGCGGCCGCGCCCACGCGTGGCACTCCCCTGTGATCCTCGCGCCGGCCGGGGCGGCGGTGGCCCTGGCGGCGCTGTTCGTGTGGCGGGAGCGGCGCGCGGCGAACCCGCTGCTGCCGCCGAGACTGTTCGCCGACCCGGTCCTGCGCGTCGTGCTGCCCGCGACCGCGCTGCTCGGCGCGCTGCTGGTCGGGTCGATCGTCTACCTGCCCACCTTCCTGCAGGCCGCGTACGGGATGGGGGCGACCACGGCGGGCCTGGCGCTCAACCCGTACGTCCTGACGTTCATGGTGGTGTCCTTCGTGGCCGGGGGCGGCCGGCGGGTGAAGCCGTACCTGCTGGCCGGGTCGCTCGTCGCGGTGCTGGGGTTCGTCCTGCTGGGCGGTGCCGGACCGGGCACGTCGTATGTCCTGCTCGCCGTGGGGATGGGCGTGCTGGGGGCCGGTTTCGGGCTGCTGATGCAGAACCTCGTGGTGGTCGCGCAGAACGCCGTCTCCCCCGCGGACCTGGCGGCCACCACGTCCGCCGTGGTGTCCGTGCGCGGCCTGGGGCTCTCGTTCGGCGTGGCGGTGTCCGGCAGCCTGCTCACGCGCGAACTCCAGGGTGTGGCCCCGGGCCCGCAGGCGACGGCCGAGGCCATCCCCGACGTGCTGTTCTGGGGCGCGCCGGCCGCGGCCGTCCTCGTGGCGCTGCTGGCCCTGCTACCCCGGGCCGTCGACACCCCAACTATGCAACCGATCGGTCGTTAATATAGTTTGGCCGTCATGACGAACGACGACCGGCGACCGCCCGGCTTCAGGTCACGCTGGATCACCGGCCCGGCGAGCGACAGCCCGGGGCCGCTGGTGGCCACCCTGACCGACTACCGGGCACAGCGGCTGCTCGACCTGCCCGGCATCGCCCGTCGCGGCTGGTCGCTGAGCCGCCTGTGGCCGGTCCTGCCCGGCGCGGTCGGCATGTGGCTCTGGGCCGACCTGGGTGGCCGCCGGGCCGGCTCGCTGTCGGTGTGGCGGAGCGAGGACGATCTCCGGGCGTTCGTACGGCTCCCCGAGCACGTGCGGATCATGCGCGACTACCGCCACCGGGGCGCGCTCCACTCCCGCACCTGGATACTGGAAACCCTGGACCGGGCCGCCCTGTGGCGCGCGATGAGCGACTAGGCCCGGTCAGCCCGGCGCGACGACCCCCCGGGCCAGGCGGGCCAGCGCCGCGGCGATCCGCTCCGGGGCGAGACCACGCGCGCGCTGCTCGGCGTAGACGTCCGGGCCCAGCGGGGCGAGCAGGATGTCGACGAGCGCCTCCGGGTCCGGGACCCCCGCCTCGGCCAGCAGCGCCCGCACGTGCGCGCGCCAGAACCCGTACGCGCCGGCGGCGAAGCGCGCCGCGCCCTGCTCGGCCCCCAGGACGAGCGCGATGTGCCCTTCGAGCAGGTCGACCATCGCGCCGTAGAAGGCGGCCAGCCGCTCCCCCGGAGGCGCGCCCGGCCCGAGCGGCGGCTCACCCCGCAGCAGCCGCTCCTGCAGCGCGCGCTCGTGCTCGTCCAGCAGCGCCCGCGCGATCGAGACCGTGTCGGGGTAGCGGCGGTAGAGCGTCCCCCGGCCCACGCCCGCGGCCTTGGCGATGTCGTCCATCGTCACGCCGCGCGGGTCACGGGCGGCGAACAGCCCGGCGGCGGCGGCGAGCACCTTGGCCCGGTTGCGGGCCGCGTCCGCCCGCTCGCGCGGACGCCCCTCCTCGTCGGCGGGACGTCCGGTGAGCAGGTCGGTACGCGGCTTCATGGCGGCGACTCTAATCGACGGGAAGCGAAGTGGACAACATGTCCACATCGTTGCTACCGTCTCAAGCGGGCACGATGTCCAGTTCTGAGGAGTTCTGTCATGGCCATGTTGCTGCACCTCGACGCGAGTGCCCGCCGCCGTTCGATCAGCCGCGAGGTGGGTGACGCCTTCGCCGCGTCGTGGCGCGCCGCCCACCCCGGCGGCACGCATGTCCGCCGCGACCTGGCGGCCGAGCCGGTGCCGCACATCGGCGAGGCGTGGACCGAGCTGTGCGACTACGTGCTGGCGAACGGCGTCACCGAGATCGACCGCTACAAGGACGCCGTCCGGACCCCGGAGCAGGCCGCCGCCTGGGCGATCGTCGAGCCGCTGCTGGCCGAGCTGGTGGCCGCCGACGTGGTGCTGATCGCGACCCCGATGTACAACTACTCGGTCCCGTCGTCGCTGAAGGCGTGGCTCGACCAGGTGACCTTCCCGCGGATGTCGCTCGCCGGGCGGCGCTTCGTGGTCGCCACCGCCCGCGGCGGGGCCTACTCCCCCGGCGCCCCCAAGGCCAGGTTCGACTACCAGGAGCGGTTCCTGCGCGACTTCTTCGCCGGCCACTTCGCCGTCGAGGACACCGCCTTCGTCACCGCCGACCTGTCCAACTCCCGGATCGACCCGCATCTCGCCCACCTGCGCCCCACGCACGACGAGCTGTACGCCGCCGCGCTGCGGAACGCGCACGACCTCGGCAAGGAGTACTGATGAACTGGTTCGTCCTCGGGCTGGCCGGGCTGGTCGAGATCGCCTGGGCGCAGAGCATCAAGCCCACGCAGAACTTCACCAGGCCGCTGCCGACCCTGCTCTCCCTGGCCCTGATGGCGGTCGCGGTCTGGCTGCTGTCGTACGCGATGCGGACCCTCCCGGTCGGCACCGCGTACGCGGTCTTCACCGGCATCGGCGCGGTCGGCGCGATCGCCCTGGGGATCGTCGTCCACAAGGACCCGCTGTCGGCCGGCCGCCTGATCGCGCTGACGCTCATCGTCGCCGGCATCGTCCTGGCCCGCGTCACCAGCCCCGAGTGACCCCGCTCCTGCTCAGGTGACCTGCTCCCGCGGGAGGTCCTTGACGAACGCGATGCCGTCGGCCCTCGTCAGGTGGGCCGGGTCCAGCGGGAAATAGCCGAACCAGGGCGACACGCGGGGGACCGCCTCCCCGACGGCGGCGGCCAGTTGCCGGGGGTCGACGAGGCAGTGGTCCGCGGGAAGCGCGTACAGGTGCCCTTCGACGGTGCCGGCGGGCGGGGCGCCGACCCCCCGGTGCCGGATCGTGCCGACGCCCGTGGCCACGAAGGCGTACGCCTCGCCGAGGCAGGCGCTCACGATCGCGCCGGCGCTCCACCACTCCAGGTGCGTGCCGGCCAGCTCCATCGTGCTCAACTCCCGCTGCAGATGGCGGTTGTGGGCGTGGACCAGCCCCGGGCCCCGCTCGGCGACGGCGAGCAGGTTGGCGGCCATCATCGTGTCCCGCTGGCCCATCAGCCGTGGCATGCGGCCCGGCGAGGTGTCGGCCATCCAGTAGTGGTAGCGCAGCAGGCCGGTGGCGGTGCGCCCGTACAGGCGGGCCCGGTGCCAGTCGTCCCGGGAGGACGTCTCGATCAGGTGCGGCGTCCGCGCGCCGAGCAGCGCCACCAGGTCCTCCGCGAGCAGCAGCAGCTCCCCGGCCCCGGCCGACCGCCCGATGGATCGGGACGGGTCCAGCAGCGTGGCCGGGTCGGTCCACCGGCCGTCGTCGCCGAGCAGGCGGTCGAGCGTCCGCACGGTGCAGGGCAGCAGGTCGGCGTCGACCCGGGCGGCCAGATAGCCGTGCAGCGCGGTGAGCGCCTCCCGGGGCGCACCGGGCCCGCTCATCTCCAGCGGGCCGTCGATCCCGGCGAAGCGCAGCCGCTCGGACACGGGCCTGGCCTCGTTGTACGCGCGCATCCAGCGGACGAGCTCCCGGTTGGCGGCGGACTCGCCGAAGCCGTGGGAGAAGCCGCGCTCCATGACCTCGTCGAGGGTGCCGGTGCCCCAGGTGACGTAGTCGTCCACGACCAGGGCCTTCAGGCAGTCGCTCTCGATCGCGATCCACCGGTGGCCCGCCTGCTCCACGAGCTGCCGGAAGAGCCCGTTGCGGAGGTCGAGCAGCGCATCCTCGCCGTGGGTGGGCTCGCCCAGGGCGAGGATCCTCGGCCGGGCCGGGAGCAGCCCCAGGACGGCGGCAGCCTCGAAGGCGTGGGTGGTAGCCATGCCTTCGACAATATCGTTGAAGTTCTTTGTTGAGACTTTCCTGCCGATCCAGCAGTTCTTACGCGCGGAACCTTCAAAACAGCCGGTAGCACTCCCCCGTCCGGGGGAGCCGCCTCGCTCCACCGGGGGAAGTCGACCGGGGGCGGCGCGGACACGATGGCCCCATGAACGTCACACCTGCGACCCGCCCACCCGCATCGGCCACACCCACGGCCCGGCTCACGGTCTGGGCCGGCCGGATGATGATCCTGATCGCCGCCGGGCACACCCTCGTGTTCGCCCCCATCGCCCCCTGGTCCAGCTGGTTCGCCGGGGAACTGCGCGACCGTTCCGGGGTGAGTGACTCGCTGGTCACGTTCTGGGCGCTGCCCGGCGGGTTCGTCGTGGTGCTGGTGCTGCTGGGGCTGCTCGTCGCGCGGGCAGGGCGGCTCGGGCACGCCGTTCCCGCGTACGTCGGCTGGGCGATCCTGGCCTGGGGAGCGCTGGGCGTCACCCTGATCGGGCCGAGCGGATTCCTCCTGGCGGTCGTCCCCGCCGGGCTGCTCATCGCGGCCGGCGTCACCGCCCGGCGGGGTTCCCGGGCGTGAGCGGCCGGCGGATCGGGGTCAGGAGGCCCGACAGTGAGACGAGCACGCAGCCCGCTCCGGCGATGACCGCCACGGTGGCGACGCCGAACCGGGCGGCGCCGAGGGTGAGGAGCGCGGCGCCGGCCGGGCCGAGCACGTAGTGGATGGTCCAGAAGGCGGCGGTGACCCGGCCCAGGAGGTGGCTGGGGGTGATCTCCTGGCGGAAGGACTGCGAGCAGATCCCCGCCACGGCCGTGCCGAACACGAACAGCGCCATGAGGACGGCGATCACCGGCACGCCGGTGGCCAGCCCGACGCCGCCCATCGCCAGCCCGGACAGCGTGGTGGCGCTCACCCAGGTGTGGCCGAACCCGATCGCCTTGCGGATGCGGGCGATCAGCGGGGCGCCCAGGATGGTGCCGACGGCCGCGCAGGCCAGGACGAGACCGACGGCGTCGTCGTTCTGGGACAGGTCGTGCTTGAGGTGGTAGATGACGATGTCGTCCACCCCGGCCGTCAGGAAGATGAAGAACGTCAGCAGGATCGTCAGCGAGCGCAGCACCGGCTGCCGCCACAGGAACCTGGCGCCTTCGAGCAGGCCGCCCCGGTCCTGCGGCGCCGCGGCCGGCCGCAGCCGGACCAGCATGAGGCCGAGCGCCGACACCACGAAGGTGGCGGCGTCGAGGCCGATCGCGACCACCGGGCCGTACGCCTGGGAGATCACTCCGACCAGTGCCGGGCCGCCGATGCCGCCCGCGGCGTAGATGGCGTACAGGCGGCCGTTGGCCTGGGTGATCTGACCGGGTTCGACCAGGCTGGGCACCACGGTGACGTACGTGACCTGGAAGATCATGCCCAGCGCGGCGCCCACGGGGACGATCACGTACAGCAGCCAGATCTGCGGGCCGGAGATCCACACGATCGGGATGGCGGCGTAGAGCGCGGCCCGCGCCAGGTCACAGGCGATGAGCAGGGTACGGCGGTCCAGGCGATCGGCGAGGTATCCGGCGAACACGCCCG
This sequence comes from Nonomuraea sp. SBT364, assembly GCF_001083785.1. Taxonomy (GTDB): domain Bacteria; phylum Actinomycetota; class Actinomycetes; order Streptosporangiales; family Streptosporangiaceae; genus Nonomuraea. Next base: position 45,756 of record NZ_LAVL01000006.1, read on the forward strand.
TGACGAGCGACGCGGCGCCGGACAGCCCGGTGAGGACGCCCATCTGCACGACGGAGCCGGTCGCGTGCAGGACCAGCAGCGGGATGGCGAGCGCCGAGAACGAGTCGCCCGCCACCGACAGCGCCTGGACGGTCAGGAAGATGTTGAAGTTACGGTTGCGAAAGAGGTTCATCCGGCTGCCGATCCTCTCGGATCACGGCACCGGCCTCAACCGTGGGTCCCCACATCCAGCACCAGTTTGCCCGCAGCCGTGTTCGCGGCGATGGCGCCCAGGGCCTCCGGGGCCTTGCCGAACGGGTACGCGACGGGCTCGCGCGGGGTCACGAGCCCCTGGGAGTACCACTCCAGGCACTGACGCAGGGCCCGCATGGCGGTCCCGGCATCCCGGACCGCGTAACCGGCGATGTCCTCGCCGATGATCGAGATGTTGCCCAGGAGCACGTCGAGCAGGCTGACGCGGGGAACGTCGCCGCTCGCGAACCCGGTGGTCACCAGCCGCCCCTCCCAGGCGAGGCCGCCGATCAGGTCGGCCGTGAGCTCCCCGCCCACGAGGTCGAGCGCGAGATCGGCGCCCCGCCCGCCGGTCACCTCCCGGACCGCCCGGGCCAGGTCCGCCGGGGGCACCAGGTGATCGGCCGCCTCGGCCGGGAGGGCGCCGGAGCGGTCGACGGCGATCACCCGGGCGCCGACGGCGCGGGCCACCTGCAGGGCCGCCCGTCCCACGTTGCCCGTGGCTCCGGTGACCACCACGCTCTCCCCCGCTCGCAGCAGGCCGCGATGCACCAGCGACACGTGCGCGGTCGCGTAGGCGACGGGGAAGGCCGCGGCGGTCAGGTCGTCCATGGCGTCGGGAACGGGAAGGACCCGGCCGGCGTCGACGACGAGCTGGTCGGCGTAGGCGCCCCAGGCGACCAGGGCGATGACCCGCTGCCCGGCGGTGAGCCCGGTGACGCCGGGCCCGATCTCGGCGACGGTGCCCGCGACCTCGAACCCGGGCACGGGCGGCTCGGGAGCGGGAATCTGGAAGTCGCCGGCGAGCTGGACGAGTTCGGCGAAATTGAGGCCGATCGCCGAAACCGACACCCGGACTTCCCCGTCGGCGAGCACAGGGTCGGGCAACTGCAACAGTGTGAGCTGGTCGGGCCCGCCGGGCCGGCGGGGGGCAAGGACGCGCATATGTCTCCTCCGTATTTCGCGACAACATCACGGTAAAAGTCCGACAGGAACCTCCGGGTACCTTGGTTCCCATGAGTTCCTTCGACCGGCCCGGCGACGTTTTCCTCGCCGATTGCCCCGCCAGGTTGGCCGTCGAGGTCATCGCCGACAAATGGGCGGTCGTCACCGTCTACGCGCTCGGCAGGGGCCCGCGCCGCCATGGCGAGCTCAAAGCGCTCATCGGCGGCATCAGCTCCAAGATGCTGACGCAGACGCTGCGCAGGCTTCAGCATCACGGGCTCATTCAGCGGCACGCTTTCGCGGAGGTGCCGCCCCGGGTCGAGTACTCCCTGACGGCACTCGGCGAAACCCTGCTGGAACCGGTCACCATGCTCAGCCGCTGGGCCGAGGCGAACGCCGACGCGGTCCTCGAAGCTCAGGACCGCATGGGAATCTCCTGAACGCACCTCACCCGCGGGGGCGTCCTCCCGTAGGTCGTCATCGAACGGCTTCCTGCGGCGCGGCGGCCGGGCCCGCCGCGGCGGCCGGTCGCCTGCCCGGCATGCCGAGCGCGATGAGCAGGCCGGCGAAGGCGAGCCCGGTGACCGCGCCCATCGCCGCCGTGAAACCGGCGCTGAACTCCGCGGCCGACGCGTACCCCCCGGCGGCGGCGAAGACGGCGACCGAGACCGCGACGCCGAACACCCCGCCGAAGATCCGCAACATCATGAACGCGCCGGACGCCTGGCCGATCTCCTGCGGCCGCACCGCGCCGACCACCGCCTTCTGCGCCGCCGGCATGGCCATGCTCAGCCCGGCCCCGCCGGCGATCAGCGCGGGCAGCAGTTCGAGGTAGCCGGTGCCGGGCCCGGCGGCGACGGCGATCCACCCCATGCCGAGCGTCTGCAGCAGCAGCCCGCCGACGACGAGCTTCCGCTCGCCGACCCTGTCGGCCAGCCGGCCGGCGATCGGCGCGCACACCATCAGCGTCGCGGTCCACGGCATCAGCCGCAGTCCCGCGCCGAGCGGCCCGTCGCCGTGCACGGTCTGGAAGTACTGCGCCAGGAAGAACATCGTGCCGTAGAGCGAGGCGAAGACCAGGAAGTTCGCCGGGTTGGCCGTGGCGAAGCCGCGCAGCCGGAAGAACCGCATCGGCAGCATCGGCGCGTCCGCCCGTCGCTCCCACAGCACGAACGCGATCAGCAGGGCGACGCCGAGCACCAGCGCGCCCAGCACTTCGGCGCTGCCCCAGCCCGCCGCGTTCCCCCGCACCAGGCCCCACACGACACCGAACGCGCCCAGGGTCACCAGCCCGGCCCCGCCCAGGTCGAGCCGGTTGTTCGGGCCGAAGCCCTCCTCGACGCGCCGGGTGGTGAGCGCGATCGCGATCAGCCCGATCGGCAGGTTCAGCCAGAAGATCCACTGCCAGGCCAGCCCCTCGGCGATGACGCCGCCGACGAACGGGCCGCTGAGCGTCGCCAGGCCGGTGATGCCCAGATACAGCCCCATCGCCTTGCCCCGCCGCTCCGGCGGGAACATCGCGGTGATCAGGGTGAGCGACAGCGGCAGCACCATCGCGCCCCCCACGCCCTGCAGCGCCCGCGACGCGATCAGCGTGCCGATGTCCGGCGACAGCGCGCAGGCCACCGACGCGACCGTGAACACCGCCAGGCCGGTGACGAAGACGCGTCGCCGGCCGAACCGGTCCCCCAGCGCCGCCCCGGTCAGCAGCAGGACGGCGAACGTCAGGCTGTAGGCGTTGACGCTCCATTCGAGCGCTTCGATCGAGGCCGTCAGATCCTGCCGGATCGTGCTCAGCGCGGTCGTCACCACCAGGGCGTCCAGGGACATCATGAACGACGCCAGCGAAGCGAGCCCCAGTACCCAGGCCTGCTTGGACGTCATCCGTTCTCCGTCGGCACTCATTGCTTCTCCTTGCTCGGAAGATTTGTGGCATGGCTCCGCCGCCGCTCCACCCGGGAGTCGGGAACCGGTCAGACGCGCAGCGAGCGCGGCAGCCCGAACGTCGTCAGCAGCGAGTTGTCCAGGAAGCGGGTCACCATGGAGATCCGGTCGCCGGCCAGGGTCAGCACGAGCACGCCGTGCGCGTGCATGATCGGCGTCCGCCGGTCGCGGATGTAGCAGCCGAACGCCGGCTGGCCGTTGGCCCGCGTCGGGATCAGCACGCGCCCGGTGCCCCGGCGCATGGCGATGGTCTCCAGGAAGCTCCGGATGACGTCCGGGCCCTGGTACTCCAGCGGGAGCGGCGGCATGGTCAGCCACGCGTCGTCGGTCAGCAGCGCCACGATCGCGTCGACATCGCCCGCCTCGAACGCCCGCGCGAACGCGTCCACGAGGCGGCGTTCCCGCGGGGAGTTCGGCAGCGGCGCGCCCTCCCGGCCGGGCAGCTCGCGTGCCAGCGCGGCCCGGGCCCGTTTCAGCGCCATGGCCACCGCGTTCTCGGTCGTGTCGAGGATGCCCGCCACCTCGCCGGCCCGGAACCCCAGCACGTCCCGCAGCACCAGCACGGCCCGCTGCCTGGGCGGCAGTTGCTGCAGCGCCGCCAGGAACGCCAGCGACACCGACTCCCTGAGCTCGTAGCGCGCCTCCGGCCCGGGCACCTGGTCGGCGATCTCGTCGAGCAGCATGTCCGGGTACGGCTCCAGCCAGCTCGGCTCGGCCCGGTGGTGCGACGGCTCGGGCAACGGGACCTCCGGTCGGTAGGCCGGGTAGCCGTGCGGACGCCTGCCGCCGCCCCGCAGGGCGTTGAGGCAGCGGTTGGTCGCGATGCGGTAGAGCCAGGTGCGCACGGACGCGCGTTCCTCGTAGCCGCCGATCGCGCGCCAGGCCGCCAGCAGTGTCTCCTGCAGCAGGTCCTCGGCGTCCTGCACCGACCCCAGGATGCGGTAGCAGTGCACCTGGAGCTCACGCCGGTACGGCTCGACCAGCTCGCGGAACGCCTCACCGTCCCCGCTCCGCGCCAGCGCCAGCAGATCTCCGGCCGACGGGCTCCCTCGCATGGTGGCTCCTTCTCTCCCCACGGCGCCTCTCGAAGGGACAGACACCGCCGACGCCGGAAAGTGGTCGGTCGCCGGGAAGACGTCAGGCCGGGGAGAGCATGGGCACGAGGAACTGCCTGGCCACGGCGGCGAGCTGGGCGTCGTCGTCGAGGTCGACGAGCTGGCTGGGGGTCGCCAGGAAGGAGGCGGAGACCCGTACCATCAGCTCGGCCACGAGGTCGGTGTCGAGGCCGGCGGACACGTGGCCGGCGCGCTGCTCGCGGCGGAGCTGGCCCGCGACGAACTGGCGCACGGTGGCGAGGGTCTGCCCGCCGTCACTGATCATGGAGGGCACGACCAGGTCCGGCTCGGCGGCGATCAGGCCGCCGATCAGCGGGTTGCGCCGGATGGCGCGCAACGAGCTCACGAAGCCCAGGACCACCCGGTCGGCGGCGGTGCGGGCGTGTTCGATGTCGATGAGGAACTGGTCGAAGTAGCGGCGGAACTCCCGTCGTACGACATGTTCGACCAGGGCGTCCTTGGTGGCGAAGCGCCGGTAGACGGTGATCCGCGAGACCCCGGCCCGGCGGGCCACGTCCTCCATCGTCGATCGGCGGATGCCCATGCGGCAGAACTGCTCGTAGGCCGCGTCGAGGATGCGCGCGCGGGTCTCGTCCACGGCGCCGACCCGTTCGACGGCGTCGGTGTAGGCGCGCTCCAGCAACGACTCGGAGTCCGACGGCGTCATGAGCACGGACAGCGCAGATTCCACGATCACCCCTCCCGTGACTGATTCTGCCCCCATCACCTGGGTCTTGTGATGACCAGAACACTGTGCTGTGATGATACGCAGACTCAAGTTCTGTTTCATCGTATCAGGAGGTGCTCTCGGCCTCGATCGAGGGAGGAGGAACGAAGGCGTGGACGAACTCAGCAGGCGCAACGTGCTCAAGGCGGGCGGGGCGCTGGGCGCGCTCGGCGCGCTGACCGTCGCGGCCCCCGCGCACGCGCAGGTGCCGTGGACGTGGTCGCCCAAGGGCTCCGTCGGAGGCACGGGCGCGGGCGTCGACCCGAGATGGGTGTGGGACGAGGAGGCCGACCCGCTGGTCGCCTCGGTGCTCGACCGCGGCGACGTGCCCCGGGTCAACGAGCTGTTACGGACCTGGACCAAGAACGACCAGCCGTTACCCGCCGGCCTGCCGGCGGACCTGCGCGACTTCATGGAGCGCGCCCGCCGGCTCCCGCCCTGGGCCGACCGGGGCAAGCTCACCACGGTGATCGAGTTCAACAAGAAGCGCGGGCTCTACCTCGGCCTGCTGTACGGGCTGGCCAGCGGCATGATGAGCACGGTCATCCCCAAGGAGGCGCGCGCGGTCTACTACTCCCAGGGCGGCGCGGACATGAAGGACCGCATCTCCAAGACCGCCAAACTCGGCTACGACATCATGTCGCGCGACGCCTACGACCCCGGCGGCGAGATGATCGTGACCTGTGTCAAGACCCGGCTGGTGCACGCGGCGGTGCGGCACCTGCTGCCGCGGTCACCGCACTGGTCGCAGGTCGCCGACGAGGAGATCCCGATCAGCCAGCGGGACATGATGGTGACCTGGCACAGCCTGCCCACGACCGTCATGCAGAAGATGACCGGGTGGGGGGTGCCGATCCCGGCCGCCGAGTCCGACGCCTTCCTGCACTCGTGGCAACTGTGCGCGCACATGCTCGGCATCAGGGACGAGTACATCCCCGCGTCGTGGGCCGAGGCGAACTCCCAGGCCGGCCAGGTCCTGGACCCGGTGCTGGCGCCGACCCCCGAGGGCGTCAAGCTCGCCGACATCCTGCTCAATCTGGGCTCCAGCGTCGACGGCGGCATCCTCAGCAAGCCCATCCTCGGCGCGTTCACCCGCTTCATGCTGGGTGACGAGATCGCCGGCTGGCTGAAGATCCGCAGGGAGCTCGTCTGGGACCCGCTCCTCAGGGTGAGCTGGAAGCCCTTCATCGCCGTCCGCGAGGGCCTGCTGCCCTTCCCGGCGGCGCCGGAGGCGTACTGGCTGTTCGACGAGTTCCTCCGCAAGGCGGCCCTGCTCTTCCTGTCGGAGGCGCGGCCGATCAGCATCGAGATCCCCGACACCAACCGCCCGTCCTGATCGCGACTCCGCCCCGGCCCGCTCGCGCGCGGGCCGGGGCACGACCCGGAAAGGAGTGCCCGGCATGGCGGAGCTGAGCAGGCGCAGGATGTTGATCTCGGGCGGGGCCCTGGGCGCGTTCGGCGCGCTGGGGATGGCGTCCCCGGCCGAGGCGAGCCCGTGGACGTGGTCACCCGAAGGCTCCGTCGGGGGCACCGGCGCGGGCGCCGACCCGCGCTGGGTGTGGGACGAGGAGGCCGACCCGCTGGTCGCCTCGCTGATCCAGCGCGGCGCGGTCCCCGAGGTCAACCGCCTGCTGTGGGACTGGAACCGCAACGACCAGCCGCTGCCCGAAGGGCTGCCGGCGGACCTGCGCGACTTCATGGAGCGGGCCCGTCAGCTGCCGTCGTGGGCGGACCACGGCAAGCTGGCCACGGCCGCCGAGTTCAACAAGGCCAGGGGGCTCTACCTCAACCTGCTCAACGGCGTGGGCGGCGGCATGCTGAGCACCGCCATCCCCAAGGAGGCGCGCGCCGTCTACTACTCCAAGGGCGGCGCCGACATGGAGGATCGCGTCGCCAAGACCAGCATCCTGGGGTTCGCCGTCGGCTCCCTGAACGCCTACCGGCCCGGCGGCTCCTGCGTGGTCGAGTCGGTCAAGACCCGGCTGGTGCACGCGGCGGTCCGGCACCTGCTCCAGCAGTCGCCGCACTGGACCGGCGACATCCCGATCAGCCAGGAGGACATGCTGGTCACCTGGCACACGTTGCCGACCTTCGCGATGCGCAGGATGCGCGACTGGAAGGTGCCGATCACCGCCGCCGAGTCGGAGGCGTACCTGCACGTGTGGCAGGTGACCGCGCACCTGCTCGGCATCAGGGACGAGTACATCCCCGCCACCTGGGCCGCCGCCGAGGCCCAGTCGGACCAGGTCCTGCCCCGCAACAGCGGGCCGACGCCCGAGGGCGTGGCGCTGACCGACATCCTGCTGGACCAGCTCGCCGAGCAGACCAGCCCCGCGAGCGTCAGCCGGCCCCTGTGCAACGCGCTGGCCCGCTACCTGGTCGGCGACCAGGTGGCCGACTGGGACGGCATCGAGCGCGAGCCGGTGTGGGACCCCCTGATCAGGGCCGCCTGGCCGAGGCTGGTGAGGTTCCGCGAGGGCCTCGTGCCGCTGCCGCTGGTGCCCGAGGTCGCCTGGGTCATCGACGAGGCCGCCCGGCGGTACATCATGTTCTTTCTCACCAAGGGCGCGGAAACCAAGATCGAGATCCCCACGACCAACCGCCCCGGCGCATGACGGCCATCGGACGGCGGCACTTCCTCGGGTACGTGCTGGCGGCCCCGACGCTGTTGACGGCCGCCGAACTCGGCCCGGTGGCCGGCCCCGGGCTCCCGTCGCCGGAGATCACCGACCTGCTGGACCTCAACGACCTGATGACCGCCGCGGCGCTGCCGACCGCGAACCTGATCTCGGTCGAGGTCGACGGGGACGGCACGGTGTCGTTCGCGTTGCCGCGGGCCGAGGTGGGCCAGGGCATCACCACCTCGACGGCCATGCTCATCGCCGAAGAGCTGGCCGTACCACTGGAACGCGTGCGGGTCACGCTCGCCGACGCCCGCCCCGAGCTGGTGTTCAACCAGCTCACCGGCGGGTCGAACACCACCATCGCGACCTACACCCCGATCCGGGTGGCCGCCGCCGTCGCCCGGCTGCGCCTGCTGGAGGCCGCGGCGGCCGAGCTCGGCTCGGCGGTCGCCGACCTGACGCTGAAGGCCGGGGTGATCAGCGGCCCGGGCGGCGACGGCATCGACATCGGCGCGCTCGCCGGGAAGGCCGCGAGCGCCCGGACCCGGCGGGTGGCCGTCGAGCTCACGGCGCGCGAGAGCTTCACCGTCATCGGCAGGCCGCACAACCGGATCGACGCGCTGGACGCGGTGACCGGGCGCAAGAAGTTCGCCATGGACCTGGACGTCCCGGACGCGAAGCCGACGATGGTGTGCCGCCCGCCGACCATCAACGGCGAGGTCGGCTCGGTGGCCAACCTCGCCGAGGTCCGCGCCATGCCGGGCGTCACCGACGTGGTGGTGATCTCCACCGGCGTCGCGGTCCGCGCCGCGACGTTCGGCCAGTGCGTCGACGCCGTACGCGCCCTGCGGGTCTCCTGGAGGCCCGGCACCGCGGAAGGGAAGTCCGACGAGTCCGTGCTCCGCGAACTGCGGGCCGCGGAGCTGCCGCTGGGGATCCGGCCGCCGACCCCGGTCGTCGAAGGCGCGTTCACCTTCTACTTCCGCAGCAACAGCGCGCTCGAACCCAACTGCGCCATCGCCGACGTGCGGACCGGCCGCGCCGAGATCTGGTCGGCGATGAAGTCGCCGATCGTCGCCCAGCAGGCCATCGCCGCCAAGCTGGGGCTGCCGCCCGGCCGGGTCACCGTGCACGTCACCGAGGGCGGCGGCTCCTTCGGGCGCAAGCTGTTCTTCGACGCGGCCCTGGAGGCCGCCGAGGTGTCGCAGCGGGTGGGCAAGCCGGTCAAGCTCATGTGGCACCGCGCCGACGACTCCCGCCAGGGCCGCACCCACCCGATGGCCATCTCGCGGGTCCGCGTCTCCTACGTCGGCGACACCGTGCTGAGCTACAAGCAGCGGCACACCAGCGTCTCCACCGACCTCGGGCACGGGCTCGGCGAGATCATCACCGCCATGGCCGCGCGGCTGCCGGTGGGCGACATCGGGTTCTCGCAGACGTTCTTCCAGCTCAGCCAGACGATGCCGTACGAGTTCGGCATCAGCAGCCGGTTGCTCAGCGAGACGGACAAGGGCTTCAACACCGGCAGCATGCGCAACGTCTACTCCCCCGACGTCACCTGCGCCCGCGAGCTCATCGTCGACCAGCTCGCGGCGCGGATGGGCAAGGACCCCCGCCGGTTCCGGCACGACTTCCTGCGCGACGACCGCTCCCGGGCGGTGCTGGCGAAGGTGGCCGAGGCCGGCGAATGGGGCCGGCCGATGCCCGAGGGCACCGCGCAGGGCATCGCCTTCCACAGCGAGTACAAGGCCGTCAGCGCCGCGCTGGTGGAGATCGACTGCCGTCCGGAGACCGTCGACCGGCCGATCCGCGACGGCGTGACCGGGCCCCGCGTCACCAAGGCCGTCTTCGCCGTGGACGTCGGCCTCGCCGTCAACCCTCGGGGCCTGGAGGCGCAGATGATGGGCGGCGTCATGGACGGCATCGCGCTGGCCCTGACCTCCAGCCTGCACCTGCGCGACGGCCACTTCCTGGAGGCGAGCTGGGACAACTACTTCTACACCCGGCAGTGGAACACCCCGCCCGACCTGCGGATCATCGTCATGCCCAGCACCTCCGACCGGCCCGGCGGCGCGGGAGAGCTGGGCGTCGCCGCGTCGATGGCCGCGGTCGCCTGCGCGTACGGCCGCGCGACCGGGACCATGCCGTCCAGCTTCCCGATCAACCACGGCACGCTCTCCTTCACCCCCAAGCCGACGATCCCCCCGATTCCCCCGTCCCCGGCCGACGGCCTGGACCGCGCCCGCCGAACGAAGGAGACCTGAGTGCCCGAGCACACCTTCCGCGTCAACGGCGAGCAGGTCACCGTGGACGTGGCCGGCGACGTGCGCCTGCTGTGGGTGCTGCGCGACATCCTCGGCATCACCGGACCGAAGTACGGCTGCGGCATCGACGTCTGCAAGGCGTGCACCAGCCACCTCAACGGCGAGGCCGTCAACCCCTGCGCGATCCCCGTCCGGGATCTGCGGCCGGCCGACGAGGTCACCACGATCGAGGGGCTGGCCGCGACGGCCGGCGGGGACCTGCACCCGATGCAGCAGGCGTGGCTCGACCACGACGTCGCCCAGTGCGGCTACTGCCAGCCGGGCCAGATCATGGCCGCGGTGGCGCTGGTCCGCCGGGTCGCCGCCGAGGGCCGCGCCATCACCGACGCCGACCTCGACGGCCTGCGCAACATCTGCCGCTGCGGCACCTACGCGCGCATCCGCGAGGCCATCAGGGCCGGGGCCGAGAACATGACCTGACGTCTCACGGCGCCACGTCGCCGGGACGGCGCGCGCGGCGGATCGGGCTCGCATGTCACCGTCGGGTCGAAGAGCCGTTCGGTGACCGGCCGCTCCGCTACCTGCCGGTGGCGTTCCGGCCGGGCCATTCGCCGTAGCGGATGGTGCCGAGGGTGGCGCCGTCCTCCGGCACCAGCGACCGCTCCAGCAGCTCGGCGCCGAAGTAGTGCGCGTGCGGGTCGGTGACCACCTCGCGCGGATCGTTCCAGGAGGCCAGCACCTCGCGGAAGAACTCGTCCATCCGGAACTGCTCGGGCCCGGCCACCTCGACCCTGCCGTTCAGCGGGGTGCCCACCGCGACGCGGCCGACCGCCCGCGCGACGTCGTCGCCCGCCATGGGCTGGAAGAGCACGGGCGCCATCCGCACCTCGCCGCCGTCCGTGGCCTCGTCGGCGATCCTGCGGACGAACTCGAAGAACTGGGTGGCGTGTACGAGCGAGTACGGGATCGACGACTTCTCGATCAGCTGCTCCTGGGCGATCTTCGCGCGGAAGTAGGCGTTCCCGGGCGGCCGCTCGGTGCCCACCACCGACAGCGCGACATGGTGGCCGACGCCAGCCTCGGCCCCGGCGGCGAGCAGGTTGCGGGTGGAGGTCTCGAAGAACTCCCGCACGGCCGCCTCCGCGAAGGAGGGTGAGTTGGACACGTCGATCACCACCGACGCGCCCGCCAGCACCTCCGCCACTCCTTCACCGGTGAGGGTGTTCACGCCGGTGGTCGGCGCCGCCGCCACCGCCTCGTGACCGTGCTCACCCAGCTTCGTCACCAGCTTCGAGCCGATGAGGCCGGTTCCGCCGACTACGACGATCTTCATGGCGTTCCCTTTCCGCGCCGCCGGACGGCGACCGCGATCTCGCTCACGGCATACCCACTGACCTGCGGCGGAAAGGGGACCGACGGCTACTCGACGAGCTTCCCGTCGCTGGAGACCTCGCGCATGAGCGCCGCGATGCCGGCCGGGATCGGCGGGATCGCCTCCCGCTCCACCGATCCCGGCCCGGACCACACGAGGTTCACCTGGAGCGAGGGGTCCAGGCCGGGATGGTCCGAGCGGTTGTGGCAGCCCCGGGTCTCGCGCCGCTCAAGGGCGGCCTCGATCGTCGCGCGCGCGGCCAGCGCCGCGGACTTCAGGTCGAACGCGTGCGCCAGGTCCTGGAAGCCGGCGATGTCCGGGTGCACGCCGACGTCCGCGATGCGCGCCTCCACGGCGGCGAGCTCGGCCAGGCCCTTGCGCAGGCCGCCCTCGTCACGCACCACGCCGGCGTGCTCGGTCATGATGTCGCGCAGCACGCGCTGCAGGGCGCGGACGTTCTCCGGGCCGTCGGCCGCGAGCAGCCCGTCCACCTCCGCCCGCGCCTCGCCGAGCGCGTCGGCCGAGCGGCGCTGGGCGTCGAGGCCCGCCGAGTACTCGGCCGCCGCCCGGCCGACGATGCGGCCGAAGACGAGGAGTTCGATGAGGGAGTTGCCGCCGAGGCGGTTCGCGCCGTGCAGGCCGCTCGCCGCCTCGCCGATCGCGTACAGGCCGTCGACGCCGGTGCCGTGGTCCCCGGGCCGCACCCAGACCCCGCCCATGGAGTAGTGGGCCGTCGGGGCGACCTCGATGGGCTGCTGGGTGATGTCGAGCATCTGCAGTTCCATGAGCGTCTGGTAGACGCGGGGCAGCTTCGACATGATCGTCTGCCGGGGCAGGTGCGACACGTCGAGCCAGACGCCGCCGTCCGGCGTCCCCCGGCCTTCCTTGATCTCCGTGTAGGCGGCCAGGGCGACGCGGTCGCGGGTCGACAGTTCCATCCGCTCCGGGTCGTAGCGTGCCATGAACCGCTCGCCGAGCCCGTTGCGCAGCAGGCCTCCCTCGCCCCGCGCCGCCTCGGACACGAGGGTGCCCGCCGCGTTCTCCGGCTCGATGAGGCCGGACGGGTGGAACTGCACCAGTTCCGGGTCGCGGATGCGCCCGCCGGCGAGCACCGCCAGCCGGAAGGAGTCACCGGTGTTCTCGTCGCGCCGGGAGGAGGTGCGCCGCCAGATGCGGGTGTGACCGCCCGCCGCCAGGATCACCGCGTCGGCGTGGATGACGTAGCGGCTGCCGTCGGTCAGGTCGAACCCGTACGCGCCGAAGACCGTGTTGTCGCGGACGAGGATGCGCGTGATGTACACGCTGTCGAGGACGGGGATGTCGAGCTGGGCCGCCCGGTTGATCAGGGTGCGCTGGATCTCCAGCCCGGTGTAGTCGCCGGCGTAGGCGGTGCGCCGGTAGGTGTGGGCCCCGAAGAAGCGCTGCGAGATCCGCCCGTCCGCCTCGCGGGCGAACGGCATGCCGTAGCGCTGCAGGTCCTCGATGCCGCGCGCGGCGCCCTCGGTGACGATGCGCACCGTCTCGGGATTGGCGAGCAGGTAGCTCTCCTTGAGGGTGTCCGCGGCGTGCTGCTGCCAGCTGTCCTCGGGGTCCATCGTGGCGAGCGCCGCGTTGATGCCGCCCGCCGCGAGCGAGGTGTGCGCGTCCGACTTGGGCCGCTTGCCCACCGCGAGGACGTCGGTCCCGCGCTCGGCGAGCTCGATCGCGGCCCGCAGGCCGGCTCCTCCCGTGCCGATGACCAGGACCGACGTGGCGATCCTTCTCTCTGGCGCGTACATGGGTGCTCCTTCTGCCCGCATCGCCGAAAACCTGATTCCAGCCATATGACTAGATAGCGGGGCAATTTGTGACATCACGACCGTGGTCAGCAGCCGGTAGGCGACGTAGGACAAGACAGCCGTCCGGTTCGTGACAGGCGACCCTCAGGTCACGCAGCCCTCGAACTCGGGCACGTGGGGCGACAACCGCAGACCGCTCCCGGCGAACCACTTGTCCAGCAGCCCGGCCGCGGTGCCGTCCTGGTACATGTCCGTGATGGCGCGGTTGACCTGCTCGCACGCCTCCACGTCCCCCAGGGGCAGGGCGATGCCGTACCTCTCGTCGGTGAAGGGCGCGTTCACGATGGCGAACGCGCCGCGCTCGCGGGCGGCGAACCCGGCCAGGATCAGGTCCCCGGTGGAGACCGCTTCCACGGCCCCCGCCTTGAGCAGGTCGACGCACTCGCCGTAGGTCCTGGCCGGCACGAGCTCGGCGGCGATCTGGCGCCCGTCCACGATGCGGGAGGTGGAGATCGAGCCCTGCGCCTGGCAGAGTCTGCGCCCTTCGAGGTCGCGGACGTCGCGGATCCGCCGGTAGCCCGCGCGCACCAGGATGTCCTGGTGAGAGACGTAGTACGGCCCGGCGAACGTCACCTGGCCCTGGCGCTCGGGGCTGATGGAGTAGGTCGCGACCACCATGTCGGCCTCCCCGTCGCGCAGCTTCGCCTCGCGGCCTTCCGAGGTCGTCTCGACGAAGGTGACCTTCTTGCCCAGCCGGGCGGCCACGTAGGCGGCCACGTCGACGTCGAAGCCCTCGAACCGCCCCGCGCCGGTGCGCACGGCCAGGCCGGGCTGATCCGACTTCACGGCCACGACCAGCTCGTCCTTGTCCAGGATCGACGTGCCGCCGCCGAGGCCCGTACCGCACCCGCACAGCAGCAGAGCCGCGGTGACGACCGTGGCGATCTTCCGCATGAGCCCTCCAAGTGGGCTCAGCGTAGGCAGCGCCCGTGACCCGCCGGTGAACGGCGCATGGCCGCCGCCCGAGCGGATTCAGACGTCCGCGGCGGGTGCGCCGGTCAGGACGGCCCGGTGTAGCGGCCCGGGGTGCAGCCGTACTCCTTGGTGAAGGCGCTGATGAACGCCGACGGGCTGGAGTAGCCGACCCGCCGGGCCACCTCGGCCACCGGCCGGGTCTCCAGCAGCACCCGGGAGGTGCTGAGCCGCAGCTTGGTGCGCACGCGCGAGTACGGCATGCCGAACTCGCGCTCGAAGTCGCGCTGCAGCGTCTTGACGCTGACGTGCAGGCGCTCGGCCCACTCGTCGAGGCGGGCCTCGTCGCCGGGGTCGTGCGAGAGGGCGCGTGCCACCGTCAGCGCGAACCCGGTGCCGGTGGCGTGGTGGCCGACGAACTCGGCGGTCGTCGTGCCGAGCCCCGCCATGATCCGGTCGCGGGCGGCCAGCGCCTCCGCCTCGTCCAGGCCGGGGCCGGCCAGGTGCTGGATGAGCCGCGCCGCCTCCTGCCCGACCGAGACGGCCCCGGCCCGCAGCCCGTCGAGGGCCGGAGGCACCTCGCGCAGGCAGATCCGGTAGACGGTCTGCCGGTCGGCCGCGCGTACCTCGTGGGTGACGGCCCGGTGCGCCCAGAACGCCTCCCTGCGGCCCACGAACTGCGTGCGCGCGCCGTGCCTGGTCGCCAGCATCCCGTCGGGCGACCAGTAGAGCTGGTGCAGGAAGTCCTGGCGGCTCTCGCCGAACTCCAGCACGGCCGCCGACCGGTACTTGAGCACGAGGATGCCGCCGAGGCGGCCGAGCCCGTAGCCGAACTCCTCGCACCGCAGCGGATCGGTCCCGGTGGGGTCGGTGACGGTCACGGAGTGGCGTCCCAGCGACATCGGATGGCCTCCCAGAGACATCAGCGGCAACTTTGGTAAGGGTAACCTAAGTTCGTCTCATCCCTGCTGAAGGAACCCTTCTGATGCACTCTGCCCAGCTCCGGCGCACCGCCGGAGCCACAGCCCTCGCGCTCGCCCTGGTGGCCGGGTGCGGTTCGGCGCCCTCCGGCGAGCAGCCGGCCGCGGCCGCCGCGACCCGCGTGTTCGCCGCGGACAACGGCCAGGTCACCATCCCCGCCGACCCGAAGCGGGTCGTCGCCACGGGGTACGCGGTGCCCGCGCTCATCGAGGCCGGCGCCGCGCTGGTCGGCATCTCCACCTGGAAGCGCGGCCTGCCGCTGATGTCGCAGGAGGACCGGGCGACCTACGACGGCCTGGAGAAGATCGCCGGCGAAGCCGCCGCCGAGACCAACTACGAGGCCATCGCCAAGGTCAAGCCGGACCTCATCGTCATCGGCGTCCCGGCCCCGGTGCTGGCCGACGTGGACATGGAGCGGCTGAAGTCCATCGCCCCCGTCGTCGCGATCGGCCCGACCATCCCGTCCGCGTGGCGCGAGCTGTCGCAGCGCCAGTCCGACGCCGCCGGCCGCGCCGCCGACTTCGGCCGGGCCAAGGCCGCCTACGAGAAGAAGGCCGCCGAACTGGCCGCCAAGTACGAGCAGGCGCTGGCGGGCGTGAGGTTCGGCCACGTCGGCACGTACGGGGAGGCCGCAAAGGGAACGTTCCAGCGCGAGTTCGCCGGCTCGTGGGGCACCAACATCGCCCAGGACGTCGGCGTCACCTACTACGGCCAGGTCAAGAAGAAGGGCGGAGGCAGCGCCGACGTGTCGGAGTACCCGTCGATCGAGGAGCTGCCGGCGAGCCTCGGCGAGGCCGACGCGATCACGTACTCGGTGCAGCCCGACGGCACGCCCAACGAGTCCGTGAAGTACGTGCTCGACTCCCCGCTGTGGAAGAACCTGCCCGCGGTCAAGGCGGGCAAGGCGTACCCGATCCGCTACACGGAGGCGGCCACGTACGACTCGGCGCTCATGACCCTGGACGCCGTGGACCAGGCGCTCGCGCCGCTGGTGGCGTCATGAGCGTGGACCGCCGCGACCCGGGGCCCAAGGTGGCCGCCCACCAGGCCACCGGTGACGGCCTGACCCGCATCCCCTACCCGATCGGCGTGCGCACCGTCCGGGTGGCGGCCCGCGAGCTGGTGACGCCGCGCATGCTGCGGCTCACCCTCAAGGGGCCGGAGCTCGACGGCTTCCACACCTACCAGGCCGACGACCACGTCAGGATCGTCTTCCCGGACCCCGGCGGCACGCATCGCGTTCCCGTGCCGAACGACAAGCTGATGCTCGACTGGCCCCGGCCGATGCCCCCGACGCGCAAGTACACCGTGCGGCGCTACGACGCGGCGGCCCGCGAGCTGGACCTGGACTTCGTGCTGCACGAGGGCGGCCTCGCGACCGGCTGGGCGGCGTCGGCCGAGGTGGGCGACGAGGTGACGGTCGCCGGTCCGCCGGGGGCCAAGACGTTCCCGCACACCTACGGGCACTACGTGTTCGCCGTCGACGCCACCGCGCTGCCCGCGGCGGCCCGCTGGCTGGAGGAGTCCCCGGCCGGCGTCTCCGCGCACCTGGTGATCGAGACCGGCGACGCCGTCGAGCACGGCTACCCGCTCGCGGAGCGCGCCGGCGTGGAGGTCGTGTGGCTCGTCCGCGAGAACGGGCGGTCCGCCCTGGCGGAGACCGTCCAGGGGCTGAAGCTGCCGGACGTCCCGGCGTTCCTGTTCGCGGCCGGCGAGACGGGCGACCTCAAACCGCTGCGTCCGTGGAGCGAGGGACGGCTGGACGCCCTGTTCACCGGCTACTGGAAGCGCGGAGTCGCCGGGCTTGAAGACTGACTACCGGCCGGTCGTCCTCGCCGCGTCGGTGGTGCTGCTGCTCGCCATGGCCGTCGCCAGTCTGTGCGTCGGCGCGCAGGCGCTCGCGCCCGCCGGCGTGTGGCGGGCGCTCACCGGCTCCGGCGGCGGTGACGCGTACCTGATCGTGCGGGAGGTACGGGTGCCGCGCACGATTCTCGGCATCTGCGTCGGCGCGGCCCTCGGCACCGCCGGCACGCTGGTCCAGACGCTGACGCGCAACCCGCTCGCCGAACCGGGCATCCTGGGCGTGACGGCGGGGGCCGGCTTCGCGATCAACGTCGGCGGCGTGCTGGGCCTGGCCGGCGGGCAGCCGGCGCAGCTCGCGCTGGCGTCCCTCGGCGCCGTGCTCGCCGCCGTGCTGGTGTACGCGCTCGGCTCGGCCGCGCCGCTGCGGCTGGTGCTCACCGGGGTGGCGCTGAGCGCGGTGCTCTCCGGCATCTCGCTCGGGCTGCGGCTCATGCTGCCGGATGTGTTCGACCGGTTCAGGTTCTGGTCCGTGGGATCGCTGGCCGGGCAGGAGCAGGCACCGCTCGCCCTGCCCGCCGGCACGATCGCCGTCGCGCTGTTGTGCGCCGCCCTGGTGACCAGGCCGCTGAACGCCCTGATGCTGGGGGACGAGGTCGCGCGGGCGCTCGGCGGGCACGTGCTGCGCACCCGGGTGTCCGTGCTTGTGATCGTGACCCTGCTGGCCGGTGCGGCCACCGCCGCGGCCGGGCCGATCGCGTTCCTGGGGCTGATGGTGCCGCACCTGGCCAGGCGGGTGGCGGGCGGGTCGATCCCCTGGCTGATGGCGTTCACGATGGTGCTCGGGCCGGTGCTGCTGCTCGCCTCGGACATCGGGGCGCGGGTGCTGCTGCCGACCGGCGAGGTGCCCGTGGCGGTGGTGACCGCGTTCGCCGGCGCGCCGGTGCTCATCTGGGCGGTGCGGCGGCGCGGGGCGGTGCCGGCGTGAGCGGCTTCCTCGTGCTGCGCGCGGGCGCGTACTCGCTCAGGGCCGGGCGCAGGACGCTCGTGGTGTCGCTCGCCCTGCTGCTCGCGGCGCTGGGCCTGGCCGTACTGGGCCTGTGCGTCGGGACCTCGTGGACCCCGCCGCGTGAGGTGCTCGCGGCGCTGGCCGGGTACGGCGACGAGGTCGTGGTCGTGCGGGAGTGGCGGCTGCCCCGGGTCGCCGCCGCGCTGGTGTTCGGCGCGGCGCTCGGCCTGGCCGGCGCGGTCTTCCAGAACCTCACGCGCAACGCGCTCGGTAGCCCCGACGTCGTCGGGCTCGACGCGGGCTCCTACACCGGCGCGCTGTTCGCGATCACCGTGCTGGGCGGCACGTCCGCGCAGCTCGCCCTCAGCTCCATCGCCGGCGGCCTGGCCGCCGCCGGGGCCGTCTACGCGCTGTCGCTCAGGTCGGGCCTGAACGGCATGCGCCTGGTCGTCATCGGGATCGCCGTGAACGCGATGCTGACCGCGCTGAACTCGTGGATCGTGCTCCGCGCCGAGCTGGAGGTCGCCATGGCCGCGACCGGCTGGAGCGCGGGCTCGCTCAACGGCGTGGACTGGGACGAGCTGGTCCTGCCGTTCGCCGTCGTCGCCGCGCTGGCCGGGGCGCTGGCCGCCCTCTCCCCCGGCCTGCGCCAGGCGGCGCTCGGCGACGAGCTCGCCGTCACCTCCGGCGTGCGCCTGAACCGGCTGCGGCTGCTGCTCGTCCTCGCGGGCGTGGGCTGCACGGCCACGGTGACGGCGGTGGCGGGCCCCATCGTGTTCATCGCGCTGGCCGCGCCGCAGATCGGGCGGCTGCTGACGGGCGCGGCCGGGGTGCCCCTGGCGCCGGCGGCGCTGTCGGGCGCGGTGCTCCTGCTGGCCGCCGACCTGGCCGCGCAGCTCCTGCTCGCACCGGTCGCGCTGCCGGTGGGCGTGGTGACGACGGTGATCGGCGGCTGCTACCTCATCGGCCTGCTCGTCCGCAGGACGCGGCGGAACGCCTGAGGCGCTCGACCTCAGGCGTTCAGCGATCGCCGCACGGCGGCGTCCACCAGGTCGTGGACCTGCTGCTCGGTGAAGATGTCGGGCAGCGTCAGCCGTTCCACGATGAGCCAGTTCAGCGCGAGGTAGAGGAGCACCACCGAGGTCGAGTCGCCGGGCAGCCCCGACGCGGCGTGGTAGCCGATGTTGGCGTCGATGTCCTCGCGGATGCGCTTGGTCAGCACGGCGCGCAGCTCGGGGCGCCGGGTGGACTCCAGCCTGAGCTCCAGCAGGGCCAGGTAGCCGGAGTTGAAGGAGGAGATCCGGTCCACCAGCTCGTGCATGAGCGTGGCATACCGGGCCCGGTCCTGCACGCCGTCGCGGTGCCGGGCGATCGTCGCCTCGTCGGGCAGCAGGCGCTCGTAGATACGCCCGCCGACCTGCGTGAACAGATCGTCGCGATTGGCGAAGTAGTTGGAGGCCGTGCCGGTGGGCACCCCCGCCTCCGCATCGACGGCCCGGAACGTCAGCCCTCGCGCTCCTTCCCTGGCCAGCACCTCGATGGCCGCGTCGATCAGCGCCTGCCGCCGTTCGGGATTCGTCCGCACTTGACACCACTCCAGTTGTAGTACTACGTTGAAACCACTTCAAACAGAGTACTACATCAGGAGTTACCGGTATGCGAAAGCTTGTCTACTACATCGCCGTGTCGCTCGACGGCTACATCGCGGGGCCCAACGCCGAGTTCGATTTCTACCCCGTGTCGGACCGGATGGCCGCCTGGATCAACGAGCGTTACCCCGAGACGCTCCCCACCCACGTTCGCAAGCTTGTCGGCCTAGAGGGCGCGCCCAACAAGGTCTTCGACACGCTCGTGATGGGCCGCGGCACCTACGAGCCGGCGCTGGCGGTTCCCACCACCAGCCCCTACTCCCACCTGCGCCAGTACGTCCTCTCCAGCACGCTGGAGATCGACGACCCGACGGTGACGGTGGAGAGCGGCGACCCGATCGAGCTCGTCCGGCGGCTGAAGGCCGAGGACACCGGCATGGACATCTACCTGTGCGGCGGCGGGAAGCTCGCCGCCTCCCTGCTCCCGGAGATCGACGAGATCATCCTCAAGAGCTACCCGGTGGTGGCGGGCACGGGCATCCCGATGTTCTCCGGGGAGTTCCGTCCCACCCTGTTCACCCCCGTCCGGCGCGAGTCCTTCGACAACGGCACCCAGGTCACCTGGCTCACCAGGGCCTAGAAAGGAGCGAGTATGCGCATCAAGCTTCCCGGCTCGATCACCGGGGACAAGGCCGGCCACCAGACCCGGACGCATCACCCGGGCGTCCCTCCGGCGCGCGACCTCAAGCCGGCGGGCCGGCCCCACCTCTCCCGCCGCCCGACGGCCGCCCCCCGCCGCACCGGCTACTGAGCCGGTCGGCGGCGGACCAGCCGGCCACCCGCCGGCAGCACGCCTCCTCCTCATCGCCCACGCCGAGCAGCAGTCCGGGGCCGACGAGCGCGACGGCGTCCACGATCACGTAGCGCGCGTGCCCGCCGCTCATGACCGACAGGCCGGCCGGGCTCCCCCCAGCGGGGGAGCCCGGCGTCAGCGTCTAACAGAGGCTGTTCCAGTCGATCGCCCTGCCCGCGGCGGCCTTGAGCAGCCGGCACGCGATGGCGGCCAGCCCGCCGGTGTAGCCCCCGACGATCGTGCACACGGCCGTGCCGAACAGCTGGTAGACGGCGTAGACGGCGCCGGCCTGCCAGCAGTTGAAGCCGTCGACGGCCGGGGCGTCCGGCGGCATGGCGGGCGACTGCGGGATCGCCTGGATCTGCTCGGCGTTCAGCCCGGCCGCGAGCTGGTCGAGCACGGCTTCGGCGCCGTCCCCGAACTGCGCCAGGACCTGGGCCACGGCCGGGTGCTCGCGCAGTGCCGCCTTCTTGTCCTCGTCGGTCATGAGGGTCATGTGGTTCTCCTTGTGCCGGTGTGCCTCGCGCTCGCCGCCGGTCGGACGGTTCGCGCCTCGACGCTCAGCGAAGCCGGGCCGCCGGGGTGTCCAACAGGGCCTCGGACGAACTGGTCCGGAATCGGGCCGGTCCGGGACCGCCGGCCGCCATTTCTCGGACACTCTCCGTCATGATTCATACACTTGCCGTCACGGCTTGGGTCAAGAGAGGGGAGGGGGTGCGCAGCGATGAACGAGGACCCCACGGAGGCGCCCGGCCCTGCGCTGGAGCGGGTGAGCTGTCACGAGGGACTGGTGAAGGTGCTGGCCGAGCAGTTCGCCAGGGCCGATGTGTCACTGCGGGAGCTGCAGGCGCGGGCCGACAGGGCGGGCGGGGCCCGGCTGCCGCGCGCGACCTGTGCGGACATGCTCGCGGGCCGGCGCTTCCCCAAGAAGGCGGTGATGGTGGCGTTCCTGCGGGCCTGCCGGGTGCCCGAGCAGCAGATCCCGGCCTGGGAGCGGGCCTGGGAGCGGGTCCGGGTCACCCGGATGCCGGCCGGTCCGGCGGACGAGCCCAGGCCTGGGCCCCTCACGGCCGAACCGGCCCCCGGTCGGCGGCGGCGCCACGCCGTCGTACTGGCGGCGGCGCTCGCCCTGCTGGCCGCGACGGCCGTGGGCGTCGTCCTCGCCCTGACGGCGGCACCGCGCGGCGGCGGCTCCGAGGCGCTGCCCGGCCGCACCCTGGCCCCCGGCCACATCGTCAGCGACGACGGCCGGGCGTTCCCCCGGGGCGGGCTGAGCCGGTTCACCGTCACGGTCGACCCCGGCAACACGGGCGTCCGGCTGATCCGCCGCCTGGACGTGGGCGTGCCGCTGCAGCACGCCACCATCACCGTGAACGGCGCCCCCGCCCAGGAATGGCGGCCGCTGCTCGGCGACGACGTCTACAAGTGGCGCAACCAGATCGTCGAGCTCCCCCCGGCCCTGACCGCCGGGCGGCGCACACTCACCATCGTCAACACCTCGGTGTCCTCCTCCGGCTTCAACGAGTTCCTCTACACCGTCGAGCAGAAGATGCACGGCGTGTGGGAGATCGCCGACACGGTCGACATCGGCCCCGGCCACACCGCCAGCGAAGCCGCGCACGACTACCGCAACGTCGGCGAGGACTGGGCCGACACCCAGACCTTCGCCTATCCGCCCCACCCGGAAGACTGGAACGTCGAGTGAACCCCGAACGCCTGCCCCGCCGTATCCTCCTGACGTCCGCGCTGCTCCTGACGGTCGCCGCGCACGGCGGCCACGTCGGGGCGGCGGCCACCGCGCCGCCCGCGACGATGATCGCCGCGGACTTCCCGGACCCGGACGTGATCCGCGACGGATCCGCCTTCTACGCCTACTCCACCAGCAGCGGGAACAGGCACGTCCCCGTCGCGGGCGCGCCGTCCGCCGCCGGCCCCTGGACCGTGCGCGGCGACGCCCTGCCCGTCAGGCCGTCCTGGGCGGTGCGCTGCGAGGACGTCCCCGACTGCGGCCTGTGGGCGCCCGACGTCTCCCGCCGCGCGGACGGCCGCTACCTCATGTACTTCACCGCCCCGAGCGCCGCGGCCGGACGCCGCTGCGTCGGCGCCGCGCTCTCCACCGGGCCGCTCGGCCCCTTCCACCCGGTGGGCGACGGCCCTCTCGTGTGCGACCCGAGCGAAGGCGGCGCCATCGACCCGGCGAGCTTCGTCGACGCCGACGGGAAGCGGTACCTGCTCTACAAGAACGACGGCAACGCCGTGCGCGAGCCCGCGATCGTCTGGCTCCAGCAGGTGCTCGCCGACGGCGTCACGTTCACCGGCCCCCGCCACGAGCTCATCCGCAACGACGCCCCGGAGGAGCACGGCGTGGTCGAAGCGCCCGCCCTGGTCGAACGCCGCAACCAGTACGTGCTCTTCTACTCCGGCGGCCCCTACGGCGACGACCGCTACTTCACCGGCTACGCCGTCTCCCCCTCGCTCACCGGCCCGTACACCAAGTCCCGGCGGCCCCTGATGACGACCGCGACGCTCGGCGGGGCGGTGCGCGGGCCCGGGGGCGCCGACGTGCTCGGCGACCGCCTCTACTTCCACGGCTGGGTGGGCGGGGCCCGCTGGATGTACGCGGCGCGCCTGGGCTGGGCCGGTGACACCCCAGTCTTGCGCGGCGACCAGACCGGTTCGGAGCCGCCTGCGCACTGAGTGCCCGCGGGCGCTCGCCCCTTCTTACCGGGGAGTGACTTAGGCACTTGGAAGTGCGTACTTCCTCTCCGAGAGTGGCCCGTCCATCGTGGTGCAGGTGACTCATCGGGGACGAACGGAGCGAACATGAACTGGACAGCCGGCTTCCGCACGGCCGTGATCAGCCCATACGAGCGGATTCAGCTCACCGAACCGCGCGGGTTCGCCGACCAGACGGTACGCCAGGCGCTCCACATGGCCGGAGGCGGAGAGCGCCACCGCGTCCTCCTGACGAACCGCTTCGGCCGAACCCCCCTGACCATCGGCGCCGCGAGGACGGCCACCGGGCAGGGAGAGGCCGCGCTCACCTTCGGTGGCGCCGCGAGGATCACCATCCCGCCGGGGGAAGAGGTCGTGAGCGACCCGGTCGACCTGCCGGTGGCCGCCGGCACCGACCTGATCCTCAGCCTCTACCTCCCGGGTGAGACAGGACTGGCCACCTACTCCCAGCGGCCCGCGGAGACCGCGCAGGTGGCCGCCGGCGACCATGTCGCCGCTCCGGACCTGCCCGGCGCCGAGCAGGTCGAAGGCAGGTTCTACGTCTCGGGCGTCGACGTGCTCGCCCCCGACGGCACCGCGATCGCCGTGGCGTTCGGCGACTCCTGGTTCGAGGGCGTCGGCACCACGACGGGCGCCGACAACCGCTCGGTGGACTTCCTCAACCGGCGCCTCGACCGGGGGTGGGTCGTCAACCAGGGCATCGCCGGGAACCGGCTGCTGCGCGACGAGGTCGGCGAGCACGCGCTGGCGCGCTTCGACCGCGACGTCCTCGCCGTGCCCGGCGTGACCCACGTCCTGGTGCACTTCGGCATCAACGACCTCGGCCTCCCGGGCATGTCCGGCGAACCTCCCGTCACCTCCGGCGCCCTCGTCGAGGGCTTCGAAGCCCTGGCCGGGCTGGCCCGCGGGGCCGGCCTGAAGATCCTGGCCGCCACCGTCGGGCCGTTCGCCGGCGCCGTCTACCCGGGGGTCAGCACCCCCGAGGGGCTGGCCGTCCGGCGGGAGGTGAACGACTGGATCCGCGCCACCGGCACGTTCGACGCCGTCTTCGACGTGGCCCGCGCCGTCGAGGACCCGGCCGCCCCCGACCGCATCCACCCCGCCCTGGACAGCGGCGACGGCATGCACCTCAACGACAAGGGCGCCCAGGCCATGGCCGACGCGGTGAACCTGGAAACGCTCGCCCTCTGAAGACGCCTCGCCACTAGGGGCGGCGGACCCGGTAGAGCAGGTGCAGCACGCGGTCGCCCTGGACGACCACGTGCGGGTCCTCCAGCAGGTGCTGGGCGTCGACCGAGCCGAAGTAGCGCTTGCCCGAGCCGAAGACCACGGGCACGACGTCCATCGCCACCTCGTCCACCAGGCCGAGGGCGAACGCCTGGCCGCCGACGTCGCCGGCCGCCACGGCGACGGTGCGCTCCCCGGCGAGCTCCCTGGCCTTGGCGACCGCCTCGGCCACGTCGGCGACGAAGTGGTAGGAAGCCTCCGGGTGCCATCCTTCGGGCTTGGGCCGGTGCGACACCACGACCACGTGCTCGCCCGCCGGCGGCGAGCCCTCCCAGCCGTTGGTCATGTCGAACAGGCGACGCCCGATCACCGTCGCCCCGATGCTCGCCCACATCGGCCGGACGTAGCCGGCCGAAACCCGCGACACCTTCATCGGGACGCCTCCGGCGAGCTCGGTGTCGCCGTTGTAGTACCAGTCGAACAGCGGGCCGATCTGGTCGTCCCGGTCGGCGATGAAGCCGTCCACCGACACGACGTTGTGCATGACCACGGCGCCCATTGTGTCTCCCCTGTGCTCGATCTCGTCCGTCCTTCGTCAACGCGTCGACCGGGAGCCGCCGGAATCGACACCGATATCGTGCCGTTCGTGGAAAATCTGGAAGATCTCATCATCAGCCGCCGGTTACGCGTCCCCGTCGGCGCGGCCCCCGCCGGGTCCACGCCCGGCTGGGGGGAGCAGGCTGCCCGCCAGCTCGACGCGGCGTTGCTCAGCGTCGGCTTCAAGTGCTCGGCGGCCCTGCTCGATCGGCTGTCCGGGCTGCCCGGTGAGACCGTGGTCGATCTCGGCGTCCGGGTCCTGGCCGCCGTGCGCCGCCTCGTGGGCGACCACGTCCAGCACAACGCGTACTTCATCGACTTCCCCGCGAACGTGCCGGACACGCTGGAGTTCTGGGCCGGGCTGCTGCGCGAGGCGCTGCTCGACCCGGTCGCCGCCGCGCGGGTGCGGGCTCCGGCGCTCGACCTGCTCACCCTGCCAGGCTACGGCCGTTACCAGCACAGCTACGCCGATCTGCTGGCCGCGCACGCCGAGCTGATGCCGCTGGCGGGCGACCGGGTCACCGTGCTGGAGCTCGGCGGGAGCCTGGAGTCGGAGACGCGCGCGCTCTACTTCTCGCTGGCGGCCTCCGAGGTGCCGCTCGCCGAGGAGGACCTGGCGGCGCTGCGCGCGCTGGCCGCGTTCTGCGACGCGGAGCCGGAGCGCGTCCCGATGCGCGAGAACCGCGCCGTCGTCAACGAGGCGCGGCTGGCCGCCGGCCGGTCGTTGCTCGTCGACACCGTCACCGACGTGCTCCGGCTCGCCTGCGGCTGCTCCGGGGGCGACGTCACGCTGTCCGCCCCGACCAGGTTCCGCTCCTTCCGCCGCGGCGAGCGCCGCGCCCTGCTGCGCGCCCTGGACGCCGTCGCCACCCCGGCCAAGCTCGGTGACGTGCCGCGCCACCGCGAGCAGTGGAAGCGGCTCGGCGAGCGGCTGCATCCCGGCGAGTATCCGCAGTTCCCGGGGGCCGCCGCCGTGTTCGAGGTGGCGCGGGGCGTCCGGCGCGCCACGGGCCTCGGCAGCCGCGTCGAGACCGCGCTGTCGGCCGGGCGCGCCGCCGAGGCCGTCGACCTGCTGGGCGAGGCGCCGGGCGCGCTGCTGCGCCGCCTCGATCACCTGCTGCGCACGGGCCCGTCCGCCGGAGCGGTGCTCGACGCGGCGCGGGCCGCGGCGGCGGGCGCCTCCGGCCGTGTCCTGCTGTCGCTGCGCGAGCACCTGCAGAACCGGCTCTCCCCCGCCACCCGCCGCGTCTTCACCAACCGGGAGGGCCGGGCGTGGGCGACACCCGACTCGCGGCCGCCGCTGGAGGAGGCGGTCGTGGCGGACGCGCTGGCCCTCCTGGACGAGGAGATCACCCGCCGCCTGCCCGACCCCGGAGAGCTGATCGTCGACCCGGACGCGCTCGACGTCGCCCTGCCGCTGTCGGGCAAGGCCGTCGCCCCCGGGCTCGGCATGCTGCCACGCGGATCGCTGTCGCGCCTGGACGGCGAGTCGCTCCGGTTCTTCGTCCACTGGCGCCAGAGCGAGCAGCGCACCGACTACGACCTGTCGGCGCTCCTGCTCGACGCCTCCTTCGGCAATCCGGAGCACATCTCCTGGACGAACTACGGCAACGACTTCGGCGCCTACTCCGGCGACGTGACCGACGCGGCGGCGGGCGCGTCGGAGTTCATCGACATCCGTCTGGCCGCCGCGACGAAACCGGTCATCATCCCGGAGGTCCACGTCTACACCGGGGAGAGCTTCAACGTGGCCGCCGAGGCGTTCTTCGGCTTCATGACCAGGGACGCCGAGCAGGAGGGCCGCCCCTTCGAGCCGCGCACGGTGCGGATGAAGTCGGACCTGCGCGGCTCCGGCCGGGTCGCCCTCCCGCTGGTGTTCCTGCGCGGCGACGACGGGGTGTGGCGGGTCAAATGGCTGCACCTCTACCTGCGGGGCTATCCGGACTTCAACCGGGTGGAGGGCAACCGCGTCACCGGTTCGCTGCTGGCGCGCTCGGTCGTGGAGCGCGACTACCTGCGGGTCCGGTATCTGGCCGGCCTGTTGCGGTCGAAGTCGTCGACGGCCTCGGCGCACACCACCTACATCGGGCTGCACGCACCGGCCACGCCACCGGCGGGCGCGCGGGTGTTCACGCCCTCGACGCTGCACGAGCTGATCCCCGCCTGATAGCGTGGTGATCGCGAGGCCATGGGAGGGCTTCCTTCTCTTCTTAACAAAAAGAAATCACTAGCCTTCCCGCCTTCCTCGCACTCTCACCCGGACGCCCGCCTGGCGGGGATGAGCCGGGCGGCCCTTGAGCCGAGCCGCACGCTCCGGTAATACAGCCGGGGCGGGACGTGCGGGAGCAGCCACGAATGGCGCCGGCTGCGCAGCGTGTGCATCTGCAGCGGCGGCAGGTCGATGTAGCGGGTGAGGCTCTCGTACCACCGGGCGCTGTAGCGGGCGTCGCGCTGGGCGAGCCGGATCGACGCCCGGCGGTCGCGGCCGAAGCGGTCCAGGGCGGGCTGCAGGCGCTTGTCCGCCTGCAGCGCGTCGACCAGGCACATGGCGTCCTCCAGCGCGAGCGCGGTGCCGGCGCCGATGGAGTAGTGCGTGGTGTGCGCGGCGTCGCCGAGCAGGACCAGGTTGCCGCGGTGCCAGGTGCGGTTGGACAGGGTGCGGAAGTTCAGCCAGTGGGCGCCGGTCTGGCCCCGGCCGATCAGCGGGTGGCCGTCCAGGATGTCGGCGAAGAGCTTCTCCAGCAGCGCCAGCGTGTCGGCCTCGTTCGCCTCGTGCAGCCCGAGGCCCCGCCAGGTCTCCGGGAAGCACTCGATGACGCACGTGCTGCGGTCGGCGCCGTAGCCGTAGCCGTAGCACCAGATCCAGCCGTGCTCGGTCTCGGTGAAGGCGAAGGTGAAGGCGTCGAAGACCTTGGTGGTGCCCAGCCAGACGTACGGGTTGCGGCCGGTCGTCACTTCGGTACCGAAATGGGCGGCGTGCCGCTCGCGCAGCACGCTGCCCGCGCCGTCGCCCGCGACGATCAGGTCGGCGCCGGCCAGCTCGTCCTGGCCGGTGATCTCGCGCTCGTACTCGACCCGGACACCGAGCGAGCGGGCCCGCTCGGCCAGGATGGCGAGCAGCTCGCGGCGGCCGATGCCGAAGCCCTCGTCCCAGTTGTCGCCGGTCAGGGTCGAGCGGTCGTGGACGTTCATGACCCAGCTGTCCCAGCGGAACGAGCCCTCCTTGATGGCCCGCGCCGACTCGGGATCGGCACTGAGCAGGCCGTCGAGCAGGTCGCCCCAGAAGGTCACACCCCAGCCGTACGTCGAGCCGTCCCGGTTGCGCTCATAGACGGTGATGTCGTGGGACGGGGCGACCTGCTTCATCAGAATCGAGAAGTACAGGCTGGCCGGCCCCCCGCCGACGCAGGCGATTTGCACAGGAATCCCTCAGTTACAGTTCGTAATCACTTTCTCGCGCATAGTAGCAGTCAGGGTGTCGGCCACGCGTCGCGCCGAGCGCGGTGACGACGACCGCGGCGGCCGTGACGATCGAGGCCGTCCCACGCCGGCGCCGCTCGTGGGCCCTGATCATCAGCTCGGCCGCAGTCCGTCTGGAGGCACGTCGTCAGCCAGATCGTTTCCGCTGCCGTAGCGGGCACGAAGCCTGCTCCGTCGGGGCGCCCGGGCGGCGGGATCAGACCGAGATCTCGGCCGCCGCCTTCTGAAGCGCGTCACGGGCGCCCGTGATGGGATCGCCGTGGCCCACGCAGGCCACCGCGGTCTCGAGCGCCGCGAGCCGCCGGAAGGAACTGATCATCTCGTCGCGGTCCATGTTGAACACTCCGGGCATGACCAGCCCGTTCACATGCGCAACGGTGTCGCCCGTGAACAGGACTCCGTGCTCCGGCAGGTGAACGGCGATGCTGCCGGCAGTGTGCCCAGGGGTGGCGATCACACGAGCTCCGCCACCGAAGTCGATCACGTCGCCCTCCTCCAGTTCGCGGTCGACGCGGCACGGCGGGGCGGGCGGCAGGAGGTGGGCTCCCAGACTGCGATGCAGGGACCGCTCCTCCTCGGTGAAATTCGGTGGCGGCGCGGGCACCTCCCCCCGGATCACCGGGGCCTCCAGCCGATGAGCCATCACCGTCACATCACCCCATGCCGCGACCGTCGCCGCGCCGCCGCAATGATCCTCGTGGTAGTGGGTGAGCACGACTCGCCGTACGGCGTCGGTGCGCAGGCCGAGTCGGCCGATCGCCTGGGCGATCTCCTCGCCGGAAGTGGCGATGCCCGTGTCCACCAGCGTGAGCGCGCCGGCGTCGTTCCACAGGTACGCCTGACCGAAGGACAACCGCAGCAGGTGCAGTCGCCGGCCAACCTCCATGATCTCCATCGCATGACCCCTCTCATCCGCTCTCATCCGCGCGATGACGCCCAGAGACAGACAACCCGTTCGGCGGTGATGCTGTCCAACAACGATGTCCACCGGATTGACAACCGATGGTTGTTGATTCAAGGTTTCGGTATGGACGCAGACCTCTCTGGCCTACGCGCCTTCATCGCGACCGCCGAAGATTTGCACTTCGGCAGGGCCGGTGCTCGGCTGTTCATCACCCAGCAGGCGCTGTCGAAGCGCATCCGCAGGCTGGAGGAGGCCCTGGGTACGCCACTGTTCGAGCGGACCACCCGGTCCATCGAGCTGACCGCGGCGGGCAGGCGGTTTCTGCCCCTGGCGGTGGAGGCGGTAGCAGCGTTCGACCGGGCCGTCGAGGCGGTTCGCGTGGTGCACGACCCCATCCGTGTGGACGTCTACGACGAGCGCTTCACGCCGCTGCGCATGGTCCGCGAAGCCAGCGAACGCGATCCGCGGTTGCGGGTGGAGGTGAGCATGCGGCAGGGGCTGGCGGTCGCCCTGCCGGCGCTGCGCCGCCAGGAGATCGACGCCGCCTTCGGACGTGTGCACGACCTGCCCGGGCCGTGGCCGGAAGAGCTGGCCCACCGGCTGGTCCGCCTGGAGCCGCTGGCCGCATTCGTACCGGAGGATCATGCGCATGCGCACATGAGCGAACTGCGGCCCGCCGACCTTCGAGTGGGAGGGATCGCCATGCCCGACCCGGCGGGCGCAGCCGAGTGGCGCGGCTACCTGAAACGCCTTGCCGATCATCTCGGCGTCCCGTTGCGCTTCACCGAGCCCGCGATCGGTGAAAGGCATTTGATCCAGCAATTCCTGCGGGAGAAGAGCGCAGTGGGCCTGGGCGAGACGAGCATCGACGCGACCGGGAGCGGGCTGCGCCGGATCCCCCTCGTGGACCCGACTCCCCTCATCCCGTGGTCGGTGGTCTGGCATCGCCGTAACCCGCACCGGCTCCTCCCAGTCCTTCTCGACCATCTGCCACCCGTGAATCGGCCGGATCCGGCCGATCGGCGGCACTGGATTCCCGAACTCGACATGACTCCGGTGACATCGTCGGCCAGCGCCCCTCCACTCTGACGGTGATGGCACTTCCGCGCGATGCGTGACCTCTCCAGCCTGCGCGTACTTCTTCATCCACATCCACGCGGCGCGATCGTCCCCGTGCCGAGCTCCGAGCACCCGGCGAACGCGCCCATTCACGCTGGCGGTTTGCCCACGCATGCCGGCGGTGGACAGAAAGAGGACACGCCCCGATAGCCAGAAAGCTACTCAGTGTCGCCCGGCCCCCAACAACTCCTGCCGGGTGCGGCAATTTCACATGGACGCAGGATGGCATCAATGGATCGGCCACCTCCCGCCAAGCGGCGGGTGCTATAAGCAGAGCGCTTACCTCGATCCGGTAAATGCTGGCCGGGAAACCGCTCAGCTCGTCCGTAACTGGACTTCGACCAAATCCGGCACGATTCGCTGTGACACCCTGCGCCCCCGCGAATGGGCTGGGGATCAGCCGGCTGTTCGGCCTCACGACTCCTGCCGCCCGGCGAGCGCTGGACATGCTCGACGCCCTCGTGTTCGTTCCGAAGCCAGTGATCTTCACGAGCCGACGATCTCTCGCTACCGGGTCACGCCGGCCGGCATGGATGGCGGGGTCCGAGACAAGTAGGGCAGCCTGCCCGAGCACGGCTGGACGAACCCGTGGCGAAGGTCGCGACGAGCACCGTGCAGGGGCTGCTGTTCACCGCCGGCTTCGATCCTGGCGCGGTCCTCGCCCCGCCCGCCCCGTACCCCGGAGTCAGAACCGCCCGGATCAGCCGTAGATGTGATTCATCACGTCATTCTGATTGCCGCTCAGGTTCTGCGATGTACCACCGGGATCGATGCGAATCGTGCAGATGCATCCGCCGTCCTTGTCGGACGTGTCCCGAAGTTCCGCCCATTCGCCGAAGCCCTGCATGTTCCTCCAGGAGGACACATGCCGGTCGAAGCCGTAGAGGTAGAGATCGTGCCACCAGTCGTCGTTGAACTGCAGGCGCCGTCCCCCACCGTTGGCATGCTCGTACAGGCATACCCAGGTCAGATCGCAGCTCCAGGCTGCCGCCTCTACGCCGGAGGGCGCCGTGCCCCTTACGGCGGCGTTGGCCTCGGCGATCGTCTCATAGCATCGGACGTCGCTCTTGGAGTGGACAACGCACGACTCGGCGTCGCCCCACCCGTCCTCGGTGAGGTTGAGAGTCTTCCCCTTGTAGGAGGCGATCACGTCACCCGGCTCCGCCGCGAACGCCGTACCCGGGACGGCCAGGACCGCCAGCATCGCCGCCAGCAGCATCGCCATGCCGCCGAAAACCTTACGACCATTACGCATGAACGTTCACTCATTTCGGGGAGCCGGATGTCTGAATCATGGTCCGATTCACCCATCGGCTCCGCAACCTGTGCGTCCGCCAAACTTGCGAGACTTTCTGCCAAAGTGACGGTCAGCGTTCGATGATCCGCGGGCGGTCGAGAATGGCCGGATGCAGGCCCTCAATGGCAGATCAGCAGCTTATTCGACTCCATGCGACGGGATAGTCTTCACGAAGAAAGCTCCGCTCCGAGCTGTTCTGAGCTGTGGCGCCGAGTTCGGCTCGCCGCCCTCCGTCCCGGGAAAGGAACAAAGTCCCATGATCAGAGGTAGTTTCAGCGGGCTGGTACTCGCATCGATTATGACTGCGGGTATCGGCATGGCGGCGGCCCCGGCGAGCGCGGCCGTGACATCCGGCCCGCAGCTTGCCGATCGCGCGTCCTACCAGGTTCCGGGCCACTGGGAGCGCGCCGGCGAATACAGCACATGGAGAGAATGCAACGACGATGGCAAGCTCTGGGGCGGCCGTTACACATGCGAACTGAGCGTTCTGAACAAATGGGTCCTTTTCATCTGGATCGCATAACGCTCCCCGCAGAACTCGAAGTTCGATATCCGCTCGGGCGTAGACCCGGCGCACCGACAGGCTGATCGAGCGACTGGGCCGCGCTCTCAACGCGCCGGCCCGTACGCGTTCCAGCGCGGCACCCTCACACCGCTCAGTGCTGGACGGTCACGACGATCTTGCCGATGTGGGTGTTCGACTCCAGGTGGCGGTGCGCCTGCACGATGTCGGCCAGGTCGAAGGTCCGGTCGATGGGGGGATTCAGTGTGCCGGTGCGGAGTCCGGCCTCGATGAAGGCTCGGGCGCGTCCCATGCGGACGGGGTCAGTGGTAATGAGGTCGACGTTGAAGCCGTGGACGGTGATGGGCCAGTTCATGGGCAGAGGCGCGGGCCGGGGATCCAGCCAGCCGTAAACGATCAGTAGGCCGTCGGTTGCCACGGTTTGGGCGAGTTCGCCCAGGCCGGGCCCGCCGACGGCGTCGAAGACGGTCCTCGCCCCCTTGCCGCCGGTGACGGCGTGCACGCGACTGACGAGGTCGCCCTCGTCGGCGGCGACGACGTGGGCGGCTCCGGCCTGGAGCAGTCGCGTGGCCTTGGCGGCGGTCCGGGTGACGGCGATGGGTGTGGCGCCGAGGTGGTTGGCGATCTGGATGGCCGCGAGCCCGACGCCGCTGGACGCAGCGGTGATGATGACGTCGTCGCCGGGGTTCGTGCGGCCCACTTCCACGAGGGCGCCATAGGCGGTCAGGTACGTGGTCCACAAGGCGGCGCCGATGATCGCGTCGACGGAGGCAGGCCGGGGCAGGAGGTACTGGACCGGGATGTTGACGCGGTCCGCGTAGATGCCGTGGCGTGACATTTCCTGATCGCTGGCGATGCAGACCGCATCGCCGGGTGCGAAGCCCGAGACCTCGGGGCCGACGTCCTCCACCGTGCCGGCCGCTTCGAAGCCCAGCCGGGAGCCGGGAAGGGTGGGCTGGTAGTAGTATGTGCCGGCGCGGAAGAGAGCCTCGGCGCGGTTGAGCCCGATGGCGTCGATGCGGACGCGGACCTCGCCGGGTCCTGGGGCGTCCAGCCGGACCTCCTCGATCTTCAGGACGTCCGGGCCGCCGATTTCATGGAAGAGCACCGCTCGTGCGTGGTTCACCATGTGGAAGACGCTACTGATCCAGCGCTGAGACACTCCATGCCACGAAGTCTTCCGTTTCTGTCCCATCGTCTTCGCCTCTGGATGGGAGGCTATGTGCCGCTCCATCGACGTGCCCAGCGCCATACGCGCTCGGCGTCCCCTCGTTCCTGCCGCCCCGGGCAGGCCCCCAGTCCGCTCGCCCCGGCGACGTGATGTCCCAACTGCACGGACAAGGGCACGCGATCGCGACGGTCCCGCGACGCCGCTGGTCGATGTCGTCCGGGACCGCAACGGCAACTGGATACCGGCCGAGGAGGCTACGCGGGGCATGGGTCCGGCCACGCACCAGGATCGGGCGCGGTCTCAGCACGCCCCGAGCCGACCTCACCCGGCCGCGCGGTGGTGGGGCGCGGTTCGATGGTGACCGTGTAGGCCGCTATCGATCACCCGAGGTCGGCCTCATGGACAGCGGGGAGGCCGAAGGCGCTGAACAGGCTCCGGTCGTCGAAGACCTCGATGCGCTCGAACCCCGACTTCGTGACGGTGAGCACGTCGATGGTGTGGGCTCGCAGGAGCCCGTCGGCATCCCGTCGGTAGACACCGAAGCCCGGCTTGCGGTTCACCGAGATCGGCACCATCTTGCAGTTCCCCACGGCAGGGCAGTCGAGCAGATACTGGGCGATCTCGTCGCGGCCCTTGAGCACGGTGTTGGAAGGCCGCCGCTGGCAGACGGTGTCGTCGGCGAGCAGGTACACCAGAGTGGTGATGTCACCCGTCTCGAAAGCGGCGGCGTACTCGTCCAGCAGTCCGCGCAGAGCGAGATCGTCTGGCTCCGCCGCTTCGGCACCGGTCGAGGGGGCCTGCGCGAGCTGGGCCCTGGCACGCCGCAGCATGCTGTGCACGGCCGGGCCCGAGGTGCCGAGCAGGTCGGCGATTTCGGTCGCCTGCCAGTTGAGCACATCCCGCAGGATCAGCACCGCGCGCTGGCGGGGCGACAGATGTTGCCAGACGACCAGCAGAGCACGCTTGCGATGCTCCCGCGCCGCGACGATCACGGCGGGATCGCCGTGATCGTCGTCCGTCGTCCTGGCCGCTCGTTGCCCGGCGGGCTCGTCGTCATCCAGCAATCCGGACGGCGCCGGCTGCCTGCTCCGGCCCGTCAGCACGTTCAGGCAGACATTGGTGGCGATTCGATACAGCCAGGTGCGTAGCGACGAGCGGCCCTCGAAGCCGGCATAGGCCCGCCAGGCCCGCAGGTAGATCTCCTGTACCTGGTCCTCGGCGTCCTCCATCGACCCGAGCATGCGGTAGCAGTACGTCAGCAGCTCGGCGCGGAACGGATCCGTCAGCCGGGCGAACTCCTCGGTTCCTGCCTTGTCGAGGACGGCACCCGTCTCGTTGATCACTGTCACAATACGATCCCCTGTCAGGGCACGAGTTTCGTACCTTATGGGTACAGACCAGCGTAGCGACCAAAATTCGTCGCGGCGGCGCGGCGAATCACATCAGCTCTCACGGTCTACCTCCATGTGTCAGAACAAACGAGCACGACTTCCCCCGCGGACCAGGTTCCATCCGCTCCCGACCCGCGCCGCTGGAAGGCTTTGGCCTTGCTGTGCACGGCGTACTTCATGATCATTGTTGACTCGCAGATCGTCATCCTGGCGTTGCCGTCCATCGAGTTCGAGCTCAGCTTCGGGATGGCCGGCTCGCAGTGGGTGATGAGCGCCTACCTGCTCGCCTTCGGCGGACTGCTGCTCTTCGGCGGTCGTACCGCCGACATGCTCGGCGGCCGCCGGATGTTCATGGTGGGCACCGCTCTCTTCCTGGCCGCCTCGGTGCTCTGCGGCTTCGCGTGGACCGGCAGTGTCCTGATCGCCGCACGAGTCCTGCAGGGCGTCGCGGCGGCCATCATGGCGCCCACGGCGATGGCCGTGCTGATGAACACGTTCGACGACGGCAAGGAACGCAACCGCGCCATCGGCGTGTGGACCGGCATCGGCGCGTTCGGCGCCACTGCCGCGCTGCTGGTCGGTGGTTCCATCACCCAGGGCCTGGGCTGGGAGTGGATCTTCTTCATCAACATCCCCCTGGCAGGCGTCGTCCTGGTGATCGGCCCACGCCTGCTCCGGGAGACGCCGATCCGGGCGGGCAGGCGCTCGTTCGACCCGTTCGGCGCGATCACCGTGACCGGGGCACTGGTGCTCCTGGTCTTCGCCGTGGCCGAGGCGCCGGTGGTGGGCTGGGGGTCCGGCCGTACGCTGGGACTCCTGGGCGCCGCGGCGGTGCTGTTCGCGGTGTTCCTCCTGGTGGAGAGATCGGCGAAGGCCCCACTGGTCCCGCTGCGGATCTTCCGGCGGCGCGCCCTCGTGGGCGGCAACATCATGACGCTGCTGGTGTCCATGGCGACCTATGGCGGCGCTCTGATGATGTCCGTCTACGCGCAGCAGGTACTCGGCTACTCGGCCATCCTGTTCGGTCTGAGCACCGCCATCTACGCCGCGATGTCCATCGTCGGCTCCAATCTCGCCGGCCCGCTCACCACGAGGTTCGGCTACCGGAAGGTGGCCGTGTTCGGCGCGGCGCTCCTGACCGCCGGCGCCTACCTGCTCTCCCGGGTCACCGCGGACGGCAACTACTGGACTGACCTGCTGCCCGCGATGGTCGTGTTCGGCGTGGGCATCGGCACCACGGTCGTGGCTTCGGCCATCGCCGCGCTGTCCGACGTCTCGGCGGACGAGTCCGGTCTGGCCTCGGGCATCAACAACTCGGTGTTCCAGATCGGCGCGGCGTTCGGCATCGCGCTGTGCACCACCGTGTCGGTGGCCAACACCGACGTCTTGGCCACCGATCCGAGAGCCGGCCTCAACGAAGGTGTGCAGGCGGCGTTTCTGGCCGCGTTCGGTTTCGCGGTCATCTGCCTCGCCGTCGCCGTCAGCCTCACGCTGCTGCGCAAGCGAACGTCCGCATGAAAGGCCTGCCCGAAGTGATGATTCCCTGGTCCGAACTGCCCATCGCCTCTGCCGCCGAGGCCCTGCCGGTGCTCGGGAAGGGCGTGGACCAGGACTGGTCCCGCCGCGCGGGGGACACCTCGCTGACAGCCCGGGACATGCTCGACCACATCGTGCTCGGCGTGACCGGTTACGCCGGGCTGCTCATCGCCCGGCCTGCGGACCGGTACTTGGGCCTGCGGACCGGCAACGAGCCCGACGCGGCGATCCCGCTGCGCATCGAGTCGATCGAGATCGCCGCAACGCTGCTGTCGCTGACCGTGCGCGCGACTTCACCCGAGGTCAGGGCGTACCACCCGTGGGGCACGTCGGATGCGACCGGTTTCGCCGCGATGGCCGCCGTGGAGATCCTCGTGCACAGCCACGACCTCGCCCGGACCCTGGGGTACGGCTGGAGCCCACCGGACATACTGGCCGCGCAGGTCGTCGAGCGGCTGTTCCCCGAGGCCCCGAAGGGGCACGCGCCAGCTCAGACCCTGCTCTGGTGCACCGGCAGGATCGCCCTGCCCGGCCTGCCGCAGCTGCCTCGTGAGCGGTGGCAGTGGTACGGCGAGGTCCGCTGACACTCCTCCTCACGTCCTGGGACGAGATCCCGCAGCGTAGGCGGGTACGGGCCGCGTCCACATCAGGGTCGCCGGCCGTCAGCCACACCTTCTCCGCGCTGCCGTGCGGTTGCAGGGGTTGCGGGCGGCCGGGGTGCCGAACCGGCCATGCCAGGTCGGTGATCCGGCTCGGGCCGGTCTTCCGGGCGGTTCCGGATCTTACGCCGTGGACGCGCACGTGTCCTCGGGCGGAGGCCCGCGGTGGTCGTGAGCTCGCCCCCTCGATCGGTATGCACCTGGCTCCTCCGCCAGCCCGCCCAGGGGCCTCCGTGTCCTCGACGGGTTCCTCCAGCAGCATCACCGTTTCCGGGCCTGCCCGGGCGGGCGAGCGGGCGGTCCGGGTGCGCGGTGGTGGGCGCGGCCGGCAGCTCGGTGAGCCGCGCCGTCTCCCCGGGCTGGCCGGTGTGTATCAGGACGGCCGGGCCGCGGCCTGGAGGCCGGCCGCCTCGTCGGCCGTGGTCCGCCAGGGTGATCGAGGACACCACCCCGACCACCGCGCACGCCTCGGGCGGCACCTCGGCCGGGGTCTGCCCCTGCGGCCGGCCGCCGCCGCGTCCAGCGCCTCCCCCGCGAAACCCGCCATTTACGGCAAGAGATGACAGCTCACGGGGGTCCGGGCGACAGGGGATTCTGCCATTCACGACGGACGACGGCCTAACGGGAGCACAGGGCGGCGTCGAAGGCCGCGATCAGCTTCTGGCGCGCCTCGCCCTCGTTGGCCGACCCCGTCGCGTACACCGTCGCGGTGCGTCCCGCGCGGTCGCGGCCGCTGAAGGTCGACACGCCCGGCACGTCGCCGCCGTGCCCCCACAGCGTCCCGCCACAGCTCAGCGGGATCCGCATGACGCCGTAGCCGTAGCGGGCCCCGTCGGGCCAGCCGGGCTGGTCGATCCGCACGTACGAGCCGGACTTGACCGACTGCGCCCGCCAGAACCGGTCGAGGTCGCGCGGCGTGGAGACCAACCCGCCGCTGGCGCCGAACGCGTGGCCGGGCAGCCGGGTGAGGTCCACGGGGCCGTCGCCGGGCGTGACCGGGTGCACCCCGTACGTGTGCGCGTGCGGGCCGCGGATCGCCAGTTCCCCCTTGGCAGGCCAGTACGTGTCGCGCATGCCCAGCGGCTTCAGCACCAGGTCGCGGCTGACGGCGCGGAAGTCGCGCCCGGTGACCTCCCGCACGATCATCCCGAGCACCAGGTAGTTGGTGTTGGAGTAGGCGAACCGCCCACGGGGCGTCGGTTCGAGGGAGAGCGCCACCTTGAGCAGGTCCTGCTTCCCGATCCGGGACCAGTCCGCGGCGGGGGTGAAGTCCGGCAGGCCGCTGGTCTGGCGCAGGAGCATGCGCACGGTGATGTCCCGCCCGTGCATGCCCTCGCCCCTGATGACGCCGGGCAGGTAGGTCTCGATCGGCTCGTCCAGGTCGACCTTGCCCTGATCGGCCAGTTCGAGCACGGTGGCCGCGATGATCGACTTGCTGACGCTGGCGATCCTGAACCGGCCGTCGGCGCCGGGCATCGGCCGCTTCGTGCCCCGTTCCGCGGTGCCGGAGACGACGGTGACGGTCCTGCCGTCCGGGTGACGGACGTGCGCCACGGCGCCGGGCAGCGCGGGCGACACGGTGAGGGCGTCCAGCCGTGATTGCAGCGACGGCGGGCGGTCCGCCGAGGCGAGCGCCGGCGCCATCGGGGCCAGCGCCACGGGGACGATCACGAGCAGGGCGAGCAGGCGCCGGGAGGCGGAGGAACGCATCGGATTGCTTCGAGCAGGTGATCGTGACATGCCACGACTCTGCCGGAGCCACGGCGCTGCCACAGTCACGGCGCCCCCCGCCTTCCGGGAGGGCTGCCCCTACCGCCGGGGTACGGCGGACCCCGCCCGGGGGCGGGATCCCCGGGCGGCCGGGCACGGGTTCCTAGGCCGCCAGCAGCAGGGTCAGCCCTCCCAGCGTGTAGCAGACCATGAGGATGAACAGCGGGATCTGCCCGGCGACGGCCCTGGCCGGGGCGAACAGGCGCACCGAGCGGTCGTGCGCGGCGATCACCCCCAGCACGTGACCGGCGACGATGGACAGGACCTGCACGGTGGCGATCGTGCCCGGCGCCACCACGGCCTCGTCCACGGTGCGCGCCGCGGTGCCGAGCAGGTCGAGGCCGGTGTCCAGCGGGTCCGACGCGAGGATGAACGCCCGCTGCCCCTCGATGACCAGCAGCGAGAAGTAGTGCGCCACCAGGTAGCCGACCGCGATCGGCACCAGCGAGTGCGCGAAGGCCCGCAGGTTGCCGCCTTCCGGGCGCCGGGTGCCGCCGATCAGGCCGGCGACGCCGATGCAGGCGCCGTACAGGGCGGCGACCCCGGCGACGGCGGCGAGCAGGCCGAGCGTGCCGGTGGCGGTCGGCCCGATGGCGGCGCTCTGCAGGGTGTTCACCCAGGCGGGGGCGTCGGAGAAGCCGTCGTAGGCGGTCGAGGCGAGCATGACGCACACCAGCGCCACAAGCCCGGGCGCGGGCGTCACCGCGTCCAGGCCGTGGAACGGGTTGCGCAGCACGAGCCTGCCGTCGGCGCGGCGGCCGAGCGGGGCCAGCCGCCCGATCAGCGCCGAGTACGCCTCGAACGCGTCGCCTCGGTCGAACCAGCGCGGCCCGTACAGCAGCGACCCGGTCAGGTGCACGGCGGCGTAGCAGCCGAAGAAGGCCAGCATGGAGGCGTTGGCGGCGGGCTCGGGCGCGACGAGCTCCAGCCAGGTGAACGCGAGCAGCCCGGCCGCCGCCGGCCAGTGACCGAGCCAGGCGGGCGGTTCCCGGTCACGGCCGAGTCCCGGCAGCCGTGACAGTACGCGGTGGACCGCGCGCAGCGGGTTGACGAGCCGCCACACGGGCCCGAGCAGCAGCGACGCGGGGACCAGCCCGACCCAGAAGATGACGTAGACCAGCGTGGCCGCCGCGTTGCGCTCCGGGTCGTCGGGCCCGAACGCCGCCAGGAACACCGTGAACACGGCTCCCGCCAGGCCCAGCGCGCGCAGCGTGACCCGCGTCCCGCGGGCGTCGGCGAGGCGTTGCAGCGCGTACGGCAGCGCCCGGCCGGCCTCCCGGCCGCGGAACCTGGACTCCGCCCACAGCACCGCCAGCCCGAGGAACGACACGACGAGCGCGGCCAGCGCCCCCGCGAAGGCGTAGAACGCGGGGATGGGCAGGTCGTGCCGCGACCCGATGCCGTGCGCGAGGATGCCGCTCACCGGACGACGAGCTGGGTCAGGACGAGGTGCGAGTCGTGCGTCTCCACCTCGAACAGCCCGCTGCGGTCGGCGGTGAACTCGATGACGACCGGCGTGCCCGGGGTGAGGGGGCGTTCGAGGTCGAAGCCGTGCACGTGGACGGTGTCGGCCCGGTCGCCGGTGACCTCCAGCCGGACCCGGTCGCCCTTCTTGACCTCGACCCGGCCTGGCGGCGGGGTGACCTGGCCGCCGCTGACGCGGACGGCGACGGTGACCGGCGCGGGGCCCTCGCCGGCGGGGCCCTCGACGGTGGCGGTGCCCTCGACCGGCTTGCCGCCGACCGACCAGAGCGTGTGGTCGTCGGCGCTCAGGCGCACGGCCAGCGTGTGGCTGCCCGGTGGCACGGCCTCGCGCGCCAGGTGGTGCCAGGGGCCGTACAGGCGGGCGATCTTCTTGCCGTCCAGGTAGAGGTGGGCGTGCCCGGTGCCGGGCAGGGCGGCTCCGCCGACGCTGTCGGGGGTGAACGTGAACCGCTCGGTGACCAGGCGCAGGTTCCAGCCCGAGTCGCTGTCGGGGCGCACCTCCAGGCGTACCGACGGGGCCTCGGCGGCGGGCACGTCGCGGGTGCGGTGGTCGCCGTGGGCGTGCGGCGGCCCGGGGGTGCCGGCCGACGCGGTCGCGGGCGCGTGGTCGGTTCCGGGCCGGTGATGTGTGGTCACCGGCTCGCCGCACCCGCCGAGCAGCAGCGCCAGCACCACCACCACGCCCCCCGCCCGCATCCTGCCCGCCGGCGAGCCCAGGCCGGGGAGGCTCATGCGGGGGCCTTCGCCGGGGCCGGTGAGGTGGTCGCCGTGGCCGGGCGTGGCGCGAGGCGGACCACCGCCCACAGCACCCACACGATCGCGAACAGCACGCGCAGCCAGGCCGGGCTGACCGGCAGCCACGGGATCAGCAGCAGCGACTTGTCCACCGCGTCGAGCAGCGTCAGCACGCCGAACACGACGGTGGCGCCGCCGAAGAAGCGGTACGGGCGCCGCAACGCCAGCCCGATGCCGGTCAGCCCCGCGCCCGTCAGCAGCAGCGCCGAGGCGGGCAGCAGCGTGTGGTCTGCGGCGGCGCCGGCGACGTCCAGCGCCAGCCCCGCCAGCGCGAGCACCGCCGACACCGCTCCGAGCCTGCCGCCGCCGCGCAGCCGCCGCCACCACAGCAGGCCCACGAGCAGCCCGAGCAGCACCGACGTGCCGAGCGTCACCTGCACCTCGACCCTGGCCAGGCCGGCGGCGCCGAACCAGTCGCAACCGGCGGGCAGCCGCCGCTCGGTCACGCTGTACTCGGCGCACACCAGCGAGTGCGCGAGCTTGACCGGCTCGCCGAGCACCCGGTGCGAGCCGGGGCCGGCCAGTTCGCCGGGTTTGCCGCCACAGCCGGGCACCACGTACGGGCTGGTCGGAGCCTGGGTGTCCCAGCAGTTGCGGCTGCCCTGGCCGTCCCAGATGACGTCGGTGGCGTTGGGCCGGGCCGAGCCGTCCGGCGCGACGCCCAGCCGGTTGTGGCCGTAGAAGTTGTCGTGCGAGGTGTCGGCCTGCTTGCCCAGCGCCTCCTCGCCGCGCAGGAACGCCGGGGCCCACAGCAGCATGAACGCGGTCCGGTCGTGCCCGTAGACCCAGTTGTCGCGGTAGACGTTGTGGTTGCCGCCGGCGGTCAGGATGCCGGTGCCAGGCGCGACGCCGATCTGCGGGCAGACCACGCCGCTCTCGTAGCCGCGCTGCCCGGCGGGCTTGGCGCAGGTGCCGTCGCGGACGTGGTGGTAGTAGTTCTCGTTGTTGTCGTGGATCTTGTTGTTCTCGAACAGCGCGTGGTTCTGCGGCAGCCCGGGATGGTCGGGGAACAGGCTGTCCATCGAGGCGCCGGCCATGTTGCCGAAGAACTCGTTGTCGTGCACCCAGACCGAATTGCCCGCGGTGCCGGAGTAGCCGACCATGTTCTGATAGCTCTTGCAGCGGCGGATCTCGATCGCGTAGCGGGGCACGTCGTGGCCTCGGCCGGCGTTGATGTCGGAGGCGCTGCCGGGGTAGATGCCGCTGTCACCGTTGCCGTACGACTCGCAGTCGGTGTAGAGGCCGTGGTCGGAGGCGAAGGTCAGGAAACCGTACTCGTCGTTCCACCGGGTGAGCATGCGGTCGATGACGAACCCGTCGGTGGCCAGGATGTACAGCGAGTTGAACGTGGTGCGCTGGGCGGTGAAGTTGCGGAAGTAGACGCCGTCGGTCATGTCGGCGCGGATCGCGTTCAGCTTCCTGTACTGCGCGTCCACGATCACGTCGTGCGGGGTCGCGCCGGTGCCCTCGATCTGCAGGTCCTCGATGCCGAGGATGGCGACCAGGTTCTGGTTGTGCGGGCACTGCTTCTGCTGCTCGAAGGAGAGGATCTGGTAGCCGAACGACGAGCGGCGGGCCTCCAGGTTGGCGCACGCCCCGGTGGGCTCGGGCAGGCTGGGCTCCTCCTGGTAGAGGCCGGGGAGGATCTTGATGCGGTAGCCGGGGCCCTTGACCTGGTCGACCGCCTCCTGGAGGTGGCGGAAGCCGTCCTTCCGGCAGCGTTCGAACAGGGTCAGGTTCTGTTCCTTGAGCGGTGCCGGGAAGGTGGCGACGCGGCGCTCGAAGTCGGCCCGGTCGGTCTTGCAGACCAGCAGTTCGGGGCCGGAGG
This sequence comes from Nonomuraea sp. SBT364, assembly GCF_001083785.1. Lineage (GTDB taxonomy): Bacteria > Actinomycetota > Actinomycetes > Streptosporangiales > Streptosporangiaceae > Nonomuraea. Next base: position 88,478 of record NZ_LAVL01000006.1, read on the forward strand.
TCCGGTAGACCGGCACGCTGCCCGAGCCGTCGGGGAACGTGACCGGCCGCTCCTCATGGGCGAGCGCCGGGGCGGCCTGGGCCAGGCATAACCCGGCGAGGAGGGCGGCGATCGACAACTTCCGCAGCATCGGCATACGGCAAAACTAGAGCCAAGCTCATGTTCAGTCCACGCCCGGCGATGAATCGATACGGATGTCCGCTTCGTACCGGTGGACCAGCTCCCGGCCGATCCTCGCGAGCTCGGCGCGCACCGACTCCGGCTCCACCACCTCGATCATGGCACCCCAACCGGCCAGTTGCTCGGCGATCGAGCGCGGCATGTGCGCCGCGACGCGGACCCGGAGCCGCCCGCCGTCCTCCTGCGCGACGATCTCGCAGTGCCTGCCGAAGTGACCGCGCAGCACGGGGAAGAACCGGGCGTCGATCAGCACCACGGCCTGGACGAGCGAGCGCCGCTGCTCCATCTCCGCCGCGACACGGGCCCACTCCGCCTGCAGGTCGAAGTCGTCGGGCCGGTGCGCGGGCAGGTCGGTGACCTCCGCCCCGGCGACGCGATCGACGCGGAACGTCCGCCGCCCCGCCGCCGTGCCGGCGATGAGGTACCAGATCCCGTCCTTGTCGACCAGGCCCAGCGGGTCCACGAGCCGTTCCGCCGCCTCCCCGCTCCTGCCCGGGTACGCCAGCCGGACCTTGAGCCTGCGCACGACGGCGGTCTGCAGCGACGCGACGAGCGCGGGCTGCTCCCGGTCGCGCTCGCCCCAGCCCGCCGGGTCGGACACGACGGCCCTGGCGGCGGCCTCGGCGTCGGCGCGGAACGTGGCGGGCAGCGCGCGCACGAGCTTGCGCAGGGCGGAGGCGAGCTCGGGCGCGGCCGAGCCGGCCGGGCCCAGGAGCAGGAAGAGGGCGCGGGACTCGGCGGCGTTCAGCCCGCTCAGATCGGTCCTGGCGCCGCCGACGAGCGACCAGCCGCCACCGCGCCCCGGTTGCGGGTAGACGGGGATCCCCGCCGTGGACAGGGCCTCCAGGTCACGGCGGGCGGTCGCGACGGAGATCTCCAGCTCCTCGGCCAGCTCGGAGGCGGTCACCCGGCCACGGGCCTGGAGCAGCAGGAGGGCGGCAACGAGACGGTCAGCGCGCATGCCCACATTGTGGCAAATAAAGTGCTCAGTCGATGAGCACTTTGACGGCGAGAATGGAGACACAACCAGCGAGAGGAACCGGACATGCTGCGAGGACTCACCACCGTCACCTTCTACTCCCCCGACTTCGAGGCGACCAAGGGCTGGTACACCGAGCTGTTCGGGATCCCGCCGTACATGGACACGCCGGGATACCTGGAGTGGCGCATCGGCGACTACCTGCACGAGTTCGGCGTCGTCAACAGCGCCTACGCCGGGAGCGAGCTGGCCAGGACCCCGTCCCCGGACACCATCGGACGACCGGCGGGCGCGGTGGTCCACTGGCACGTCGACGACGTGCCGGCGGCCCTGGAGCGGCTCGTGGCGATGGGCGCGAAGGAGCACGACGCGCCGTGCGACCGCGGCGACGGCTTCATCACCGCGACCGTGATCGACCCGTGGGGCAACATCCTGGGCCTGATGTACAACCCGCACTACCTGGAGGTGCTCGCCTCCCTGAAGGGCGGGCACGGCGAACGAGGTCCGATGAGCAAAGGACGCCGTGGTTGAGCAGCCGGACGCGCGCGGCGGCCGGGCCGGGCGGCCGGGGTCCGCGCGCCTCAGGTGTCGCGCGCCTCCTTCATCACCAGGTCGAGCAGGCCGGGGAAGCGGGTGTCGAGGTCGTCGCGGCGCAGCGTGATGAACAGCTTGCGCCCCTCCGGCCGCTGGCAGATCACGCCCGCTTCCCGCAGGACGCGCCAGTGCGTGGTGAGGGTGGATTTCGGCACGCCGGGCACGACCGAGCCGCAGAAGCGCTCCTCCCCCGACGCCAGCGCCCGGACGATCTTCGCGCGGACCGGGTGCCCGAGCGCCGCGAGCACGTCCAGCAGGTCGATCTGGTCACGTGACGGGTGCAGCATGCCCTGATTGTACGCATGTCCCGAACAGTTGGTTTGACGATCCGCCCACCTTTGTACGACCATCTCGAACTGTACGAAATTCCCGGACAGTCGTAGAGAGCGGGTGGGCCGTGATGGAGGACGTCGCGATCGTGGGCGGCGGGCCGGTGGGCATGCTGCTGGCCGCCGAGCTGGGGCTGCAGGGCGTGCGCCCGCTCGTGCTCGAACGGCTGCCGGTGCCCTCCGGCGAGTCCAAGGCGGGCACCCTGCACGCCCGCACCGCGCAGAGCCTGGACAGGCGCGGACTGCTCGACGCGGTCGGGCGGGTGAGCACGGGGAGCGTGCGCTTCCACTTCTCCGGGATGTTCGGCCTCGACCTCGGCGCGGTGGCGGAGGACGGCGTGAGCATCGTCGGCAGCCCGCAGGCGTGGGCCGAGCGGGTCTTCGCCCGCCGCGCGACCGCGCTGGGCGCGCGGATCGAACGCGGGCAGGAGGTCACCGGGCTGGTCCGGCACGACGACCACGTGGTGCTGTCCGTCGGCGGGCAGGAGGTGGCGGCGCGCTACGTGGTGGGCGCCGACGGGGCGCGCAGCGCGGTGCGCCGCGCCGCCGGGATCCCGTTCACCGGCACGGCCGCGCGGGTGGCGGCGCTCATGGGCGACGTGCGGCTGCTCGACCCGTACGGGGTGCCGCCCGGCTACACGCGCACCCCGCGCGGCTGGATCATCGTCTGGCTCAACCCGGCCGGGCACAGCCGCGTCACCACCTACGACTTCCGCGCCCCGCACGCCGACCGGCAGGCCCCGGTCACGCTCGGCGAGCTGCGGGAGGCGGCCGAGCACGTTCTCGGCAGGCCGGTCCCGATGGCCGACCCGGGAAGCCTGTCCCGGTACGGCGACGCCGCACTGCAGGCCACGACCTACCGCGAGGGGCGGGTGCTGCTGGCCGGCGACGCCGCGCACGTGCACTTCCCGTGGGGCGGCCAGGGGCTGAACACCGGGCTGGAGGACGCGTTCAACCTCGGCTGGAAGCTCGCCGCCCAAATACGCGGGCAGGCCCCCGCCGGGCTGCTCGACACCTACCACGCCGAGCGGCACCCGGTGGCGGCGCGCGTGCTGTGGAACGTGCGCGCCCAGACCGCGCTGGCCGATCCGGACCCGTCCGTCGACCCGCTCCGCGAGCTGTTCGCCGAGCTGATGGCCGTCGACGGGGTGAACGAGCACCTGAGCGGCATGATCAGCGGCACGCACACCGTCTACGACGTGGGCGTGCCCGGGGCCGGGCGGATGGCCGCCGACCTGACGCTCAAGACCGCCGCCGGGCCCGCCACGCTGGTGGAGCTGCTGCGGGCCGGCCGGCCGCTCCTGCTCGACCTGGCCGGCCGCGACGACCTGGTGGCCGAGAGCGCCGGCTGGTCGGACCGGGTGGACGTGGTCCGGGCCGCCGCGGACCACCCGGCCGAGGCGCTGCTGATCCGTCCCGACGGGTACGTGGCCTGGACCTCGGAGGCCGCCGGGCACCCGCTGCGCGACGCGCTCGAACGCTGGTTCGGCCCGGCGTGACGGGTCAGCCCTTCGAGCCGGTGAACGCGATACCGGCGATGAGCTGCCGCTGCATGAACACGAACAGCGCGATCACGGGCAGCGAGGCCACGACGGAACCGGCGAACAGGATCGGGAAGTTGGTCTGGAACTGCCCGCGCAGCGAGGCGAGCCCGGCCGAGAGCGTCATCATCTCCGGATCGGTGTTGACGATCAGCGGCCAGAGCAGGCTGCTCCACGACCACATGACGGTCAGCAGCCCCAGCGCCAGCAACCCCGGCCTGACCAGCGGCAGCATGATGTGCCAGTAGATCTGCAGCGGGTTGGCGCCGTCGAGCCGCGCGGCCTCGTCCAGTTCCTTGGGCAGGGTGAGGAAGAACTGCCTGAGCAGGAACGTGCCGAACGCCCCGAACACGCCCGGCGCGATCAGCGCCTGCAGCGTGTTGAGCCAGCCGAGCCCCTGCATGATCTCGTAGCGCGGGATGATGAACAGCTCGCCGGGGACCATGAGCATGGCCAGGAAGACCATGAAGATGGCGCCCCTGCCGGGGAAGCGCAGCCGGGCGAAGGCGAAGGCGGCCATCGAGCACAGCAGCAACTGCCCCGCGGTGACGGCCACGGTGACCAGCACCGTGTTGACGAACTGCCTGGCCAGCGGCACCGAGCGGAAGACCTCCGGGAAGTTCGACCACTCCCAGGAGGGGGTGAACTTCGGCGGCACCCGCAGCGAGTCGGGCAGCGTCTGCAGCGAGACCACGACCTGCCAGACGAAGGGCGCGATCATCACCAGCGCGCCCGCCGTCAGGATCACATGGGCGGGCCAGGTCCTGGGCCTACTCATAGTGCACCCACCTCTTCTGCAGCCTGAACTGGACGGCGGTCAGCACGAGGATCAGCCCGAGCAGCACCACGGCGATGGCCGCGGCCAGCCCCCGCTGGTTCTGCACGAAGCCCTTCTCGAAGAAGAGGTAGACGATCGTGCGGCTGCCGTTCAACGCCGGGCTGGTCGTGTCGATCATGAGATAGACCAGGTCGAAGACCTGCAGCGCGTTGATCATGGTGATCACGATGACGAAGAACGTGGTCGGCGTGAGCAGCGGGAGCGTGATGCGGAAGAACTGCCGCAGCCGCCCCGCGCCGTCCATCGAGGCCGCCTCGTAGTACTGGCGCGGGATGCCCTGGAGCCCCGCCAGGAAGAGCACCGCGTTGTAGCCGACCGAGCTCCACACCCCGACGATCGCGATCGCGTAGATGGCGAAGTCGGGATCGCCCACCCAGTACGGCCCGTCGATCCCCAGCTTGCCCAGGAGGTAGTTGATCGCGCCGAAGTCGCCGTTGAACAGGTAGCGCCAGGTCAGGCCGATCGCGGCAGGCATGGTGACGACGGGCAGGAAGTACAGCGTCCGGTAGACGCTCATGCCGCGCAGCCCAGGCACGTTCAGCAGCGCCGCCACGACGATGGCCACCGGCACGCCCGCCAGCACCAGCACCGCGTAGAGCACGGTGTTGCCGAGCGCGCCGAGCATCTCCTCGTCGCCGAGCAGGTCGGTGAAGTTGGCCGTCCCCACCCAGGTATGCCCGCCGAAGACGCCCGACTCGGTGAAGCTGAGATACAGCGTCTGGGCGATGGGCCACAGGTAGAAGACGGCCAGACCCAGCGCCATCGGGGCGATGAGGAGATAGCCCCACACCCACTCGCGCTTGGAGAGCATCCGTTACTCCTTGGCCAGGATCTCGTTCATCTGCACCGCGATCTCCTTGGCGACGTCGGCCACCGGCCGCTTGCCCGCCCAGGCGTCGGCGAGCAGTTTCTGCTGCACGTCCTGCCACTGCGCGGTGTTCAGCGTCGCCGGGTACGGCACGCCGTGCGGCATCGAGGCCTCGTACGTCTCCTTCAGGTGGAAGGAGGGGAAGGCCTTGAACCAGCCGTCCTGGGTGCCCGGGCGGAGCGAGAGGGCGCCGCCGCCGCTGTCGCTGAGGATCTTCTGGGCCGGCTCGGAGGAGACGAACTCGGCGAACGCCGCCGACTCCGCCGGGTGCTCGCTCTTGGCCGAGACGGCGTTGGCCAGGCCGAGCAGGATGACGGCTTCCTTCGCCGGACCGGCGGGCAGCGGGGCCACGTCGATCCGCTCGCGGATCTCGGGGTTGGACCAGAAGGTGGAGGCGAACCAGACGCCGCCGTAGTACATGCCGTACTTGCCGGACTGGAAGAGCTGGATGGGGTCGGTGTCGGTGTAGACCTCGGCGACGGGCGCGACCTTGTCCTTGATCAGGTCGGTCCAGAACTCCAGGCCCTTGATGGACGCGGGATCGTCGAAGCCGCTCTTCTTGCCGTCGGGCGAGAGCACGTGGCCGCCGGCCTGGATCATCGTGGGGTAGAAGCCGCCCTGGTCCCACATGGGGGCCATGATGCCGAACTGCTTCTTGGCCGGGTCGGTCAGCTTCTTGGCGGCCGCCTTGACGTCGTCCCAGGTCCAGTCGGCGGTGGGGTAGTCGACGCCGGCCGCGTCGAAGATCTTCTTGTCGTACCAGAGCGCCGGGATGCTCACGTTGTGCGGCAGCGCGTACAGCTTGCCGTCGTAGCGGTAACCGTCGACGACCGCCTCCGGCAGGCCCTCGGCCTTGGCGTCGTCGACCGGGGCGATGATGCCGCCCTTGGCGTACATGCGGACGTTGAGGCTGTTCATCCAGAAGACGTCGGGCGCGGCGCCGCCGGACGCGGCCGTCTGGAGCTTGGTCCAGTACTGGTCCCACGGCGTGATCTCCAGCTTGACCGTGACGTTCGGGTTGGCCTGCTGGAACGCGGCGATGATCTTCTCGGCGCTGGCCTGGTCGTTCTTGTCCCAGATCGCGTAGGTGATGGCGGCCTTGCCGTCGGCGGCGGGCTCGCTGGACGAGCCGCAGCCGGCGGCGAGGACGGCGAGGCCGAGGAGCCCGGCCAGGGGGAGGCGGAAGCGCATGGTTTCTCCAGGTGGGGGGTTCAGGACCGCAGGTTCGCGGTCCAGGCGGCGAGCTTGCCGTCGATCTCGGCCCTGGTCCGGGGGTGGCCGGGGGCGTCGGGACGTCGCTGCCAGGGGTGCGGGCCGCCGGCCGGGCGATACTCCACGCCCAGCGCGTCGAGCCGCTTTTCGTGTACGGCGAGCCGGGCGAGGAAGTCCCCGAAGTCACGCTCGTCGCTCCACACCGCCTCGGCGAAGGCGGCCAGGCGGGGGAAGGCCATGTAGTCGAGGAGCCGGGGCGAGTCGATGTGCTCGGTCCACAGCGCCGCCTGCGCGCCGAGGATCCTGTCGCGTTCCTCGCCGCCGAGACCGGCCGGGACCGGGTCGAAGGCGTGCACCGCGCGCAGGGAGGTCACGCTGCCGATCGGCACCGGCTCCTGGTCGCCCTCGGCCTGGCGGAAGTCCAGGTACGTCTCCGCGAACGGCGAGACGACCACGTCGTGACCGGCCCGCGCGGCCAGCGTCGTGCACTTGTCACCCCGCCAGGCGGCGACCGTGACCCCCGGCGGCAGGCCGCCCTCCAGGAGCTCGTCCCAGCCGAGCGGCTTGCGCCCCCGGGTCAGCAGGTAGTCGGTGAAGTGCCGCATGAGCCAGGTCTGCAGTTCCTCGGCGTCACGCAGGCCCAGCTCGCGGATGCGTTCCTTGGCCGGGACGCTCTCGTTCCACTGGGTCTTGGGGACCTCGTCGCCGCCGACGCAGACGTACTCGCCGGGGAACAGCTCCAGGACCTCGTCCAGGACGTCGGTGAAGAAGGCGATCGTCTCGTCGGCGACGTTGAGCACGTTCTCGCCGACGCCCCACTCGGTGCGCACGTCCAGCGGGGTGTCCAGGTTGCCCAGCTCCGGGTAGGAGGCGATGGCGGCCTGGGTGTGGCCGGGCAGGTCGATCTCCGGGACGACCGTGACGAACCGGTCGGCCGCGTAGGCGACGATCTCCCTGATGTCCTCCTGGCTGTAGAAGCCGCCGTGCGGGCGCCCGTCGAACAGGCGGTGCCGCTTGGCCCCCAGCGGCGACTCCCGCCGCCAGGCCCCGGTCTCGGTGAGCTTCGGGTACTTCGCGATCTCCAGCCGCCAGCCCTGGTCGTCGGTCAGGTGCAGGTGCAGGACGTTGAGCTTGTGCGTGGCCAGCAGGTCGATGTAGCGCAGCAGGTCGTTCTTGGGCAGGAAGTGGCGGGCCACGTCGATGAGGCAGCCGCGCCAGGCGTACCTGGGCGCGTCGGCGACCGTGACGGCGGGGACGCTCCACGTCCTGCCGCCGGTGCGGGCGGCCCGGAACGCCGCCGGGTCGAGGAGCTGGCGCAGCGTCTGGGCTCCGTAGAAGGCGCCGGCCGGGGCGGCGGCCTCGATCAGCACCGATTCCGCCGTGACGGTGAGCCGGTACTCCTCGGGCCCGAGCCCTCCGGCGAGGCGGATCTCCACCCCGCCGGGCCCTTCGGGCAGCGGCAGGCCGGTGGCCGGGCCGAGGGTCTCGCGCAGCCACGCCGCGGCCCTGCTCAGCGCCGGGTCGGCGGTCAGCGCGGTGGCGGCGGTGAGCGTGAACCGCCCTTCGCCGGGGGTGAGGCGGGCGGGCGCCGGGATCGTCGTCGTCACAGGGCCTGCACCGTCCTGGTCTCGCGGGCCCGCTCGGCGGCCCAGACGACGAGGTGCCCGGCCAGCGCGTCGGCCGCGCTCGCGCCGATCGGCGCCTGGTCGCCGGCCGCCACGGCGTCGACGAAGGCCGCGACGAGGCCCGCGTCGCCGCCGCCGTGGCCGTCGGCCAGCGACGCGCCCGCGCGGGTCCCGGTGTCGATCGTCTCCTCTTCCCCGGTCACGAAGTCGACGACCCTGATGGCCCGGCCGTCGCCCTCGGCGAAGCCGTGCGTGCCGAAGACCCTGGTCTTGCGGTGTTCCAGCGGGGTGAAGGCGGTCATGGTGAACGACACGGTGGCGCCCCGCGCGAACTCCATCGTCACGACCTGCTGGTCGACAACGTCGTTGTCGCAGTCGTAGACGCAGCGGCCGTACGGGCCGGTCTCCAGCGCGCGCATGACGCCGGCCGGGGTGGCCTCGGAGGTGACCGGGCCGAGCGGCCAGAACTCCCGGTCCGGGTCGCCGAGGCAGCCCAGGTAGAGCCGTGCGGCCGAGTACGGGCAGGTGGGCTCGACCGCGCAGCTCACGCAGCGCTCGCCCGCGCCCTGCGGCCGGTTCTCCGGCCGGAAGTGGGTCAGCGAGCCGAACGACGCCACGCCGACCGGCTCGTCCCCGACGAGGTGGAGCAGCCAGTCGATGTCGTGGCAGGACTTGGTCAGCAGCATCGGCCCCGACTCGGCGGCGTTGCGCCAGGAGCCCCGCACGAAGGAGTGGGCCATGTGCCACCAGCCCACCGGCTCCAGGTGCTGGACGCTGGAGATCGTGCCGAGCCGGCCGCCTCCCACGAGCTCCTTGAACGCCCTGGTGTAGGCGGTGTAGCGGAGCACGTGGCAGACCGCGAAGACGACGCCGGCGCGCTCGACGGCCTCGACGATCCTGCGCGCCTCCGGCTCGGTGGGAGCCATGGGCTTCTCCAGCAGGATGGCGTAGCCCAGCCCGGCGAAGGCCACGGCCGGATCGGCGTGCAACCGGTCCTGGGTGGCGATGACCACGGCGTCGGCCAGCTTCGGCACGGCGGCCAGTTCGGCCCAGCCGGTGAAGCAGGCCTCCTCCGGCAGGCCGTGCTCGGCGGCCAGCTTGGCGCGCCGGGCCGGGTCCGGGTCGGCCACGGCCACGATCCGCGCCCGCCCACCGGCCACCGCCGCGCGGGCGTAGATCTGGCCACGGGCTCCCGCTCCGACGACGGCTAAGGTCACTGTCATTTTGCCCGAACTCCCCGATTTATTGTGGAGTCCATAGATATTCACGGATTAGGTCTTGCAGTCAAGCCCCGATTGGCCGATGATCCCCGGTAAGCGCGACCGACTTCGTCTGGAGACCATAGATAGTGAAGAGAGAGCCCGTGCAGGTCAGCGGCGGAGACCTTCAGCGGCTGCGCCAGCTGAACTCGCTGAGCAGCATCCGCGCCCTGCGTGAGGCCCGCGGTCCGCTGACGCTCACCGAGCTGGCCACGCAGACCGGGCTGTCCCGGGGATCCATGGTCGACGTCGTCACCGACCTTCAGGAACGCGGCTGGATCGCCGAGGTCGAGCCCGCCCCGGGCGGCATGGGACGGCCCGCCAAGCGCTACCGCTTCCGCGCCGACGCCGGGCACGTGCTCGGCATCGACATAGGGGTCCACAAGGTCCTGGCCATGATCACCGACCTGGCCGGGCAGACGGTCGCCAGCGGCAGGGTTGCCGTGGACCCCGGCACCACCCGGGACGAGCGGCTGGAGGCCGTGGACCGGGCCGTCGACGCCGCGCTCGTCGCGGCCGGCCCGGCCATGCCCGACCTGTGGGGCGTCGCCGCAGGCAGCATCGGCGTCGTCAACCGGGAAGGCGTCGTCACCCGGGTCAACGCCCTGCCCGACTGGGCCGGGGTCGACCTGATCGGCCACCTCGGGCAGCGGCTGTCCTGCCCGATCACCATCGAGAACGACAGCAAGCTCGCCGCCCTCGCCGAACAGCGGCTGGGCGTCGCGGCAGGCGTCCGCGACCTGGTCTACCTGCACGCCGGCCGGCGGCCCGGGGCCGCGCTCATCCTCAACGGCCGGCTGCACCACGGCTTCAGCGGCGCCACCGGCGAGGTCGGCCTCATGGAGATCACCGGCTGGCGCACCATGGCCGGCCACCTGGAGAACTCGACCGTGGCCGAAGGCGCCGCGCCCGAGGACGCCGCCGGGCTCGTCTTCGGCTCCGCCCGCACCGGCGACCCGGCCGCCCTGGCCGCCGTCGACACCTACGCCCACCAGCTCGCGCTCGGCACCGCCGCCATGGTGCTGACGCTGGACCCCGAGCTGGTCGTCCTGGGCGGCGGGTTCTCCCGCTCGGCCGACGTCCTGCTGCCCGCGCTCCGCCGCGCCCTCGAACCCCACTGCCTGCGCGTCCCCGAGATCCGGCCCTCGACGCTCGGCGAGGAATGCGTCGCGCTGGGCGCGGCCTGCCTGGCGCTGGACCACGTGGACGAGCGGTTCTTCTCGCCGGAAGGCTCGATCGCCCGCCCCGCCGCGCCCCGGCGCCTCGTCTGACTCCTCCCGGGATCCCACCACCCTCACACCGCCGGCCACGCCCGGCATTCGGCAGAAGGAAGTCCATGCGCAAGTTAATTCCTCCCATGGCCACCACCATGGCCCTCGCCCTGGCCCTCGCCGGGCTGCTGGCCCCGGCTCCGGCCTCGGCCGACCCCGGCGCCAGGCCGGCCTCGTACCGGCTGGACTGCGAGGCGCCGGAGCCCGGCAGCCCCTGCACGGTCGTGGCGACGGGCAAGCGCCGCCCGCACCACGTCCAGGAGTTCGTCACCACGGTCAGGACCGGTGAGCAGGTGTGGGCGCGCGACACCGTCTACACCCGTGACGGGCGCGCCCGCAGCCGCTCCTTCCCGAGGCCCGCCGGCGAGGTGACCGTGGACGTCTCGGTCACGTCGCTGCCGGAGAAGCGCGTGGGCACGCCGCTGCGCCTCATGTCGTGGAACCTCTACGTCGGCGGCACGATCAACGGCCAGGAGAAGACGGGTGAGAACGTCACCCAGATGATCGAATACCTCAACGAGGTCGATCCCGACGTGCTGTTCGTGGTCGAGGCGTACGGGTCCGGCCAGAAGATCCTGGACGGGCTCAACGCCGGGCGGGCCGAAGGCGACCGCTACACCGCCGCGCAGCTCACCCAGCCCGAGGACTACAGCGTCAACGGCGACAACCTGTGGCTGTACACGAAGCTGAAGATCGAGAAGGTCTACCCGCGTTACGCCGACGAGGAGATCTCCTCCTTCAACCTCGGCGGCGCCCGCCTCGGCCTGCCCGACGGCAAGCACGTCCACGCGTTCAGCATGTGGACCTGGCACGAGCTCTCCGCCAACTGGGACGGCCACGAGGCGGCCGTGCAGAACCTCTACGGCATGCCCCGGACGAAGACCGACCAGCAGCTCGCCGAGAACGACAACTTCCGCCGGGTCGCCATGGGCAGGTCGATCCTGGAGAAGGCGCTGCCGTCCTTCATCGGCGACGACGACGCCCCGGTGCTCATGGGCGGCGACCTCAACGCCTGGCCGCATTTGGACTGGACCGAGCAGTTCGCGAACGCGCGCGGGCACGCGGGCATGGTGCTGCCGTGGCCGCTCACCAAGATGTTCACCGACGCGGGCTTCACCGACACCTTCCGCCACGCCAACCCCGACGCGGGGCTCCATCCCGGCCGCACCTGGAGCTCGCTCAGCGGCTTCCGGTCCGCGCCCGCCCGCATCGACTACATCTTCACCCGCGGCCAGGGCGTCCGCGTGCTCGGCTCCCGCATCGACGACCGCCGGCTGCCCCGCCACCAGGAGAGCTGGCTCGACCAGCCCTACCCGTTCTACTCCGACCACGGCTCGGTCATCACCGACGTGGTGATCCGGGGCAAGGGCACCGGCCCCGACCGGCCGGCCGTCGCCGACGAGCCCGAGCACGCGCCGGGCGTCTGGCCTCCGGTCCCGGCCGGCACCAGGGTGCCCCCGGCCGAGCTGAGCGCGACGGCGAGCACCTTCAAGCCCGGCGCCGGCGACCCGGCTCGCGCCGTCGACGGTGACGTCACGACCGACTTCCACTCCTACTACCCCGGTCCCCCGCCGCAGCCGCACCACATCACCGTGGACCTGGGCCGGGTCCGGGAGCTGTCCGCGGTCCGCTTCCAGCCCAAGCTGCGCTACGACATGAACGGCACCGTCCGCAAGGGCGTCGTGCAGGTGAGCGACGACGGCACGACGTTCAGGGACGTCAAGCGGGTCGAGTGGCCGATGATGACGGCGCCGAACGACGTCGACCTGACCGGCGTCTCGGCACGGTACGTACGGCTCCGGGCCGACTACGGCATGGGCGGGGCCACCGCCCTGGCCGAGATCATCCCGTACGAGGTCTCCCACTGACGACGGCCGGCACCGGCCCGGATCGCGCGGGCGGCGAAGGTCGTCCCCGTCAGCCCGCGAGCGCCGCCTCGGCGGCGCTCGCGGCGCGGGCGGCGACCCCCGGAATGCCGGACGTGACGAACGAGCCGCCCCCGGCGAGATCCCCGGCCACATGCAGGCGCGGATCGACCGGGACGATCCCACCGGCCGGCGGCGCGGCCGCCAGGCCGCCGGTCACCAGCGAGGCGACCAGTTCGCGGGCGGCCGGCGGGACGGACTGCGGCGGTGCGTTCACGGCGTTGACGACGGTGTCGGCGGTCCACACGCCGTCGTCCCCGCGCAGCCGGAACCGGCCGTCGGACGCCTCGATCCCGCGCACTCCGGCGGCCATGGTGAGCTGCCCCGAGTCCGCCAGCCGCAGCAGGACGGACGCGTTCACCGGCACCATGGGCGAGACCACGCTCGTCGCCAGCCGGAAGTGCCGCCGCAGCCGCGCGCGCTCGGACTCGGCCAGCAGCCGCCAGGCGTACGCGCCGACGGTGTGCGACGCCGTCTGCAGGACGCGGCGGGCGATCGCGCCGTCGCCTACGGCGGCGAGCTGCCGCCGCAGCCTCCGGACGGGGTCCTCGTGCCGGGCCGCCAGCAGACCGGCCGCGAAGTCGTCGAAGTCCTCCCCCGCCTCGCCCACCTCGGCGCGCAGCAGCCGGACGAGGTCGTCGACCGTGACGGCGCCGTTCTCCCGGTGCAGCGCCGCGACCCGCTCCACGGTGAGGTGTATCGGCCGGTGGTCGAGCGGGCGCTGCCAGACGTGGGGCAGCAGGCCGCTGCGCGACACCAGCCGGATCGGCCCCGTGTGCCCGCGCCCGGCGAGCGCGACGACCACGTCGACCGCCGTCAGGCCGCTGCCGACGACCGCCACGACACTCTCCGCCGGGATCCGCTCCAGCGTGCCCGCCAGCGGGTACGGGTCGGCCACAAAGCCGGGCGTCCCGGCCAGGCCGTAGTGGTCCGGGGGCGTCCCGCCGCCCACACACAGAACCACATGATCGGCCGCGTGATCGGCCGCGTGATCGGCCGCGTGCTCCTGTCCCTGCTCGGTGCGCAGCAGCAACCGGCCTCCCGCGCGGGCCACCGAGGTGACGCGCCCGGCCAGGACGCGTACGCGCCAGCCGCGCCCGCGCAGCGTGGCCAGCGCCGTCCCGGCGGTCTCCGCCAGGTAGTCGCCGAACGTCGCGCGGGGCACCAGCGGCTGTCCCAGCAGCTCGTCCAGATGGGCGGGACCGCGCTCCCCCAGCCAGGCGGCGTAGTGCCCGGCGTCCGAGTGCCGGATCGACATGATCGAAGGCGGCGCGTTGACCAGCACCGTGTCCAGGTCGGGCGCGTACGGACGGCCGCGCCACAGGTGCGGGGACGGCTCCAGGACGGTGACGGCGCCGGGCGGGGCGGCGCCGGCCGCCAGGTGGTCCAGCAGGGCGACCGCGGCGGCCCCGGCGCCGACGACTGCGATGTGCATGTGTTCCCCTTCGTCGTGGGGTTCGAGCCTGGCCGCCCGCGACGCCGGGCCCCACCCCCGCCCGGGGCCGCCCGGCGGGGGATGATCCCCCTCGAACGGGGGGTTGGCTTCCATGGGGAGACCCGGCAGACTCACCGGCGTCCGGACCACAGGAGGCTCGATGACCGACCCGCGGCGGCACACCGAGGTGATGTCGGCCACCGAGCGTGCCGCCGACGCGCTGGAGCTGTTCACCCGCGCCTCGGCCAGGCTGCGGCGGCTCGTCCCGTTCGACGCCGCCGTGTGGACCGCCACCGATCCCGAGACGGGCCTCGTCACCGCGCCCATGCTGGTGGAGAACCTCGGCTCCGGCGAAGGCTGCGCCGCCTACTGGGAGAGCGAGCTTCTGGAGGAGAACGTCCTGGCCTTCCGTGACCTGGCCAGGGCCCCGGTCCCGGCGGCCGGGCTGCGCGCGGCCACCGGCGACCTGCCGGCGCGCAGCGCGCGCTACCGCCGCGTGCTCGGGAGCCAGGGCGTGGACGACGAGCTCCGCGCCGTGCTGCGGATCGGCGAGCGGCCGTGGGGGGTGGTCAGCCTGTTCCGCACGCGGCCGGGGGCCGCGTTCGGCCCGGACGAGGTCGCGTTGCTGGCCCGCCTGTCGGGGCCGCTCGCCGACCGGCTGCGCCGGCTCGCCCGTCCGTACGAGCCGGGCGGCGCCGCCGTCGGAGCCGCCCCGGGGCTGCTGCTCTTCGACGAGTACGGGGAGGCCACGTCCATCAACGAGGAGGCGCGCCGGCATCTCGCGCGGCTGCCGGACGGCCCGTCGGTCCCGTCGGCGCTGGGGCTGAGGCTGCCCATCTGGGTGGTCGGCACGGCGTTGCAGGCGCGCGCCATCTCGCGGGGCCGCGAACGCGGCAGCGCCCGGACGCGCATCCGGGCCGTCGACGGCCGCTGGCTGACGTGTCACGCCTCCTGTCTCACCGGCCCGGGCGGGCGGCCGGGCCCGGTGGCGCTCGTCATCGAGCCCGCCACCCCGGCCGACGTCGCGGTCATCGCCGCCGGGGCCTACGGGCTGACGCCGCGCGAGCTGGAGATCGCCCAGCTGGTGGCCCGGGGGCTGCCCACCGCCGAGATCGCCGCCACGCTGTTCATCTCCTCGCACACCGTCCGGGGCCACCTGAAGACGGTCTTCGGCAAGACGGGCGTCTCCAGCCGGGGCGAGCTCGTCGCGCGGCTGTTCGCCGAGCTGGGTCAGGGGTGAATCAGGACCCTTCCTGCTCGGCCGGGCCGGGAGCGGTGTGCAGGCGCCGGAACTCGGCGGTGGTGTCGCGTTCGGCTGATCTGACGAACTGGAGGATGGCCTCCAGGGCGTGCTCGTCGAAGGCGCCGAGGGCGTCCTCGCTGCGGGCGATCAGCCCGGCGTAGGCGGCGCTGACCCGGTCGAGGCCGTCCTGGGTGGGCTCGATGAGCACCCGCCTGCGGTCGCCGGGGTCGGCGACCCGCCGCACGCAGCCCGCCGCGACGAGCCGGTCGATCATGCGCGAGGCCGAGCCGGTGGTGAGGTTCACCTCCTTGGCCAGGGCGCCCGGGGTCGCCGGGCCGCGCCGGCCCAGCACGTGCAGGCACTGCACGTCGCTCTCGGCCACGCCGAGGCGGTCGGCGACGACCTTGTTGAGGCGCACGACCGCGATCGCCCAGACCGGTATCGCGTCCTTGACCAGCTCGGCCACCAGCGCCTGCCGCTCCTTCATCGCCGACCGCCTCCACATATTGCTGCGTCGCGCAGATATTCTGCTATAAATTAGCTGCATTACGCAGCTACTGCGTTATGCAGCCATTCTAGCGGACCGAGGAGCACCCACGCACTATGACCATCTCCCCACCCCGCCAGGCCGCCCTGCTGTCAGGGCGTCCGGCGGTCCTCGTCCTGGCCGCGATCCTCACCGCGTCCTTCATGGAGCTTCTCGACGCCACCATCGTCAGCGTCGCGCTCCCGGCGATCGCCGCGGACCTGGGCGCGAGCGACGCCGAACTGCAGTGGATGGTCGCCGGATACACGCTCGCCGTGGGGGCCGGCCTCATCACCGGGGGGCGCGCCGGCGACCAGCACGGGCGCCGGCGCGTGTTCCTCCTCGGACTGACCGCGTTCACGCTCGCCTCGGCGGCCTGCGGGCTGGCTCCGGGCTCCGGCGCCCTGGTCGCCGCGCGTGTCGCGCAGGGGCTCGCCGGCGGCCTGATGATCCCGCAGGTGTTCGGCATCATCCGGGCCTCCTTCGAGCCCGCCGCCCGCGCCAGGGCCCTCGGCGCGTACGGCGCCGTGCTCGGCCTGGCCTCGGTCGCCGGCCCGCTGCTCGGCGGGGTCCTGGTCGAGGCCGACCTGTTCGGGCTGGGCTGGCGGGCGATCTTCTGGGTCAACGTGCCGATCGCGGCCGCCGGGCTCGCCCTCGGGGCCCAGTACATGCCCGACTCCCGCGAGCCCGGCCGCACCCGGCTCGACCTGCCCGGCGCGGCGCTCGCCGCCTCCGCCACGGTGCTCCTGCTCCTGCCTCTCGTGCAGGGACGGGAGTGGGGGTGGCCCTGGTGGAGCTTCCTCGTCATGGCGCTGGTCGTCCCCGTGACCGCCGCGTTCCTCGTCAGGCAGCGGCGGCTGGTCGCCCTCGGCGGGCAGCCCATCCTCGACCCGGCCCTGCTGCGCGTGCGGGCCTTCGCCGGAGGGCTGGCGGCCTCGCTGCTGTTCTTCGGGGCGCTGGGCTCGTTCTTCCTCGTGCTGTCCCTCTACCTCCAGTACGGCGCCGGGTACACGGCACTCGAAACCGGGCTGGTGATCCTGCCCTTCGCCATCGGCTCGATCATCACCTCCGGCGTCGGGGTCCAGCTCGCCGGTCGCGCCGGCCGCGCCGTGCTGGTGTCCGGTTCGCTGACGCTGGCCGTCTCCCAGGCCGTCCTCCACCTGGTCGTCCGCGACGGCGCCGAACCCGCCGCCTGGCTGCTGGCCGCGCCGCTGCTGCTGGGCGGCCTGGGGCTGGGCCTGACCGCGCCCGCGCTGATCAACGTCGTGCTCGCCGGGGTGCCCGGCCGGGACGCCGGCGCGGCGGGCGGGGTGCTGACCACCGTGACGCAGATCGGCAACGCGCTCGGCGTCGCCGTCCTCGGCCTCGTCTTCTTCACCCGGCTGGAGGACTCCGCCGCCGGCGGAGAGGGCGGCCCGGCCGCCTACGGCGCCGCCCTGGGCGCGATCCTGCCCTGGCAGGCCGCCTGCTACGCCGGCGCCGCCGCGCTGATGTTCCTGCTGCCCAGGCGCGCGCGGTGAGCGCCGCCCCCGACCGTTCGCAAGGAGATCCCGTGACCGAAGCCCCCTACGTCGGCGTCGACCCGTTCGCCGTCACCGTCCGCACGATCGGCGAGCCCCAGCCCGCCCGCGCCGCCCTGCGCGCCGCCGGTCCCCTCGTCCGGGTCGACGCCCCCGCCGGCGGCCCGGCGTGGATCATCACCGACGAGGCGCTCGCCCGCCGGGCCCTCGTCCATCCGCACATCGTCAAGGACCCGGCGTGGGCCCCGGTGAGCTGGGACCCTCGGACCGCGGGCCTGGAACCGACCGCCGCCGCGCAGCCGTCGCTCACCACCCTCGACGGACCGGCCCACGAGCTGCTGCGCAGGGCGCACGCCCCGCTCTTCACGGCACGCCGGATGGCCTCCTACGCCGGCCGGATCGCCGAGCTCGCCCACGACCTGCTGACCCGGCTGGCCGCCACCGGCGAGACCGTCGACCTGATGGCCGACTTCGCCACCCGCTTCCCGCTCACCGTGGTCTGCGACGTGCTCGGGGTGCCGCTGGACCGGATCGACCAGGCCATCGCGGCCTGCCGCAGCATGTACAGCGACGATCCGGAGGAGGTGGGAGGGGCGATGGCCGCCTTCGCGGAGCTGGCCGGCGCCGCGCTCGCCGAGGGCGGGCACGGCCTGGCCGCCGAACTGCGCGACCGGGTCCCCGCCGGGATCACCGAACCGCAGCTGCGATACCTGATCTTCACGCTGATCTACGCCGGCCAGCTCACCACCGACCCGTCCCTCGGCTTCCTGCTGGCCCGCGCCCTCGACGCCGCCCCTGAGCCGTCGGAGGCCGAGGCGTTCGTCCGGGAGACGCTGCGGCGGCACGTGCCGGCGCCCTTCACCCTGTGGAGGTTCACCTCGGCGGCGGTCGAGCTCGCCGGGGTGGCGCTGCCCGCCCGCTCCCCGGTGCTCGTCGACATCCAGGGCATCAACCTCGATCCCGGCCGGGCGATCGGCGCGGACCTCACCTTCGGCGCGGGGCCGCACTACTGCACCGGTGCGCAGCTCGCCCAGCTCGAACTGCGCGCGCTCGTGGAGGTCGTGCGCACCGGCTTCCCCCGGGCGCGGCTCGCGGTGCCGTACGCCGACCTGCGGCAGACGGACTTCGGCGGCATCCAGGGCAGCCGGCTCACCGCGCTCCCGGTGAGGCTGCGCGGCTGAGCCGCCCTATTCGCCGAGGACCTTGCGCAGCGCGGCGGCGAAGCCGTCCGGGTCGCCCTTCATGCCGAACTCGCCGTCCATGAAGCCGCCGTGGTTGCTGGGGAAGATCACCGCCTCGGAGCCGAGCCGCTCGGCGACCGCCTCGCCGGAGCGGCGGGCCAGCTGCCCCTCGGACTCGGCTCCCACGGCGACGACGACGCGGGTGGAGGCCGCGCGCAACGCCTCGAAGTCGTGCTCGTAGTGCGTACAGGTCATGAGGTTCTGCGCGAACAGGACGTCGTCGCGGGAGCCGTCGTCCTCGGTCGGCATCCCGAAGTCGGCGGGGTTCGGCATCGGCTGGTCGGCGAAGTCGGCGGGGACCTCGCCGGTCAGGCTGGTGATCGCGATGAACTTGGCCATCGCGGGCCCGAAACCGTCGCGCTCGTACGTCTGCCGGATGTCGGCCACCGCGGCGAGCGCCTGCTCCCGGTCCGGCAGGGTCGCCGCGGCGGGCGGCTCGTGGGCCACCAGCGTGCGGACCTGCTCCGGGTGCCTGGCCACCAGCGCCAGCGCGTTCACGGCGCCGCCGCTGCTGGCCAGGATGTCGACCGGCCCGCCGCCGAGCGCGTCGATCAGCCGGTGCAGGTCGTCGGCGTGCAGTTCGGGCGTCGACTCGCCGCCCGAGGTCCGCTCGCTCCGGCCGGCCCCGCGCGGGTCGTACGTCACCACCGTGCGGTCCGGGAAGCGCGCAGCCAGGGCGGTGAACCCGGTGGCGTCCATCGGCGACCCGATCAGCAGCAGGAGCGGATCGGCGCTCCCCTCGGCCTGGCGGATGTCGTAGTGGAGGATGGCCCCGGGCACTTCGAGCGTGTGGGACGTGGGCTCGGTCATGCTGTCGCTCCTTCTCGATGCTTGCGATGCAGACCGCCGGGAGCGGCGAAACTCATCGGCGCAGGCGAAAACGTACCCCGAACCGTGACTTGTTCGCAGGCGCCTCCCTTGTGCGCGCCCGGGCACGCGGAGCGCCGGGGTGGCCGGGGCCACCCCGGTCACCCCCTCAGGAGATCCGCCACTGCTGGACTGCGCTGCCGTTGCAGGTCCACTGGCGTACTTCGGCGCCGTCCGCCGTGCCCCAGTCGTAGTCGTCCAGGCACAGGCCGCTGTGCCGGTTGACGATCGTGGAGTAGCCGTCTCCGGCGGCGGTGATCCGCCACTGCTGGACGGCCAGGCCGTTGCAGGTCCACTGCTGGACGGGCGAGCCGGCCGTGCTGCCCCAGTCGCGGTTGTCCAGGCACAGGCCGCTGTGCCGGTTGACGATCGTGGCGTAGCCGTCGGCGGCCGGGGTGATCTGCCAGTCCTGGGGGGCCAGGCCGTTGCAGGTCCACTGCCGCACCTCGGCGCCGGGGGTGGTGACCCAGTTGTAGTCGTCCAGGCACAGATCGCTGTGCCGGTTGCGGATTCTGGAGTACGCGGGAGCGGCCTCGCCGGACGGGCCCGGCAGCACGGTCGAGGTGGAGACCGGGACGCCCAGGTCGGGGGTGCCGTCGGCGTTCCAGGAGATCTTCTGCACCCGGGTGGTGCGGGTGGTGCCGCAGCCCTGGCTCGCCGAGGAGTTGGCGTGGTAGGCGATCCAGGTCTCGGTGCCGTCGGGTGAGGTGAAGAAGGAGTGGTGGCCGGGCCCGTAGACGCCGGCGGCGTCGTTGCGCCGGAAGATGGGGTTGGGGAACTTGGTCCAGGAGGAGGCGGCCAGGGGGTCGCCGCCCCGGTATTCGAGCATGCCGAGCTTGTAGTCGGGGCCGTTGCAGTGGCTGGCGGAGTAGGTCAGGAAGGTGCGGCCGCCTCGTTGCAGCATGAAGCCGCCTTCGTTGACGGCGCCGTTCTGGCGTTCCCAGGCCAGGGTGGGGGCGGAGACGCGGCGGCCGAACGCGCTCGCGGTCCAGGGGTTGGACAGCGGTGCGAGGTAGAGCGACTGCAGGTTGTCCTCGGGGGCGAAGGCGGAGAAGGTCATGTAGAGGGCGCCGTTGAGGCGCACCACGGCGGCGTCGATGGCCCAGCCGTTGTTCGGCATCAGGTTGAGCACGCCGCGGTAGGTGTAGGGGCCGAGGGGGTCGGAGCCGGCGCTTTCGGCGACGTGGGTGCGGCGGGGCGCGCCGGCCTGTTCGACGGAGTAGTACAGGTACCAGCGGTTGTTGATCAGTTCCAGGTGCGGCGCCCACATGGTGGTGCCGCCGGTGCGCAGGACGAGCTGCTCGGGGGCGCTGCGCAGCCCGGCGATCGTCGCCGAGCGGCGCATGACGACGTCGGACGTCCAGGTCGTGGCGACGTAGTAGTAGAAGCCGTTGTGGAAGACCAGCGTCGGGTCGGCGCTGTTGGGGGTGGGGACGACGGGGTTGGTGAAGGACGGGCCGGGGGCCGCCTCGGCGCGGCCGGACGCCACGACGCACAGCGCGAGCGTCACGACGGCGGCGACGGCGAGCACCAGCAGGCGACGCAGCGCTCCTCGTTCCTGAGTGATCGGTAACACCACATGCTCCTCTTCGTCGGTCTCGGCGCGGTCAGTAGACGTAGGGCCAGCCGGCCGCGTCGTAGCCGATCTTGTTGATGCCGAGCCGGGAGGAGTCGTCGTTCGCGTACCAGTGGTAGAAGAGGATGTCGCCGTCGGTGTCGGTGATGACCGCCTGGTGGCCGGGGCCGTGGATGCTCCCGTGGCCGGCCAGGATCTCCGTGCCGCCGCCGGCGGTCAGCGCCACCCCGTTGCGGTCCACGTACGGACCCGTGACCGAGGTCGAGCGGCCTGCCATGACGCGGTAGGTGCTGTCGGCACCCCGGCAGCACAGGTCGAAGGAGACCAGCAGGTAGTAGTAGCCGCCGTGCCGGTAGATCGTCGGCGCCTCGATCGAGCCGCCGTTGCGCCCGGCGATGCTGCTCATGGCGGTGCCGGTCCGCTTGCCGGTGGCCGGGTCGAGCTGGACCATCTTGATGCCGGACCAGAACGAGCCGAAGTTCAGCCACCAGCGGCCCTGGTCGTCGATGATCAGGTTGGGGTCGATGGCGTTGAAGTTGTCCGAGGTGCGCGACTCGACGACCAGCCCCTGGTTCGTCCACGAGCCGGACGCGCCGGTCGTGCTGGTGGCCAGGAAGATCGCCGAGTGGTTGGAGCCGAAGGTGGAGGCCGAGTAGTACATGTGGTAGCGGCCGTTCACGTAGGTGAGGTCCGGCGCCCACAGGTGGTTGCCGCCGTTCGTGTACGAATGCGCCCACGGGGCCCCGCCGGGGAACGCCGCCCCCGCGTTCCGCCATGCCGTGCGGTCGGCGGAGGTCTTCAGCGAGATGCCGTCACCGGTGTGGGCCAGCAGGTAGCCGCCGGAAGGGGTCTTGGCCACCTCGGGGTCGTGCACGTTGACGTCACCGGTGACCGTGCCCGGGTTCGGGTACGCGGGCGGCGGGGTGGTGCCGAGCTTGACCAGTTGCCACTGCTGGTTGGCGCCGTTCGTGTCGGCGTACTGGGACAGGCGGCCGCCGTCGGCGGTGGACCACTCCCACACCTCCAGGGCCTTGCCGCTGTTGCGGTTGATCAGCTTGACGTGGCCGCTGCCGGTGTCGACGACGCGGAACTGCTGGTTGGCGCCGTTGTGGTCGGCCCACTGGACGACGTCGGCGCCGTCGGCGGTGGAGTGGTCGTACAGGTCCAGGACCTTGCCGCTGTGGCGTGAGCGCAGGCGGTAGTAGCCGCCGCCGGAGTCGACGAACTGCCACTGCTGCCAGGCGCCGTCGTTGCGGGCCCACTGGACGATGGGGGCGCCGTCGCCGGTGGCGCGCTCGTAGACGTCCATGACCTTGCCGCTGTGCCGGTTGACCAGCACGTACGAGGCGTTGGTGTCGATCGTGGCGGCGGACGCGGGGGCGGCCACGAGAGCCTGGCACACCGCCAGCAGCGCCACGACGGCTGCCGTGAGTGCGGTTCGTAAGAGTCTGTCCATGGGGGGCGCCTTTCGATGTTAGCGCTAACACTCCGGACCCGGGCGCAGCGCCGACAGAAGGGATGTGGGCTCAGTGTTAACGTGAACACCGCATCGGTCAAGGGGACGCCGAAACTTTCAGGCGCGCCGGCGGGCCCGCCTCACCAGGAGGCCGGCCCAGGCCGCGGCGAGCAGCGCGCAGACGGCGCCCGCGACCTTGTATCCGGCCGAGGCGCCACCGGCCCGCTCGGCCTCACCCTCGGCGGAGTAGACCGGCCGGCCGTCGATCGACGCGCCCAGCACCTTGACCAGGTAGTCGGCGCCGGGGAACCGGGAGGCGCGGGCGACCGTGTCGGCGGTGTCCGCGGGGACCTCCAGGCGCACCGCGGCGCCTTCGGGCACCCCGGCCGGGGGCGGCCGCTCCAGGCGGAAGGTCACGTTCGGCGGGTAACCGGCCAGCGTGAGCGCGAAGACGACCGTCGTCGTGGTCCGGTTGCCCCGCCCCGCGCCGTCGACGAAGGAACGGTAGCCCGCCGCCGTCCCCTCCACCACGCTGAACCGCACCGCCTTCGGCTCCCGCCGCACGCCCTGGTCGAACAGGAACAGCGCGGTCCCGGCGAGCACCAGCACGGGGACGAGCCGCGAACGCCACTTCACCGGGGACCTCCTCGGGCGACGCATGATCCGCTCGAACTCTAGCCGATGAACATTTTGTTCAACACGCTATGTTGACAACGGCATGCTGATCGGCCAGGGTGAAGCGCATGTCGTCGACTCCTGACCCCTTCACGCCCCTGCACCCCGGGCAGGCGCGGGCGCATCGCGAATACGCGTCGCTCGTGCGCATCACCGAGCGCCACGCGGCCACCGACGCGCGACGCCGGCGGCAGGCCCACCCCACGGAGCTCGCGCCGCACGAGGCCATCAGGCTCGTGTCGTTCCTGCTGAGCGGCGCGGTGCTGCCCGACGAGGGCGAGCCGGAGGTGGACCGGGCCGACATCGTCGCCGCCCTGAGCCTCCTCCCGCAGGCCCGCGCGGAGGCGGACGACCTGGAGGCCGGGCTCCTCCAGATGGCCAGGGGGCGCGGCATGACGTGGCAGGAGATCGCCTTCGGCCTCGGGCTCGGCACGCCGCAGGCCGCCCGGCAGCGCTACGAGCGGCTGGCCGGGCGGACCACCGCCCAGGACGATCAGCCGTAGGCGGCGGCCTTCCTGGCGATGGCGCGCAGCATGACGCGCCGGATCACCCCGCTGAAGGGGCGGATCAGCCGCCAGTAGGCCAGCATCCTGCGCCGGGTGGCCGCCGAGCCGGCGGTCACCCACGTCTCGGTGCGGAGCAGGGTGCCGTGCTCGGTCGGGATCACCTCGAAGACCGACGCCGACTTGGCGAAGCCGGGCGCGTCGTAGTCGCGGAACCGCCCGGCCGGGCAGGTGCGCCGGAACTCCCCCGGCCGCAGCCGCCAGAACTGGCTGATGGAGCCGAGCACGACATACCGCTGCGGCTCGGTGGCCAGCTCGAACCAGCCCCGGCCGATCATCGTGCCGAGCATCGTCGGTGCCTCGCCCGCCCCCTTCGCCGGGGCCGAGCGCAGGCCCATGAGCAGCCCCACCAGCGGGAGCTCCCCGGGCGACAACGTGTTCAGCGCGGCCCAGACGGATTCCGGCCGCTGCCGGACGTGCAGCTCGTGGCGTTCGGCGCCCAGCGGCTGCGTGATGAAGTCCTCCAGGACCTTCGGCATGCGCGCGTCCTCTCGTTCGTCAGTTGTGCTGCGACAGGTGGGCAAGCTTGTCCGGGTTCGCCATGCCGTAGATGGCGCGTACCCGTCCCCCGGAGGAGTCCGTCTCGACGGTGACGACCGCCACCGGCCGGTCGCCGGCGACGATCAGGGCAGTCGGGGTGCCGCCGGGGAGCGCCCAGCGGATCTCGCACCCGGCGTACCTGGGCCCGACGGCGGCCAGCAGGCGGGCCACCTTGCCGGCGCCGTGCACCGGCCGCAGCGCGGCGCGGGTCCGGCCTCCGCCGTCGTTCCACAGCGTGACCTCGGGCGCCAGCACGTCGAGCAGGTCGGTCAGGCTCCCTCCGACGGCCGCGTTCACGAACCGCTCGGCCGCCACCTGGGCGTCGCGCTGGTCGGCGGTGAAGCGGGGCCGCCGCGCGTGGACGTGCCCCCGCGCCCGGTGCACGAGCTGGCGCACCGCGGCGGGCGACCTGCCGAGGATGCCGGCGATCTCGTCGTACTCGTAGGCGAACGCCTCCCGGAGGACGAACGCGGCCCGTTCGAGCGGCGACAGCGTCTCCAGCACCACCAGCAGGCCGAGCGCGACACCGCCACGGCGTTCCTCCCGGTCGGCGGGGCTCTCGTCGGTCCACAGAGGTTCCGGCAGCCACGGGCCGATGTAGTCCTCGCGCAGCCTGCGCGCCTTGCGCAGCTGGTCGACGGCTCGATGCACCACGATGCGCATCAGGTACGCGCGTGGATGCCCGATCGCCGCGTGGTCGACCCTCTCCCAGCGCAGCCACGCGTCCTGCACGACGTCCTCGGCGTCGGTGACGCTGCCGAGGATGTCGTACGCGGCCGCGAACAGCAGATTGCGGTTCGCGGCGAAGACGGCCGCCGGCTCGTCACCGATGTCGTCCATCACTTCTGGTCCCCGCCTTCCCCCGGTTGCTTGCCTTTCGCCCATGGGACGAAGCCGCCCCCGTGGTTGTGACATCCGTGTCACACCCGGCCGCGCGCCGACGTCCGACTGTAGAGCGGCCCGGCACCCACGCCGTGGCCCCGGGAAGGAACGTGCTCGATGACACACCAGTCAGGAGACGGGGAATGAAGATCGTGCTCGCGGGTGCGACGGGCACCCTCGGCGGCGAACTCGTGCCGAGACTGCTCGCCGCCGGCCATGCGGTGCTGGGCCTGACCCGCTCCCCCAGGAAGGCGCGCCTGCTGGAGGACTCCGGCGTCGAGACGCGGGTGGTCGACGTGATGGACGAGCGGCGGCTGCTGGACGCGCTGCGCGGGCACCGGGCCGACGCGGTGATCCATCAGGCGACCGCGATCACCGGCACGCCGTTGCGGCACCGGGACCTGCACGCCACCGACGACCTGCGCGAGCGCGGGACGGCGAACCTGCTGCGGGCGGCCGGGCTGGTCGGCGCGCACCGGTTCGTCACGCAGTCGTTCTTCCTCGGCTACGGCTACCGCGACCACGGCGAGGCGAAGCTGACCGAGGACCACCCGTTCGCACCGGCCGGCCGCGGCGCCTTCGAGCGGCACCTGCGCTCGATGCGGGCCAACGAGCGGCTGGCGTTCGGCACGCCGGGGATCGACGGGATCGCGCTGCGCTACGGGTTGTTCTACGGCCCGGAGGCGGGCACCCGCAAGCTGATGGCGCTGGCGTCGAAGCGCCTGCTGCCGATGCCGAGGCCGTCCGGGGTCACCTCGCCCATCCACATCGCCGACGCGGCGGCGGCCACGGTGGCGGCCCTCGGCCGGGGGCGGGGCGGGCAGGCGTACAACGTCGTCGACGACACCCCGGTGACGTTCGCCGAGTTCGTCGCCGCGGTGGCGGAGGCGGCGGGGGCGCCGGCGCCGCTCACGGTGCCGAGCCTGCTGCTGCGGCCGGCGCCCTACATGTACGCGCTGATGGCGGGCACCCGGATCCGGCTGTCCAACGACAAGGCCAAGCGGGAGCTGGGCTGGCGGCCGGAGTATCCGAGCTGCCGGGCGGGCCTGCGTCACCTGCGCATGGCGGGCGCGTGATGCGCCGGCTGGGCGCCGCCGTGGCCGCCGCCGCACTGCTGGCGACGACGGCGTGCGCCGGGGACGCGGCGCGGGGAGGCGAGCCGGCCACGCGGCGGCAGCTGTTCGTCGTGGCCGGCGGCGACAAGGTCAGCGGGCCGGACCGGGTCGAGGCCCGCACGGGCGACACGGTCGAGCTGGTGGTGACCTCCGACGCCGCCGACGAGCTGCACGTGCACGGCTACGACCGCGGGGCGGAGCTCGCCGCCGGGCGACCGGCGACGCTGAGCGTCGACACGGACATTCCCGGCGTCTTCGAGGTCGAGCTCCACCGGAGCGGGCTGGTGCTGACCCAGCTACGCGTCCGCCCGTGACCGGCGGCTGAGCTGCGCGCGGTGCACCACGAGGCCGGCCAGCGCCAGCAGCGAGACGAGCCCGAGCTGCCACCAGTTGTCCGGGCTGCCGCCGAGGTCGAGGTCGGCCGCGTGGTTCACCGCGTGCAGCGTGTTGGTGACGAAGAACCCGGCCAGCACGATCGAGAGCACGTCACGCCACACCAGGGCGCACAGCATCATCAGCCCGATGCCGATCTGAAAGACCCCGGCGTCGTGCAGGAAGTGCACGTGATTGGGGAACTGGGCGTACTCGGCGAAGCCCGCCGGGTCGATGCGCATCCACACGCCGAAGACCAGCATCATCAGCGCGCCGACCACGACGGCCAGCTGGATGAAGATCTTGGCGGGCCGGCTGTAACCGTTCATCAGGTTCCTTTCCTGTGCTTGCTTCGCGTATAGGACGAGCGCCCCCGGCGGCGTGTGACAAGCTCAGCCCGCGGACATCAGCGTGATGCCGATGCCCGTGTAGACCACCATGAGCGTGAGCATCGGATACTGGCCGGTCCGCAGCTCGCCCGCGCGGACCACGTCCAGCGCCCGGTCGTGCGCGGACACCACGCCGGCGATGTGGCCGAGCACGATCGCGCCCACCTGGACGACGACGATCAGCGAGGGCGGCAGCAGCGTGTAGTCGACGGCCGCGTCACCGACGCCGAGCAGGTCCCAGCCGAGCCCGAAGGGGTCGGAGGCCAGCAGCCATCCGCGCTGCCCCTCGAAGACGGCGAAGGAGAAGTAGTGCGCGACGCTGTAGCCGACCATGACCGGCACCAGCGAGTGCGTGAACGCGTCGGCCACGCCTGCCGAGGGCCGGGCGTACGGCCTGGTCATCCGGAGGGCGTCCCGGTAGGCCAGGAGGTTGGCCGCGATCACGATCCCGAGCGCGGCCGTGGCGAGCAGCGCGGTCCCCGGCTGCCCGAGTGCGCGGGTGAGCCCGGTCCACACCGGCAGCCTGCTGAGGCCGTCGTACATGGTCCCGCCCAGCACCACGAGCGCCAGCGCGGTCTGGCCGGCGTCGGCGCGCCCGGCGCGCAGCCCGGCGGGCGGCGTCCGCAGCACCAGCCGGCCCCCGGCGTCCCTGCCGATCGGCGACAGGGCGGCGAGCAGGCCGGCGTACACCTCGAAGGTGTCCGCGCGGTCGAACCAGCGCGGCCCGAACACGGCTCCGGCCAGGATGTGCGTCACCGCGTAGACGCTCACGAAGACGGCGACCGCGCGCGGGGAGCCGGGCTGCGGGGAGGCCAGTTCGAGCCACAGGAAGGCGACCATGCCGGCGACGGCCGGCAGCGAGCCGGCGTGCCCGGACGGCGGCTCGCGGCGCACCGCCGGGGGAAGGCACCGGCGGGCGAGCGCGGCCGGCGGGCGCAGCGGGTTCACCAGCCGCCAGATCGGGCCGAACAGGAGCGAGAGCGGGATCAGGCCGACCCAGAACCACACGTAGAACCACGACGGCGCCGGGTTCGCCGACGGGTCGCCGTCGCCGAACCAGGCCGTGGCCAGCAGCGCGCCGAACGCGGCCAGGCCCGCGGCTCTCAGCAGCACGCGGACGCCCCGCGCCGCGGCGGCCCGCTGCACGGGCCCCGGCAGCGGCACTCCCGCCGATCGCGGCCGTTGCCGCGGCCGCAGCACCGACACCACGAAGAACGCGATCAGAACCGCGCCCGCGCCGGTGTAGAGCGCCAGCCAGAGCGGGATCGGCAGATCCGACCGCCCGCCGATCCCATGCGCCGATATCACTGTCGCCCCTCCCCGGTCGCCTGTCAGTCAGCAGACGGCGGCGGGCGGCCCGGTGTGACATCCCCGCGGTCCCGGGGTGCGCACCGTGGGATTCACCTCACTTTCGTCACCAGGGCGTCGAAGGCCCGGTCGGGCAGGATCCGGTTCAGCGCCAGGAGTGTCCTGGCCAGGTAGCCGACCGGGTAGCGCGGTTTCGGCCTGGAGGATTCGACGGCCTCCCTGATGGTCTTGGCGACCACGGCCGGGGCGGAGCCCTTGGTGTTGCCCTCGGCCCGGCTCGCCATCGACTCGGCGAGCGCGCGGTAGGGCCCGCCGCCGGAGGTCTCGCGCAGCTCGCGCGGCGTGTCCTCCTCGAACTCCGTCCTGATGATGCCCGGCTGCACGACGACCACGTGGACGCCGAAGGGCCGGCACTCCTGGCGGAGCGAGTCGGAGCAGGTCTCCAGGGCGTGCTTGGAGGCGTGGTACCAGGCGACGAGCGGCAGCGAGATCTCGCCGGCGATGGAGGAGACGTTGACGATCGTGCCGGAGCGGCGTTCGCGCATGTGCGGCAGGACGAGCTGGGTGAGCCGGGCCGGGCCGAAGAGGTTGACCTCGAACAGGCGGCGGGCCCGCTCGACGGACACGTCCTCGACGGCGCCGTGCAGGCCGGCTCCGGCGTTGTTGACCAGCACGTCGATCCGGTGGTGCGCGTCCAGGACGGTGGTCACGACGCGGCTCAGGTCGTCCTCGGCGGTGACGTCCATGGCCAGGGGGTGGCCGCCGGCCCGGCGCAGCTCGGCCATCCGGTCCACCCGGCGGGCGGCGCCGTACACGATGTGGCCGGCCCGGCGCAGCTCCAGCGCGGTGGCGTGGCCGATGCCCGACGAGGCGCCGGTGACCAGGCAGATCTTGGGGGTCATGGTGACGTCCTTCCCTGTTGACGGGGCTCAATTTCAATACAGTACAGTCCTGTATTGAAACCTTGGATGAGAGACGGGATCAGCCATGAGTGCCTACGTACTCGGGTTCCATGACATCGACAGGACGCGGCTCCCCCTGGTCGGCGGGAAGGGGGCCAACCTCGGCGAGCTGTCCGCGATCAGCGGGGTACGCGTGCCGCGCGGGTTCTGCGTCACCACCGACGCGTACGAGCAGGTCGTGGAGCGTGACGCGCGGATCGGCGCGCTGATCGACGGGCTGGCCGGGCTGCGGGCCGACGACCGGGCCGGGATCGCCGCCGCCTGCGCGTGGCTGCGTGCCGCCGTCGAGGGCCTGGCCGTGCCCGGCGAGATCCGGCGCGACATCGTCCGGCACCTCGACGAGATGGGCGGCCAGGACGCGGCCTGCGCGGTGCGTTCCAGCGCCACCGCCGAGGACCTGCCGTCCAGCTCCTTCGCCGGCCAGCAGGACACGTACCTGAACCTGCGGGGCGCCGACGCGGTGATCGACGGCGTGCGGCGGTGCTGGGCGTCGCTGTTCACCGACCGCGCGGTTGCCTACCGCATCCGGAACGGCTTCGGCCATCGCGCGGTCCGGCTGTCGGTGGTCGTCCAGCGGATGGTCTTCCCGGAGGCGGCGGGCATCATGTTCACCGCCGACCCGGTCTCGGGCAACCGCGGGGTGGTCTCGATCGACGCCGGGTACGGCCTGGGCGAGTCCTTCGTGTCCGGGCTGGTCAACGCCGACAACTACCGGGTCAGGGCGGGGCGGATCATCGACAGGAAGATCGCCACGCAGACGAAGGAGCTGCGCGCGCTGCCGTCCGGCGGCACCGAGGAGCTTCCCGTCGAGCCCTCCCGGCAGGCCGCGCAGAAGCTCGGCGACGAGCAGATCCTGCTGCTGGAGAGCCTGGGGCGGAAGATCGAGGCGCATTTCGGCCGCCCCCAGGACATCGAGTGGGCGCTGTACGACGGCGCGTTCCACATCCTGCAGAGCCGCCCGGTCACCACGCTCTACCCCGTGCCGCCCGCGCACGACGGCAAGAACCACGTGTACGTCTCCTACGGGCACCGGCAGATGATGACCGACGCCTTCGCGCCCCTGGGCCTGTCGTTCTTGTCGCTGCTGCACGACAAGCTGGGCCGCACGGCGGGCGTCGTGGCCGGCAACCGCTTCTACAAGGACGTCTCGGCGGAGCTCACCTCGGCCTGGGCCAGGCCGGCCACGCTCAAGAGCCTCGACCAGGTCGACGTGCTGATGGCCAACGCCCTGCGCGCGGCGCTGAAGCGCAAGGACTTCACCGCCGGGCTGGCCCGGGGCAAGACCTCGATGCTGGACTTCGGCGAGGGCGGCGTGCTGCCGATCGCGCGCCAGTATCTCAAGCTCGGCCGCGAGGACGACCCCGGCGTCGTGCCGGACCTGATCGCGCACACCGAGGCGACGGTGGAGCGGCTGCGGCGCGGGATCGCCGGCAAGTCGGGCGACGAGCTGTTCGCGTACATCATCGACGACCATGACGTGCTCGCCGAGCTCACCTTCGACCCGCGCAGCGTGGCCGCGGCCTTCATCGGCATCCAGTCGGTGAACTGGGTCAACAAGCACATGGAAGCCTGGCTGGGCGAGAAGAACGCCGCCGACGCGATCGCCCAGTCCGCCGACCACAACGTGGTGGCCGCCATGGGGCTCGACCTGCTCGACGTCGCCGACGCCGTCCGCGAGCACCCCGACATCGTGCGCTACCTGGAGACGGCCCGGCGCGACACCTTCTTCGACGGCCTGGCGGGCTACCCCGGCGGGGCGGCCGTCGGTGACGCCATCCGCGGCTACCTGGACGCGTACGGGATGCACTGCGCCGGCGACATCGACCTGACCAGGACCCGGTGGAGCGAGGACCCGACGCTGCTGGTGCCGCTCATCCTCGGCAACGTCAGGAACTTCCCGCCGGGCGAGCGCCGCCGCAAGGCGGAGCAGGGCCGCGCCGAGGCCGAACGCACCATGGGCGACCTGCTCGCCCGCCTCCGGGACCTGCCCGGCGGCGCGGGCAAGGCCAGGAAGGCGGCCAGGAAGATGAGCCTGATCCGCCACTTCATCGGCTACCGCGAGTACTCCAAGCACGCGCTGCTCCTGCGCTACGAGATCTACAAGCGGGCGCTCATGGAGGAGGCCGCCGGGCTGGTCGCGCGCGGGGTCGTCAAGGAGCCCGAGGACGTGTACTTCCTGTCCATCGAGGAGTTCAGGAAGGCGGCCGCGACCGGCGAGCTGGACTACGCGATCGTCATCCAGCGGCGGGAGGAGCACGAGACCTACCGGAAGCTGTCGCCGCCCCGGGTGATCACCTCGGAGGGCGAGGTGATCTCCGGCGCGTACGAGCCGGGCACGCTGCCGGAGGGAGCGCTGGCGGGCATCGCGGTGTCGTCGGGCGTCGTCGAGGGCCGGGCGCGGGTCATCTTCGGCATGGCCGGGGCCCACCTGGAGGAGGGCGACATCCTCGTCACCGTGTTCACCGATCCGAGCTGGTCGCCGCTGTTCGTGTCGGTCAAGGGCGTCGTCATGGAGGTCGGCGGCGTGATGACGCACGGCGCCGTGGTGGCGCGCGAGTACGGGCTGCCCGCGGTCGTCGGCGTGGAGGGCGCCACCCGGCGGATCGCGGACGGGCAGCGCATCCGGGTGAACGGCGCGGAAGGGTACGTGGAGCTCCTCTGAGACCGCCGGGGCGCCGCCGCCCCGGCGGGTTCTCAGCGGGCCTTCAGCCCTTCGGGCACGCTCCGGTGCACCGGGGTCCAGCCCAGGTCGCGCGTGGCCTTGGCGTGCGAGACCCGCATCGTGGTGTCGATCAGCAGGCACCCCAGATAGGGCACCGCCAGCCGGATCAGCCACCTCGGCGTCACGACGGGGCGCGGGGTGCCGTGGACGCGGGCGACCGTGGTCAGGAAGTCGCGCCAGCTCATCGGCTCGTCGTCCACGATGTTGTACGCCTCCCCCGCCCCGCCGCGTTCCATGGCCGCGACGGCGGCGGCCGCGGCGTCGTCCACGTGCACGAAGGACGTGGTGCCCGTCCGCCCGCGCGGCAGCACCGGCGCCCGCTTGCGCATCAGACCGGCGAACATGTCGCTGAACGCGTTCTCGCCGTAGAACATGCCGTAGCGCAGGGCGACGCCCTCGATGCCCTCGGCGGCGAACACCTGCCGCTCGGTCGCCACGCTGGAGTCGGTCACCAGGTCGGCGACGGTGCCGACGCGCACGCCGAACTCGTCGTCCTCGGTCAGCAGCCGGTCGCCGTGGTCGCGGTAGCCGTACCCGGTGATCAGCGACTGGGTGACGAACCGGCGCGCGCCGACGGCACGGGCGGCGTCGAGCAGATGCGCGGTGCCCCGGTCGCGCAGGGCGATGGTCGGGTCGTCGGGCCGCAGCTTCCGTGAGGCGTCGCGCAGCGCCGTGGCCTGGTGCATCACCACGTCGGCCGGGTGCCCGTCGACGGCGCGCAGCAGCCCGTCACGGTCGAGCACGTCGGCGAGCACGGCGACGGCGCCGCGGTCGGTGACGAGCCGCCGTTTGGCGGGATCGCGGATGACGGCGATCACCTCGTGCCCGGAGGCGGCCAGCGCCTCCAGCAGCGGCACCCCGATCGCGCCGGTCGCCCCGGCCAGCAGTACCCTCATCGCCCGTGCTCCCTCGCCCGTCGCCGGACCGTGTACGCCATGGAGACCTCCTCGTCTGGATGGACAGCACCAGGAGGACGGGACAGGCCACCACGATGTGACAGACCGGGCTTGATATCTGTTTCTATATCGCTGGGCAATTCATATCGGTCTTGGACAGTATGCGGATGCTTGTGCTGTCATGGCCGCCATGTCCAGGTCGCATCCCCGTACCCGCATGTCCGGCATCGCCCGGCTGGCCGCCGCCGCCACGGCCACCGGCCTGGTGGCCGCCGCGCTCGCCCTGCCCGCCGTGGGCGGCTCGGGAGCGGTGCTCGTCGCGGGCACCGAGGCGCTGAACCTCCGCCCGGAGGAGCTGGTGGAACCGCCGCTCGCGGAGAAGACCACCGTGTACGACGCCGAGGGCCACCGGATCGCCCAGTTCTACGCCCAGGATCGCCAGGTCGTGCCGCTGGAGCGGATCGCCGGGGTGATGCGGACGGCCATCGTCGCCATCGAGGACGACCGCTTCTACGAGCACGGCGCGATCGACGTCGAGGGCACGGCCCGCGCCCTGGTCAAGAACCTCACCTCGGGCGGCATCAGCCAGGGCGGCTCCTCGATCACCCAGCAGTACGTCAAGCAGGTGCTGTTCAACGCGGCCGGCACGGAGAAGGAGAAGAACGCGGCCCTGGAGGCCAGCTACGCGCGCAAGCTGCAGGAGTTGCGTCACGCCATGGCGGTCGAGGAGAAGTACTCCAAGGACGAGATCCTGGAGAAATACCTGAACATCGCCTACTTCGGCGCGGGAGCCAACGGCGTGGAGGCGGCGGCCAGGCGCTTCTTCGGCGTCCCGGCCTCCCGGCTGAACCTGGCCCAGGCCGCCACCCTGGCCGGCGCCGTGCAGGACCCCAACGCCACCTCGCCCGACCGCGGCGCCAAGGCGCGCGAGCTGCTGCTCCAGCGGCGTGACGTGGTGCTCGACAGGATGGCCGAGCTGGGCCGGATCACCCCGGCGCAGGCCGCCGCGGCCAAGGCCCGCAAGCTCGGCTACAAGGGCGTCAAGCAGCCCAACGGCTGCCAGGAGAGCCGCTATCCGTACTTCTGCGAGTACGTCCGGCACGAGCTGCTGTCCGACCCCGCCTTCGGCAAGACCCGCCGGCAACGCGAGGCGGCCTTCAGCCGGGGCGGGCTCAAGGTCCACACCACGCTCGACCCCACCGCGCAGCGGGCGGCGGAGTCGGCCATCAGGAAGCACGTCTTCGCCTCGGACCGGGCGCTGGCCGCCGAGGCGCTGGTGGAGCCGGGCACCGGCGCGATCCGGGCGATGGCGGCCAGCCGCCCCTTCGGCGGCTCCGCCCGCAAGAACCAGATCTCCTACAACGCGGTGGCCGACATGGCGCACGGCGGGCTGATCGGCTTCCAGGCGGGCTCGACGTTCAAGACGTTCACGCTGATCGAGGCGCTCAAGCAGGGCATGAAGATCGACGACGGCATCACCGCGGGAGCCGGCTACACCGCGCCCGGCTACGCCACGTTCACCGACTGCGCCGGCCGGAAGGTCGGCGACCCGTCCTGGACGGTCACCAACGACGAGGGGTCGCCCGGCTTCAAGACGCTGGCCACCGGCACCTGGGGTTCGGTCAACACGTTCTTCATGGAGCTGCAGGAGCGGGTGGGCCTGTGCCCGACGGTCCAGACGGCCAGGTCGCTGGGGATCAAGCGGGCCGACGGCGAGGAACTGCGGGAGTTCGAGACGTTCACGCTCGGCATCAACGAGAGCGACCCGGTCACCGTGGCCACCGCCTACGCCGCCATCGCCGCGCGCGGCACGTACTGCCCGCCGATGGCCATCACCAAGGTCACCGGCCGGGACGGCAGGACCACCACGTACCGGCCGCGCTGCGAGCGGGCGCTGGACCCCGGGGTCGCCGACGCGACCGCCCACATCCTGTCCGGGGTGTTCACGAAGGGCACCATGAGCGGCGTCGGCGGCATCGGCCGCCCGGCGGCCGGCAAGACCGGCACCACCGACGGGTACGCCAGCGCCTGGTTCGCCGGGTTCACGCCCGACCTGGCCGGCGCGGTCAGCATCGGCGACCCGCGCGGCTCGCAGCGTCACAAGCTCACCGGCGTCACCATCGGCGGCCGCTCCTACGGGTCTGTCCAGGGTGCCTCGCTGCCCGGCCCGATCTGGAAGGACACGATGACGGCCGCGCTGCGGGACGTGCCGCCGACCCCGTTCACCCCGGTGGACCTGAACCGCTTCGGCGGCTGCGACGTGAACTGCGCGCCCGCCCGCGAGCACCCGGACGACGCGACCACCGAGCCGGCCGAGCCCGCGACTACGGCAGAGCCGGGCCTCTGAGCGGGCGGACCGAGTCGCGGACGATGATGTGCGTGCCGAGCAGGACGTGCTCGGGCCTGCCCGGCCTGTCCCGCTCCCGGTCGAGCGCCAGGCGTACGGCCGTGCGGCCCAGTTCCTCGTGCGGGACGTGGACCGTGGTGAGGTCGATGTCGGCCGCCGGGGGCAGGTCGTCGAAGCCGACCAGGGAGACGTCGCCGGGGACGCTCAGCCCGTGCTCCCGCAGCGCCTGGCGGGCCCCCGCCGCGACGAGGTCGTTGCAGGCGAAGATCGCGGTGAAGTCGGGCGGCCCGGCGTCGAGGCGCTCGCGCACCATGCGGTGGCCCTCGCGCCGCTCCATCGTGCCCTCGGCCTCCAGCGCCGGGTCGTGCGGCACGTGGTGGTCGGCCAGGGCGGCGCGGTAGCCGGCGATCCGGCTGTCCGGGGTGGTGTGACCGTCACGGCGGCCGAGGAACAGGATGCGCCGATGGCCCGCCGACAGCAGGTGGCTCGTGATGGCGTACGCGCCGCCGGTGTTGTCGTACTCGATGACCAGGGCGGGCACGTCGGGGCCGAGCGCCGGGCGCCCGCACAGGACGAGCTGCGAGCCGGCGAGCGCCAGCGCCCTGGCGTAGTCGCCCATCCGCTCGCGGTAGGCCTCGTCGGCCACCACGTTGCCGACGAGGATCACGCATTCGGCCTGCTCCTGGCGCATCAGCTGCACCGTGGCGAGCTCGCGCTCCGGGTCGCCGCCGGTGGTGCCGACGATGCAGAGCTTGCCCTCGATCGCGGCCTGCGTCTGCACGCCCTGCGCGACGTGGGCGTAGTGGGGCGAGACGACGGAGTTGACGATGATGGCGACGCTGCGGCTGCTCGCCCCGGCCAGACCGCGCGCGTTGGCGTTGGCCACGTAGTCGAGCTCGCGCACCGCCCGCATGACCTTGCCGCGCGTGGCGGGGGCGCTGGGGTAGCTGCCGGACAGGATCCGGGACACCGTGGCGACGGACACACCCGCGTGCGCGGCGACGTCCCTGATCGTCGTCGGCCGCCGCCCCTCGTCATCGGACGCCGCACGCCGGACCATCCAACCTCCACCGGAGCTGTAACAGCGCAGTAAACCGCTTACGCTCGATCGTCTCCCCTGGGTCGCGCCGCTGTCAAACAGGGCGGCCGTCCGGGCCTGCAAGGGGCGATCGGCCTCCTGTGCACCGGAAGTTAAAACGCTTACTATGATCCGTATGCGCCTCCCCTCGCCTGACAACCGGCTGTCCCCCCGCACCGGCTGGACCCGTGAGCACTGGGAGGCCGTGGCGGATCACCTGCTGGCCTCCGTCGTGCCGTACGCGACGGACGACTTCGCCCAGTTCCGCCTGCCCGGCAGGGCGAGCCGGTCGGGGCCGGTGAGCGACGGGCTGGAGGGCTTCGCCAGGACTTTCCTGCTCGCCGCGTTCCGGATCGCCGGCGCGGGCGGCGAGGTGCCGCCCGCGCTGCTGGAGCGGTACGCGAGCGGCCTGCTGGCGGGGACCGACCCGGCGCACCCGTACGCGTGGCCGGCGCTGACCGACATGTCGCAGCAGCTCGTGGAGGCGGCGTCGGTGGCGCTGGCCCTGCACGAGACCCGGCCGTGGCTGTTCGACCGGTTCTCGTCGGCCGAGCGCGAGCGGGTGCTGGCCTGGCTGGCCGGGTTCCGGGGGCGGCGCACGCCGGACAACAACTGGGTGCTGTTCCAGGTGATCGTCGCGCAGTTCCTGGCGCAGGCGGGCGGCCCGTACGAACCGGACGAGATCGCCGGTGGGCTGGCGCGGATCGAGGAGTGGCACGCCGGCGACGGCTGGTACTCCGACGGCAAGGGCAAGAACTACGACTACTACTGCGGCTGGGCCCTGCACCTGTATCCGTCGCTGTGGGCGCGGATGTCCGGCGACACCGCCCGGCAGGAGCTCTACGCCGGGCGGCTGCGCCGGTTCCTGGAGCAGTACCAGCACTTCTTCGCCGCCGACGGCGGCCCGGTGCACCAGGGGCGGTCGCTGACCTACCGCTTCGCCACGGTCGCGCCGCTGTGGCTGGGCGCGCTGACCGGCGCCTCGCCGCTGCCGCCCGGCCGCACCCGGCGCATCGCCAGCGGCGCGCTGCGGCACTTCACCGAGCGGGGCGCGCCGGACGAGCGCGGCCTGCTCACCCTCGGCTGGTACGACCCGTTCGAGCCCATCGCGCAGGACTACTCGGGCCCGGCGTCGCCGTACTGGGCGAGCAAGGCGTTCCTCGGCCTGCTGCTGCCGCCCGCCCACCCGGTCTGGGCCGACGCGGAGGCTCCCGCGCCCGTCGACCTGGCCGATCAGACGGTGGCCATGCCCGCGCCGGGCTGGCTGCTGCACGCCACCCGGTCGGACGGCGTCGTACGGCTCGTCAACCACGGCAGCGACCGCGACCGCGTCCAGGACCCGGACGGCGAGCCCGACCCGCACTACCTCAGGCTCGCCTACACCAGCCACACGGGCCCGGAGGCGGGCGGCGCCGACAACCAGCTGGCCGTGATCTCGCCGGACGGGACCGCCTCCCGCAGGCGGCGCATCGAGCCGCTGGCCGTGTCGGACCGGTTCGCCGCCTCGGCCTATCGGGACGGGCCGGTGCGCGTGGTGACGGCCTCGGTCGTGGACGGCGCGGCGGAGATCAGGATCCACCGGGTCACGGCCCCGGCCGGCCACCGGGTGCGCGACGGCGGCCACGCGCTGGCCTCGGCGGCCCCGCCCGGCGTCCGCGAGGGTGCCGGGCTGGCGCTGGCCCGCCGCGCCGACGGGCTGACGAGCGTCGTGCGCGCCCTGCACGGCTACGACGGCGCCGGGCTGGTGACGGCCCGGGGCGCCAACGCCTTCGGCGTCCACTCGGCCACGCCGTACGTCGTCGCCGCGCACCCGGGCGGCGACGCCGTCTACGTCAGCCTCGTGCTTCTGGGGGTGCTGGAGGGCGAGCCGCCGTCGCCGGCGGCGTCCGTCGAGGGCGACCTCGTCGTCCTGAAGCTGACCGGCGGGGAGACGGCGACCGTGCGGATGGACGGCGTGCCCGCCGTCCGATGGTGATCACCCCGGCCGCGGGCCCTGACGGGGGACGGCAGGGGCCGGTGCCTGATCAGTCGACGTCGACGTCGTCGACGAGGCGCAGCAGGCGGGAGAGCACGCGGAGGCAGGCGGTGATCTCGGCCTCGGTCAGGTCGCCGCCGATCTGCCGCAGCACCGCGCGCTCGCGGTCGATCACGGCGGTGATGGCGGCCCGCCCCGCCTCGGTCAGCCGGATGAGCGAGGACTTCTTGTGCGCCGGGTTGGGGACGAACTCGACGAGCCCGCGGGCGGCCGCGTCGTTGGTCGTCCGCTGCACGAACTGGCGGCTGAGCGCCTGGTCGCGGCCCATCTGGGGGACGGTCATGGGCCCGTGCTCGCGCAGCATGTTGAGCACCGCCCGCACGCCGACGGACAGCCCCTCGATGGGCGCGTCCTGCTCCACCTTGCGCTGGGCGCGCCGGTAGAGCGGGCCCACCAGGTCGAACACCTCGGTGAGCCGGTCGGTCAGCTCGTCGCCTGTCTCGCTCATGATGACACCTTAGTTGCCATCTTCGACAGAAAATGACACCTTGGTTGTCATGAATGACCTGTTCTGGCTCGACACCGGCACCGGCCGTCCCCTCGTCCTGCTGCACGCCGGCTTCCTGCACCACCGCATGTGGGACGAGCAGATCCCGGCCTTCGCCGACCGCTTCCGCGTCATCGCGCCCGACGCCCGGGGCCACGGCCGCTCAGCCAACGCCGCCGCGCCCTACCGGCTCACCGACGACCTCGCCGCCCTGCTGCGCCACCTGGACACCGGCCCGGCGGTCCTGGTGGGCGTCTCCATGGGCGCCGCCACCGCCGTCGACACCGCGCTGGAGCATCCCGACCTGGTCAGCGCCGTGGTGGTGTCCGGCGCCGGGACCAGCGAGCCGTACTTCACCGATCCCTGGACCACCCGGGTGTGGGCCGGCTGGCACGCGGCGATGGCCGCCGGCGACCTGGACGCCTCCGTCGAGGAGTTCACGCTCTTCGCCGCCGGCCCGCACCGCACGCTCGACGAGGTCGATCCCGGGGTCGCCGACCGGCTGCGCCGCATCACCAGGGAGACCATGTCCAAGCACACCGCCGGCGAGCCCCACCATCTCGTCCAGGTGCGCGAGACCTGGGAGCGGGTGCCCTCGATCGGCGTCCCGGTGCTGGCGATCAACGGCGGCGCCGACTCGCCCGACCACCTCGGCATGGCGGACCGCCTCGTCGCCGCCGTCGCCGACGGCCGTACGACCTCGATCGACGGGACCGCCCACTACCCGAACATGGAGCGCCCCGACGTCTTCAACAAGATCCTCGGAGACTTCCTGAACACCCTGTGATCACCTCCCGGCCCGGGCGATCGGGAGGGTGATCGCCCGCGTGACGGACTACTTGCCCGTCAGGCGCGAGCGCGTGCGGGCCGGCGCCGACGGGGGCAGCTCGCCGAGGATGTCGGCCAGCGAGACCCCGCCCAGGCTGCGCCGCCACGCCGCGTGCGCGTCGGCCATCTTCGCCGCCAGGACGCACGCCCGCCGGCACTCCTCCGGCGGCAGCGCACCCCTCCCCTGCTGGCGGATCTCGCGGCACTCGTACGGCGAGGACGCGCCGTCGACGGCCTCGACGATCCGCAGCAGCGTGATGTCGGATGCCGGGCGCGCGAGCCGGAAGCCGCCGCGCGGGCCCGTCGTCGCGGCCAGCACCCCGGCCTTGACCAGCGCCTGCAGCTGCTTGGCGAGGTAGGGCGCGGGCAGGTCGTAGTAGTCGGCGAGCTGGGCCGCCGACGCGGTCGCGCCCGGCTCGAGCTGCGCCAGCGTCGTCGCGCAGTGCAACAGCCATTCGGTGCTCACGGGCAGCTTCACGCGACCAGCATATCGCGGAGATTGCGGATCTGTTTTGTCCGAGATAGGGTCGGGAGCCTTACGGGAGAAGGAGAGATCATCATGCGGATCGCCGTCGCCGGCGCGACCGGCAACATCGGATCACTGACCGTCGCCGCCCTCGAACGCGACGGGCACGAGGTCGTGCGCATCAGCCGTTCGCTCGGCGTCGACCTCGTGACCGGCGACGGGCTCGACGACGCCCTGACCGGCGTCGAGGCGGTCGTCGCCGCCACCAACGGCCCGGCCGCCCGCCGCGAGGAGGCGCTCGGCTTCTTCGCCACCGCCACGGGCAACCTGCTCGCGGCGGAGGAGCGGGCCGGTGTGCGGCACCACGTGCTGCTGTCGATCGTCGGGATCCACCGGGTCGAGGGCAACGCGCACTACGCCGGCAAGAGGGAGCAGGAGCGCCTGGTGGCCGCCGGTCCGGTGCCGTGGACGATCGTCCCGGCCACCCAGTTCCACGACTTCGCCGAGATGGTCGCGAGCTGGACCGAGCAGGACGGCGTGGCCACGATCGCGCCGCTGCTCGTGCAGCCGATCGCGCCCGCGGACGTGGCCGGAGTCCTGGCCGAGGTCGTGACCGGCGAGCCGCTGGGCCGCCACGCCGATCTCGCCGGGCCGGAGCCGCAGGACCTCGTCGACATGGCCCGGCGCACCCACCGCGCGCGGGGCCGCGAGGTCAAGCTGGTGCCGACGTGGGCGGGGGTGTTCGGCACGTCGATGGCCGGCGAGGTGCTGCTGCCCGGCGACGGCGCCCGCATCGAGAAGACCACCTTCGACGAGTGGCTCGCGGCACTCTGACGCCTCTGGCGCGGCGCCGCCGACGGGCGACGCGTGACGGCCGCGGCTCAGGGGACGTCGGCCGGGCGGGCCCGCAGGATACGGGTGAGCAGGCCGGTCAGCTGCTCGCGCTCGGCCTCGCCGAGCGCGGCGAACCACTCCTGCTCCCTGCGGGCCTGCTCGGCGAACGCCTCGCGCACGGCCGTCTCGCCTGCGGCGGTCAGCACGACCACCACCGCGCGCCGGTCCGCCGGCGACGGGCGGCGCTCTGCCAGCCCGCCGCGTTCGAGCGTGTTGACCGCGTTGGTCACCGCGGAACGGGACATCGCCGAGATCTCGGCCAGCCGCACCGGCTGGGTGGGCCCCAGCAGCCAGAGCTTGAACAGCAGCCTGAACCCGGCCAGCGTCAGGCCGCGCGGCCGGTGGATGCGGGTCTCCAGGTCCGTCACCAGCAGGGAGGCGAGCTGCAGGAGGTGGTAGGCCAGCGCGAACGCCTCCGCGTCGGCCGGCGGCGGCATCGTGGCCAGGCGCTCGCGCGCGTACGCGCCGTACAGGAGATCGGCGGGGAGGGTGCTCACCGGTCAAGTCTTGCGCAGGCGTGACCCGTACCGGGAAGATTGTTACGGCCATAACAGTCTTCTGTGGGAGGCGCCCGTGCGCGTCGTCATCGCCGGAGCCGGCATCGGGGGGCTCACCGCCGCGCTCAGCCTGCACGCGGCCGGCTTCGAGGACGTGACCGTGCACGAGGCGGCCCCCGAGATCAGGCCGCTGGGGGTCGGCATCAATCTGCTCCCCCACGCCGTACGGGAGCTCACCGAGCTGGGCCTGGCCGACCGGCTCGCGCGCATCGGGGTCGCCACGGCCGAGCTGGCCTACTTCAGCCGGCACGGCGCGCCGATCTGGTCCGAGCCCCGAGGGCTCGACGCCGGCTACGCCTGGCCGCAGTACTCCGTCCACCGGGGGCGCCTGCAGATGCTGCTGCTGGAGGCGGTGACCGAACGGCTCGGCCCGGACAGCGTGCGGACCGGCAGCCGCATCACCGGCCCGGCGGGCGAGGACCTGCTCATCGGCGCGGACGGGATCAACTCCGCCGTCCGCGCCCACCTGTACCCGGACGAGGGTCCGCCGCCGTGGAACGGCCTGGTCCTGTGGCGCGGCACCACGTACGGAGAGCCGTTCCTGACCGGCCGGTCCATGATCATGGCGGGGGACGGGACGCAGAAGTTCGTCGCCTACCCGATCGAGACCGGCGACCGCCCGCTGATCAACTGGATCGCCGAGCGCCCCCTCGACGGCGTGGCGCCCGAACGGGGCAACTGGAACCGCCCCGCCGACCTGGCCGAGATCGGCAGGCACTTCGCCGGCTGGCGCTTCGACTGGCTGGACGTGCCCGGGATCATCGCCGGGGCCGAGGCGGCCTTCGAGTACCCGATGGTGGACCGCGATCCCCTGCCCCGGTGGACGTTCGGCGACGTCACGCTGCTCGGCGACGCCGCCCACGCGATGTACCCGATCGGGTCCAACGGCGCGTCCCAGGCGATCATCGACGCCCGGGTGCTCGCGTACGCGCTCGCCCACGACGACCTGGACTCCTACGAGGCGGCGCGGCGGCCCGCCACGACCGCGCTGCAGCTGTCCAACCGCGAGATGGGCCCGGAGATCGTCATGAAGCTCGCGCACGAGCGCGCGCCCGGCGGCTTCGACGACATCGAGCAGGTCGTCCCGCTGACGGAGCGGGCCGAGATCGCCGCCTCCTACAAGCGCACCGCCGGATTCGACCCGGCCTCGCTCAGCGAGCGCCCCTCCTGGAGCGTCACGTGAACCTCGAACCGCTCGCCACGTTCCGCGTGGAGCTCGACCCGATCCTCGACCTGGGCGACTCCCCGTGGGGCCACCGCCGGGTGATCAACATCGTCGGCGGCGCCTTCGACGGCCCCCGCCTGTCGGGGGTGGTGCTGCCCGGCGGCGCCGACTGGCAGATCCTGCACGCCGACGGCATGGCCAGCGTCGACACCCGCTACACGCTGCGCACCCACGACGGCGCGCTGCTGTACATCTCCACCAGCGGTGTGCGGCACGGGCCCGCCGAGGTGCTCGGCAGGCTCGCCCGGGGCGAGGAGGTGGACCCGTCGGAGTATTACTTCCGGCTCTTCTGCCGCTTCGAGACCGGCGACGCCCGTTACCTCTGGCTCAACCGCACCCTCGCCGTCGCGTCGGCGGCCCGCACGGCCACCGACGTCCGCTACGACGCCTACGCCCTCACCTGACCCGCGAGGAACCGCGATGCCGAAGCTCAACCGCGCCCCGCTGCGCGTCATCGTCGAGCACGACGCCCCCATGCCGATGCGCGACGGCACCGTGCTGCGCGGCTCGGTCCACCGGCGGGCCGACGGCGGCCCGTTCCCGGCGCTCCTGGTGCGGACCCCGTACGGTGAGGGCTCGTTCCGGCCGGTACCGGTGACGCCCGCCCTGGAAGCCGGGTTCGCGGTGGTGCTGCAGCACTGCCGGGGGCGCGGCAGCAGCGACGGCGAGTTCCGGCCATGGCTGGACGAGGGCGCCGACGGCCACGACACGATCGCCTGGATCGCCTCCCAGCCCTGGTCGAACGGCGAGGTCGTGATGAGCGGCACGTCCTACCCGGCCGGCTGCGCCCTCCAGGCGGCGGCCACCCGCCCGCCGGGCCTCAAGGCCGTGGTCGCCTCGATGACGCCGCACGACTTCCACGACGGGCTCAAGTACCACGGCGGCGCGCTGGCGCTGGGCTCCGCCGTGAACTGGGGCGCGTTGCAGGCGATGCTCGGCCTGACGCACGCCGCCGAGGCGGGTGAGG
Organism: Nonomuraea sp. SBT364; assembly: GCF_001083785.1. Taxonomy (GTDB): domain Bacteria; phylum Actinomycetota; class Actinomycetes; order Streptosporangiales; family Streptosporangiaceae; genus Nonomuraea. The sequence goes on from NZ_LAVL01000006.1 coordinate 132,271, forward strand.
ACACCGCAGCGGGCTTCCGCGAGCTGCTGCCCGTCCTCGCCGACCAGGCCGCCGCGGTGCGCACCCTGCCGGTACGCGACATCCCGGGCATCCCGTGGTGGCGTGACTGGACCGGCCATCCGGAGCGCGACGCCTACTGGGAGGACCTGGCCGGGACGCTGCGGCACGACCGGATCGAGGTGCCGGTCATGCACGTGGCCGGCTGGTTCGACCTGTTCCTGGGAGGGACGCTGGAGAACCACCGGCGGCTGGGCGGCCCCCTGGTCGTCGGGCCCTGGACGCACCTGCCGGCGGGCGGCGCGCTCGATTTCGGCTTCTCCGCCTCGCCTCAGGCGATCCGGCTGGAGCAACGGCAGCTCGCGTTCCTGCGGGGCGCGGACACCGGCCCCGCGGTGAAGATCTTCGTCATGGGCGACGACGTGTGGCGCGACGAGAACGCCTGGCCGCTCGCCCGCGCCGTCGAGACCCGCTACCACCTGCACGCCGGCGGCCTGCTCTCCCCCGACCCGCCGGCCTCGGCCGCACCGGCCACGTTCACCCACGACCCACGCGACCCGGTGCCCACCACCGGCGGCGCGACCCTGCTGGCCGACCACACCAACGTCGGGCCGCAGGACCAGCGCGACGTCGAGCTCCGGCCCGACGTGCTCAGCTACACCACCGGCGTACTCGCCGCCGACGTCGAGGTGACCGGCCCGGTCAGGGTCATTTTGCGCGCCGAGACATCCGCCGCCGCCACCGACTGGACCGCCAAGCTCGTGGACGTCCACCCCGGCGGCCGGGCGATGAGCGTGACCGACGGCATCGTCCGCACCTCGACGCCGTCCGGGACGTACACCGTCGACCTCGTCGCGACCAGCCAGGTCTTCAAGGCCGGTCACCGCATCCGGGTGGACGTCTCCAGCTCCAACTTCCCCCGTTTCGACCGCAACCCCGGCACCGGCCGCCCCGCCGCCGAGGCCACCGGGGCCGACCTGGTCGTGCAGCACCAGAAGGTGTACCCGGACTCCCACATCGTCCTGCCGATCGTCCCGCGCTGACGCGCCAGGGTTCTTTGTGAGGTTTTTCCCAGGCCGCGCGGGAGCGGAGCGCGTCACGGCGGTATGACAGGGCCGGGAGGGGAAGCCGTGGGAAGAGCCTTGTCAGCGGCCGTGACGGTGCTCGTGCCGGTGCTCGTGGCCGGCGCGGCGCTGACCGGTGGCTGCGGCGGCTCCCAGGACCCGGCGCCCTCACCGCGCGTGTCGGCGAAGCCTGCCATCAAGCCGATCGGCGAGCTGGTGCCGTCGACCGGAGGCGGGGACGTCCCCGAGACGACCGTCGCGGTGTGCATGGAGTGCCAGAAGCTGCTGGCGTCCGGCCGGTACGAGGTCGCGGCGGAACGCATGGACCGCTACGCGAACCAGCGGCCGGCCGGGGCGGGCGTCGACTCCAGCACGACGGCCGTCGCGCTGGTGTGCGCGGGTGCGGCCAAGGCCAGCCTGGGACGGTACGACGACGCGATCAAGAGCCTCGCGGCGGCCGACCGGCTGAGCGCGGACCTGCCCGCCGAGACGCGTCCCCAGCTGCTCGAACTCATGTATCACGCGCAACTGGTCAGCTACACGGCCGTCGGGGAACCGGGCAAGGCGCAGGAGACGCTCACCCGGCTCTCCGAGCTCGGCCAGGACCCGGACCGCTATCTCAAGGAAGCCTGCGCGACCGGCGACCTGCCCGCGTGCACCGGTGAGCCCGTCCGCCCGACCGGCGAGGAGCAGCCGCCCTCGCCCCCGGAAACCACCACCGACCCAGGCCCGACGGATCCCGGACCCACAGATCCCGGTCCCACCGATCCCGGTCCCACGGATCCGGGACCCACCGATCCCGGCCCCACCGACCCGGGGCCCGGGGAGGTCGGCCCGCCCGAGCCGGCGCCCGAAGAAACGTGAAGAGGTCCGGCGGCGACGACGCCGACGTCGGCCCGGACCTCGCCCGCCTGTGGAGCGTCACCGCCCACGTCGTCACGCCGACCACGATCGTCGCGGCGCTCATGGTCTACTTCGGCTCGGTCCGCACGAACACCTTCTTCAGCAGCCTCGGCGTCGACCAGAGCCTGCTGGGCCTGTCGATCCAGGACTACGCGCTGCGCAGCGTGGCCTCGACCATCGAGCCGCTGGCCATGGTCCTGCTGGCGGTCCTGGTCGCGCTTCCGGCGCACGCGTTGCTGGTCCGGCGGATGGCGGCGCGCCCGGCCGTCATGCGGCGGTTCGTGATCGTCCTGGACGTGTTCGGCTTCGCCGCCGTCGTGGTCGGGGTGCTGGGGCTGGCGGGCTGGGTGGAGCTGAAGGTCCGGGGGCCGGTCGCCCCGATCAGCCTGGGCCTCGGCGTGCTGGCGCTCGGCTACGGCGCCTCCCTGCGCGCGCTCGCGCACCCCCGGCCGCCCGGGTACGCCGAGCCGGCCGGGGTGCGCGCCGTCCGGCGGGCCATCTTCGTGGCCCTGCTCGCGCTCCTGCTGCTGTGGTCCGTCGCCGGGTACGCGCAGCTTCGCGGGCTGGCGGCGGTGGAGCAGCTCCGGCGGGGGCCCGGGCTGCTCCCGGGCGTGGTCATCTACGCGCCGAACCGCCTCTACCTGGAGGGGCCCGGCGTCACCGAGAGCAGGCTCCCGGACGAGACGGCGGAGTTCCACTACCGCTATGCCGGCCTGCGCCTGCTGATCCGCGCCAACCAGCGCTACTTCCTGCTGCCCGCGTGCTGGGCGACGGCCTCGCAGTCCCGGGCCATCGCCCTGCACGACGACCCGTCGATCCGGCTGGAGTTCTTCCACGTCACCACGCCCCCGGCCTGCCCGTGACCGGTCCCCACGGCAGCCGGGCCCGTTGCCTCAACGGCCCGGACGGTCGCCGGCGGTGCCGTACGTGGAGGCGCGGAAGAGGAAGGACGCCCATGAGCGGTACGGCCGCCACGCGTCGGCGATCCTGCGGTAGGCGGTCGCCGTGGTGTCCTCCGGCAGGCCGTACGCCTCCCGGAGGATGGCGAACAGGCGGGGCTCGTCGCCGGGGAAGGCGTCCGGGGCGCCCGCGCCGCGGATCAGGATGAGGCCCGCCGAGAACGGCCCCACGCCGGGCAGGGCGCGCAGCTCGGCCAGCGCGTCCTGTGGGTCGAGGGCGCGCAGGTGCTCGGTGGTGAGCACGCCGTCGAGCGCCGCGCGGGCCAGGCCGCGCAGCCACTCCTCCTTCTGCGCGGGCAGGCCGAGCCCGCCGGCGTCCAGCAGCGACACGGGCGGCGGGAAGGCCGTGTACGCGTGCCCGTCCACATCGACCCGCGCGCCGTGGCGCTCGGCGATGCGCTGCTTGATCCGCGAGGCGATGAGCATGGACGAACGCTGCACGATCACCGCCCAGCAGGCCGCCTCCCAGGGGCTCCAGAAACACACCGGGCGCAGCCCGGGACTGCGTTCCCGCACGTCGCCGAGGACCGGGTCCGCCTCGGCGACCTTGGCGAAGCCGGTGCCGTCCACGTCGAGGGAGAGGATGCGCGCCACCTCGCCCCGGATGCCCGGCCCGGCGGGCCGCGTCGTGGCGACGGCGACCCCGCCGGGCGCGCCGGTCACGGTCACGCCGATCGGCCGCCAGTCGGACTCCGCGCAGTAGGCGAAACGCAGCGCCCGCCCGTCGGAGGGCAGCGCGGCGGTGGCCGGCCAGTCCTCGACGAAACGCAGCGAGGCGCCGAAGTCGAACGGGCCCTCGGCGGTGAGCGTGAATCCGTGCGTCTGCATGCGCGTATGTTAAGCGCCACTCCGGGTGGCCCCGCCCGACGACTTTCTGGCCAGAAGGGTGCGCAGGGCCTTGACGACCTCGGCCGGGGCCTCCTCCGCCATGAAGTGGCCGCAGGTGACGGTGCGGTGCGTCAGGTCGGGGGCCCACGCGCGCCAGAGCGCGGCCGCGTCGTAGCCGAGTGCGGCGCCCCAGTCCTGCTGGAGGACGGTCACGGGCACGCGCAGGCGGTTGCCCGCCGCGCGGTCGGCGCGGTCGTGGTCGAGGTCGATCCCGGCCGACGCCCGGTAGTCGGCGACGATCGAAGGGACGGCCTCGCGGGACGCTTTCAGGTACGCGGCCCGTACGGGAGCGGGGATCGCGTCCGGGTCGGCCGTCCAGACGTCGAGGAAGTGCCCGAAGAAGGCGTCCGCGCAGGCCGAGATCAGCCGCTCGGGCAGGCCGGGCGGCTGGGCCATCAGGTAGAGGTGCCAGCCGACGGCCGCCGAGGCGCCGCGCATGACGTCCCACGTGTCCAGGGTGGGCAGGGCGTCCAGGAAGGCCAGGTGGGTGATCGCGTCCGGATGGTCGAGACCGGCGCGGACGGCGACGAGGGCGCCGCGGTCGTGCCCGGCCAGGGCGAACCGGTCGTGGCCCAGCGCGCGGGCGAGCGCGACCACATCGGCGGCCATGGTGCGCTTGGCGTACGCGGTGCCGGCGGGGTCGGCGGGCTTGTCGCTGTCGCCGTAGCCGCGCAGGTCGGGGCAGATGACGGTGTGGTCGGCGGCCAGGTCGGCGGCCACGTGCCGCCACATGAGGTGCGTCTGCGGGAAGCCGTGCAGCAGCACGATCGGGCTGCCGGAGCCGCCGACGGCGACGTTCAGCGCCACGCCGTCGGCCACGGTGACACGACGCCGGTCGAATCCACTGATCTCGGTGTCCATGGGTGCCTTTCGCTTGCCGGTGGTACGGATCCAGCGTGCCGGGCGGGGATCAGCAGCGGGTCAGCGACAGGTCAGTGCCCGGGGCTGCATACATTGGGGGCGTGACCACGCTGGCATTCCGCGTCCTCGGGCCGCTGGAGGCGGTCGGCGAGGGCGGGCCCGTCCCGCTCAGGGGGCCGAGGCACCGGGCGGTGCTGGCGCGGCTGCTGGTCGCCCGGGGGCGGGTGGTGCCGGTCGACCGGCTCGTCGAGGACCTGTGGGGGGAGCCCGCCGAGGGCGCGGTATCGGCGGTCCGCACGTTCGTCTCCGACCTGCGGCGGGCGCTGGAGCCGGACCGGGCACCGCGACAGCCCGCGCGGCTGCTGGTGACGGCCGCGCCCGGCTACGCGTTGCGGGCGGCGGCGGACGCGGTGGACGCCTGGCGGTTCGAGGCCGCGCTGGGCGAGTCGGGGCGGCTGCTGGCCCAGGGGCGTACGCTCTCCTCCTCGACGGCCGAGCGGGCGCTGGGGTGCCTGGACGGCGCGCTGGCGCTGTGGCGCGGCCCCGCGTACGCCGAGAACGCCGGGACGGACTGGGCCCGCGCGGAGATCCACCGGCTGGACGAGTTGCGGGCGCTGGCCGTGGAACGCCGGGCCGAGGCGCTGCTGGCGCTGGGGCGGGCTGCCGAGGCGGTCTCCGACCTGGAGGTCCATGCCGGCGGCCGGCCGTTGCGCGAGGACGCCTGGCATCTGCTCGCCATGGCGCTCTACCGGTCGGGGCGGCAGGCCGAGGCGCTGGCCGCGCTGCGCCGGGTCCGCGCGACGCTCGTGGCGGAGCTGGGCGTTGACCCCGGTCCCCGGTTGCGTCGCCTGGAGGCCGACATCCTCGCCCACGCCCCGCACCTCAGCACCCCGCTCATCCCCGAGGCAACCGCACCCGTACGCGCCCCGGCGCGGGAACTCGCGGGGCGTGGGCGAGGATGTCGGCCTCCAGGCGACGCA
>NZ_LAVL01000070.1 GCF_001083785.1 Nonomuraea sp. SBT364
CAACTCTGGCCTTGGACACACCACCCACGCTGTTGACCAAGGCGGTTGCCTATGTCCCGAGACACACTCTGTTGAAGTTTCCTATGTCTTGCGACATGAGTTTCCTATGTCCTGAACCAGGACACTGCCGGGGGCACTCATCTCCACCAGGCTTTCCGCAATCTGACCTGCGGTTTCTCAGCCGCAGGTCTTTTGCTTTCCAGGCCCGGATAGGTCACTGAGGACAGCTGCATGCAGCCGTAGGACCTTGATCACGGGACATACGCGGGATGATCTTGGGCGTATATTTTCAGGTCATCTGCCGACGTGCCTCCCGATTGCGCCGAGTTGCCCGGCACAGATCGAGAGGCCACCGTCGTCGTCGACCGACATAGCTACTGCAAGGCCGATCGGTCGATCGAGAGCTCAGCATCTCTACCAGCTATCACGCGATCGGGCTACTCGAGCTGCATGCGTCTGGACGCGACATAGCGAACTCTCCGGCCGTCTACGCAAAGATGCTGCACCTTGGCAGCCACTCAATACTCCTGACCAGGATGACGCCCGATGAACACGTGATCCTTGAGTAAGCGTCAGATTCCCGTCGAACGGACACTCGGCGTCATTACGTACAGATTTAGCATCGATGCGGCATTCACTACCGCCTTGCTACAGCCTGGTGGCAGATGGTAATGGTTACTCACACTTGCCCGGATGTCCATCGCCTGAAGGGAGAGTCAACATGGAGCAGGCGATTTTTGGCTTAGTCGGAGTCCTGCTGGGCTCTATGATCACAGCATTCGTAACGATTTACGCAGAACATCAAAAGAGCAAGCGCGAAGCAGCGCAGAGCGATCGACAGTACGAGCGCGAACGCCAGTCTGCACGCGACACGTTCCAGCGGGACAGCATCCTCACCCTTCAGAATTCGGTAATCGATCTGATCAAGTCAGCACACGCCGAGCTCGACAGGATCATCGCCACTGCAGAGGAAACCCAGAAGTGGCCGGCTCGGCAATGGGAAACACCTACAGCTGTTGGATGGTCCGCCGCTTTGCTTCTGCTGAAGTCATCTCGGGCTCGGGTCTTCGACGAAGAGATTCGCTCGCTGGCAACGGAGCTCGAGAAGGCAGCGGGGGACTCCATCTGGGCCAAGAGTCCAGATGAGGCAGAACAGCACAGCAAGCGCCTCGAGCCACTGCTCGATCGCTTCAACGATGCGGTCGCCCGGACACTTCCTTCGTTCTACCAAGGCTGAGGCCATACCTGACCGGCGACTCAGACATCAGCTGACACGCTGGGCCTACCATCCAATCCACTGCTGATGTAACCTCACCGGCGAGGCAGCCCGAACATAGCTCAGCTATCGTCCGGACAGGCTTCCGAACACCTCTTGGAGGTCAGTAGGACATGGCCCGCAGAAATGCGGGGGAAGGCGGTAGGCAGGCGTGGACTGACCTGCCCACCAAAATCTAAGGACAGCAAAGACTCGAGTGGCTTATACCGGACATGATCCAACAAGGCCGAGGCGAGTCAACTTGCGCGTCTTTCCATCCAATCGGTGATCATCTATCAATTAGAAAGGGCTCAAGCTCCAGTTTCGTGACCCGAAAGAGCGCCGAAGAGCAGAGGACCGAAGAGAAGAATTTTGCACGCGGGGCCTGAACGAGTAGAGCCTGAACGAGTAGACGTTTCGAAGAGTAGAGCACCGAGAATCATTTAGCCTGCGAGCGAAGCCTCCCCGAGCATAAAGGGTCGAACGAAGAGTAGACGGGTGGCAGCCTCTGACGGTCATGCCGAGCGAGAAGGAGGGAAATGCTTAGCCCTAAAACCCAGGGCTGAGATAGCAAGCCATGGGCACAAATCCGGGAGCCTGGCTCTCGGGCTTGGGCCCTACCAGCGCGATCATTTTCGTAGGTGTATGCCTTCTTGCAGTCCTGGCGATTCGCTCATTTCTTGCAGCGATCCACAAGTACGGCATACCCGAAGGAGAGATCCGCTTTGGTTTGTTGAGAATCTCAGTCCGATGGAGCCAAACACCACCAGACGAACCGAACCCTTCCGATCAACCGGAAGATGACGAGACAGTGGGGCAGTCCTCAACGCCTCAGTTGCAGGAAAAAGTGACCCCTCCTTCAGGAGGGGATGCCCGCTGAGCATGCTGACCCCCCTCAATGGAGGGGGGTCTTTGCATCTGCCTCAGCGTGGCCACGGCGATCGTGCGCAAGGCAAAGGACATGCGGTGAGTGAGTAGTTGCAAGCCCGCCCCATCAGGCAGCGCTCTTTGGCGCAGCGTCGTTGAACTTCACCAGCAGGCGGACACACGTTGGCACCCGACACCGATGAACCTCAAGAGCTGATCGGCAGGTTGCGAGCGCGGGCACGTGCCGAGGCGCGGAGACCGCTCAGGTAGGGATGGAAGGCGTGGTGGCGGTTCTGGTCGAGGTTGAGGGGGAGATCCAGCTTGGCGATCAGCTCGGACTCCCCGGTCCAAGGCTCGTCCTGCTGGATCCAACACACACGGGCATGGTCTGCCATCCAGGCTGTCAGAGCCTTCTCGCCGGCCTGCCCGAAGGTCAGCCGCCTCCCGCTGCCCACCCGGCGGAGTTCGAGTCCGAGCAGGCAGCCAAGACTGAGCCGCAAAGTGGACCCCTCGGCTATTGCCCCGGAAGTGATAGCGAACCCTGCTACGCAGGTTCTGCTTGCTGGCCCGGGTCACCATGCGGCGTGGGGCGATCCCCACATAGAGGAGACGGTCGGCGGCCAAGCTGGGATGCGGTGGCTGAGTGAAGTACCACCCATAGATGCCCGCAGCAGCCGGCACCGGACCCGGACGACCCAGAACGTCGGCAGCCTCCCACAGCTTGGTCGGCTCGAGCAGTTCGGCGGAGTTCATCCTTACCTCCAGACCAGTTGGTACAAGGAGGCTAGAGCACGCCACCGACAAACGAGCAGCCTAGGCGCGCTGCTCCAACAGCCCTGCAAGGAAGTCCTGCGTCGCCGGGTCAACCGAGTACAGAGCGGTGCCCATCATGCCGCGCGTCAGCAGCACCTTGTATGTGTTGCGGATCAGCCGGTCCGCCTGCTCGTCACTGACTCCCCTCCGCATTAGCGCTGGGTCCTTGCTGGCGCTCCGAACGGTGACCAGTTTCCCGTCCCGATACACCAAGTCCGGTCCGAAGATCACACCATTCCAGTCGTACTCGAAGCCCTGGGCGGTGTAGACGCATCCGACCTGCTCGAACCCACCATCTGCGGTGGCCCACAAGGCGCTGGCCGGAGCGTTCCCCACGGCCCTGTCCCCCTTGACGTTCCACGGCCGTGCCCAATCGCCGACCCGTACGTCCGCAACCAGGCTGTCACCCGCCGGGTCGCTCCAGGACCAGCAGAACCCGGCCGTCATCCGCGCTGAGAAACCCGCTTCCAGCCTGCTCCTCAGCAGGCCATCCAGCTCGTAGGGCGACTCGGTGAGGGAAACGCCGAAGTGGTCGTCACCCGTCCACGCCATCGGAGCACCGCCGTCCAGGCCCAGCAGCCGCAGAACCCACTCCTCGTACTTGCGGCTCCCGCCACAACGGAACTGCGCGTCGAGATCGACTTGGTGCACGGCAAGTCCGAGCGATTCGGCGTAGGTGGTGATGTCGGCAACACGCCCCATCTCGCCAGGCCGTACCACTTGATGCTCATCCAACAGGAACACCGGCACCCTCGCCGCGTCGATCAGCTCATCCAGTTGCGGCCGGCCCGTCCGTTGCGTCGCCTTGGTGAACCTGTTCTCCGAGGTCTCGCGGATACGGTGAGCCTCATCGCAGATCAGCACGTCCAGTTCGTTCGGCTTCGCCGTCATGAAGTTGTTGAAGTACTTGAACATCCCCTTCAACCGGGTCGAGCCCTTGGCGACGACTCGCCTCATCGTCTCGGTGAAGGAACGTGAACCGGTGGCGTGCAGCGCCGAGTATCCCCGGTCGGAGAGTTCCCCGAGCAGGGACAGTGCGATGACGCTCTTGCCGGAGCCTGGCCCGCCGGTGATGATCACGACCTGCTTCGAGTTGCCCGCCCGCGCCTTCTCCACCGCGTGCAGCACCATTTCGTAGGCCAGGCGCTGTTCGGCCAGCAGGACGAACTGGTCGCGGTTCTTAATCTCGCCGGCGGCGACCTTCAGCAACTGCTTGGACGGGCGGATGGCGCTGGACAGCAGGCGATCGGCCGCTGCGGCGCCGGGTTCGGGCGCGAACTGGGCCTTGAGGTAGTCGACGAACTGGCCGCGGCGTGTCTTGCTGAAGAGCCTGGTGCGCTCGTCCTCGACGTGGTCGTAGAGGTCGTGAATGTCCGGGTCGCTGGCGTTGTGCAGGTACGCCACCCCGCGCACCGCGTTCCGATGCTGCTCCAGCGCCCCGACGAAATCGGCCAGATATTCGCAATAGCCCCGCACCTGGACGACCGGGTGCAGCTTGGGCCGATCCCCCATGCCTGGCACCAGGACGAGTTCGGCGTCGTCCTCGTACAGTTCAGCCTGGCTCCACTGCTTCAGCTCGACGATCAGGTAGGAGTCGGCTCCCGTTCGCCGGTCGCGCCCCGCAAGGATGACGTCGGCCCGCTTGCTGGTTAACGGGAGCTGATACTCAATGAGCATCTCCACCCGACCGAGGCCGGCCTCGACCAGATCCCGGGCCAGAATCGGGATGCTTCGGTCCCAGGACTTGCGTTCGCCCTTGCCCGGATTGATGCCTTGCGTGGCACGCAGGTTGTCGGCGATCACGTCGCTGAGGACGCGTTCAGCCACAGACTCGGACACCAGTTGGACCAGGCTTTCCGCCGAATGCCGGAAGACGGCCACGGATCTACCCCCAGGCAGCACGAAAGATTCGTGCGGTATGGGGGCATGTCCACCATCAGAGCGGAAGCCCGTCGGGCCGCATCACCGATACGTCCTGAAGGTTACCGGGATCTTCACTCCATCCAATGCCCGATCAATCAGTTCCTCCGACGGCGCTCTGTTACCGGGGAGATCTTCGCGTCTATGGTGGCCAGGTGCAGCACCTCGCCCTCTTCGACCTGGATAGGACTCTTGTCGACCTCGATGCCGCGTTCCTGCAGTGGGCGCACGAATTCGCCGAGCATCGGCGACTAGGGCCGGAGGGGACTGACTGGCTCGCCTCCCTGGATCGAGAGATGCATCCGCATCGAGAGGCCTTCTTCGATAAGGTCCGTCAGCACTTCGCGCTGCACGAGACCGTCGACGAACTCTGGGCCAGCTACCGCAAGCGCATGCCGCACCTCGTACGTTGTTACCCGGGTGTGCCCGCGGCTTTGGCCGAGCTTCGCGCCGCAGGATGGCGAGTCGGGATCGTCACGAACGGCATGGCCGACAACCAACTCGGCAAGCTTCAGCGGACCGGCCTCGCCGACGCAGTGGACGGCTACGCCGTGTCGGGCGTCGAGGGCATCCGCAAGCCGGAGAGCCAGCTCTTCCACATCGCTGCCGAACGGTGTGGAGCCAGCCTCGCCGAGGGCGGTTGGATGGTCGGCGACAACCTCATCGCGGACGTCCAAGGCGCCCAGGCAGCCGGCCTGCGCGCGATCTGGATCGACCGAGGAAAGTGGCCCGGCCACGAGCACCGAGCCGACCACGTCGTCACCGACGTCATCCCAGGAATCGCCTACTTGCGTAGTACGCAGTAGCTGAGCAGTTCGTTGCCTTCCATGCCTCTTCAGTAGTTCCTCTCGACGAAGGCCCGTGCACCCTTTATCGTCACATTGATCCCAGGGATAGCCGTCTCAAAGATCCGAAGGATCCGAGGATGATGGCGACACAGGAACAGATCAACGCAGCTCGACGGATGATCGAGCAATTACGTGACCAGCACGCCAACGACGTGCGCAAGCTCGTCGGCTTGCTCGAAAGCGGCGCGATGAAGGGCAGGGCCGCGGACCGGCTCATCGAGGACTGCAAGGCATGGGACTTGGCGTATAGAAGCGTCTTCCAGCGAGCACTCGCGCTGGTCGACTCCACTCCCGCGAGCCCCGAACCGGCGAAGCCGATGGATTCGCTGGGCCAGTGGCCAGGGCGGTCACCGGTCTTTCCGCCTGGGGAGTCACGCTGATGAGCCCACCTCCGAACCAGGTTGGCATCGATCCCTCCCTGATGACGCAGTTGATCGGCGAGATCAAGCGCCTGCAGCAGGCATGGACGGCCGCGGATGCCCAGCTCGGCAGGGCACTGAGTTCGATCGGCACGAGCATGACCGGCCCGGGACTACTGAGGGATATCGGCTTCCGGATCGCCCAGGAGGTTCCCGACCTACAGCGTCGCCTGGATCTCATCGTCGCTATACAGAAGATCGGTCTCGACAAGGGCGTGATCTGGGCGGATGAGACGCTCTGGGCCTCGTACTCGCCGGCGAGCGGCGCGGCAGCGGCTAAGTCAGTTGCCGACCAGCTTCGAAAGGCGGGAAAGGATGCCGCCAGCGTCGACGGCCGACTGGTCCTCTCCCGCCAGACGCTCGACCTGCTGGAGAACCACCAGCGCGATCCCTACTTCGCCGTCGCCTTCGCCAAGGAGGTACCGCCCAAGGAACTCAAAGCCCTTCTAGGGGATCTCTACTTCTCGGAGCGGCGTTCTCTCGAAGACATCTGGAAGAAGGCACCCTCCTCGGAGGTGGACCGGTTGGCGATGGCTCTGAGCGTGACGCTCGGCACGGCCTCGCGAGGAGTCGGGGACATGAAGCTCCCCAAGAGCTACGCGGATGAACTGATCGCAAGAGACGGCGATGTGGCGAGTGGCCGCGTTGTCGACCAACTCCTGAGGTACGGCAGCTTCGATGACGCCTTCCTCCTCGACGTAGCCAACAAGGTCTTCGACAACGCTTCCAAGCCGCAAGCCGAGCAACAGGACATCGTGGGGTTCGGGCCGGGGTTGGCCGCCGCCTTGGCGAACAACGCCAGAGTGGCCCAGGATTTCTTCACCGACCCTGTACGGAAGCCGCTGGCCTTCTTGATGAGGGAGAACTACTGGGGCAGTGGCAGTCGGGAACTCGGCAGAGCCATCGAGGCAGCAGCGACGACGTTCCGCGACAACGGTCAGCCTCCAGACACTTCGAGAGGGTACAAGTCAGCTCTGATCGCATCCTGGGCCGTCCACTTCTGGGCCGACCCCGAGGCGCAAGCGGCGCTTCCGGACACTCGACAGAGCGCTGCTCGCGTTTTCACCGCCTACATGAGCGATGTGAACCGGATCTCCCGCGAGACCGAAGAGGCCCCCGGCGTCACCCCGCTTCAAGACACAGACCCGGTGCTGCCGGGCAAACAGCCGTACGGAGCCCTGTTCGGCTACGAAACTGCGAAGAGCGCCATGACTTGGGCGTTCAAGGACACCGAAGCCCTCAAGACCGTCATGGAAGGCCACGGGAAGTACAGCGCGATGGTTCTCGACGCCCAGGCGGCGCAGATTGTGAAGGCCAATGAAGCGATCTTCGACAAGTGGCGCAGCAGCCATCCCGACGCGACCAAGACCGAGATCGAGGCTCAACGACAGAAGATCCTTGTGGACAGCATGGCAGGCGCCACAGGGGAAGATTTCAAGGCTAGAGTGCAAGACCTGGGTAGGTCGCTCAAATTCGTCGTCGACGCAGGCAATCTCTCCGAGATCAACGCTGCGGACGCCAGGGACAAGACGCGTGAAGCGTTGAAGGATGCGGCAACCAGCACGCTGAAGCTCGTACTGACGCCTGCGGGTGATTGGGTCGTGGGCGGATACGAGTTTGTGGAGAGCAACGTGGGCGACAAGGTCAAGTTCGAGGACGGGAAGAAGGCCCGGGACGAGGCGGAGACCACCCTCTTCACGAGCAAGAACATGTTCAGAGACCTGACCGCTGATGCCCTGATGCGGCACAGGCTTTTTGGGGGAAGCACGGCATCCACGCATCCGCACGCGTCTGAAAACTATGCGAAGAACACGCCGCAAGACTTCATCAAAGACGGCGATATCCTGCCCGGAAGCGCAATGACTTCACTGCAGGAGTATGCGTATCACGAGTGGCTGAAATTCTCGCCGGCCTCGGGTATCTTCCGTGATGTCGGCAATGCCGTAGAGGAAGGATTCCGGCCACAGCCGCCCCCATACCCCGAGGCAGACGAATGAGGGCACGCGCACCGATCTTTCTACTGGCTGCGACGCTCGGCATCATCACCGCATGCTCGTCACCGCCCCCTCAGCGAGATCAACGCCCTCTGGGAGTCGTCACCGCATCCCCGGGCGAATGCGGCCTGATCTCGAGCCAGGCCATTTCCCGGGCGACCGGCCTCGACGACTTCTACGCCAGCGGAACGAGAACGGTATCCCACTTCTCCCACTGCATCGTGTCCAAGTCAGCAGACATGCAGGAACCGGTGCGATTGTCGTTTGAGCTGCACGACCCTTTGCAGTTCTCTCTGGAGGGCTTGGAACGCAGAAGAGTCGCCGACAAGGGCACCGCCCTACCTGCGGAAATCGGCCCAGGATACAGTGCGCTCTTGAGGCGTGAGGACGGTGAGCCTGCTGGCGCTTACGTCTCAGCATGGACGGCCAATGGCACCAAAATGCTATCCATCAGACTCTATCTAGGAGCGTCCGGCAGAGATCACCGGGCAGACGTCATCGAGTTCGCCAGGCAATTGCGTCCCGTTCTGCTAACCAGCAGATCCTGAGGCCGACGGCTAGCGGTAGATCCGGTGACAAATTCGGTTCCTGATGCGGAAGTCTGCGCGGGACGGCGGGAAGAGCTCATCGCACTTGGCGACACCCCTACGATCCACTTTCCTGTTGCTACGTCCGCCGACGCCCTTGTTCCCGCCATACCTCTGGCCGGCGTTGTACGACGGTTGCCGCCGCGATCCGGTTTGCACCTTCTTGTCTTGTTGTCGGGGCGCCACTTGAGCGTCCGATCTGCCGCGCTTCTTGGGCTGCGACGTCTTGTAGGCGGGGCTGGACCTGGTTGAGGGCGAGGCACTTGGCGTGGGCCCGGAGAGCGGCAACGCGTCTTCGACAAGATGCGCCATCGCCGTCTGGATGGGTGATGCCTCTGTGGCGGCCCTCGGACGCGGAGAACTGTCCATGTCCCAGGTGCTCGACCAGACCCCCATGCCAACGCAGGCGAGGAAGCAGGCGACAAGCGTCAGCCTGGTCAGGCGATTCGCGGTCGTCAAGGTGACGTCCCTCGGAGGCGTTGGAGTTGCGTACCGCCGCCATCTGAGGCCGTCCGCTGTATCGGTAGGTTGCGCTCTCCTCCGCATCGGCATTCCGTACGGCGGGCGCCTGAGAGTAGGAGAGTCTCGGGGTGACGGGGCGAGGTGGTCGTGCTCTTCGCGCATAGTTCTCCTGGTCACTATCCGTGTCTGCCAGGGTGGCGCAGCGTGGCGCCGTTCTGCAGCAACGACTCGGTGTTGCGGGGCCGGAATGGGTCGGCCCCGGTATTCACCGGGGCCGATAAGGCTTGAACCTGGAGTTATGGGTCCAACGCATCGTTGATCTTGCTATTGATCTGCTCCTGTTGGCCGTCCATGCATTTGGCATAGACCCGCAGCAGGACGTCAACGCTGTGACCGGCTCGCTTGGCGACCTCGGGTGCCGGGACGCCGGCGTTCAACCAGAGCGAGACCGCCGCGTGGCGAAGGTCGTACGGCCTTGCCGCCAGCGACGAGGCGACCTGTGCCGGGTTCAGGGCGAGCTTCCGAGCCTCTTGCCACACGTAGGAGTGCGCGGAGCTGGAATAGGTCCCACCGGTACGCGTTTGGAAGATCCGTCCGTCCTTCGCGGTTCCGAACTCGGCGACGTGTTCGCGGAGCGTGGCGACCAGGACGGGCGGGATCGGAATCTCGCGCGTTTCTTTGTCGGCGCGGTGCTTCAAGCTGCGTGACTCGTGCGTTTCACCGGAGTTGGTCCAGCGCTTCGTCGCTTGAGGTCGCGCCCGCTCCAGGACGATCAGGCCCCAGCCCGATTCGGGCAAGGTGCAGTTCCTCAACCGCAGGTCCGCCGCTTCCTCTGGCCGGAGGGCGGCATAGTAGATGCAGGCGAACAGCGCTTTGAGGCGAGGGCCACGCCTGCGGCCGACCTTGGGTATGGCGTCGAGGAGCTGCCGGGCTTGGGCCGGGTTCACCACCGTTCGAGGGTCGACGACCATCACGGCCTTCGGTGGTGTCCACTTGATCGCGTCCAGCGGATTGCTGCCGAACACCTTCTGCTCGACGGCGTGCTCCAGGAGATGATGGAGAACGGCACGCTTCCGGCGGACCGTGTTCGCTCCCGCTGGTACGCCCGCGAAGGTCACCGAGATCGCATCGAGGGCCGTACGAAGAATGCGAGCCTCGTGAAGGTCTGACAACGGGAGGGACGCCCGCTCCAGCCAACCCAAGGCCGCGGCTTGTGCCGTCGTCAGCTCGTCCCGCCGCTTCTCAGGAAGGAGGGCATGGATCCGGAGGACCTCCCGCAGATCCTCGGCGGCAGGTCGGCGGGGTGCGTCTGATACGAGGGCGGGAATGAGGGATAGGAGCGCGTAGGCGTCCGTCTCCCGGGTGCGAGCCGCCGAGGAGTGCCAGCGTCGAAGGACGTACGCCTGTGCGAACTCCAGGAACGACGGCCCCATGGACTCCGGCGCCAACATCGACACCGGCAATCCGGTGGCGACGTCGAACTCCTCCCCCGTCTTGGCCGCCTGTCGTAGGTCGGACATGAAGGCGTTCGCGAGTCCCTTGGTGCGGAAGCTCTTCGACTTCTCCTTGCCGGCCACCCGCCAGCGCACGACGTAGGTTGGCGTGCCGCCGTTGGAGCGCTGCTGGATCTGGGCGAACTTTACGTCGTAGGTGGTGTTCACGCAGCCTCCCGTCGCGAGTCGAGCCAGGCCATGAGGTCGCTCCGCCAGATGCGGAGCTCAAGGTTGGGCAGTTGGATGCAGACCGGTGCACGGCCGAGTTCGCGCCAGCGATAGAAGGTGCGTCGGGAAACCCCGCCGAGTTCGGCGAGGACCTCCGGAACGGTCAGCAGTTCGTCACGCCTGCTCATCAGACGTCACCCCCGTCTGCAGGGAGTTGGGTGCCCGTTATGGCGGCGGCGAGGAGTAGTTCGCCAGCGGACAACCCCTGTCCGGCGTACTCCCAGTGCGCGATCACAAGGACGGTGTCCTCGTCGAAGAGAGGCAGGCGGCCGGTGGTGATGTTCTCGGCGCGCATGTGTTCCTCGCGTGCGGCGCGGAGTTTGCCGAGGGTGGTGGAGTAGCGGCGTGACTTGGTGGAGAAGTGACCGCGAAAACCAAGCATGTGGGCCCACTGGGTGAGTCGGAGGTCGGCCAGGTCGTCGAGGGCGCCGAGGCGCATGCATTCGGCGATCAGGCGGCGGGCGTGTGGCCGGATCGGGAGCGCATCGAGGTCGTCGAGGGGTTGGATGCGCCGGTCGAGAGTGCCGACGCATTCGGCGGCCTTGGTGGCGTACTTGGCGATGTAGGCGGCTACGGCCTGGTCAGTGAGGTCGCCGTCCATGGTGATTCGGCGGACGTCGAGCTGACTCCCCCAGCGGAAGGTACGGCCGAGCGGCTTCACGTCGGTCGTCACGACAGACGCCGCGTGCTGGACGGCGTCGGCCAGGGCGTCGGCGCTTGCCCAGGCCGGGGGCGGCGAGGTAGGGCCGTCCGGTCCGTCGAGGCGAATCACGGCGTGGAAGTGGACGACGCCGCGCCGCTGGTATTCGGCGACCTTGGCGAAGGAGATGACGGCCTGCTCACGCAGGGCTTTGAGGGTGAGGCCAGAGAGTTTGGCAAAGCGCCGGCGGAGGGCTTCGGTGAAGCGCCGCCACAGCTCCGGGCTGACGGCGTTGAACAGGACCGACCCTTCGTAGTCGTAGCAGTCCGGGCAGAGCGGCTCACCGAGGCACGTGTCGTCTGCCGAGTGCCGCCGGGTGCAGGACATGACCTGTCCGTGTGGGCAGGTCTCGGCGTTGCGGCGGGCGTGACACGGCAGGACCTTGCCGCTCTTCTCCCGCCGGACGTGCACGGCGCCGAAGGAAGGAGCGGTCAGGGTGACGAACAGGCACGGGTGCGCACTGACCGTTTCCGGCACGCCTTTGCCGCCAACCAGCCCTGCGCGGACGAGCTGGTACGTGTCGGCGCGGTACGTCTCGGCGCAGGCCGGGCAGCGAGAGGCGCGGCGGGTCTTGCAGGGAACGCGCAGGATGCCGTCGGGTTCGGTGCGGGTGGTGTAGCGGTGGAGGAGTTCGCCGGTGGCCTGGTCGTAGTGTTCGACTTTGCCGCGTAGGTGGATGGGCTGGCGGCAGCCGCCGGAGCGCTTGATCTGTGCGGCCCAGCGGTTGTAGTCGGGGTGGTTGAACCGGTCAATCATCCCGGCTACAGCGTGGGAGTGGCAAGGCAGGGCAAGATGGGACCGTCCTATCCAGTCATCTGGTGTGGGATGGCCCCCGGCCTGGCGCGGATCTTGGCGGATGTGTGGCCAGGCGGGGGGCGCTCAGCGCGGTTAGGCGCCGTGGTTGTCGAGGCCGGTGCCGTGGCAGTCGGCGCAGGTGTTGTTCTCGGTGAGGCCGATGCCGTTGCAGGTGCAGCAGCGGTAGCCGGCGATCGGGATGGCGTCGAGGATCTGGGGCCAGTCGGCCCAGGGCTGTTCGGTCATGGTCATCACCGGCTCTTGCGCGGGGTGATGGTGACGTACATGCGGTAGATGCGAGGCCGGGCGCGGTCCGGGTAGGCCCGCGACATCGAGGTGACGTCGAAGACCTCGCGCAGGTGAATCATGCCGAGGGTGATTTCGGCGCGGTTTCCTTCGAGGCGGATGCGCATGCTGGATACCTCCTAAGCGGGGTTGTCGGGCGTGATGCAGCCGTAGTAGCTGTCGTGGGCGGCGTGGCGGGTGCGGGCGTCGAACAGGATGGCCACGGCGCGGTATTCGACAGGGCCGAAGAGCTTCGACGTGCCGTAGTGGCCGCCATCCGAGTCGATCGGGGTGCCCAGCACGTCGGCTATGGCGTCGATCTGCGCGCGCATCTCGTTGTCGTCTACATCCCTGGGGAAGTGGTGGACGGTGGTGCCGCGCGGGGCGGGTACATCGGGGTTGGCCTGGAGGAAGGCCGCCAGGTGGATGAGGCCGTGAATGAGGGCGGTGCGGTCGTCGGTCATCGGTGATCTCCTGTTCATCGGGTTCCCAGGGTGCGGAGCAGGTCTGAGGCGAGCTGGTTGGAGACGCCCAGGCGGGCGCGGAGTTGGTCGCGGGTGATGGACCGACCGTGGGCGGTGTGATGGTCGTCGGCGACACGGCGGGCGTAGTCGACGAGTGCGGGATCGGGCGTCGGCCCGTCGTCCTGTTCGTCGTCCTCGTGGGCGGGGACGAGGGCGGGACGGTCCTCGTACGGGACGGCTTGGGGACGGTCGGGGACGGACGGGGATGCCGTCGTCCAGGACGGGGACGTCTGCGGGACGTCCGGGGACGGTTCGGGGCTAGGTGTGGTGGCGCGGCGTTCGAGCATGGAGACGGCGACGAGGAACGCGGCGGCCGGGGTGGCGGCGGTGATCCAGCCCCACACGGTGGGGTCGGCTTGTTGCAGGTTCGCGGCCAGGGACAGGACGATGCCGCCGGCCAGGACGAGGACAGGCCAGGACAGCGGGCCGCGCCGTACTCGGCCGGTCTTCTTGTCGCGCTGACGTTCGCGGGCGGCCATGACGCAGGTCAGGTCGATGCACACGGCTACGGCCCAGGCCATCCATCCGTGCTGGCCGTGCTCGGTGGCGGTGTCGCGGATGTGGGTGAACGAGCCCGCGCCCGCGATGAGCGCCAGGACGAGGACGGGGCCGGTGTCGAGCAGCCAGGCAGCGAAGCGGCGCATCATGGTTCCTCCCTTCTTGGTCAGGCGGTCTGGGAGTCGGGTGCTTGGTGGGGTTGGGCCGCCATGACGTCGGCCCAGCACGGGGCTTGGTCGGCGTAGGCGTGGGCGGCGTGTTCGGCTGCGGCCTCGCTGACGTAGAAGGAGCGGGCGCGGTACCACTGGCCGTCTTGACTGGCAACGATGGCCACGCCGGGTGTCTCGGCGGCGATGGCGCGAGCGGAGTCCAGGGCGGCCGGGTCGAGGTCGCCCAGCGTCATGGTCGCTGTCTCGGGGTCGTTGACCCGGTGGCAGATCCGGCCGGAGCACTGAGCGCGCAGAGCTGTGACGCCGGGGCCGAGGTCGGAGCCGATGCGCTGGCCGCAGCAGAACAGGTAGATGCCGAACGCCCGTCCGAGCTGCGCCACCCGCAGGAGCGCGGTGGAGGTCTTGGCGATCTCGTCCTTCTCTGACTTGTCGGCCATCAGGTAGAGCTCGGCCAGTTCGTCGACCAGGACCACGACCGGCACCGGCCGCATTGCGGGCGGCAGTTGCCAGATGTTGCGGGCCGAGGCCATCCGGCACACGCCCATGCGGTCCGTCATGAGCGCCACCAGGTCATCGAGCAGCCCGCCGCATTCGGCCCGGGTGGTGGCCAGGGCTGACAGGCGGGGCGCGTACGGGGTGAACTCGACGCCGCCCTTGAGGTCGAAGCCGACCAGGGCGACGGGTTGCGGCGCGAGGCCCACGATGAGCGCGTTGGCCAGGTTGGACTTGCCGGACTGCGTGGCCCCGGCGTTGAGCCAGTGCGGGACGGTTTTGAAGTCGACGATCCAGGGGCCGCCGGTCTCCAGCCTGCCGACGGTGACCTTGAGCAGTTCGGTCGAGGGCGGCAACTCGTCGACCTTGACCAGCGGGTCGCGGATGGTCGCGGCCAGCCGTACCCGTCCCGGCTTGTCGGAGGTGACCCGTACGGCGTGCACGCCCCAGGAGTGCGCGAGCCGTTCGGCTACGTCGGCGTAGTCGGCGGGGATCTGTCCTTCCAGGGTGTGCAGGGTGACCCGCCAGCCGTGCCGGGTCGGCATAGGCAGCCACATGAACGGCTTGGTGTCCACGGCGATGCGCTGGAACTTGCGCTTGACGCGGACGACGCCGGTCGATGCGACCAGGCCGGGGACGGTGGTGAACCAAAAGCGTTGCCGCTTCTTGGTCAGCCCGCAGCCGAGGGCGACCTTGCGCCAGGTGGCCCGGATGGTGATGGCGGTCAGTGGATAGCCGAGAGCCAGCCAGAACGAGCGGTGATGCCAGCGGCGCCAGGCCCAGAGTCCGGCCGCGAGTGCGACCAAGACTCCGAGCACCGCGTAGAACTCGTCAGGCATCCGCGGCCTCCTGTAGCGGGAGGAGCGCGGTGGCACGGTAGGAGATGCCCCACTTGCCGGCGATCTCCCAGACGTAGCCGAGCAGGCCAACCGCGTTGACGGCATGGCCGGCCTTGATGGGCGGCTCCCCCGTGATGCCGATCTTGACGAGCTCGATCCGGCCGAACTCGTCTTCCACGGAGACGGTGACTTCGTAGACGGTGTTGCCGTTCTTGTCGGTCTTGATCTCGCCGGTGTCGCGGTTGAGGACGCGAGGGCGCGGGGCCTTCACGCAGGTGATAGCGAGCTTGCTGGTGTCTACAGGGATGGGGACGGTGCGCATGATTCGTTCCTTTGAGTGGTCGAGGCGTAACGCTATGAATACATAGAACGCTTGGCATTCTAAGTTGTCAAGGGCTTCCACGAAGACTTGGTTGGCATGTCGGGACGGCTGTGCTGAACTGGAGGGGTAAGCACTCCACGGAAGGCGTTGGATGGTCGAGAAGTCCGGTCGGCCCGGCTACCTCCAGATAGCCGACGACCTACGCGCGCAGATCAGAACGGGCTCACTCTCCCCCGGCGCTGCGCTGCCTTCGACGGCCCAGCTCTGCCAGCGCTACGACGTATCCGCCAGCGTGGTCAAGGCGGCGATCAGCGTTCTCCGCACCGAGAACCTGATCGTCGGCCAGCAAGGCAAGGGCGTGTTCGTACGTGAAGACGCCGCCGCCGCGCTCTCCGCCGAAGAGCCGGCCTCGTCGGCGGTCATGGAGCAGCTCGCTCAGATGCGGAACACTCTGGCGGGCCTGGGCGACCGGATCGCCGATCTGGAGAAGGCTGTGTTCCAAGGGCCGAAGCGATCTCGCTGACTCGGCAGGCCAGCTCTTCCATCTCAGACCGAATGGCCTGAAGCTCACCCAATATCCGCTCGTTTATGGTCACTTCGGCACCCCATTTCTGGCTGGTCGTTATCCCCGGCGGGGATGCCGTAAGTTCATCGCGCATTCGCGCTGTTGAGTATCACGGAGCGTTAGCTAAGCTCCTTCATTGCTGCCTGCACGGCGGTTACACATGCGCTTACACACGCCCGCCCCTCGAAGTGCACAAAAGGATGCGATGAAGACAATTCACCGCCCCGGATGGCAACCCCTAGTCCTGCGGCAGCACCGCGAAGCCCACGGCCTCACCTTGGAAGCCGCAGGTGATCAGCTACGTCAGGTCGCACACCGGCACGGCCTGTCCGCCCCTGCCGCTAATTTCCAGACACTCTGGGCACACGAACAGGGATCGGTATATCCCGGACCTCACTACCGACGCGCCTATTGCCTCCTATATCAGGCAAATGAGCCAACCCTTGGTTTCCGGCTGCCGCTCCCCGGCGAAATAACCGAAGTGGAAAATTCCATCTCGGATTTGCCTCAACCCTCCGACCCCGCCGCTGACAACGCCGCCGCGCAGGTCATCGAACAGACCCTCGTCAAAGTCTCCGGCGCCCCATCCAACGCCGAGCAGACCGCTCTTCTCAACCGCGTCGTGGACGCCTGGCGGCGCCGGCACGGCAAGGGCAGTCCCAAGCCGATCCTGACGCTCGTCGGCGGCTACGCCGGATCGGGCAAGACGGAGTTCTCCCGGTTCCTGTCGGACATCACCGGCTGGGCGTTCCTGGACAAGGACTCACTGACCCGCGCCATGGTCGAACGGCTGCTCGTCTCACTCGGCGGTGACCCGCACGACCGGCACACAGAGCTGTATCTGCGCGAGGTCCGACCGCTGGAGTACCGGTGCTTGATGGAGACCGCCTTCGACAACCTGAAGGTGGGTACGTCAGCCATCCTGTCCGCGCCGTTCATCGCTGAACTGGCCGATCCCGATTGGGTGTCGAGGCTGACGAACCGATGCGCTGCCAAGGGCATCGATGTGGCGGTGGTGTGGGTGCGCTGCGACGTCGAATCCATGCGCGAATACATCGAGTTCCGAGGCGCCCCGCGCGACGCCTGGAAACTGCAGAACTGGAAGGAGTACGCCGCCGGACTCGACACGGATGCCGCTCCGCCCACTGCCCACGCCACCGTGGACAACCGTCTCGGGGCTGCGATCAGCCTTGCCGACCAGACTCGTCAGACGCTGAAACGGATTCTGATGTGAAGGGCATTGTGCTGTACGGGCCGCCGGCCAGCGGCAAGAGCACGGTGACCGCCGCGCTGACGGTTCTGGATCCCCGATTCGTGCTGCTGCGCAAGCTCAAGGCCGGCGACCGGCGGGGCAGCGAGTACGAGTTCGTCAGCATCGAACGCATGGCCGAGCTACGGACCGGCGGACGTCTGCTCGTCGAGACCCACCGATACGGGAACACGTACGCCGTCGACCGCCACCAGGTCGAGCGGATGACCACGGCTGGACAGGTGCCCATCGTGCACATGGGCAACATCCCCGACATCCGCCGTCTGATCGACGTAGGGCTGTGGCTCGTCGTCCTGCTCTGGGTGTCACGTGAGAGCTGCGAAAGGCGCTCTCGCCAACGCCGGGACGACGACACAGACCGACGGTTACGCGCGTGGGATGAAACCTTGGCTGATCTATGCGCTCACGGCGACAGCCTGTTCTCTTGTCGCTTTGAGACCGACGAAATCACACCGGACGGAGGAGCACGTCAGATCGCACGCGCCTTCGATGATCGGCAGGGCGGCGAGCTTCATTCACCGCGCCTGCCCATTCAAGATTCGCTCCCATAGGTCTCGGGCAACGCGCGCGGAGACCCGAGAACTCTCGACAGTGGCCGTGTCATCGTCGGTGAGGCGCCGAACGAACGAGAGCCCGCCTGCCGTGCACAGCTCGAAGATCGGGCTTCGGCAGGTACAGGTGTGCTCGCGAACCCGGATCCGGTCGGTGCGCTTGACGCTGGGTTCCCAGTCAACCGGATCAGCATGGTCTTGTGCAGCAGTCGCATGTGGGCCGTGGTACTCGAACTGCAGGGCGGGGCAGGTCACAGGATCACCGCCGAGCATCCTTGACCCCATAGCAGGGCACCGAGCGTTTCGCGGCGCCCTTCAAGCGCCCAGCGGTCATGCCTTGCGACCTCAGCGTACCAAGAATGATCACAGCGTCCGGCGACAGGGAACGAATCCTCGTCGCGATGGACGATGGACCAGCCAGGCCACGTAGTGTGAAGCGCGTCAAGGACGCAGCCGCGTAGTCGCATACCACGAGCGTAAGAGCGAAGCGTTGCCCTGTCTACCCCTAGGGATACCGAGGGGTCGCTATAGGCCGGTAGAGGCGAATGAAGACCTGTAGCGCCCCCTTCCTACCCTTACACCGTGATGGACTTCGAGCCCGACCGCCCTCGTTGGCAGCAGGTCGCCGACGTACTCCGCTCACGCATCGCCAGCGGGGAGTACCCGCCCAAGCATCTGGTGTCGGAGGTCCGCCTCGTCCAGGAGTTCGGCGTAGCCCGCGACACGATCCGCAAGGCGATACGCCAGCTACGCGAAGAAGGCTTGATCTACACGGTGGCCAACCTCGGAAGCTTCGTCAGCCCAGCCGGCGAGCCCGGAGCTAACGAGAACTGAGCCCCTCAGTAGACCAGCGTTGAGCTCCCAAGCACGAAAACCGGCAGGTCAGCAGCATGGTAGCCCTACCGGATGAGACTTTTCTCCACGGTTTTAAAGGCGGCCTGCCTGCGGCAGCCCGCCGCGCGTTGGGCGGTCACCGGCCGCGCTGCGGCTCTTCGGCCGGTCGCGACCGGCGCCGCCCACGCGCTGATGTCCACCGAGCAGGAGTCCAGGACCGGCAGAAGACTCCCCGACATCCTGGTTGAACCGTCCGTAATGGCTGCCGCGCCGCTTCCGGTGCTCGGGCCTGGCGGCCCTGCGCTCCGGGTCGGCTTGCCATCGGATATCCCGGCTGACGGTGGAGATCATTACGGCAGCGGTGTACGGCACAGACACACAACCCGCGCCGCCGTCCGGCGGACCCTGATTACAGCAAGGTCGGAGCCTCGGGTGATTCGGGGGCAGGGGCTTTACAAGCACCGGGGGGAACCGGGAAGACCTTCGCCCTCTCCAGATCGGCCACGGTGACGAGCGGGCCGCTGCAGATGCGCTCCAGAAGGTCGGCTTGGTCGGGCTCCAGTTCCACGCAGAGCGTGAGCACGTGGAGGAGCTGGAGGAGTTCCGTGGTGAACTCGACAGGCCATTTCTCGGCGTGGACGTCGTTGAGGGGCGAGGACTTGCGGCCCGCCGGGTTCTTCTTCCGGTAGCCGAACCACTTTTTGACGACGTTCATCCCGGACACCTCGTACATCCACACCTCGGGACGCACAGGTGAGATACGGCCGATGCCGACATGGAGGGTCGCCGTCTCGGCGTCATAGGAGATGTCATCGGGCATTCCCTCGACGGTTCCCGGAATCGCCACCTGGGACTTGGCACGCTGATCGGAAGCCGGTTTGGGCGGCCCCGCAGGACGGCCCTCGGCGGGATCGACGAAGCGTTCGCCATAGGTGTGCAGCCATATGACCCGCTTACCGATCCGAACGGCCTGCGCCCACAATTCGGGGTCCCCGGTGAGCGGGACGCGAACACCGGGGGTACGCAGACTATCCGCGAAGCGCACCGTGTAGCCGCCGTGCGCGGTCACCGCCGCGATGTAGGCCAGCACATCAGGAGCTGGCACGGGCAGGTCGAGGCGCTCAGACAGTAGGCGGACGAGGTTCGGGGCGAGGTTGACCGCCCCGGCGGCACGATCGCGGTAGAGCGGGAGCACTCGCCCGCCACCACTTCCTGCGAAGTGATGCATGTCGGGCACATAGGAGGAGAAAGTTAGTCCGGGTCCGTTGTATATGAGTTCGGTATGAAGTTCCGATGCAAATATTTGAGAGCAGCCCGCCACTCGCCACAATGACGGACGAGAATAGTCGATTACCCGAGGGTCGTAGAGAAGCTTCTGCCGGTCGAAACTCCGATAAGCAACTGTCTCCAAGTTCGGCATCAAAGAATTTTCCTTGGAGATGGGGAGTGCTGAAGGTGTCCCTCCGGGAAGCGCCGTCGCGATGGATTCGATAGTCCGATCTCGCGTTTCTTTGAAGAGACCGGCCTTATCGCCGACAGGAGCCTTGATCAGCCGTTCCCAGCGTGCGCGCAGAATCTCGGGGCTCGGATCGTAGACCCAGGTCCGGTTCGGATTGATGCCGGGAGTCTGCCAGGGCATCAAGTCGCCAAGCGCGGGATAACTCAGCCAATCGTCCGACCCCGCGGGCTTGAGCCGGTCGTGCCAGCCGGTCGCGCAGGTGGTCCACTCGGGATCGTCAAGGGCCAGGCTCGCCAGGCGGGCGACCTTCTCCGAGCGGTGCCCCGACAAGCTGACGTGGTGGATCAGTGCGGGTGTCTCGCGGTTGCCCGTGCCGTACTGGACGAAGACGCCGATGCACAGTGGTTGCTGAACATCAGGGGAGATCCGAGTGGACACATCGGGCTGATGGCCCTCCGGCGAGAGATCGATGATCCATCCCTCGTCGGTTGTCCGACGCAAGTACTCCCGCATGCCGGCGAAACCGTGGCCGGTTGTGTAACCCGACGTGGTGATGAACGCGACGATGCCTGAGGACTGCTCAGGGCGGGCGTCGAAAACCTTCCACGTGGCCCACCGCCAGAAGTACACGTAGAGGTTGGACAGGACGTACTCGTACTTGCGGCGGCGTTCGACGGCTTTGAAGGCGTCCAGCGGAACGCCATGCCCGGCGTTCTCCGCGCCCTGTTCAATCCAGCCGCCCATTCCCTTTGCCCGCTCCTGGTAGGGAGGATTGCCGATCACCACCTGAACCGGTGTCTCTCGCTTGACCCGGTTAGTCTCCCGGTGGGGCACGATCGGCTCATACATCGAGTCGAGATCAAGCTGAGTCTTCTCAAAGGGGCTGTCTAGGGTGTCAGCGACGTAGAGCTTCTGGTCCTCCGCGGAGATCTCCGCGCCATACGTGGACTTCAGCGTTTGGCTCAGCCGCAACTCGGCTACCGCGTACGGTCCGGCCTGCCGCTCCATCCCGACCAAGCGGCCGAACAGCTTCTTGAGCTGCGCGGGAACCGCCTCTTTGCCCTCTCGGTCTTCCACGGTCTGAGCCACCATGTCCACGATGTTGAGCAGGTAGGTTCCCGTGCCCATCGCCGGATCCACGATCACGACATCGTCAGCGGCGAAGCCACCTTCCCGCCCGAGCCGCTTCCTCAGGATGTCATCGACGAAGCGGACCATGAACGAGACCACCTCTTTGGCGGTCTGCGGAAGCAACCTCTGCAGGATCTCCTCAGCTGGTTCAAGCTCCTGGGCCGCCCGCGCCAACGTCACCAGTGCCCGCCGCTCTTGACGCTCGTCCAGACTCTTCAGGCACGCCGCCAGTAACTCCTCCGAACCGCTGAGCTGCTGGGTCACGTGCAGTTCCGCCAGCCGGTCCGGTTGCAGTCGCCCCAGCCACTCACCGTCATCGTCGGGAGGGTACAGCTCACGCAGCCAGTCGGCGACCGTCCCTGAGGCCGTCGCTCCGGGGACCCGTCCCATCGCCGTGGCCGCCTGGGTGCGGTCCTGCGCTCCGAGTAGCGTGCCGACCGCCACTGTCTGCTCAACCATCATCGTGTTCAACCCCTGAGTGCCTCCGAGGAAACCGTGCGCCTGCGCGCTTTGCACCCAGTAGCGCCGCTCATGATCGAGCAACTCTTCCAGTACATCGGCCACATCGACGGTGATCGCGCCTGTGCGCTGTGCCGAGCGCAGCACCACCACCAGCGCCGCCGCGTGCAGATCCAAGATCCGACGAGGTCTCTCGCTCAGCACCAACTCAAAGTGCTGCGAGACCTCCACTCCCAGGGCAGCGGCGAAACATGGCACCGCCTCGGCCACCAGATCGTGATCCGACTTGCCGGAGGCCACCTGTTCAGTCAGCGTCATCACCTCGGCCCCGGCCGCGGTCACCATCTGCCGTACCCGGGCCGACGCGCCTCCCAGTCGCCGCCACCAATCTCCAGCGCTGCGCGCCAGCAGGAGTACCCGCACCCGCCGCCCCTCGTCGGCGGCCACCTCGTGCAGCAGCGCCGCGAGACCGGTGCGGGTTTCGGCGTAGTCGACCACGAGCAGTACCTGCCGCTGCTCCACCGCCCGCCACTTGGCCAGGGCATCAGCCTCGGCGTCGTCGCGGACCTCCACCCATCCCCATTCGCGCCGCCCCAGGCGTGCGATCAACTCTGCTGCCAGTCGTGACTTGCCGACCCCACCCGGCCCGGTCAGCAGTCGCAGTCGCTCAGCTCGCGGATCGGCGCACCAGGTCAGCAACTTTTCGATCTCCCGCTCGCGGCCCTCGAACGGCACCACGCCCCGCGAAGGATGCAGCAGTAGGGCCGGGCCGGACACATCCGGTATCAGTTCGGCTGCCGCGTCGAGTGTGTCCTGCGCGTCCGCGCGCTGCCGCAGCCGGTCGAGCACACTCGGGGCAAACGCGGTGCCCACCGCGCCTACCACGGCCCCGGCCACCGTCACCCATGGCTTGCCATCCGTCAAAGCGGCCACGGCCGCCGTGCCGGCGGCGGCGCCGACGACAGCCGCCCCGCCCACACGCCACCAACCACCCATATCCCTTGTCTAGAGCGTGAGGCAGACCGATGCGATCCTCGTTATGGAATCGCAAGCCGATACATGGGACTGTAAAGATCACCCGCTTCAGTTACTGCCATACGGAATTGGGGCGATCGACGCGCGGCTTCCGGCGCTCGGGCCTAGCGGCCCTGCGCTCCGGGTCCGCTTGCCACCGGGCATGTGAGTTGCTGCAGCCCGGCGTACAGCAGGCAATTAGAATTCGCCTCGAACATTGGCTACGGCGTCATACGGCTGGGCAGCGACACACCGGCCCTCGAACCAGAGATGTCAGCATCCGCTTGTGGGCACAGGCTTATGCGCGTTTCTGGAAGACACCAGCTCAGGTCATACACCAACCTGAGTCACACCCTGGGTCGCGGGTTTCAGACTCTTGAGGAGCCAGCTGAATTGCGCGATTGAGCGAGGTCCCGTAACGGGTCAGGTAGGCGGCATCTCGCCCGAGCATTGCCCGCTTCTCATTCAGAGTGGCCTCGAGCTCCTCGGACTTGGCAAACAGCACCGGCTCATGGCGTCGCTGGTGCCGCCACGCATCCACTGTTTTGAAGGGACAGAAGAAGCATGCGCTCTTTGGAGGCACAGGAAGCCCGGCGGCAGTGATGATTTGTACGCAGTCATCGCGGCGGAGAGCGAGATCGAGGAGGGGATACTCGATTTGCTCATACGGGTCGCTTCGACGCTTGTTGGCTCGGTGAATCTCGTCCAAAGAGATCCCAATACCGACAGTCGCCGGACGGTTCGCTGTCGCGCCATGATCTTTCAACCATTTAGCTACTACCTTGATCTTGAAGTCTGAAGTACAAGATCGCCGGCCGGGCGCACCGTTATCCATGCGGATGGGTATTGGGATTGATCGCAATTGCGCCCGGTGGAGACGTTCCCAGAGGGTTTCGATGCTCCCATCCCGCCGTCGGCGCTGTATCTCATGTATGTCGATGCCGTGCTCTCTGGCGTACCCAGTAGCGATCTCGCGCACGTAAGCGAGCGTGGACGGATGCTCGCTATCGTCTCCGACGTTTGCGAACAGGAACGTCGGGAAGTCGATCCTGCGCTGTGCGGCAAGCACCAGCAACGCGGTCGACTGAACCCCTCCGCCGTACGAGATCACTCTGAGAGTCTCTCCCCGGTCTGTCTCCGTACGGTGATTTCCTCGACGGCCGGAGGGTGCTGCTTTTCCTGAACTGGCCATTCGACACCTCCTCTCTGACCATAAATTTTTATGGTCAGTGACGTCAAGCACTTTTCGCGATCGAGCGGCTACGCTTCGCGTGATAGCGGATGGATCTACGAGAGAGACGACCCAGATTACGGGTTCATACCGCTTAGTGAATCAGGAGCAGATTGACCGTCTTGTTTTGGCCTAAGCGATTTGGATGGGTGAGGTCTGATTTCGACGGCATGGCCAGCGGCAAGGACGCTTTCAAGAAAGCTGGTGGCAGCTGGACGCTCCTCGCTGGTGAAGGTTCGTGCCGCGGGGACGGCGCCCGGCTGTCCTGACTGAGAGCTAGCAAGCCGCCGGCGACTTGATTGCGCTCTCTCTCCGGCGCGGATTCGTGCGACGGCTGCTTGCGAGATGGAACGGTCTCGCCGTTCAGCGTCGGCAAGGATAGTCTCCAGGCTCCACAATGGCGAGCCCGACAGAATGAGGTCGGGATCAGGAAGAGTCCCACGGTTGCGCCACTGCCCGATAGCGGATGAGTTCTTGCCGAAGATCCAGGAGACTTCTTGGATTCCAATCAGAGAGGGCATTCGGTCCGTGTCTTGTGTGACGTAGCCACCCGGAATGCCCGCTTTATAGCCGTCAAGCCACTGCAGGTCTACCTCTCGGTAACCGGGTTTGGAGAGCGCGAGGACCGTAGGCAGCAGCCAGTAGGGGCTACCAGAGATTACCCAGTCCGGCTCTCGGAGCAGAGATCGCTTACGCCATTGCAGCGGAGCGTCACGGGCCACCTGAAAGAGGCGCGCAATCTCATGGTAGCCGAGCAGGTACGGAATGCGCTCGGTGCCCATGGCCACGTTCTCCCCACACCGTTGAGCCTCACGGCCCACCCAGGCCGTGCAGAGGTCACATTAGCGCGCCTCTGCGAAGACATGCTGGCACGTCGGCCGACACGGAACTGGGAGTATGCGTCCTGCAGGAACACAGGCGGAGAACCGTAGCTGATGTGGCACTTCAACCCCTTCCTGGCCGCCGTTACCGCTTTGGGAAGGGATCGAAGCTCACAGCGCATCAGAGATGGCAGACGGCGCATCCCACCTGATCGTCGTCTTCATCGTGCGCGTCGGACAGTATCTCGAGAAGGGGACGGTTCGGCTTCATGCGTCGGGCAGCGCGTTCCATCGCGTCGCGGTGCTTCGCCTCTATCTCTTGTCGTCGGTCAAGCAGTTCATCGAGTGACTCACCTTGAGACCAGGTGTACTTGCGCCCCTTCATGGCTGTCTGCTGGTAATTGACCTTCTCCTCGTAGGCGACGGCCTTCTCGAACAGCTCGGGATGGCGGTCCTTGAGCCCAACCCATTCGTGCTTACGCTGGAAGAAGCAGAAGTAGCAGCCCGAGCGGGTACGCCATTCGTAGTAGGCCGGCAGGCCGATGCCGGCCTCGTCGAGAATCCGGTCGACCCCGGCCCTGTCGATGCCGTCTTCACGGAAGGGGAAGACTGCGGTGATGTTGGGCTTGGTGCTGACGTAGCCGAGGCGGTTCTCATCCGCACGGATGGCTACATAGGAGATGACCTCGTCATCGCCAACCCAGGCCTCCAATGGCTTGATCTTGAGGTTCTTGGTGCACCAGCGCATCTGAGGACTTGGCAGGGTCCCCTGGTAGACCTCGAGCCAGTGATCGAAATCGCGACTGGAGTTGAGCCGTTCGATCGGCTTGCCAAGCGCGGCTTCCAGCCGGTTGAGGTACTCGTAGGTTTCGGGAAGCTCAGCGCCGGTATCGCAGAAGAAATACTCCATCTCGGGGACCCGGTCGCGCATGTAGATCGCCAGGGCTGAGGAGTCCTTCCCTCCAGAGATTCCCAGCACATGCCGAGTCCCTCTGCCAGAGTCGTTGGCCTTGGTCACAGCTTCTCCTCCTCCTGGGGGTCATGGTCAGAGTCCGTCGCGGTGAGACGCTCCGCAAGAGCGGCAAGCAAGATACGCGCACCGCCAGGCCCTAGCTCTTGCTCAGCTTGCCTTATGACACCGACAACCAGAGTCTCGGCAGTGTTCCTGACCTTCTTGGGCACATGGATGAGCGTGCGAACTTCTGTCCCTTGAGGTGTGGTGAGTGTCAGCAGGTGGGTGTCGATCTGCTTAGGTTCCGGCGCGCGAGTCTGAGGTGCTGGTAGCTCCTGCACCTGATAGAGGTGGCCGACACGGTCAAGGCGACGGGCCATCTCTCTGACACGCGGATAGAAGCTGTCGACGTCCTGGTCGGTCCAGTCGCCGAGCGCCTTGTTGGTGAGGCGAATGATGATCGGATCGAGCCAGTCCTCATTCGGCAGGCTGGTATTGAGGACACGGGAGACGAACCCTTGCAGATCAAGCTCGAGGCCGGCGTCGGCGAAGCCGCTCAGTGCCTCTGCTAGCTCTGACCGCAGTTGGGTGAGGTCCCCGGCGATACCGAAAGCCTGGCCTATCGCGGCTACGACGTCTCGCCGCAGTGCTGTGCTGGCTCCGGAGATAGCGTCCAGGGCGTTGGTCACCCGAGCGACGTACGACTCGGCGGCCCGCTCGTCTTTAGCCGCGTTGGCAGGAATGGCGTTGAGTGCAAGTGCCTGTGGCAGGGCAGTGAAGACCAGTTGGTCGGGGTCGGTTGCCTCGGAGAGGACTTTTCGTACCTGCAGCGCCTCCGGAGTGAGGCGCTTGGTGTGGAGCGCGTAGGGAGTAAGCACCATGACGCGTTCGAGCATGGCCCGAGTCACTGCCAGCAGCGCCGGGTTGCGGGCGGTACGAGAACGGGGAGCATCAACGTTGAGAGCCACAGCAAGGCGCTCAACAATCAGGCTGCGCTGCCCTTCCCCGATAGGTACGGCCTTGACCGTGAACCGGTCGGGACCCGTATCCGCAAGCAGACGCTCGATGATCTCCGGGTTGAGCCGCGGACAATAGTTTCCCTCTTCGAACAGCGCGACGTCGGAGCTGCGGAGAATCAGCGCAGCGACCATCAGGATCGGGACAACGCCGGACTTGACGCCGAAGGGCGGCGCCATCAGCTGCTCATAGATGTCGACAATTGGAGTGGGCTGAGCAGCATCAGTGAGTGCCTGCTCTAGTCGCCTCCAGGTAGGGATGACCTCTGGATGCTTCTTTGGATCCGGCCGCGAGACACCGTGGGTGGCGATGGTCTGGGCCTGTATCGCCTGGCCTACCTCCTTGGCAGCACGATGCAGGCCCAGGTACTCCACGACGCCGTGGTACATGGCCCGTTCCTGCGAGTACTTGGTGGTGTCATATCCCAGCACCGCCAGCCCCGTGTTAGTCACCAAGTCAGACAGAAGCACACGTCGTGCACGCGCGCCGTTGCTGGTGAGTTCGTGACGGCCGGCCATCTCGTTGCGGATGTGCGGTGTCTGCGGGTACACCCGGTCGCAGGCAGCCGACACCAACGCACCGTAGCTGCGAGCCTCGATAGGCTCGCTCCGTTCGGAACGGGTGTCCTGCCCGCTCTGCCACAGGTACCAGGAGGACTCTTCGCCCTGCGGGTTGAATGCCTCGTCTAGCTGGGTTCCCAGCTCCTGTGAAATCTCCGCGATGCGTTCTTCGATCTCGCGTCCCGCCACGAGATCGATGTCATCCTGGTGTCGGAGGTCTTCAAGAGCTCTGAGAGTGATCCCTGCATCGAGGATGGCGGCAGGATCTTTCGTGGTTCCGATGAGTACGGGCAGTGCGGAGTTGACCAGTGGCCGCGTACCGGGCTCTCCAAGATGGAAGATGATCATCCCGTCGGCCGCGTCGCTCACGACACCAGGACCGTCGAGCTTGTCGGCCTGAAGACTGATGGCGGTGCGGAAGTACCGCAACATCCCAGTGCGCTGCATGTGCGCTCCAGCAACCACCTCTCTGGGCAGAACCGTTCCGAGATGCTCACCCAGGTGGTCGACGACATGGCTGGGGGCGACGTGGCCGGCGATTTCCTTGACACGGGCATCGATGTCGATGTTGGTTCCCTGCCAGACCCTGTACTCATTGCTGTAGGTCCGGTGGGTGAGGAACCCGGTTTCAACGAGATGCTGCAGTCGCTGCTGCAGCATCTCGAATCGCTCAGGATCCGCGGCGTTGCTCGGATCGTTCATGGCGAACTGGATCATCGCCGGGGTTGCCCGCAGAACGCCGTCGACATCGATGAGGTTCAGGATGCCGATCGTCTTGAGGATGTCTCGGTCCTCAGGGGGAAGTCCGTGGGCCTCGTTGAGCCGGTTATCGACCTCCAGCCAACGACTGGCGTTGGACGAGGCCAGGATGGTGGTCCGACCGGAGGCGAAGAAATAGTCATACAGCTGGGGCAGCAGGATGGTGGAGGCCCGCTCCGGTTCAGAGCTCGAGGCATCATCGATGGTACGGCGGACCGTGTTCGGCTCGTCGTTGGTGAGGAACCCGACGAGGCTGCGGTCGTGCTGACCGATCTGGAAGGCAAGGAGCGGTGCCGCCACGGCAGTAAGGGGATGCAAGGGGTAGAGGCCGGCTAGCATCTCCGGGGAGATGTGGACCACAGAATCGAGGCCGTGCTCAGTCCAGGCTTGGGCAGCCGCTTCCGCCTGCCTGCGGATGAGCTGCTGGCCGGCTTCGGCGACGGCGGACTGATCGAGGCGTCTTTGCAGGAGGTGGACGGCATCGCCGAGATTCGGCGTAAAGGTGATGTCTTCGAAGCGGCCTTGGACCTTGGCCCATTCCTTGGTCTGGATCAGGCTGGATCGCGCTGCATAGTCGCTGAAGGCCAGGTGCTGCAGGGTGAAGATGAACAGCGGAAGTCCTGACCGTCCCGCGCCCTTCTCAGCGAGCATCTGCAGCAGGAAGACATCGTTCTCGGCACTGCCAGAGTCGCCCGAGGCGGCAAGGTATTCCAACGACTTGCCGAACTCATCGAGAATCAGCAGAACCGGGTGGCCGGTGTCACACAGCGCAGTGAGCGCGTCCAGAAGGTTCTCGGTCGTCGGAACTTCACGCTCTGCACAGGCATGGAGGGCTTGTGTCACGTCCTTCGGCGGCTGTTTCCCCCACCTGCGTTCCACGGCGGTGGCCAGTGCTCGATGCACGGTGGCGGCCAAGGGTTCACGGCGCGCAGTCGCCACGGCACCCAGGAACCCCTTCTCGGCACGTTCGTCACGTGCCTGCTCCATGCGCGCAGCGAGTCCTGAGCTCGTGGCCTCCACGGCTTGCCGAGCCTCGTCTTGCCGGTCCGGGTCATGACCCAAGAAGGCGTCGAGCAGGTTCGAAAGTGTCGACTTTCCTGAGCCGTAGGGGCCGGTGAAGGACCATGCACGTGTCCGTTTAAGGTCTGCCATCGCGTTGGCGACACGATCCAGAACGTCCAGCGCCCTGGCACCCACATAGGGAGAGTTCAAGTGCGGGTCGCGGACATCGCGCTCGAGGTTGGTGGAACGTAGTTCCGACCCAACCAGCGTGACACCGGCGGGAAGCTGAGCACCGGCGCGGTCCTTACGAACGCTATGAAGGGGGTTGGTGGCCATGGTCACACCTGCTCCTCGGTCAATTCCAGAACTTCGGGCTGCTCGGACTGCTGTTCGCGTTTGCGGCCCTTGCTGGCGTGCCCCAGACCGGGATAGCGCTGTTTCCACTCCTCAGGAGTCGGAAGGTCGGCTTGGCGACGGATGTCCCCATAGTGCCGATCCAGGATGTCCCAAGCCAGCTGCTGAGGATCTACGGCAAAGGACAGGCTCCGCTGGCCCAGCGAGTCAGTGATCTGTAGATCATCCTGTTCCGCGACGAGCGGTTCTATGACCTTGATGAGCTCGGGCTCTCGCATGCGGAAGGCCCGCCCGGGAGCACCTGGCTCGTTGGCGAGCCGAGCCAGAGAGATGGAGTTGCCGCCAGTGACGTGCGAGGCGTAGTCAAGGCATGCGTAGAGCAGCACCGCTGCTGGAAGATTGACCCGGGACCGGGTAGTGAACCGCCAGACGCGGCTCTTGCCCTTGCCTTGACCTTCCAGCAAGCCGAGCTCCCGGAAGGGACTCATCAGCTGATCTTCAAAGCTGCCCTGCGACTGCGGATTGGGCTCCAGATCGAGGGCGTACATCTTGATGAGGCAGTCCACGTCTCGCTTGATCGACTCTGCGGCCGGCACAGCGTTCTCGGGATAGCTCTCGTGTACATGCCGCGTGATCAGAGTGATCATCTCTGCGGTGGTGACCTTGGAGAACGGCGCCAGGTGGAACATCACGTACCAGCTGGGCACCATGCACTTGCCCCCCTGCTCCCCTGGTTCACTGGACAGCAGCCACCAATGCAGCAACCACAGACTTCCGGTGTCCTCCAAATAAGGGTCCGCGCCGTTCTTACCGAGCAGCCACTCCGCCCTCCAAGTCGGAGAGGCGATATAGGCCCGGTTGGAGGGGTCTCGGTGTGGGTGTTCCCGGGTGAGCTTAAACGCCTGCGACCAGAACCGGATAGCGTTCACCATGTTCCGGCCGACGCCCAGCAGCACAGGCGCATTCTCCCGGTGGAAGATGTCGCTGCCGCCCTCGCCGTCCCGAACAATCTCGGTGTGAGCTTTGTAGAGCCAGCCATAGCGAGGAGCGAAGGTTTCGTGCCGGGCGAATTTCGGCTCTGTCGCTGCTGCCAGCCGGCTGTCGGACATGCGCTGGGACCTTTCGGTGGGTGGTAGGGCTAGTTCCGCTTGATGGCGGATGATTAGGGCTCCGCGATAGATGCCATGGCCGCTCGAACGTCTGCGACGGCGCGGGCCGTGGCCGCTACGGCCCGTTCGACGTCGTTCTCGGTAGTGGCATAGCCCAGGGAGAAACGCAGCGTCGAGTCAGCGTCCTGACGGCTTAGCCCCATCGCCACCAACACGTGGCTCGGACTTGGAGCACCCGAAGCACAGGCGCTGCCGTCAGAGGCGGCGATCTCAGGCATCGCGGCCAGAACCGCATCCGCGGGAACCCCTGGAAAGGTGACACTCGTGACACCAGGCAGCCGGGCTGAACGGGCACCATTAATGCGGCAGTCGCGTAGGCGCGACGTCAATCCGTCCTCAAGTACATGACGCAGTCTGGCAATACGAGCGGCTTCGTCATGCAGTCGAGTTCGAGCAGCCTCGGCGGCCGCACCCAGACCGGCAATGCCGGGCACGTTCAATGTGCCTGCGCGCCAACCTCGCTCCTGGCCGCCTCCGATCAGAAGGGGGCGGTGAGGCATAGATACGCCGCGACGGACAAAAAGTGCACCAATCCCCTGCGGGGCTCCAAATTTGTGACCAGACAGCGACAGCATGTCGACATCAAGTTCGTTCAAATCCAGCGGAAGGCGACCCACATACTGAGTTGCATCGCTGTGCACGAGCGCCCCTGCCTCATGCGCCAGCTTGATAATGGGCCCAAGGTCGGTTAGTACGCCTGTCTCATTGTTAGCCAGCATTGCCGAGACGATCGCCACCTTGCCCTGACGGCACGCCACTTCCAAAGGTGCCAAATTGACGGCGCCATGTCGGTCTACCGGCAGCTCCACCAGCGTGCCAGCGCCATCCTCAGTGACGGCGCGGGCCACCTCCAGAATCGCGGGATGCTCAACAGCAGTAGTGGCAAGGGTCTCACCGCTCGCATAGCCCGCACGAAGCGCTAGGTTGTTCGCCTCTGTCGCGCCAGACGTGAAGATGAGTTCGCCGGGCGTACAGCCGAGCAGGCGGGCAAGTCGTTGACGGGCAAGATCGACACGCGATGCTGCATCACGACCTGCCATGTGGATACTGGAAGCATTGCCGACGCTTCCCAAGGAGTCCAACATGGCTTCGAGCGCCTCCGGACGCAGAGGAGCCGTGGCGTTGTAGTCGAGATACACCACTTCCGCACGATCAGTATCAGTCGACACGTTCAGCTCCCAACGCCGGCACGCCTTCCCCTCGTGACTCCTGGCGACGAGGTTCGCAGGCGGCTCTTGCCTCGCCAGGAGTGCAGTGAGATCCTAGCTAACCCCTCCGACATCATGGGCTGTCTCGCAGATAACGAAGTAAATCCCTAGGGCAATCCGGCTTCTCGCCTGCGACCGACCACTACATGGCGCTTCTTCCACCACAGCGCATCCGGTGGCTCAGCAGGCCGGCTCAGAGGTAGATGGGCGATCGACCATGGGTTGTCATGACAACCTGACTAACCTAGACCTCACTGAGACCAAGACTGCCGCTGGATCATGCTTAACCCAGGGACGAGAAGCTGACGCACAGGTGGAGCGATGCACGATTAATCGCGACTTGGCACACTCGGGGAACGATCAGCAGAAGCTGGCCTTGCCGCTTAACCAGATGCGTCAAGATCGCTCCAAGCTTGGCCGTCAGCATCTCCACGGTCTCTCCGAGACGCTCATACCAGACCATCAGCTGCGAACCCGGAATGCTACGAGTTTTCCCAGCGGCCCATAGCTTCACGTGCGCATCTACGCCGACATGCGTTTTCACCCTACGCACTCGCCCCGACGGGGGACGAAGATCTCACGTTCTTCCGTTAGGCCCAACCCATATGCATGCGCCCATGGCCTCTCCGCTTATAGCCTCGTCATATCAAAAAAATTCATCAGAGCCAACGTAGGTTCGTTCTGCCCTGTCAGCGCGTTGACCAGAACCTCAAGGCCGTAGTTCGCGTGCTCCGTGGCTACTTGCACGACCTCACGAGGACGGGTAAGGATCTCCTCGCCATGCAAGCCGAGTGCGACCAGTTCCAGATGGACTATTCGCCAAGGATCGCTACTCAGGATTGTGCCTTCCATGAACTTGGTACGCCTTTCCGGCATAGGTCGCTTTTCCTTGTGTCGGACACCAAGACAAAAGGCGATCCACCAAGCATCGACCTGGCGAGGAAACGGCTGGCCGTGACCGACATGCTCACGAATTACTCGATGAGAGTCCTCGGGCATGTACAGGTCAATGGGGGCGTATCGATTGATGATGTCTGCCAATTAAATCGCTGCCTCCATATCGCGAAACGCGAGACCATGTGCATTGTCGATGTTGCGTGCGCAAATTCGGCATGCCTGTTCATGCGTACAGGAACACGCTCGGACGTCCGGCTCTTCTCCGGGCCACTCATACACAAGGTCAGTGGGGTAATCCTTGCTACACGAGATCGTCGCGAACGCGCCGGCATGCTGATTCAGCAGCTCACCGACCTCCATGATCTCGGACCGGGTCAGAAGAAGGATGACCTGGTACGGCGGCTGGTCACCCGTTGGAGGATGAGTGATGGTGTTTACCATCCGCTGCTTCACTCCCCCTGAAACCATACCTAGAGGTGTGTCGATCAGGCGTGGCGCGGTGATCCCAGCAACCTCCATAAGCGACCAGATGAAAGCGAGGGTTAGTGCACGCTGCGATGCACCATTTAGCTCATAGTCTGTATCAAGATTTGTCCCATGCTGGCTCTCGACCACGATATCGAACTTCTCCGTGATAGAGACGCGTCGGAAAACGCCGAGCTGGGCATCCGGCTCGGCACCGACGATCGACAGGAAAATATCCTGCAAGCGTGCCGAAACCATCTGCACGTACTCGCCCTCAAGGCGGCGCTGAACTCGTTCCGCTAGAGATCGCAGCTCCTCAGCCACATCACGCTTGATGATGAGATCTCGATTGGCCTTGTTCTTTTGCGTAACCTTAGCAAGTTCTTGTTCGCGCTCCGCCAGCTGGGTTTCAAGGGAGCTTATGCGCTCCTCGATACGCCCTAGCTCGAGAACTCCATCACCGATCTTCTTGCCCACAGCTGCAAGTTCATCTGTGAGGGTACGCACACGAGTGTCATCGATACGGCTGCGCTTAGT
The DNA here is from genome assembly GCF_001083785.1 of Nonomuraea sp. SBT364. Classification (GTDB taxonomy): domain Bacteria; phylum Actinomycetota; class Actinomycetes; order Streptosporangiales; family Streptosporangiaceae; genus Nonomuraea. The sequence continues at coordinate 33,767 of NZ_LAVL01000070.1, forward strand.
TTCGGCCTGCTTTAGCTCGACATCAGCACGTGCCAGATCATCCCGTGCTGATGTATACGCCAGAAGCGTCGCCTCGCGCCTGGCAGCGAAGTCTTCACTGTCCGCAGCGGCAACGGCGAGACCTCGCGCAGAATAGCGCAGCTCCGTCAGGCGCTCAACCATTTCAGAGTTCTCGCGCTGGTCGTCAAGCAGATGCTGAACGTGGTCCCTCAGAACGGAACCAGGACGCAGGTCTCCGCCGCAGATGCACTCGCCGTCTTCTAGTCGGTCTTCGAGGACCTTAAGGGACCTGTTGGGAATCACACGCCGATCGGCGAGTTCTTCAAGTTTCGACCGACCCTCATCGATACTCGTTGCCGCAAGGGCCAAGGAAAGTGCCTGGCTCTTAAAAGCAGTCCGCATATCAGCAAGGGCGGCTTCTACTCGATTGCGACATCCCTCAATGCGCTTCTTGAGCGCATTGATTTGCATATTCAATTCATCGAGATCGCCGATACCGCGCAGCTGATTAAGCTCACGATTCCACTCGTGCTGCTGGACCTCCATCGATTTCTGGCGGCTTTCAAGATGTGCGCGTTTTACCTCTTGCTCAGTAATCTGGCGGCGGAGATTCTCGCACAGGTTCTCCAACTCTTCAGCGTCCTTACCGCTCTCTGCGGATACTCGGCGTTTAATGTTGCCGTGGACATACTTCAGGTCGGCAACCGAAGACGTCAACTGATCGATACCAAGGAGCTCTCGAATTGCCTGATGAACTTTGCTCTGCCGCTCATGCGAATGGACACGCCCAGAGATAAACTTTTGGATGTCGTCACCGTTTGTGAAGAAGAGGTCGGACAGACGCTGCGGAACTAGCCGCTCGATCCAGGCTTCTGCAGGATTTACTGGCTTGTCGCCCTCTGGGGTGAGCCGGAATAGGGTAACTTGGTCTTGTCCTCGTCGCGGAGGGGCATCGACCATCGGAGTCTCTAGAACCATACGACGCAGGCGGTAGTCGCTACTCGTGCCTAGATCGTCCGTGTGCTCGAAAACAATCTCCACCTCTACGTTTACGGGTACGCCAGGAGCACAGAACGTAGATGTAAGGCGTGGTGTGTCGACGTTTGCTACTTTGGTCAAGCCCTGCATTCCATACAGGCCCCATAGCATCGCGTACAACAATGTCGTCTTTCCGGAGCCATTCTCACCGCGAATGACTGTAAGAGGTTTGGCAGGGTCGACAGAGAAGTGAATCGTGACGTCACGCATGAGCTTGAAGCGGGCGATGTGCACGGACTTGATGAGCATTAGCTTTCTCCGCCCTTAGCGATGACAGCCGATCGACTGAGTACTTCGACTACCTTGGTTACATCTTCTCGACGCTGAGTGGCGTGCGCTTTTGACTGCAAGCCGACCACGTCATCGAGAGCTTTCACTAGCGCTGCTCTGTATCCAGGATAACGCTCTTCTATCGCGCGCACTTCTTGCTTGGCGACATCATTAATGCGGGGGGTGACTGCCATTCTAAGACCTCTGCCTTAAAGGATGCGCTCCAGCCTGTTAATGACCGTCCGGGGACCGTCCGGGTCGTACTCGTTCTCAGCTGCACCGGCAAATTCGCGAGCACGCAGAAGCTCGCCGGTGAGAATCGTACGTCCTTCACCTGCTTCGTCATCCGGTGGCACCACGATGAAGTCATGGAGTACCGCATGCGTCTTACCCTCTGCCCGTCGAAGAATCCGTCCGCGCCGCTGAACCCATTCTCGGCGAACAGTGCTCGACGCCAAGAGATAGGCCGTATCAGTTTCTGGCAGGTCAATGCCCTCGTCGAGCACCTTCATTGCAGTCAGCACCTGATACTCTCCTCGACCGAACGCTTCGAGGTATCGCTCCGATCCACTACGACCGGTTTCCGTATTTGTAAATTCATGAAACCGGATCCCGAGCCGGCGGAGAAGGGCATTCGCTTCCTCGAGTTGCTTTACGCCTCCGAGAACCTGTTGCTTCGCCGAGGCATATATAAGAGTCCGAGAGACACTGCGTACGCCAGTCTCAACGAGGAGAGCCTCAAGCGCTGCTATTTTCCCCGATGCTTGTTCGAGAACAGCACGTCGCTTACGCAACAGGTGTTCAATCTGATCGTCTTGCCCTTCGGTAGAGCCATCATCCTGCCTAGAGAAACCCTTGCGCCGGAGCTGCCGACTCAAGTCAACATAAGCCGCAAATTCATCCGACGTCATATTCACTTCGTGCAAGTGGTATCGATACGGCGTCAAACATCCGCCTGCGATTGCATCTGCAAGCGTAAATTCGTAAATCGGCGAGCCGAAGTAGTCGAACAATTGAGCGCTTCCGGATTCGTCGTACTGACGCGACGGCGTCGCCGACAAGCCGAGTCGTATATCGAAGCGTTGAGGTGCCACGCGCATGAAAGCCGGCGCACCCAAGTTATGCGCCTCATCACCGATGATCATAGTCTGCACATGCGGTGCGAGGCCATCTATGGCCTCGCGCAATGCAGTGTCGCCAGTGAACAGCTTCTGGGTACACAAAACGACAGACGTGTATCTTGCTTTAGTTGCTAGGCTTGCTTTAAGCTCTTCGAGCCACACGCGCCGTTTGGGAACCGTCATATTGCTCGGCATGGCAGGCTCAACACCGAACCGACGGATCACCTCTACCCATTGCCGCATTAGTGGCGCTGTCGGCACGATTATCATCAAGAGCATCGGGCCACTATGGCGATCCTGCTCAACCACTGACGTAATGAGTGATGTTTGAGTCTTGCCACCACCAGTGGCAATGGCAAGAATTCCGCGGGAACCGGCTCCAAGGAATGTCCTAACAGCGACTCCCTGATGTTGATACCGGCCGGTTTCCCATTCAAGGCCATCCGGTATCCGCAGGAGACGAGGAGGCTCTATTGTGACTCCGGGTGGAAGGTCCGGCTCAAGTCCACGCATGTGGTCTATCTGCCAGGCTTTCCAGAAATCCTCGATCGTGGGAATGGACTGCAGCGCTCCCCGCTTGCCGATTATTCGCAAGCCGTCCACGATTTCAATGGCGAGCACATGTGGGTTTTGGTTGTTCCAGTCTCGTTCCCAACCCATGAGCAGCTTAGCTACCCGTGCCTCAGCTGCCCGACCATCGACCCACGGCCGGTCGACAGTCATCTGCTCACCATTTATAAGAAGGCCACGCGCGGTAGCATTGCCTGAGCCGTGCACGGCAAGCCACTTAGTCCCACCACGTAGGAGCCACTTCTTCTTGTGATACTGTCCACGCGTCATCAAGGCGAAGCGGACTCTCAAGCGTTTCGTGGCTACGAGGTATGCAAGACAATCTAGAGTGTGCTGTACAAGAGCCGACGACGAGACCACCGCTTCAGTAAACAACCGCTGTTCGAGTTCATGGATGACCTGCTCAGGAGATTTGGCCCCCCGTTCGAGCGCCTCGCGATCGGCATCGTCAATCTCTGGGCTGATCAGGAGACTCAAGCGACGCTCGGGATCAGCTAGAAATTCGGCCAATCCGGGTGCTATCTGCGCAAAACACCGAGAGCTGAAGAAGCCAGCTCCAATGCGGGCCTCATCTGCTGCCGCCATTGCCGGTATCAGAACATCGCCGACCAAGTCGTCTTCAGGAATCTGGTAGAGGGGTTCAGCCTTGGCCATCGCGGCGATCAGGGAGGAGCTCATGCTATCTCCTCCCTTCTTCCCTGCTCGCAGGCACTTGTGCGGCCTTAGCCGTCTGGAGCGTTACTTGGGCCCGTGGACATGTCCCGTCCTGTACTAGAGGGCAGCATAGCCGCCTTTCCGCGTGGCCGCGCGGCTGTGAGCGATCACATTTCGGCTCAGAGATGTCCGCTCCCAATCGAGTTACCCACTGGATGCGAATCTTCACAAATCGTCGGGGATAAGCATGGAATCTGCGGACGAACCGACCATCGGCTATTATCCAACGAGAAGACATCGCTGCTACGCGAACCGCGACATGGGCGCTACCGTTGCCCTGCGAGCGCTCGTTACAGTGGGGATCTAGCCGGAGAGATGCGAAGGATGATCTTACGCGGCTCATGTCCTGCCTAGGCCATTTGCCTAGCTCAGGCTGCCTACGCGGACAGGGAGACCCTCACCCTCTTAGTACTCCAGTGAGCCCATGGGCGTAGCCGTGCTCGAGGGCTGAGGCGGTGCGTAAGCCGGATCGAAGGCCGCTGGAGATCGCTGCTGCCCGATGCGGTGCTCTGTTGGCGCTGCCGGTCCAGCAGCCGAGGTGCGTAGCGGGTGGCGGCTCAGGCTGCCGCGCCTCTTCCGGTGCTCGGGCCTGGCGGCCCTGGGCTCCGGGTTTCTTGCCACTGGACGACATAGTTGCTCTCAGACGGAGGCCGGGGACATGTGCGGGATGATCTTCCGCTACCAATACGACGTACTCGCTATTTCCCCAGCTCAACGCACCCAGACGGGCGGAGTAACCCCCACTCTCCTAATGTGGGTACCGCAGGCTCGGATGCTGCTGAAGACACCACCCTCCACGTCGGCGTTCAGCCCCTGACCAGCGGCTTCTCGGCCGCAGGTTAAGGTGATCGCTCATTCGCTGTCATGCATGAGCGGTAATTGCGCCGCTGCCGGTCGTGCTGGGTGTCGTTCAGGGAATCGAGCGTGAGGGTGAGCTGGCGGATGCCTTCCTGGGGATGAGGACAACCAGGAGCTAATTACTTCTTGTAGCCGCCTGGACTGCCACGCATGGGCGTGTGTGATCGGACGAGTGGGAGCCTCGGGTGAAGACGTGCAAGATGACATGGCTCTCGGTCAGCCTCTAGCGCCGCAACGCCTCTCCGAGGGGCACCTTCCAGTCGCAGTCCAGCCAGTCAGCTATCTCCTGTCGCATGGCTTGTCCGTCATCTGCGCGGGCTACCGGCGCAGGGCAGCCGGGTAGGCCGTCCAGGTCCGGTCACCTCGAGGTGGTCGGCGGTGCTCGTCTGACGGTTTTGACGTCAACCGTGTTGGATTGGCCGGTAGGTCCTGGGAGTGGGCGACTGCACCGGCTGTGATCAACATCGTCGTCCCGATCCCCGCGCAGCGCAGCGCAGAATGGATGGCGAAGGCTGCTCCGGCCAGCGGATGCGGACCGCGGAGTTGGCCGTCGTAGCAGCACCGCCGCAGGCCCGTGGAAATTGCCATGGAAGATCTTTTGGCCTTCCTGCCAACCTGGCGATGGACGTCCTCCACACTGAAGGCCGTGACGGACGATCTCACCTCCGCGCGGAACCGCCTGCTCCCGCCCGGTCGGCTCTATCAGGTCGCGGCGCTGCTCAACATGCCTAACCTGGAGGAGACCGTCTCCTACGACGATCACCTGCAAACCAGGCGGCAGGCGGCGCTGTACGCCGGCATCGCGAACTGGGCTCGGCTCTCGGCGAGGGCGGCCGAACAATTGGGCGAGTCGGACTTTCTCGAGGTTGCCGACCGGTTCGTCTACCTCGTCGAATACACCGAACAGCATGCCAAAGACTGGCACCAGGCTCCCAGCGAGCTCAGCCAGGGGATCGTCATGGCCGATTCGGCTGAGATGGTCGCGCGAAACGTACTCGCTCAGTACATCAGCCATCTGGCCGAACATCACGACGACTACCAGTTGTGGCTGGTGGATTCGCTGTCCCTGCGTGCGAGCGTGTGGCACATGGACACCGCCGAGGCGCACCGGCGTGACCTACCTGCCAACTGTTCCCTCGCATGGCACACGTTCAAGAGGGCGGGGATCTTTCCCCATGCCATCGAAGTCCGCACGCCTAGCCAAATACGCCAGATCATGGAGCACCACATCGCCCGTACCGGCGAGCCGACACGGAACGATGACCTGAGCGATTAGGACTCTGCCGGCGTTTCGGCGGGAGGGCGGGGCCGAGTTCGCCAGAGGATGTGCGGCTCAGACAGGAATGAAACCCAGTACCGCAGGTCGCTGATCCCACCCCGTTCGCGGCCTTCTAACGGCCGCTTTCGACGACGTCGGTATCCCGCCAAGTTGACCGGTTTCGTCCGCTAGACTCCTGGCCCTTCGCAAGGCTGGGGCATGGGAGCGTTCTCGGTGGGCGTGGAGATCAGGATCCTGGGGCCGTGGGAGATCGCGGTGGACGGTGCCGTTCTGCGCCTTGCGGGAGCGCGGCGGGTGGGGGTGCTGGCCCGGCTGGCGTTGAACGTCGGCCAGGTGGTCACGACCGAGCGGCTCCTGGCCGACGTCTGGGCCGGCAGTTCGGCGTCCACCACGGTCAAGCAGTTGCACATCGTGGTATCCAAGCTGCGGGAGGCGCTGCCGGACAAGGTCATCGCCACGGTGCCGGTCGGGTACCGGCTCGACCTGCCGCCGGAGAACGTGGACGCGAACCGGTTCTCCATGCTGGTGCGGCAGGCGCGCGCCACTCGTGACCGGGCCGCCGCGATCCGCCTCTACGAGCAGGGGCTGGCGCTGTGGCGCGGTGCCGCGCTGGAGGGCGGGGGCCAGGTGTGGGCGCAGATCGAGGCGGCGCGGCTTGAGGAGGAACGGCTCACTTCGCTGGAGAACCTCATCGACCTGCGCATCGCCGCCGGTGACCATCATGTCGTGGCGGGTGAGCTGGCCGCGCACGTCGAGGCGCATCCTTTGCGGGAGCGCCCGCGGGCGCAGTTGATGCTGGCGCTGTATCGTTCCGCCCGGCCTGCCGAGGCGCTGGCGGTGTACCAGGAGGCGCGTCGGGTCATGGTGAACGAGCTCGGTATCGAGCCGGGCGTCACGCTGCGGCGCCTGCAGCGTGCGGTACTGGCGGGCGATCCCGTTCTCGACCTGGCCACCGACTCCGCCCCAAGCACCGTTCCCGACCCGACCACCGTTCCCGTCCCAAGCACCTGTCTCTTATTCAAATCCTACGCCGCCGCCGCAGAGGAAAGTGTAAAGCACGGTGGTCTGCGTATTATCAAAA
>NZ_LAVL01000071.1 GCF_001083785.1 Nonomuraea sp. SBT364
GCCGCCGAGGAGGCCGGTGGCGGGTCGGCCGGCAGCGCCGTGCGGGGCTCGTCGCCGCAGCCCGCGACGACGGCCATGAGGACGGCCGCCGTCAGGGCGGGGACGAGGGCGGGCGGGGCGGGACTCGGGCGTACCTGCATGACGGGCCAACCTACCCAACCCGGGCCCGGAGGCGGCGCGAACCCCCGCCGACAGGCCCGGCCGTCAGTCCGGTGTGCCGAGTTCGACGCAGCAGGCGCCCTCGCGGGGGCGCAGGGCGGCGTCGACGGCGGCGGCGCCGAGGCCGTCGAGGAACGCGGCCAGGAACGCGTGGTTGATCGCGCACACCAGGTCGGGATCTTCGGCGGCCAGCGGGTGGAACGGGCAGTTGCGCAGCCGCACGAGCGTCGGGGTGACGCGCTCCGGCTCGAAGCCGTGGCCTTCGAGGGTCTGCCCGGCGCAGGTCAGCGCCCGTTCGGCACCGAGCCGCCCGGGTTTGAGCCGGTCGCGTTCGGCCTCGCCGAGGGCGCGGCCGCGCAGGCCGGCGACGCGGAGCGCGGCGTCGCGGCCGGACTCCCCGGGGGCCTGGGCCCGTACGGCCTCCAGGAGGATGGCGGCGAGCAGGCCGTGCTCGCGCTGCGGGATGCTGACCCGCACGTCGAGGCCGGCGGGCTCGTAGACCTTGGGGGCGCGGCCGACGCGGCGGGCGCCCGGCGGCTGCGCGTAGCGGGCGGTGAGCAGGCCGACGTCGACGAGCTTGTCGAGGTGGAAGGCGGCGAGCTTGCGGGAGATGCCGACGCTGGCGGCGGCCTCGTCGCGGGTCACGGGCGCGGCGGCGCGGCGGATGAAGTCGTACATGCGGCGGCGCAGGTCGTCGCCGAGCGCCGCGACGGCGTCAAGCGCGGGTTGGCTCACATTCCGAGAATAACACCCATTCGGGTACGTCGAATCTCCTGCTATTGACGGCTGAGGCGAGTTTCACTAAAACTCATTGGTGAAATAGGAGGTGGGCCATGTCCAGTCCGCTGTTGCGGGCCAAGCGTCCTTCTACGCCGCTCGCGGGGCCGTACGGGCATCCGCTGCATCCGATGCTGGTGACCGTGCCGATCGGCGCCTGGGTGGCGAGCCTGGTCTTCGACCTGGCGTCGCTCGTGGTGGGTGACGCGGGGTTCCTGGCGAAGGGGGCGCTCTGGCTGATCGCGATCGGCGTGATCGGCGCGGTGGCGGCGGCCGCGTTCGGGTTCCTCGACTTCCTGGGCATCGAGCCCGGCACGGCGGCGTTCCGCACGGCGGTGGCGCACCTGGGGCTCAACCTGGCCGTCACCGCCCTGTTCGGGGCGGCGTGGGCGTGGCGCGCCCCGGGCGGGCCGGTGGGCGCGGGTCAGCTCGCCCTGTCGGCGGCCGGGCTGGCCGTGCTGGCGGTGTCGGGGGCCCTGGGCGGCAGGCTCGCCTACCGGTACGGCGTCCGGGTGGCCGACGAGGCCACGCAGGCCGGCGGCTTCCAGCGATCGTGAGGAGAAGGAGTACACCATGGGCACCACAGCGCTCGTCACCTGGATCGTCACCGCGCTCGGCGGGTTGTTCATGCTGGGCGTCTGGCTCTCGCGCCGCCGCGACGGCGCGTCCGGCCGGTTCCCGGTGCCGGTCGTCTCGGGGCACTTCCTGCTCGCCGCGGCCGGTCTGGTCGTCTGGATCGCGTACCTGGTGACCGGCGCCCCGGCGCTGGCCTGGGCGGCGCTGGTCATCCTGGTCCCGGTCGCGCTGCTGGGCTTCGTCCTGCTGGCCCGCTGGATCCCGGCGCGCCGCACCGCCGCGCCCGAGGCGGGCATCCCGGTCGCCGTGGTCGTGGGGCACGGCCTGCTCGCGGTCGCCACGCTGGTGCTCGTCCTGCTCACCGCCGTGGCCTCGGCCGGGGGATGATGCGGTCCATGGAGATCTGGATCAACCCCGCGTGCTCCAAGTGCCGTTCCGCGCTGTCGGTCCTGGACGCGGAGCGGGCCGCGTACACCGTGCGCCGCTACCTGGACGACCCGCCGACGGAGAGCGAGATCCGCCAGGTGCTGTTCAGGCTGGGCCTGGAGCCGTGGGACATCACCCGAACCGAAGAGCCCAGGGCGGCGGAGCTCGGCATGGACCGCTGGCCGCGCGACGCCGGCGGCCGCGACCGCTGGGTCGCGGCGCTGGCCGCCAACCCGATCCTCATCCAGCGGCCGATCATCACGGCCGAGGACGGGCCGACGGTGATCGCGCGCACCGAGGAGGCGGTGCGGTCCGTGCTGGGGTGAGGCCCGCGAGGAGCCTCACCCCATGGACGGTCTAGTACGAGAACGCCTGGAACTCGGCGGCCCGTACCTGGTCGCGCTGCGGGCTGGCCGTGGCGCAGTCCGTCGCGGAGTTGGGATCGGCGTCCTGCTCGCCGGCGTAGAGCGGGTTGCCGGTGCACTGGGTGGTGAGCGTGCGGAGCATCAGGTGGGTCGCCGACGTGGTGGGCACCCGGAACGACTCGATGAGCAGGTCGGCGCCCCGGGGACGCGGCAGCGAGGTCTGGAACGCGTCCGCGTCACTGGTGTAGATCTTCTTGAAACTGGCCGGGTCCGCGCAGTCCTGCTGGCAGGCGAGCACCTCGAAGGAGCGCAGCGCGGAGAACCGGTTCTGGCCGCCCGGGTCGGCCGGGTCGCCGACGTTGGGCCTGAGCATCGCGCTCACCTGGACGCGGCGGATCTTGACGGGGTCGTCGCCCGCCAGGTCCACGGTGACCGACTTGCCCGCCGGCGCGCCGGTGAGCGAGGCCCAGTTCGTCGCCTCGGTGTCGTCGATCAGCCTGGCCTGGTTGACGCCGTCGCCGGTGGCGGCCGCGCCGGCGGTCGCCGAGGCGTGGTTGCGGGTCAGCGGCAGCGGGAGCGGGAGCGTCACGCCGCCGATCACGACGAACTTCAGCCGCCTGTGCCCGAACCCGTCGCCGGCCACCACGAAGTCGTAGACGCCGGGCGTCATCTTGACGGTGTCGCCCAGGTCCGTGGCCGGGTCGGTGTCGGCGACGGGGACCGCGCGGGCCTCGTAGTCGCCGACGTAGAGCCGCAGCGCCGCGTCCTTCGCCTCGCCGAGCGGCTTGAGCCGCAGGGAGCCGTTCTTGCCTTCGGGGTCGACGAAGCTGGGGACCGGGTCGGGGTCGTTGGAGCCGTTGCTGGCCGCGCCCTCGCCCAGGCCGTGCTCGGCGAACGCGCGCCACATGATGTCCTGGTTCTTGCCGCCGAACCGGATGGCGTCGGCGGCGAGCAGGGCGTCGCGGTGGTCGACGTAGCTGACCGCGCCGGAGGCCATGAGCAGCAGCGCGTCGAACGACACCTGCGCCCAGCGCCGGTTGCCCGGGCACCGCTCGACCGGGGTGCGGCCGTCGGCGCACGCCTGCTGCTGCCTGGCGGTGCCCTTGCCGTACCGCTTGACGAACGCGGCGCGCACGTCGTACTGGGTCGCCGTCCAGATCTCGCCGTCGGCGTGCACCTGCTGGCCGACGATGTCGTAGGCGATGTCGCTGTAGTTGAGCGGCGACCTGGACATGTCGTAGTTGCGGATGCCGCGCGTGGCGTCGCCGGTGACGTACCCGCCGGTGACGTACGGGGTGTCGCCGCGCGGGCGGAACCCGTACTCGAACAGGTACTCCATCGCGATCAGGTCGGAGGTGCTCTCGTTCATGGCGCCGGCCTGGGCGCCGCTCCAGCCGGCGTTCGGGCCGCCGATCATGCGGCCGGAGATCGCGTGGCTGTATTCGTGCCCGATGACCGACATGTCGTAGTCGCCGTCCACGCAGGGCGCGTAGAAGGCGCCGGCGATCGGCTGCCACAGGTACATGTTGGTGATCGGCGCGACCCCGTCGGGGCCGGTGATCTGGTTGGCGTTGTCGCGCACGCTCAGGACGCGGGCGCCGGCCTGGGCGTTGCCCTGCTCGAGGTCGTCGCCGAGGCCGCCCCGGTCGCCGTTGTCGTCCTGCATGTTCCACGCGCCCTCGGTGAAGCCGAGCCGGTAGGACCAGTCGTGCATGCGGTTGTGCATGGCGTGCAGGTTGGCGATCGACGCCTCGAGGTCGTTCTCGCCCGGCTGGTCGAACACGGCCGGGTCGCACTTGGCCTCGTACCAGGTGTTGCGCCACGGGTAGACGTAGTCGCGGCTGGGCGTGGCCACGTTGGACCGGGTGCCGACGGTGAACGGGTCGCCGCTGGCCCGGTTCTCGAAGGTGTGGGCCGCGTTGCCCTTGCTGGTGTTCGTGGGCGTGCCGGTGGCGTGGTCGACGTCCCACGCCTTGCCGGTGGCCGGGTCGCCGCCGACGACGTAATCGCAGCCGGGGCCGGCCGCGTGGCACCAGATGTCGCGCGTGTCGGCCGAGGAGTAGTCGGCGGGCGGGTTGGCCGGGAAGGCCGCCCACTGCGGGTTGTCCGGGTCGAAGTGGTGGTCGACCAGGTTCTCCCTGACGAGGATGGCGCCGCTGACGGCGTCCACGTGCGTGGTGTAGGCGGCGGCTTCCTCCTGGCCGCCGCCGATCAGGACGACCTGGTAGGCGCTGTGCACGCCGTCGGCCGCCGGGACGGCCACCGCGGTGACCTGCTTGGTGGTGGCCGAGGCCAGGTCGATGCCGCCGTCCCTGGCGGCGATCTCCAGCGCCTGCTGCTCGCTGATCGCCGCGGCGGGCGGCGCCGCCGTGTCGCGTGACAGCGACGAGGTGACGTGCCGGACCTTCCCGTCCGCCACGCCGACGGCCACCAGGCCGTCGACCCCGGCGGGCAGGTCGCCGAAGCGCTGCCGCAGCAGCACGGCGTGGCCTTCCCCGATGGGGTTGACCGCGACCCGTTCCAGCGCGTCGACGGACGCGCCGGACAGCCCGAAGAGCGTCTCGTTGGCCTTCAGGTACGCGCGCGCGGCCTGTTCGGGATCCGCGCCGAGTCCTTCGGCGAGCGGCTCCGCGGCGGTCACGACGGCCGGGGTGCCGAGCGCGTTCCAGCGGACCTGCCCCGCCGGCGCGCTGCGGGCCACCCCGGCGGGCGGCGGGACCGTGCCCCGCCTGTTGTCCAGGTCGGGCTTGCCGTGGTTCTCGCCTTGGAAATCATGGACCTCGACGGCCTGCCCGCCGGGCTCGCCTTGCGCGGCACCGGCCAGGGGCAGGGCCGAGGCCGTGAGGGCGACGACCAGAAATGTGCTGCGTAACCAGGGTCTAGCTGACACCGTTGTCCTCCTGCACGCCGTGGGGACGCGTATGACACGCGCCTTCGCAAGAGGTAACACCGGTTCTATTGCGTGACAAGATCTTGTAAAGGCCGAGATATCGGCGTATAGGGGGACCGTCAGCGGCCGGGGCGGCGGCCCGCACCGGTCGTCCCCGCGTCCGGTGTCACCCCCAGGGCCAGCAGCGCGGCGTCGTCGTCGAGCCCCTCTCCCAGCTCGTCCAGCAGCGCGGCCATCGCGCCGATGACGCCGCCGGGCGTCGCCGGCGCGAGGTGCCCGGCGAAGGTGAGCAGGGCCTGGTCCCCGTAACGGCCCTCGTCGTCCGAATGCCCGTCTGTGCCCCCGTCTGTGCTTTCGTGGGTGCGCGCCTCGATCAGCCCGTCGGTGTAGAGCAGCAGCGTGTCGCCGGGCCGCAGCTCGGCGACCACCGTGACCGAGGGCGCCTCGGGCAGCAGGCCGATGAGCACGCCGCCGGTCGTCGGCAGGTAGTCAGCCCCGCCCCCGGCACGCAGCATGACCGGCGGAGGGTGACCGCCGCTGGCGAACGTGACCGCGAACCCGTCACCGGCCCGCGTGAGCACACCCGTGATGATCGTGCAGTAGTGGGTTTCCTCACCGGCCTGGCCCTCGTACATCGCGGTGTTGAGGATGGCCAGCAGGCTGGCGGGATCGGAGTCGTGCAGGGCGGCGGCCCGCAGCGTGTAGCGGGCCAGGGAGGCGACGGCCGCGGCGCCGGGCCCGTGACCGCTCACGTCGCCGAGGAAGAACCCCCAGCGCCCGTCCCCCAGCGGATAGAGGTCGTAGAAGTCGCCGCCCAGGTCGTCGGGCGAGGCCGTGTGGTAGTGAGCGGCGACCGCCAGCCCCGGCACGTCCGGCAGCGCGGGCGGCAGCAAGCTGCGCCGGAGCGTGGCGAGCACCTCCTGCAGCCGCCGGCGCTCCTGCTGGGCGTCCTCGCGCGCCCGGTCGGCGGCGGCGCGGGCGGCCTCGGCCGCTTCGCGTGCGCGCAGCAGCTCGATCTCGTACGCGCGCCGGTCGCCCGCGTCGAAGACGGTGCTGCGGATCAGCAACGGCCGGCCGTCGGCGCCGGCCCTGACCTTGGAGGTCACCAGGACCGGCAGCCGCGCCCCGGCGGCGGTCCTGAGCTCCAGGGCGATGCCGCCGATCTCGCCCTGCATGCGCAGCAGCGGGGCGAAATGGGTCTCGTGGTAGAGCTTGCCGCCGACGGTGAGCAGGTCGGCGAAGCGCATCCGGCCCACGACCTCGTCGCGGGCGCGGCCGAGCCAGGTCAGCAGCGTTCGGTTGATCTTGACGATCCGGCCGTCCATCAGCGTGGACACATAGCCGCAGGGGGCGTTCTCGTACAGGTCCGCGGGGTTGTCCTCCAGCAGCGCCGCGAACTCCGGCTCGTCCCGGTGGTCCCCCGCCCTCACACCGCCTCACACGCCTTCACGGGCGAAGGCGGCGATGGCGCCGGCGGTGGCCTCCGGGGCGCTGAGCTGCGGGCAGTGGCCGGTGGCCGCCAGCGTGACGAGCCGGCTGCCCGGGATCGCGTGATGCACGTACGCGCCCACCTCGCGCGGGGCGATCATGTCCTCGGCGCACTCCAGGATCAGCGTCGGCACCCGGACGGTGGCCAGGTCGGCGCGGCTGTCGGCGAGGAACGTGGTGCGCGCGAACACCCGGGCGATGTTCGGGTCGGTCCGGCAGAAGCTGTTGGTCAGCTCCTCCCCCAGCTCCGGCCGGTCCGGGTTGCCCATGATCAGCGGCGCCATGGTGGCCGACCAGCCCAGGTAGTTGGCCTCCAGGGAGGCGAGCAGCTCGTCGATGTCCTGTTCGCTGAACCCGCCCCGGTAGCCCTCGTCGTCGATGTAGCGGGGCGAGGGGACGAGCAGCACCAGGCCGGCGAACCGGCCGGGCTCGCGGGCCGCGCTCATCACCCCGACCATGGCACTGACCGAGTGGCCCACGAACACCAGGTCGCGCAGGTCGAGATCGCGGCAGATGTCGAGGACGTCGCCGGCGTAGCCGTCGAGGGTGGCATACCGTTCCTCGCGCCAGGCGGACACGTCGGAGCGGCCGGAGCCGACGTAGTCGAACAGCACCACCCGGAACTCCTCGGCGAGGACGGGCGCGACCAGCCGCCACAGGTTCTGGTCGCACCCGAAACCGTGGGCGAGCATGACCGCCCGCCCGCCTTCCGGCCCGATGACCCGGACATTGTTCCGGCTCCGCACATCCATACAGGAATTATCGCATCTGCGCATGTCAGAGCCGTGGAGCGGCGGCGGCCGAAGCCTCGCTGCGGCTGGTCAGCGAGGCTTCGTCATGCCGTCACCCGTACGCCTTCACCTCCAGCAGGCCGACGGAGTAGCTGCCGCTGCCGGTGAGCAGCACGCGCAGCCGCGTGGTGCTCGTGGCGGCGAAGGTGACCGAGTTGTACTGGTTCCTGGCCAGGGTGTACGCGCTCGCGCCGGGCACGTCCACGTACGCGCTGCCGTTCCAGTACTGCAGTTTCCACGAAGCGGGCAGGTCGATGCCCTGGTCGTCGTCGAAGAAGTACACCTGGGCCCGGTTGAGGGTGCGGGCGGCGGACCAGGTGAGGTCCACCCACTGCTGGCCGGTCTCGGGCCAGCAGCCCCAGCGCGGGTTGACGGTGTCGTTCGACGACGGCGGGTCGACGCCGTCGTTGACGGCCGCGACGCTCTCCCACGGCGAGGTGTACGACGCGGTCGCGGTCGCGGAGGCGGCCTGGTTGGCGGGCGGCTGGACGCCGCCCCGGTTGTGCACCTTGATCTCGGTGAGCCCGGTCTTCGCCCCGGAGGCGTGGGTGGCCAGCACGCGCATCCGCTGCGCGGTCACGGCCGGGAAGGTGACCAGGTTGTAGTTGGCCCGGGGCGTGGCGGGGGCCTTGACCTGGCCGGGCACGTTCACCCACGACCCGCCGTCCTGGTACTGGATCGTGTACGAGGCCGGCGCCCGGTAGGTGCCGCTCGCCGGGCGGCTGTCCTTGAAGTGGAGCCTGGCCTCGTTGAACGTCCTGGCCGTGCCGAAGTTCAGCTCGTACCAGTCCTGGCCGTTCGGGGAGCCGCCCGCGCCCCAGAACGGCTCGTTGATCGGGTAGCCGTCGACGGCGCCGGGGACGGCGCTGCCCGAGCCGGTGTGCGAGGCCGTCGCGGTGGCGCCGGCGGCGAGGTTGGCCAGGTCGGCGGTCAGGTCGACGCCGGCCTTGGCGAGCAGGTCCACCATGCGGGCGCCGGTGTGCGCCACCTGGGCGGGGGCGCGCAGGCCGGGCACGGCCACGTGGTGGGTGACGGTGCCGCCGGTGCCGCCGGTGGTGACGGCGCCGGTGGCGGGGTCCCAGGTGAAGGGCACCAGGGACGAGACGGTGGCGGCGCGGGTGCCGTTGACGTAGATCGAGTAGCCCTCGGGCACGCCGGGGTAGCGCACGACGCCGTCGGCCGGGTCGTCCCAGACGATGGTCAGGTCGGCGCCCCGGTAGCGCACGTCGTCGACGGCGAAGTGGCTCCAGCCGATGCCGATCGGCGACAGCTCGACCTTGGCGTCGCCGCGCGGCCGCAGCCCGGCGACGTCCTCGATGACGGTCCAGTTGCCGCTGCCGAGGATGTTGTGGTGGATCCAGGAGCGGTAGGTGATGGACGAGCCGTTCCAGTTGGCCCAGAACTCGTTGGCGTCGGGCCAGCGCGTGTCGCCGCCGACGTACTGCGCCCAGGCGTTCCAGTAGAGCAGCTTCTTGTAGTCGGTGGCGGTCATCCACTCGTTGGGGTAGTCGCGCAGCACCTTGGAGTAGAGGCGGAACTGGACGGTGGAGTTGATCGTGGAGAAGTTGTTCGACCCGGGGTTCCCGGCATCGGCCGCGGCGGCCTTGTCGACCTGGTTGGCGGTGTAGAACGGGAAGATCGGGTAGTGCGCCGGGTCGTCGAACAGGCGCAGCGCCTGCCGGTAGGCAGCGGTGTTCGGGATCGCGCCGACGGCGAACGGGTAGTAGTTGTTGATCTCCTTCCAGGGCACCCACTCGTTCGTCGACTTGAGCCGGTGCTCGAACAGCTGCCTGCCCGGGTTCCACAGCACGCCGGTGATCGCGTTCCTGATCTGCGTGGCCAGCGTGTTCATCTCGGCGGCCTTGGCCGTGTTGCCGATCGCCGCGTAGGCCTCGGCGGCGGCCAGCGCGCCGCTGTACTGGTAGGCGGACTCGGCGCGGTCCATCCGGCCGGGCTTCCAGTGGAAGGAGACGGCGTCGGCGTCGTTGCCGGTCAGCGCGCCCCAGTCGTACTCGATGAGCTTGTTGCCGTCGGTGTCGTAGTGCGCGAGCTGGCCCTTGACGTCCTGTTCGGCGTAGCGGGCGAGGTTGGCGGCGATGCCGGGCTGGCCGCCGTGGATCTGGTAGCTGCGCCAGGCCGCCTCGCCGATGTACTGGGTGTAGCTGTTCGACCAGTTCTCCGGGTCACCCGGGTTGTCCATGAAGCGGCCGTTCCTGGAGGTCTGGCCGGTGCTGAGCCAGTTGCCGTAGGCGTAGCTCGGGTCGCGCAGATACTTCAGGTCGTCGATGTGCATCGGCTGGGTGAGCGCGATCGCGTTGTTGTAGCCCAGCACGCCCTCCATCGAGGTGGGGAACTGGAACGTCTGCCCGGGGATGTCGGCGTCGAGGTGGTTGAAGCGCATCAGCCACCAGCGGTAGTAGATGTTCTTCTTGATGCCCGGCTCGGGCACGTCGATGTAGGGCACGTTGTCGGCCCACCACCGGTTGTAGGCGCGCACGTGCGTGGCGAACGCCGTGGCCGCCGGGTAGCCGGCGTAGGCGTCGTACTCGGCGCGCGACTCGGGGATCTCGTTCGTGACGAAGCCCATCACGACCTTGACCGTCGCCGTGGCGCCCGCCGCGACCGTGACGGACCGGTTCAGCGCGCCGCCGGAGGCGGTGAAGTCGTCGCCGGTGAGCCTCGGGTACAGGGTGGTGAGGTTGTTGCGGGCGTTCACCTGCCCGGTCAGCTCGCCGCCGCTGCCGGAGGTGGCGTACGGCGAGGTCACCCGCAGTTGCAGGGTGGTGGAGCCGGACCCGGTGTTGGTGATGGCCAGGTTCGTCACGGCGACGTTGTTGTGGGTGATGAACTTCGTCTGGTTCACCCGCACGGCGCCCGAGGTGTGGGTGCTCGCCCAGTGGCTGGGCGTCTGCCTGCGGGCGCTCACCTGCTCGGTGAACGTGCCGGGGCTGAGCGCGACGGTGTAGGCGGCGGCGTCGCTGATGCTCTCCCAGTACGCCACCTGCCCGGCGAAGCCGAGCGTGCCGGGGGTGTGCGTCTTCATGAACAGGGCCCGGCCGCGTGACATCAGCCACGGCCCGGCCGGGTCGTCGCCGGTGCGGGCGAGCAGCCGGTCCATCCAGAAGTCGGTGCCGGAGCTCTCGGCGTCGTAGATCGCCCGCATCATGCCGCCGGCCCGGTAGGCCACGGGCGGCGCGGGGATCGCCGGGCCGGTGAACGACGGGAAGCCGATGGTCTGGTCGGCGTGCGCGGGCGCGCCCCCGGCGAGGAGGGCGGCGACGAGCAGCAGCGCGGTGAGGACTCGGGTCACGGTAAGGCCCTCCACTCCAGGACGCCGGTCGAGTATCCCGGCCGGGAGGTCATGGTCAGCCGCAGCCGGGTGGTGCTGACCTGCGGGAACGTGACGACGTTGAAGGCGCCGGCGGCCACGCCGCACGGCGACTGCCCGGGGACGTCCACGTACGCGCCACCGTTCCAGTACTGCACGCGGCAGGAGGCGGGCAGGTCGATGCCCAGGTCGTCGTCGAACCAGTAGGCGGCCACGCTGCCGACGCCGCGCGCCGACGGCCACCGATACTCGATCCACTCGGTGCCCTGGCGGTTCCAGTTGCCGTAGGCGCCGTGGCTGTGGTCGGCCGAGTTCGCCGGGGTGTGCCCGTCGTTGATCGCGCCGAGCGTCTCCCAGGGCGAGACGTAGGAGGTGTACGGGGTCGCGCTGAGCGCCAGGTTGGCGTCGTTGCCGCCGGTCTGGACGACCTTGCGCATGGTGCCGTCGGCGTTGAAGTACAGCTTGTCGATGGTCACCGAGCGGCGGAAGTCGCCTCCGCCCGGCGCGGCGGCGTTGTGGTAGACCATGTACCACTGCCCCTTGAACTCGACGATCGCCGGGTGGTTCGTCGTCGAGGAGACCTGGTCCAGCACCACGCCCCGGTGCGTCCACGGCCCGAGCGGATTGCTCGCGGTGGCGTAGCGGACGCACGCGTAGCCGGGCGCCGAGCAGCCGGCGTCGTTGGCCGCGTAGGCCAGGTAGTAGACGCCGTTCCGCTTGAACATCCAGGGCGCCTCCCAGAAGTTCGACACCCCGCTCGGCGTGATCACCGGGCCGTTGAGCGAGGTCATGTCCGGGTTGAGCTTGGCGGCGCGCAGCCCGTAGTAGGAGCCCCAGTAGAGGTAGACCTGGCCGTCGTCGTCGGTGAACACGGTCGGGTCGATGTTGAGCGGCGAGCTGCCGGGGGTGCTGTCGCTGATCAGCGGGCCGCCCTTGGCGTCGGTGAACGGCCCGAGCGGGCTGTCGCCGACGGCCACGCCGATGTTCATCCAGCCGGGGCCGTCGCCGTTGACGGACACGTACCAGTAGTAGCGGCCGTCGGGGCCGCGCTCGACCTCGCTCGCCCAGGCGTCGGCGCTCGCCCAGGGGAACGTGCCGGTCGACAGCCGGGCGCCCCGGTCGGTGAAGGTGGCGGCGTCGCCGGAGGTGAACACGTGCCAGTCGCGCATGACGAAGTTCGTGCCGCCGGGCGGTGCCTCGTCGTGGCCGGTGTAGACGTACAGGGTGTCGCCGACGACGAGGGCTGCCGGGTCGGCGGTGTAGAGGGCGGTGGTGATCGGGGCCCCGGCCGCCGCGGGCGGCGCGGTGGCGAGGATGAGCAGAAGCGCGGCGGCGAGAGCTGCCGGCCATCGTGTCATGTCGGAACTCCTGGTGTTAGCGCTAACATCTCCGGGCCCGTCCAGCTCCTTTCCGAGCACGCTGAATTGAAAGGTTTTCGGGAACGTAGATCGGATCCCAGCCCTTGTCAATGGGCCCCTGTGCTTGCCAGGTCGCCGCACCCGGTTTACGTTCTAGGCCGGGATCACGAAAAGGGTTTCGATGAAGTCACGCCCGGGTCGACTCGCGCAGCACCAGCCCGCACGGCACCGTGCGCACGCCGCCCCTGTGCGGCGCGCCGCCGATCACGTCGAGCAGGTGCGTCGCCGCGACGCGGCCGATCTCGCCGAGGTTCGGGTCGACGGTGGTGAGCGGCGGGCGGCAGCCCAGCGCCATGGGCTCCCAGTTGTCGAAGCCGACGAGCGCCACGTCGCCCGGGATGCGCCGGCCGCGCTCCCTGAGCGTCTCGGCGACGCCCCTGGCGATCTGGTCGCTGCCGCAGAAGACCGCGTCCACGCCGGGCACGGCGCGCAGCAGGATGCCCGCGGCCTGCCGTCCCCACTCCTCCGACCATTCGCCGAACAGCGGCTCCCCCGCCGGCTCCGCCCCGGCCTCGGCGAGCGCGGCGGCCCAGCCCTCGGCGCGCAGCCGGGCCGCCTCGAACCGCCGGGGGCCGGTGATGTGCCCGATCCGCGTCCTGCCCAGGGCCAGCAGGTGCCGCACGGCCAGCACGCTGCCGCCGTGGTCGTCGGGGATGACCGAGAGGTCGGCGGCGTCGGCCGAGCGGGTCATGGCGTAGACGACCGGCACCGGCAGGGCGCCGACGCCGGGCCGCGGCTCGGTGCGGCGGCCGGTGACGATGATGCCCTCGACGCGCCTGGCCAGCAGCCGCTCGATGTAGTGGCGCTCCCTGATGGGATCGTCGCGCCCGTCGCACATGAAGACCGAGATCTGCCCGGCGCCCAGCGCGTCCTCGGCGCCGAGCATGACGGGGATGCTGAAGCGGCCGAAGCTGTCGCTGGTGACCAGCCCGACGGTGAAGGTGCGGCCGGCCAGGAGCTGCCTGGCCAGCGAGTTGGGCCGGAACCCCAGGCGCTCGGCGGCGGCCATCACCCGGCCCCTGGTCTCCTCGCGCAGCTTCCCGCGCCCGTTGAGCGCCTTGGACGCGGTGCCGACCGACACGCCCGCCGCCGCCGCCACGTCGCGGATCGTCACCGGTTTGGGCAAACCGTTTCCTTCATCGCTCACCGGCTCACTCTAAGGCATTGACCAGTGCTGTGTTACATCTTACTGTGCGGTTAGGAAAACCTATTCCCGCTTCCGAGGAGCGCGATGGAACAGGTCTGCGGCCCCGCCGTGCCGACCGCCGAATCGCGGGCCGTGCAGCGGCCCCTGGCCATCCACGATGTCGAGATCACCGGCGGGCCGTTCGGCCTCCGGCAGCGCGTCAACCGCGAGGCGAGCATCCCGCTCGGCCTGGAGCAGATGGAGCGCGCGGGCAGCCTGCCGAACCTGCGGCTGGCCGCCGGCGAGGCGGACGGCACGTTCCGCGGCTACCGCTTCCAGGACTCCGACCTGTACAAGCAGCTCGAAGCGGTCGCCTGGGAGCACGCCCGGCGGCCCGCGCCCGGGTACCGGGAGTTCATCGACCGGGCGGCCGGGGTGCTGGCCAGGGCGCAGCGCCCCGACGGCTACCTGAACTCCCACTATCAGGTGGTCAAACCGGACAGGATTTTCGCCGAGCTGGAGTACAGCCACGAGATGTACTGCGCCGGCCACCTGTTCCAGGCCGCGGTCGCCGCCGCCCGGGCGGGCGCCGGAACCGATCTCCTCGCCGTGGCCCGCCGCTTCGCCGACCACCTGGTGGCCGTGTTCCTGCACGGCGGCCATCCGGGCATCGACGGGCACGCCGAGGTGGAGACCGCGCTGGTGGAGCTCTACCGCCTCACCGGCGAACGCTCCTACCTGGAGCTCGCCACGGCGCTCGTCGAGGGGCGCGGCCGGGGCCGGGTCCGCGACAGCGGCCTCGGCGTCGTCTACTCCCAGGACCACCTGCCCGTACGGGAGGCCACGACGGCCGCCGGGCACGCGGTGCGCCAGCTCTACCTGGAGTCGGGCATCGTCGACGCCTACCTGGAGACCGGCGACGCGTCGCTGCTGGAGTGCTCGGTGCGCCGCTGGGAGGACCTGGCCGCGACCAAGACCCACCTGACCGGCGGCATGGGCAGCCGCCACTCCGGCGAGGCGTTCGGCGACCGCTACGAGCTGCCGCCGGACCGCGCCTACAACGAGAGCTGCGCCGCCATCGCGAGCGTGCACTGGAACTGGCGGCTGCTCCTGGCGACCGGCCACGGCCGCTACGCCGACCTGATCGAGCGCACGCTGCACAACGCTTTCGCCGCCGCCACCTCCGCCGACGGCGTCCGCTTCTTCTACGTCAACCCGCTCCAGCGCCGCGACGACCACGTCGAGGGCGCGTACGCGGGCCGGCGGCGGGAGTGGTTCGCCTGCGCCTGCTGCCCGCCGAACATCATGCGCCTGGTCTCCTCCCTGGGCGGCTACCTCGCCACCGAGGCCGGCGGCGGCCTGGCCGTCCATCAGTACGCGCCGGGCACGATCACGTCGGGACCGGTGACGCTGGAGGTCGAGACCGGTTACCCATGGGACGGCCGGGTCGCCTTCACCGTCCGCCGCGCCCCCGGCGGCCGGTGGCCGCTGGCGCTGCGGGTGCCCGCGTGGAGCGCCGCCACCACGATCACGGTCGCCGGCGAGAGCGCGGCGGCCGAGCCCGACGAGCGCGGCTACGCGGTGCTGGAGCGCGCCTGGCGGCCGGGCGACACGGTCGAGCTGGAACTGGACCTGACGCCCAGGCTCGTCCACCCGCACCGCCGCGCCGACGCGCTCAGAGGTTGTGCCGCGATCGAGCGCGGGCCGCTGGTCTACTGCTTCGAGCAGGCCGACCAGCCCGCCGGGGTGGACGTCGCCGACCTGGCCCTGTCCCCCGGCGCCGAACTGCGCGTGCTGGACAAGGACGACCTGGACGGCGTCGGCCGCACCGTCCTCGTCGAGACCACCGCGTACGCGGTCAGGCAGCCCGCCGGCGGCCTGCCGTACACCGTCGAACCTCCCGAAGCCCTCGCGACCAGCGCCCGCGTGACCGCCACGGCCATCCCCTACCACCAGTGGGACAACCGCGACGGCCGCGCGATGCGGGTCTGGATCCCCCTCGCGTAAGGAACTGCCATGAAACGACGCGACCTGTTGAAGATGAGCGGCCTGGCCGCGCTCGGCGCCGCCGCGGCGGCCTGCGGGGGCGGTGGCGGTTCGGAGGCCGCCGCCCGGCTGCAGTTCATGTTCTGGGGCTCGGCCTTCGAGAAGAAGGCCGTGGAGAAGATGCTCCGCCAGTTCGCGGAGCGGAACCCGGGCATCGAGGTCGAGCCGCTGTTCACGCCCGACGAGTACGACGTGAAGCTCAACACGCTGGTGGCCGGGGGGCGGGTGCCGCACGTGGGCTATGTGCCGATGGCCATGTCGTTCCGGCTGGCCGAGCAGGGCAAGCTGGTCAACCTGTTCCCCTATCTCACGAAATATCCGCAATTAGCGGGCTATTTGCCGGACGCCTACCTCTGGTACGGGCCGGACAAGATGCACGGCACCGCCACCGCCAACGAGATCGAGCTGCTCTGGTACAGCAAGGCCGCGATCGCCGAGGCCGGCATCGCGCCCCCGCCGGCCACCGCCGCGAGCGCCTGGACGTGGGACCAGCTGGTGGAGAACGCCTACAAGCTGACCGTCGACCAGAACGGCAGGCACCCGGACGAATCGGGTTTCGACCCCGGGCAGGTCAGGCAGTTCGGCATCTCCAGCAGCATCACCTACGGCGCCGCCTGGTACGGCTTCCTGCGCGGCAACGGCGGCGACTTCGCCGACGGGACGGGCCGGCGGTGCCTGCTCGACGCCCCGGAGGCCGTCGAGGTGTTCCAGAACTTGCAGGACCTCATCTACGAGCACCGGGTGATGCCCGGCCCCGGCCAGCTGGCCGCCACCGGCGACGACGTGCCCGGCACGAACATCCTGCTCAAGACCAAGCGGGTGGCCATGGTGGTCGACGGCCACTGGTCGCTGCTCGACATGAACGAGAGCAAGGCCGGCTACGGCATCGGCGTGCTCCCCCGCTACGCCGAGCCGTACACCGCCTCGCAGGTCGCGGGGGCTACGTCGGTGTTCGCCGGGACCGGGCACGAGCAGGAGGCGGTGGAGCTGTTCGCCTTCCACAACGACCCGCGCTACGTGGACCTGTTCGCGCAGGGGCTGTGGATGCCCCAGGAGAAGAAGTACTACGAGGACCAGGCGGCCATCGACTCCTGGACGAAGAACGCCGGGCACCCGCCGGAGTTCCGCACCGCGGTCGTCGACTACGCGCGCGACCACGGCGTCCCCGACTTCCGCAACCGGGTGCGCAACCTGGCGGCGATCAGCGCCGACGTGCTCACCCCCGCGCTGCAGGAGATCGAGAGCGGCAAGCGCCCGGCGGGCGAGATCCTGAAGGCCGCCGCCCCCAGGATCACCGGGATGCTGCAGGGCTGGCACCACACGCAGGCGCTCTGATGCGCCGCCTGGAGACGCGCTGGGGGTGGCTCATGGCGCTGCCCGCGATCCTCGGCTTCGCGATCTTCACCGTGGGCCCGATGCTGGCCTCGTTCGCCTTCAGCCTGACCGACTGGCAGATCGGCGGCAGCCCGTCGTTCACCGGGCTGGACAACTACGCCGAGCTGGCCGGGGACGAGCTGTTCTGGAAGTCGCTGAGCGTGACGACGTACTACACGCTCGGCGCCGTGCCGCTCACGCTGATCGTCAGCTTCGCCGTGGCCATGCTGCTCAACCAGCGGGCGCGCGGGCTGGCGATCTGGCGGACGATCTTCTACCTGCCGACGCTGGTCCCGGCGATCGCCAACGTGGTGCTCTGGATCTGGATCTTCAACCCGGACTTCGGGCTGCTCAACTCGCTGCTGCGGGAGGCGGGGCTGCCGACCTCGCAGTGGGTCCACAGCGAGCGGCTGGCGGTCCCGTCGCTGATCGTCATGAGCACGTGGGGCTTCGGCAACACCATGGTGATCTTCCTGGCGGGGCTGCAGGGGGTGCCGCGCCACCTGTACGAGGCGGTCTCCATCGACGGCGGCGGGCCGTGGCGGCGTTTCTGGCACGTGACGCTGCCGATGATGACGCCGACGATCTTCTACAACCTGGTGGTCGGCGTCGTGGGCACCTTCCAGGTGTTCAACCAGGCGTACGTGATGACCGAGGGCGGGCCGAACCACGCCACGCTCTTCTACGTCTACTACCTGTTCCGCAAGGCCTTCACCGAGAGCGAGATGGGCTACGCCAGCGCGCTCGCCTGGGTCCTCTTCATGATCATCATGGTGGTGACGTTCCTGTTGTTCCGCAACGCGCGCCGGTGGGTCTACTACGAGATGGCGGGGGCGCGGTGAGGGGGCGGCGCCGGTCCGGCAGGGTGCTGCTGTACGTGGCGCTGACGCTCGGCGCGATCCCGACGCTGCTGCCGTTCGCATGGCTGGTCCGCAGCGCGCTGATGAGCGACGAGCAGATGTTCGCCGCGCCGCCGGAGTGGATCCCGCGGCCGTTCCTGTGGTCGAACTTCGGCGAGGCGCTGACCGCGCAGCCGTTCGGCCTCTACCTGGTCAACACCGTGGTCATCGCGGTGGTGTGCGTGCTCGGCACCGTGCTCACCTGCACGGTCGCCGCCTTCGCCTTCGCCCGGCTGCGCTGGCGGGGGCGCAACGTGGTGTTCGCTCTGCTGCTGAGCGGCGTGATGCTGCCGTACGCGGTGACGATCATCCCGACGTTCGTCATGTGGCAGGAGCTCGGCGCGCTCGACACGTTCCTGCCGCTGACCGTGCCCGCCTGGTTCGCCGGGGCCGGGGGCGGGGTGTTCAACGTGTTCCTGCTGCGGCAGTTCTTCCTGACGATCCCGTACGAGCTGGACGAGGCCGCCTACATCGACGGGGCCTCGCCGTGGCGGGTGTACTGGACGATCGTCCTGCCGCTGTCCAGGCCCGCGATCGTGGTGGTCACGATCTTCACGTTCATCGGCACGTGGAACGACTTCCTCGGGCCGCTGCTCTACCTGCAGGACGAGGACAAGTACACGCTCTCTCTCGGGCTGGCCTCGTTCCAGAGCGTCTTCATCACCCAGTGGGGCTACCTGATGGCCGCCTCGGCCGCCGTCATCGCGCCGATCGTCGCCCTGTTCTTCTTCCTGCAGCGCTACTTCATCGAGGGCGTCACGCTCACCGGCATCAAGAACTGAGAGGTCAACGCCATGAGACGACCGGCCGTGGTGGCCGCACTCCTCCTGCTCGCGTCCTTACTCACCGGCGTGCGGCAGCCCGCGTACGCCGCCGCCCCCGCCCAGGTCACCGACATGTTCGGCAGGACCGTCAACGACTACGGCGTCCAGCTCGTCGACTGGGAGGGCTACCTGGCCAACCCGTACGTGGAGCTCACCGTCCGGCCGCCGCAGGACGCGCGGTTCCCGGTCACGATCGACCTCAAGGCCGAGGGGACCTCCCGGCTGATGATGGACCTGCCCAGCGAGCTGACCGCCACCGGGGCCACCAAGCGGCTCACGTTCGCCGGCGCGGCCGAGAGCCGGACCTTCAAGCTGGCCATCCACTCCAAGCGCGGCCCCGGCGCCGACGAGCTGCACACGCTGCGGCTGGCGATCCGCGACGCCGGCGGCGCGACGTACCAGCAGTCGATGCCGATCCGCGTGCAGCAGGACCAGAAGAGCGCGCTCGAACCGACGATCCCCATCGCCTTCGACTACCGCTTCGACGACATCACCGGCTACTTCTCCGACCCGGCCGTGCGCACCGCCTCGGAGGAGGCGGTCAAGGACTGGTTCAGGTTCTTCGACCTGGCGCCGTTCGACACCGTCCCGGCCGGGGCCGAGCCCAACCACCTGCCGGGCGACGACTGGCAGAACACCGTCAACGTCACCAACCAGTCGGCCTACAACGGCATGTGGGTGCTGTTCCGTGGCATCCAGCGGCCCTACTCGACCGGGTACCCGGCCGGCAACGGCCGCTATCACACCAGGGACGGCCGCCAGGTCCCCGGGCCGCTGCACCGGTCCACGGCAATGATCCTGGAGTACGACGAGGCGGCCAAGCAGCTGTTCACCTCACTGGCCGACGAGGACTGGTACCGGACCGACATCCGCGGCTCGGTGCTGGACGTGCACGGGCTCGTCATGCACGAGTACGGCCACGCCGTCGCCTTCCACAGCGACTGGGCCGGCATGCGCTCCTACGTGGCGAACGGCGGCGCCGACCCGGACGTCGTCGCCTACCAGGGCCGCGCCGTGCCGCTGGACGGCAGCTACCACATCCCCGGCGACCAGCCGTACTGGGACCGGCTCAGCGGGCAGAGCGGCGGCTGGACGCACCTGTTCCCGACCCGGCGGTGGATGCTCACCAAGCTCGCGCTGCTGGTCGCCGAGAACGCCGGCTGGACGCTGAACCGCGACCTCACCCCGTTCCTCGAACCCGCCATCCGCACCACCTCGCTCCCCGCGGCCACCCCCGGCCAGGCCTACCGGCAGACGCTCGACGCCGAGGGCGGCGTGCCGTTCTACGACTGGCAGGTCACCGGCGGCACGCTGCCGCCCGGTCTCACGCTCGACCGGTTCACCGGCACGATCGCCGGCACCCCGGCCTCGGCGGGCACCTACGAGTTCACCGTGCGCCTGCGTGACTACGACGCGCTCAGCACGCCGGTGACCCGGACCCTGCGCCTGGCCGTCGGCGGCGACGGCCAGGCGAACGTGGCCCGCGACGCCACCCCGGCGGCCTCCTACACCTCGCCGTGGGAGAGCGTCGCGGCGATCAACGACGGCCGCGAGCCGCAGAGCTCGAACGACACCGCCAATCCCCGCTGGGGGACCTGGCCGCGGACCGGCACGCAGTGGGCCGAGCTGACCTGGCCCGCCGCCCGGCGGATCAGCGCGGCCGAGGTGTACTTCTTCGACGACGGCGGCGGCGTCCGGGTGCCCGCCTCGTGGAAGCTCCAGTACTGGAACGGCACCGCCTACGCCAACATCCCCGGCGCCTACCCGCGCGCCCTGAACGCCTACAACCGGGTCGCGTTCACCGCCGTGAACACGACCAGGCTGCGGGTGTCGATGGACAGCGGCCAGGGCTCGCCCGGCCTGCTGGAGGTGCGGGCCTACGCCTGAGGGGCGAAGGCGGCGGCGTGCTCGCGCACCCACTGCGCGAACGTCCTGGCGGGGCGGCCGGTCACCTCCTCCACGGTGGGCAGCACCGTGTAGCCGGCCGCCGGCGGGTCGGTGCGCATCATGAGGAAGAAGGCCACGTCGTCGTCCGAGTAGCCCTCCGCGCGCCACCGCGCCACCATCTCGTCCCGGCCGAGCTCGACGAAGCGCACCTCACGGCCGAGCACCTCGCCGATCACCCGCACCTTGTCCGGCGGCGTCAGCGCCTCCGGGCCCGTCAGCCAGTACTCGCGGCCCGCGTGGCCGTCGCCCGTCAGCGCGGCGGCGGCCACGGCGGCGATGTCCGCCTCGTGCACCATCGCGCTCCTGGACTCGGCGAACCCGTCGCGCACCACCCCCTCCGAGGCGATCGAAGCGGCCCACTCCAGCGCGTTGGACATGAACTCCACCGGCGCCAGGGCGGTGCACTCCAGCCCGCCGGCCTCGATCGCCTCCTCCAGCGGGCTCTTGCCCACGTCCCCCTTCAGCACCGTCACCTTGCGCACGCCCGACCCGACCGCCAGCTCAACCAGGCCGGGGCCGTTCGTCAGCGGCTGGAAGTCCGCCGCGTCGAAGCTGATCAGGTGGGCGGCGGTGACGCCGGTGAACGCCCCGGCGAGGCTGCCGGTGTCGGCCAGGTTGCCGGCCACCACCTCGGCGCCCTCGGGCAGGTCCGCCTTCGCCGGGTCTCGGGTGAGCGCGCGGACCCGGTGCCCGGCGGACAGCAACTGCTCGACCAGGGGGCGGCCGACGTTGCCGGTCGCGCCCGCCACAAGAATGGTCATGGAATTCTCCTTCCGTCGTGCCGCCGACGCTAGAGGGGTTCGCGGCCGGATCCTGTCCGCGATCGGTGCGAGGATCGTCGTCATGTTGGAGACCTCGGCGCGGCTGCTCCGGTTGCTGGCGCTGCTGCAGTCGCGCCGCTACTGGCAGGGCGCGGAGCTGGCCGGCCAGCTCGGCGTCAGCCCCCGCACGGTACGGCGCGACGTCGGCAAGCTGCGTGAGCTCGGCTACCCGATCGAGGCGGAGGGCGGGGTCGGCGGCGGCTACCAGCTCGGCGCGGGCGCGTCGCTGCCGCCGCTGCTGCTCGACGACGAGGAGGCGGTCGCCGTCGCCGTCGGGCTGCGCTCGGCGGCCTCGAGCGGCGTCACCGGCATCGCCGAGACGTCGGTGCGCGCGCTGGCCAAGCTGGACCAGGTGCTGCCCTCCCGGCTGCGCCACCAGGTCGGCGCGCTCGGCGCGGCCATGGTCACCATGCCGTCCGGCGGCCCCGTCGTCGACGCCGCCCTGCTGACGACCATCGCCGCCGCCGTGCGCGACCACGAGCGGCTGCGCTTCACGTACGTGGACGGCGACGGGTCGGCGAGCGAGCGGGACGTGGAGCCGTACCGGCTGGTCAGCGGCGGGCGGCGGTGGTACCTGTTCGGGTGGGACACCGGCCGGGGCGGCTGGCGGACCTTCCGCGCCGACCGCGTCACGCCGCGCGTGCCGCACGGCCCGCGCTTCACGCCCCGCCCGCTGCCCGCCGAGGACCTGGCGGGATACCTGGCCGAGGGCATGACGTCCGGCCGTCACCGCTACCGGGCGGTGCTCACCATGCACGGCCCGGCCGCGGACGTGGCCGCCGAGGTCCCGCCCACGCTCGGCACCGTGGAGCCGCTCGGCGAGCGCACCTGCACGCTGCGGATCGGCTCCGACAGCCTGGACCACCTGGCGGTGTGGGTGGCCGCGTTCGGCTTCGAGTTCGAGGTGCGCGAGCCGCCCGAGCTGGTGGCGCACCTGCGCACGCTGACCGGCCGCCTGCGGCGGGCGATCCCGCCGGCCGGCGGCTGACCCGTACGGCCCCGGCACGGCCTCAGGCGCGGCGGCGGGCGCGGTAGGCGGTGGCCTTGGCCCGGTTCTGGCACGACAGGCCGCAGAAGCGGCGGGAGGCGTTGCGGGTGACGTCGAAGAAGACCAGGTCGCATCCGGCCGCCTCGCACGAGCGCAGCCGCACGCCCTGGCCGACGCCGATCACCATGGCCAGTGCGGTGCCCATGCTGGCGGCCCACGCGTCGACCGTCCCGGCGTCGCGGGCGTGGAAGGACAGCATGGGCGGCTCCCCGTACAGGCAGGGAACGGCGCCGTGGCGGACGAGCATCGCGTTCAGCTCCTCGACGGCGCCGGGCGCCGCGGTGAACACCGGGTGCAGCCCCTCGGCGACGGCGGCCAGGGCATCGGCGTCGCCGGCCTCGCGCGGGCGGCCGGCGGGCTCGGTGACGGCTGCGGTGAGGGCCGTCAGGCGCTCGGCGCCGCTTTCCGGCGGCTCGACGGGGCGGCCGCGGGCCTGGGTGATCACGAGGGTGTTCACCAGTACGACGGCCAGCTCCACCCACCGCCCGACATAACTGTCTATTTGGGATTGACCAGTGATGCGCCATGCCTCTATCGTCACTGTCACACCTTAACTAGACAGTGAGGATCTCGTCATGTCGAAGCTTGCCCGGAGCATGTGGCACCAGCTTGAGCCCATTCACGCGGTCGTGTACTTCTCGCCGGAGGCGTTCGGGGAGGCGGCGGCGCTCGGCTACGACGTCGAGTCGCGCTGGCCCTCCTACTTCGCCTACCGGCTGGCCCCGCTGGGGGCGGCAGGCGCCCGGGCGGCCACCTCCGCCTGCTACAGCTTCAGCCCCGCCATGATCGCCGAGCACGTGCCCGCCGTCTGGGAGGTGGCCGGCCCCGCCGAGGTGCTGCGGGCCAGGATCACCGCGGTCGACAAGACGTACCGGACCCTGCTCGGCGACAAGGTGGACAGCGCCGAACTGGCCGAGGCGGCCGAGCTCGCCGGGCGGGCCGCCGCGAGCGTGAGCGTGGCGGCGCGGCCGCTCGCCGCCGCCAACCTGGACCTGCCCTGGCCGCGTGAGCCGCACCTGGCGCTGTGGCACGCCGCCACGGTGCTGCGCGAGCACCGCGGCGACGGCCACCTGGCCGCGCTGCTGGCCGCCGGGCTCGACCCGTGCGAGTCGCTCGTCTCGTTCGCGGCGATCGGCGCGGCCCCCGCGGAGACCTTCGCCGGTCGCGGCTGGACGGCGGACGAGTGGGCGGCCGCGCGCGAACGGCTGGCCGCCCGCGGGCTGGTCGACGACGCCGGCCTGGCGACCGAGCGGGGCCGCGACCTGCGTGACCAGGTGGAGCGGATGACCGACGAACTGGCCGCCGGGCCGTGGCGGGCCCTGGGCGAGGACGGCGCGGCCCGCCTGGCGCAGCTGATCGGCCCCGTCCTGGGCCCCGTCTTCGAGGCCGGCCTGCTGCCGATGACCAGCACGCTGGGCATCGCCACGGTCAAGGCGCCCGACTGATCACCCGAAGCCGGGGGCGGGCTGCCACAGGCCGATGACGGTGCCCTGGTCGTCGGTGCACGTGCAGCCCCGGCCGGACTTGCTGTCCATCACGTCCCCCGTGCTGCCGCCGAGCTCACGCACCCGCTCGATCGCCGCGTCGATGTCGGGCACGTGGTAGTAGAGGTTGGGCTGCGACGAGGGGCCGCCGGACACGAAGCCCATCGGCACGGCCGTGTTCGTGATGTGCAGGTAGCTCTCGTGCTCCCGCTTCCCCTCCCAGCCGAACAGCCCGCCGTAGAAGGCGGCGGCCCGGTCCAGGTCCGTCACCGACAGCGTGTAGTAGCCGAGTTCGGCGGCCATATCGCTACCTCCAGGATGATCAGCGCTGTCGTTGGATGTCATCAGCATAACGAAGCCGTCGCAGCTCAACGGCAACGCTGACGCTGGACGCGACGCCGGTGGCGCCCGCCGGCCCGGCTCGTCCATGGACCACGCGGACCGGCTTCTCGCACCGGCACGTAGTGTGAAGACGTCCCCGATCATTGCCTGGTTGGGACGAAACCCGCCGCTCCTCGGACCGACCATCCGAACACCAGGGGTGGCAGCGGCCCCCGCCCGCCACGCGCCGGCGGGGGCTTTTCGTGCCTGCCGCCCGCTGGAGCGCCGTCACGCCACCCGCCGGTCACCCCTCCGCCGGGGCGCGGCGGGGCCGGCCTCCCTTGCGAGCGCGGCGCTCCGCCGGCTCCCGCTCAGCGGCTTCGAGCTCGGCGATCTCCTGAAGGGTGCCGTGCTGCCGGATGTCGGCCCGGATGTGATCAAGAAGGCGGGCCGATCGGTCGGTGCCGAGGCGCGCGGCGACGCTCTTGTAGGCGCCTCACATGCGGCGGGGGACGCGCAGGCCGGTGACGTATGTGTGGTCGCGTTCATTGGTCACCTGACCATGTTGGCGCACACCCCTATGCCGTCATCGCCGGATTGGTCACTAGTGAAGCACGGGACCTGCGGCAAGGTTCTTCACGCCGTCGGTCGGGATTGGACGACGACGTCTTCGACACCGGGCACCCTTGTGGGCTTACACCTGTAAGGCTATGGTCGAACCAGCCTTACAGGCGTAAGTGAGAGCGCATTGGGGCGCCGGCACAGAGGGGGAAGGTGTCATGACCGCGGACAGGCGGGCGACGGCGACCGCGGGGGCGCTGATCATCGTGGGTATGGTCGCCGGCGTGCTGAGCATCGTCCCCGCCCTTGAGGAGCCGAACTACCTCGACCTCATTTCCGCCGATGGCAGCCAGGTAACCGCCGGGGCGGTTTCCCAGCTCGTCATGATCCCGGCCTGTGTCGGGTTCGCCCTGTGTTTATACCCGGCCCTGAGGCGGGAGGACGAAGCGCTGAGCCTGGGCTTCGTCGGATTCAGGCTGATCGCCGCCACGTTCCACTTCGCGGGCGTGGTCATCTTGCTCCTGTTCCCTGAGCTGGGCCAGGGATCCACCCACGCCGGCATCCTGGGAGAGTCGCTGCGGACAGCGCGTGACCTGGTCAACCATGTCGCGTTGATCATCTCGCTGAGCCTCGGAGACCTCCTGCTCTTCGCTGTCCTCCATCGGTCGGGACTTGTTCCTCGCAGCCTGTCCGCCTGGGGATTCCTGGGGGCCGGAGCGGCCATGCTGGCGAGCTTCCTGGTGCTGTTCCGGCTGACCGAAGTCGTCGCGCCCCTCTACCTGGCCATGAATGCGCCACTGGCCCTCCAGAACCTGGCCCTGGCCGCGTGGCTGATCGTACGTGGCTTCGCCCCGCGGACCGGGGAGCCAGCGGCAGGCCATCGCTGAGATCGTTATCGTGAAGCGCATGGCCCGTACCGTCGTCGAGATCCATGTGCCGCTGCGTGAGAGCCCTCGGCTCTCCGAAACGGATTATGCCTTTCCTTGGATCGAAGAGATCGAGGAGTTCCTCACCGAGATGGAGGAACAGGGGCCGGCCGAAGTCTTCGACGTCGGCGAAGAGTTCGGTGACGTGTACGTCTTTTTCATCAGCGGCGCCGAGGAAGCGGCGCTCCTGAATGTCGCTTCCCGGGTGGCCGCTCTCGACGGTGTTCCCGACGGCGCCTTCGCCATGGTCACCGACGATGAGGCCGAAGAATTCGGTTCGGGCCGGAGGGTGAAGCTTCCGCTCCGTTGAGTGCCCGGCCCGGCAGCGCGGCCGAGGGCGCGGCCGGGGGCGCTGCCGGCGGCGGAACGAGAGCTAGCGCTTGCCGTACTTCTTGTGCACGGCCTGCTTGCTGACGCCGATCGCGTGGGCGATCTGCGCCCACGCCAGGCCCGCGACCCGCGCGCGCCGGACCTGGACCGCCTCGATGCGCTCGATCTCATGGCGCAGGGCGGTCGTGGCCTCCAGGGCGCGCAGCGGGTCGTCGTCCTGGGCCTGCCGCAGCAGTGTCGCCAGATCGTTCGTCATGGTCTAAAGGTAGTCCAGCAGGAGCCTGGTGACCTCGTGCGGCCGTTCGAGGGCGGGCAGGTGGCCGGCCCAGTCGAGTTCGAGCAGTTCGGCGTCCGGCAGCTCGGTGGCCAGGTACCGGGCGCTCTGCCGGAAGTGCTCCAGGTCGTAGGGGCCGGTGACGATCAGCGCGGGAGCCTTGACGTCGGCGAGCTCGAAGTCCGGCTCGAACTGCGGCGGCTCGGGGTCGGCGGCCAGCTGCACGGTGAAGGCGTGACGCTGCATCTCGATCACCCGCTGCCTGGTGGCCTCGTCGGCCTCGGGGCCGAGCCAGGTGCGGGCGTTCAGCTCGGCCGCGGCCTGCACGTCGCCGAGCTCCAGCAGCCGGTCCTCCTCCGCGCCGAACGCCAGCATGTCGGGCGTCCTGGGCAGGTCGGAGCCGGGGTTCATGAGCACCAGCCGGGTCGCCATCGCGCCGAGCTGGAGCGCGATGCGGCAGCCGTAGGAGGCGCCGACCAGCCTGGCCCGCTCCACGCCGAGCCCGGCGAGCACCTCGGCCACGTCGCCCGCGTCGCTGTAGGGGCTGTCGGCGGCGTACGGAGTGCGGCCGAAGCCCCGGTAGTCGAGCCTGATCACCCGGAAGCGCTCGGCGAGCGGCTCCCACTGGGCGTCCCACATGCCCGCGTCGGCGGCGCTCGACGCGAGGAGCACGACCGGCTCGCCGGTGCCCGCTTCTTCGAACCAGATCGTCACTTGGCCTCCACGACCAGTCGCATGCCCAGTCCGATGAGGACGACGCCGGAGATCCGCTCCAGCCATCGCCGCACCGCCGGGCGTCCCAGCATGTCCTTGGCCTGCGCGACGGCCCAGATGAGCGCGGTGTACCAGAGCAGGTCCACCAGGACCCACACGACGGCCAGCGTCACCAGCGTGAGCGGCACGTTCTGGCCCTGGGGCACGAACTGCGGCAGGAACGACATCGCGAACACCGCCGCCTTCGGGTTGGCCAGGCAGGTGCCCAGCCCGAGCAGGTAGGACCTGCGGCGGCCGGGAGCGGGCGGCACGACCGGCTCGGGCGCGCCCCGGCGCGCCTGCCAGATCGACTGCGCGCCCATGACCACCAGCACGACGGCGCCGGTGATCCGCATGACGTCGTAGGCCACCTGCGAGGCGAGCAGCAGCGCCGACAGGCCGAACGCGGCGGCCAGGCCCCACAGCAGGATGCCGGTCTCGTTGCCGAGCGTGGCGGTCAGGCCCGAACCGCGCCCCGATCTGACCGTCTGCCGCAGGATGACAGCGGTGCTCACCCCGGGCACCATCGCCACCAGCACGCACGCGCCGATGAAAGCTAGAAGATACATACGGGGCATCGTGTCAGAAGACCCGCGAATCAGCCGTACATTTTTCCGAGCGCCGCGACCGCCTCCGCCATGAGAACGCGCAGCTCGGGCGGGCCGAGCACCTCCACGTCCGCGCCCATGCGCAGCAGCAGCCAGCGGGCATGGGTGATCGACTCGATCGGCACGGTCAGCGTGCGCCGGCCTTCGGCGTCGGGCTCGCCGCCCTCCGCGAGGGCCGCCGCGACCACTTCGGCGCCCATCGTGTAGGCGAGCAGGTCCTCCCGGCCGGGGGCCAGTCTGATCACCGCCTCGGCGGTGTACATGCGCTGCCGGAACTCGTCGGCGTACGCCTTCCAGAACTCGGCCAGCTCGAACCCCTCGGGCCGGTCGAAGCGGCCAGGCGCCGTCTCGGCCGTCAGGACGCGTGAGACCCGGTACGTGCGCGGGCTGCCGCCGGGCGGGGCCGCGACCATGTACCAGGAGCCGCCCTTCAGCACCAGCCCGTACGGGTGCACCAGCCGCTCGACCACCTGCTGCCCCCACCGCCGGTAGGTCATCCGCAGCGGCCGCCGATCCCACACCGCCTCCGACACCTCGGCCAGGTGCGGCACGTCGTCGGCCCCCCGGTACCAGCCGGGCACGTCCAGCAGGAACCGCTCGCGCATCCGCGAGGCGTGCGAGCGCGGCTCGGGCGGCAGCGCGGCCAGCAGCTTCAGCTCGGCGTTCGCCGCCACCTCCGCGAGCCCCAGCTCGGCGGCCGGCCCCGGCAGCCCGGCCAGGAACAGCGACGAGGCCTCCTCGGCGGTCAGCCCGTTGAGCCTGGTGCGGTAGCCGTCGAGCAGCTGGTAGCCGCCGGCCGGGCCGCGGTCGGCGTAGACCGGCACCCCGGCCGC
Source organism: Nonomuraea sp. SBT364 (assembly GCF_001083785.1). GTDB lineage: Bacteria > Actinomycetota > Actinomycetes > Streptosporangiales > Streptosporangiaceae > Nonomuraea. The sequence goes on from NZ_LAVL01000071.1 coordinate 28,394, forward strand.
CGACAGCGCCTCCACGTCGCGGTAGACGGTCCGGATCGAGACCTCCAGCTCGGCCGACAGCTCGGTCGCCGTCATGCGGCCGCGCGTCTGCAACAACAGCAGGAGCGACAACAGACGACTGGCACGCATGCCGCCATTGTAGGAGCGCCCGCATCAGGCGAACTGCTGCCAGCCGAGCCTGATCACCATCGCGACCACCACGCACAGCAGGATGACGCGGACGAACCCGGTGCCGCGCCTGAGCGCCATCCTCGCGCCCACCTGCGCCCCGGCGATGTTGCAGGCCGCCATGCCGAGCCCCAGGCCCCACAGCACGTGCCCCTGCCAGCCGAACACCAGCAGCGCCCCCAGGTTCGTCCCGGTGTTGATGATCTTCGCGGAGGCGGACGCGGACACGAAGTCCAGCCCGATGATCGTGGTGAACGCGATGATCAGGAACGTCCCCGTGCCCGGCCCCATGATCCCGTCGTAGAAGGCGATGACCAGCCCGGCCACGCCCACCGCGACCATGACCCGGCCCCTGGTGCGCAGGTGCGGCTGCCCGGTGGCGCCCAGCGCCGGCCGCAGCGTCACGAACGCCGCCACCCCGAGCAGGATCACCATCACGGCCGGCCGCAGCACCTCGGCGGAGATCGCCGCCGCGGCCGACGCGCCGAGCCCGGCGCTCAGCACCGCGAGCGCCGCCCCCGGCAGCGCCACCTGCCGGTCGAACTTGGTGGTGCGGGCGTACGTGACGGCGGCCGAGGCGGTGCCGAAGACGGAGGAGAACTTGTTGGTGGCCATCGCCTGGACGGGTGAGATGCCGGTCACCATCAGCGCCGGGAGTTGCAGGAGCGCGGCGCCGCCCACGACCGCGTCGACCCAGCCGGCTCCCGCCGCCGCGACGAGCAGGAGCAGGACCTGTTCCAGCGACACGCGACTCCCCGATTCCCCCGATAAACCCCCAAAAGGGTATAGGGCGGGTTGGAGTCGCCTTTCACCGGCGTTCGATGAGCGCCTCGATGCCGTCGAGCAGCAGGTCGAGCCCGAAGCGGAAGTCGTCGTCGTCGGTCCACCCCTCGGCCCCGGCGAACACCCCCGCGCCCACCGTCTCCGACAGCGCCGGATAGGCGTGCGGGTCGAGGAGCTCGCCGAGCACCGCGCCGTACTCGGCCGCCCCCGCGATTCCGGCCCCGGCGCGCCCGGCGCCGGCCCGCATCCCGTGCACGAGCGTCGCGTCGGACAGCGCGTAACCGGTCAGCGCGGTGGCGGCGCGCAGCTTCTGGCCCTCGTCGAGCCCCGTACCGGACAGCGCGTCCAGCGCGCGGTCGAGCCAGAGCAGGCGGCGCGGCCCCAGCGGCGGCGTCAGCCGGTCGGCCAGCAGCAGCCAGGGCCGGCGCAGCAGGAGGTCGCGGTTGGCCCGGGTCCAGGCGGCCAGGTAGTCGCGCCACGCCAGGCCGCCGCGCTCGGGCGGGTCGGGCGCCGCGGCGTCGGCCATGAGCGTCAGCAGCTCGTCCTTGCTGCCGACGTAGCGGTAGAGCGCCATGGTCGCGACGCCGACGCGCGAGGCCACACTGCCCATGGAGACCGCTGCCAGCCCCTCGGCGTCGGCGATCTCCATGGCCGCGGCCAGGATCGTCGCCACGTCCAGGCGTGGCTTCGGCCCCCGGCGCGAGACCGGCTCGCGCCCCCACATCCGCGCCACGACCGGCGGCAGCTCCATCACGCGCACCCTCCCGAACCGCGTAGGAGATACACCTTAGTGACCGCCCGCGTGCGGGCCGCCCACACCTCCACCGGCCCGGCGGCGACGCCGGTTCGTCAGCCGGCCTCGGCCGGCACCCGCGCGGTGTGCTCCCGTGACGGCGGGCCGCCCCTCCGCCGCGGCCCGGGGCGGGACGGAGTGGAGCGGTCAGCGGGACGGAGCGAGGGTGCGCTTGCGGGAGGCGTAGATGTCGTCGATCAGCCGGTAGGTGCGCGCCTGCTCGGCGGTGAAGATCCGGTCACGCTCGATGTCCTTGCGGATCTCCAGCGGGCTGCGGCCGGTGTGCCGGGCCAGGATCTCCTCCTGCTGATCGCGCATGCGCAGGATCTCGCGGGCGTGGATCTCCAGGTCGCTGGACTGGCCCCGGCTGCCCTCAGTGGCCGGCTGGTGGAGCAGGACGCGGGCGTGCGGCAGGGCCGCGCGCTTGCCGGGGGCGCCCGCCGCCAGCAGGACCGCCGCCGCCGAGGCGGCCTCGCCGATGCAGACCGTGTGGATCTCCGGCCGGACGAACTGCATGGTGTCGTAGATGGCGGCCATCGCGGTGAACGACCCGCCCGGCGAGTTGATGTACATGTTGATGTCCTGATCCGGGTCGATCGACTCCAGCGTCAGGAGCTGCGCCATCACGTCGTTGGCCGCGGTGTCGTCGATCACCGTGCCGATGAAGATCACCCGATCCTCGAAGAGCTTGTTGTACGGGTTGAGCTCCTTGATCCCGTAGGAGGTGCGCTCGGTGAAGGAGGGCAGCACGTAGCGTCCGCTCATGTCAGTTGACCCCCTCGGCGATGTGGTCGACGAAGCCGTACTCCAGGGCCTCCTGGGCGGTGAACCAGCGGTCGCGGTCGGAGTCGGCCTGGATGCGCTCCAGCGGCTGGCCCGTGTGGAAGGCGATGATCTCGGCCATCCGCCGCTTGGTGTGGATCATGTTCTCGGCCTGGATCTGGATGTCGGTGGCCGAGCCGCCGATGCCGCCGAGCGGCTGGTGCATGACGACGCGCGAGTTGGGCAGGGCGTAGCGCTTGCCCGGGGCGCCGGCGCACAGCAGGACCTGCCCCATGGACGCGGCGAAGCCCATCGCGACCGTCGCCACATCGCACGGCACGAACTGCATCATGTCGTACAGCGCCATCCCGGCGCTCACCGAGCCGCCCGGCGAATTGATGTAAAGCGTTATGTCACTCTTCGAATCCTCGGCCGCCAGCAATAGCAGCTCGCCGCACAGCCGGTTGCAGACCTCGTCGTCGACCTCCTGGCCGAGCACGAGGATGCGCTCCTTGAGAAGCCGCTGATTGAGCTGGTCAGGCCATTGCGTGCGCGAAGTCTCGGTCATGGGCGTCGCCTTTCCGGTGGTGCCGTTTTACAACGACGACGTTAACCCCGGGCGCCGCGAATTAAGGAATCTTTTCGCTGGCGGCGCATTTCTCTAAAGGCGCATTCCACCGAGAGCGAATAAAGGTCGACATATAATCGCCGATGTGAGATGGAACCGATTGCTGGCCCGGCGATGGGCGTGCCTGATCCTCGGCGGCGCGCTGCTGATGCCGTACATGATGGTCGGCGTGCTGGTCTCCGGCGTGCTGCGCGGCGGCGAGACGGCGAACCTGCTGCTCCCCGCGCAGATCGGCGTCTTCGCCGCGGTGCTGCCCGTCGTGGCGCTCACGGGGCTGTTCCTGCCGGTGCGGACACTGGAGGTGAACGCGGCCGAAGGGCTGCTGGGCGTCCGGGTGGAGCCGGGGGTGGCGGGCGCGCGGCGGTCCTGGCAGGAGCGGCGGCGCACGGCGGCCTGGTTCACGCTGCACCTGGCGATCGGCGGGATCGCCAGCGGGTGCACGCTGGCGATCATCCCGTTCACGATGTTCTCGCTGGCCCTGCCCTTCACCGGGGGCGCGCCGGACGTGCTGGGCTATCGCGTGGACGGCGGCTGGACGGCGGTCGGCTGGGCGGCGGCGGGAGTGTCGCTGCTGGTCCTGCTGGTGCTGCTGGTCGACAGGTCGGCGGCACTGCTGGCGCGCGTCGCACCCGCGCTGCTCGGGCCCACCCCGGCCGAACGGCTGGCCGCCGCCGAGAAGCACGCCCGCACACTGGCCGAGCGCAACCGGCTGGCCCGCGAGCTGCACGACTCCGTGGGACACGCGCTGAGCGTGGTCACCCTGCAGGCGGCCGCCGCCGGCCGCATCCTGGACCGCGACCCGGCGACGGCGCGTACGGCCCTGGCGGCCATCGAGCAGTCGGCCCGCGCCGCCCTGGAGGACCTGGACCACGTCCTCGGCCTCCTCCGCGAGGGCACCGACCCCGCGGGCGAGGGCGGCCGGAGCACGATGCCGCAGGCCACGCTGGCGCAGCTGCCCGAGCTGGTGGCCGGGGCCGGCGTGCCGGTGCTGACGGAGGTGGGCGACCTGGGCGCGGTCCCCGGGACGGTGTCCAGGGAGGCGTACCGGATCGTCCAGGAGGCGCTGACCAACGCCATCAAGCACGGCCGCCCGCCCGTGCGCCTCACGGTCGCCGTACGCGACCACACGCTGTGCCTGGAGGTCGCCAACCGGGCGGGCGGCGCCACACCCGGCGGCGCCACACCCGGCGGCGGGCGGGGGGTGCCCGGGATGCGGGAGCGGGTGCGGCTGCTCGGCGGGGAGATCGACGCGGGCCCCGGAGAGGGCGGCTGGCGCGTCCGGGTACGGCTGCCGCTACGGTCGCAACCATGACTATCAGGGTCGTGATCGCCGACGACGAGGACCTCATCCGCGCGGGCCTGCGCATCATCCTCGACTCCGAGCCGGAGCTGAGCGTGGTCGGGGAGGCCGCCGACGGGGCCGCCGTGCTGCCGGTGGTGCGCCGCGAGCGGCCCGACGTGGTGCTCATGGACGTGCGGATGCCGGACGTCGACGGCATCCAGGCCACCCGGCGCCTGGTGGCGCTGGACGACGCGCCGAAGGTGCTGGTGGTGACGACGTTCGAGAACGACGACTACGTCTACGACGCGCTGCGGGCGGGCGCTGACGGGTTCCTGCTCAAGCGGACCAGGCCGGACGAGCTGGTGCGGGCGGTCAAGCTGGTGGCGGCCGGTGAGACGCTGCTGTTCCCGGCCGCCATCCGCGCGCTGGCCGGCCGCCACCCGGTCACCGAGGTGCCCGGGATCGGCAACCTGACCGGCCGCGAGGGCGACGTGCTGCGGCTGATGGCCAAGGGGCTGTCCAACGGCGAGATCGCCGCCGAGCTGACCGTCAGCCCCGAGACGGTCAAGACGCACGTCGGCAACGTGCTGGCCAAGCTGGGCGCCCGCGACCGCACCCAGGCGGTCATCGCCGCCTACGAGTCGGGGTTCGTCTCCCCGCGCTGACCGTGCCGACCGTGCTCACCGCGCTGACCGTGCTGACCGCGCAGCCGGACGAGCTCCGCGACGGGCAGCCCGCTGAGCTGGACGGCGGTCAGGCCGGTGGCCTCCATGACCTCGTCCACCAGCCGCAACCCCACCGCGTATCCCGCCATGTCCGGGATGCCGCGCGGTTCCTGACCGAACATCCGCATGGCGCTGTCCCCCAGCACGTACGCGGGCGTGTTCGTCATGCCCGCCAGCCCGAAGCCGGCCATGATCTTCGCGTGCGCGCGCTCGTACTCCTCCCCCGTCACCATCCCGGACCACGGCCCCATCGCCCCGGCCCCGGACAGCTCCCGCACGAACGCCTCGGCGAGCCCCTCGCTGATCACGTGCTCCCCCACGGTCACCGTGGCCGGGTTCCACTCGACGGTCGTGAAACGCACGCTGTGATGGAACTCGTGCACCGCCAGGTGCGCGATCCGGCCGATGACGTCGTCGGACGGCCACGCCAGCAGATACAGCCAGCCGGGCGCCCCGCCCATCCCGTAGTAGCCGCCGGTCACCCTCATCAGATGGTCGTCGTCCGGATTGCCCAGCACGAACATCACCTGAAGCGACTCGGCCTGCTCCAGGTGCCCCAGCGCCTCGGAGGCGCGCTGCAGCTCCCGCTCGACCTGCCCCAGCACGTCCTGGCCGGCCAGCCGGGTGACCGCCTCCAGGTAACGCGGATCGTCGGCGTCGACCCGGAACCCGCCGCCCCGGTGATGAATGTCGACGACGTCGCCCGGCACCGGGATCGCCGACCGCATCGGCGCCAGCATCTCGCGCAGCGCCCCGGGCCGCTTCTCCAGCGGCTCCTTCAGCATCTCGGCCATCACCGAGATCGTGTCGTGAACGATGAACCTCATGCCGCAGACGCTAGAACCTCACGCTACGTGAGGCTCAACCCGATCAAAGCTGCGGATCCTGCGACGAGTCGCCCCCCGGCGAACGGCCGGGCGTCTCCTCGCCGCTGCGCGACGGCGAGGGCGTCGGCGACGGGCTCGGCTGCTGCGGCTCCGGCGTGGCCGGGGTGGGCGGCGGGCTCGGCAGGAACTGCGTCGGCGGGAGCTGCCGCGGCATCGGGTCGCTGTTGTCGGTGCGCACCAGCATGAGCAGCGCGATCACCGTCATCAGCAGCAGCAGCACGAGCACCGCCAGCGCCGCCATCAGCACCCGCCTGCGCGTCTCGGTGAGCGGCCGCCTGCGCACCGGCGGGGCCAGCGCGGGCGCGCGGTCGGTCAGCCAGTACGGCACGAAGTCCGGGCCGTGCGCCTGCCCGATCAGCGTCCCGCCCACCATGACCGGCTCCAGGAACCGCTCGGCCCCCGGCTTGCCGGGCACGTACGGGACGGCCACCCACGGCGCCCGCCCGGTGTTCATGCCCAGCACCGCCGGCGCGTCCTCGACCACGGCCGACCGCGACCTGCCGGCCCGCCCGAGCCAGCCACGCACCCCCGCCTGAGAGGCCGGCTGGCCGGCGGGCGCCGCCTCCCGCAACGCGGTCACGAACCGCTCGCGCGCCGCCGCGTCGAACGCCGCCCCCCGCGTCAGCACGGCCAGCGAGACCGCCCGCCCGTCGGGCCCCTGTCCCAGGTACACGAAGCCGGCCGGGGCGGCGTGCAGGCGAGCCTGCACCACGAACGGCCCGAGCCGTGGCGGATCACCGAACTGAAGCGGACTTGCCACATCTGCCATGAAAGCACAGACGTGGCGTCGTGCACGTTTGCGGCGCCTTTGGTGGAATAGCGTCATGAGCGTCGCCGAAGAGCAGCCAGGCGGAACGGACGCGGCGGTGCTGCGTCAGACCCTCGACGAGGTCCGGCGAGTCATCGTCGGACAGGAGCACATGGTCGAGAGACTGATCGTGGCCCTGCTGGCACGCGGCCACTGCCTGCTGGAAGGGGTTCCGGGCGTCGCCAAGACCCTCGCCGCCTCCACCATGGCCACCGTCGTGGGCGGCACGTTCGCCCGTATCCAGTTCACCCCCGACCTGGTGCCGAGCGACATCGTCGGCACCCGCGTCTTCCACCCGTCCAACGAGAAGTTCGACGTCGAACTCGGCCCGGTGTTCGTCAACTTCCTGCTCGCCGACGAGATCAACCGCGCCCCCGCCAAGGTGCAGTCCGCGCTGCTGGAGGTCATGGCCGAGCGCCAGGTAACGCTCGCCGGCGTCACCCACCCGCTGCCCAGGCCCTTCATCGTGCTGGCCACCCAGAACCCGATCGAGTCCGAGGGCGTCTACCCGCTGCCCGAGGTGCAGCGCGACCGGTTCCTGTTCCGCGTACGGGTGCCGCACCCGACCGCGCACGAGGAGCTGGAGATCCTGCACCGGATGAGCGTCACCCCGCCCGCCCCCGACCGGATCCTCGACCCGCAGCGGCTGCTGGCGCTGCAGGAGGCCGCCGAGAACGTCTCGGTCCACCAGCTCGTCGCCGACTACGTGGTCCGCCTGGTCATGTCCACCCGCGCGCCCGCCGACTACGGCCTGGCCGACCTCGCCGAGACCATCGAGATCGGCGTCAGCCCGCGCGCCACGCTCGGCCTCGTCTCCGCCGGCCGCGCCCTGGCGGTGCTGCGCGGCCGCGACTACCTGCTGCCCGACGACGTACGCGACGTGGCCGTGGACGTGATGGCGCACCGGCTGATGCTCACCTTCGACGCGCTCGCCGACGGCGTCGACCCCGAGCAGGTCGTCCGGCAGATCCTGCACGCCGTGCCGCCGCCCCTCGTCGTGTGGAACCAGAACCGGTGAGCACCGCCGAACAGGCCCTGCGCAAGCTCGAACTGGTGGTCACCCGGCGGCTCGACGGGCTCCTGCACGGCGCCCACCAGGGCCTGCTGCCCGGCACCGGCAGCGAGGCCGGCGACAGCCGCGTGTACGTGCCGGGCGAGGACGACGTGCGCCGCATGGACTGGGCCGTCACCGCCCGCACGACGGTGCCGCACGTGCGCGACCTCATCGCCGACCGCGAGCTGGAGACGTGGGCGCTGGCCGACCTGTCGCCCAGCATGGACTTCGGCACCGCCGACAGCGACAAGCGCGACCTGGTCGTGGCCGCCGTCGGCGCGCTCGGGTTCCTGTCCAGCCGGCTGGGCGACCGGTTCGGCGCGCTGGTGATCCACGACGAGTTCATCCACCGCATGCCCGCCCGCACCGGCCGGCCCGCCCTCTACGGCCTGCTGTCGGCCCTCATGGACGCCCCGCGCGGCCGCGCCGTCCCCGACGCGCCCGACCTGGCCGAGGGCATCGACGTGCTGTCGGCCACCCGGCGGCGGCGCGGCATGCGCGTGGTCGTCTCCGACTTCCTCGACGCCCGCCCCTCGCTCGACCCCGCCGCCGAACGCCCCTGGGAGCGCCCCATCCGCCGCCTGTCCGCCCGACACCAGGTGCTGGCCGTCGAGATCGTCGACCCGCGCGAGCTCGAACTCCCCGACGTGGGCCGCGTCGCGTTCGCCGACCCCGAGACCGGGAACGTACGCGAAGTGCACCTGTCGCCCAAAGTACGCCGCGCCTACGCCGAGGCCGCCGCGCTGCAACGGGAGGGCACCCGCGCCGCCCTGCGCCGCGCCGGCGTCGCCCACCTGGTGCTGCGCACCGACCGCGACTGGGTGTTCGACGTCGCGCAGTTCGTCCTGCGCCAGCGGCGCACCCGCCACCTGGCACACCGGAAGGTGACCCCGTGACTTTTCTGTCGCCGGCCTGGCTCTGGCTGTCCGTGCTGGTGCTTCTGCTGGCCGCCGGCTACGTGGCCGCCCAGTTCTTCCGCCGCCGCTACACCGTCCGCTTCACCAACCTGGCCCTGCTCAACCTGGTCGCCCCCGCCGGCCCCGGCTGGCGCAGGCACGTGCCGCCCGCCCTGTTCCTGGTCATGATGTCGCTGCTGGTCCTCGGCGCGGCCCGGCCCGCCGACGAGGTACGGGTGCCGCGCGACCGGGCCACCATCATGATCGCCCTGGACGTGTCGCTGTCCATGGAGGCCGGCGACGTCGACCCCAACCGCATCACCGCCGCCAAGGCCGCCGCCCAGGCGTTCGTGCAGGAGCTGCCCGACCGGTTCAACGTCGGCGTCGTCGCCTTCGCCCGCTCCGCCAACGTCCTCATCTCACCCACCACCGACCACCGCGCGGTGATGACCGCGATCGGCAACCTCGCCACCCGGCCGGGCACCGCGATCGGCGAGGCGGTGTTCAACTCGCTGGAATCGGTGCGCTCCTTCGACCAGGACGCCGCCACCGACCCGCCGCCCGCCGCGATCGTGCTGCTGTCCGACGGCGACAACACCTCCGGCCGCTCGGTCAAGGAGGCCACCGACGCCGCGACCCAGGCCCACGTCCCGGTCTCCACCATCGCCTACGGCACCCAGGAGGGCACCGTCTCCATCGACGGCAGGCCCGTCAACGTGCCCGTCAACAAGCAGACGCTCCAGCAGCTGTCGGAGGGCAGCGGCGGCCGCGCCTACAGCGCCGAGTCGGGCAGCGAGCTGCGCGAGGTCTACGAGCAGATCGGCACCTCGCTCGGCTACAAGCTCGTCAGCCAGGAGATCACCCAGCAGTTCATCATCGCCGCGCTCGGGCTCGGCCTGCTGGTCGCCGGCGCCGCGGTCTTGTTCGGCACCCGGATCCCGTAACGTTTCCCCACGTGGCCCACTACTTCTCCGAGCGTCCCGAGACCGCCAGCAAGCCCGGCTCCGTCGACCTGGTGCTGCCCGACCTGCACCTGCGGCTGGAGACCGACAGGGGCGTGTTCTCGCCGGAGCGGGTCGACGTGGGCACCCGGATCCTGCTGGAGACGGTTCCGCCGCCGCCCCCGCTGGGCGACCTGCTCGACCTGGGCTGCGGCTACGGCCCCATCGCGCTGACGATGGCCTCCCGGGCGCCGGAGGCGACCGTGTGGGCCGTCGACGTGAACCGCCGCAGCCTGGAGCTCACCGAGCGCAACGCCCGGGCCGCGCGCCTTTACAAAGTACGGTCCGTGCATGCCGACGAGATGCCGGAGGGCGTGACGTTCCAGGCGATCTGGTCCAACCCCGCCATCCGCATCGGCAAGGCGGCCCTGCACGAGATGCTCACCAGGTGGCTGTCCCGGCTGGCACCCGGCGGCGCCGCCTACCTGGTCGTCCAGAAACACCTCGGCTCCGACTCCCTGCAGCGCTGGCTCGGCGAGCAGGGCTGGCAGGCCTCCCGCGAGGCCTCCCGGGCCGCCTACCGAATCCTGAAGGTGCAACGATGAGAAGGCAGCTGCGCCCCACCGACGTCAAGCGGCTCAACCGCACGTGGCGCCGCAACACCGGCAACCGGCTGGGGCTGATCCTGGAGTCGGTCACCGGCCCGTTCAACGTCGGATCGATCTTCCGCAGCGCCGCCGCTTTCGGCGTCGACCAGATCTGGCTGGCCGGCAACTCCACCCCGCCGACCAACCCGAAGGCCGGCAAGACCGCGCTCGGCACCGACCGGCTGGTCACCTGGCACGAGGCGGTGCCCGCCACCGAGGCGGTCAAGGCGGCCAGGGACGACGGCTTCACGGTCCTGGCGATCGAGCTGACCGCCGAGGCCGTCCCCCTGCACAAGGCCGACCTGGGCCGCGACGTGTGCCTGGTGGTCGGCAGCGAGGACCACGGCTGCTCCCCCGCGCTGCTCGACGCCGCCGACGGCGTCTGCTACATCCCGCAGGTCGGGCGGGTGGGGTCGTTCAACGTCGCGGTCGCGGCGGCCATCGCGCTGGCGGAGGCCCGGCGCCAGGAATGGCAGAATCTCCCCGATTCGTAACCCCGTTGTTCATTCGCGGAAGGCATACTCAGTCCGTGCTCAGCCGTCGCTTCGCTTTCCTCGACCATCCGGCGCCCCTGGCGTTCGCCCATCGCGGCGGCGCCGCCGAAGGAGCGGAGAACTCGGCGGCGGCCTTCGAGCGGGCCGTGCGGCTCGGCTACACCTACCTGGAGACCGACGCGCACGCCACGGCCGACGGGGTGCTGCTCGCCTTCCACGACCACACCCTCGACCGGGTGACCGACCGGCGCGGCCGCATCGCCGAGCTGCCCTACAGCGCCGTGCGGCGCGCCCGCATCGGCGGCGAGCACGAGATCCCGCTGCTGGAGGACCTGCTCGGCACCTGGCCGGAGACCCGGTTCAACATCGACGTCAAGGAGGCCGCGGCCATCGCGCCGCTGGCCGAGGCGATCCGCCGCACCGGCGCCCACGACCGCGTCTGCCTGACGTCGTTCTCCGACGAGCGGCTGGCGCTGGCCAGGGCCGCGATCGGCCGGGAGGTCTGCTCGGCGCTCGGCCCGCGCGGCGTGGCCGCGCTGCGCGCCGCCGCCTCCACCTCCGGCTACGGCCGCCTGCTGGCCCGGCTCGTGCGCGCGGGCATCCCGTGCGCACAGGTCCCGATCGGCTTCCGCGGCCTGCCCGTCACCACCCGCAGCCTGGTCCGTACGGCGCACGCCATCGGCATGCAGGTGCACGTGTGGACGATCAACGACGCCGTGCGGATGGAGCGCCTGCTCGATCTGGGCGTCGACGGCATCATGACCGACAACATCACCGGGCTGCGCGCCGTGCTGGAAGAGCGCGGGCAGTGGCATCCCGGCCGCATGGCCGCCTAGGAGCGACACTTTGTCCGTACCCGCACCCCCCGCGGACCCCACCGACGCCTC
>NZ_LAVL01000072.1 GCF_001083785.1 Nonomuraea sp. SBT364
TTTTCTAAGCACAGCGCTACCCCCGATATCACCACTTTCCTTTTCTCCGCCAGCGCCAGATGTTTAAAGGAGACACCCCCCCATGCGTGCCTCCCTTCCCTCCCGCCTGTGGCGAAGCCTCGCGCCCGTCGTGGCGGCGGCGTTACTTCTCGTCGCCGGCCTCGCCTCCCCCGCCCTGGCCTTCCCGGCCGCTTCCCGGGCCGACCTGATCGACTACCTGGCCGGGATCTCCGGCCGGTCCACCCTGTCCGGCCAGCACAACCGCGAGCCCAACAGCGATCCCACCAAGTACACCCGCCTCGTCCAGGGCATCACCGGCCAGACTCCGGGGCTGTGGGGCGGCGACTTCCTGTTCGCCTCCTCCGACGTCGCCAACCGGCAGACGATGGTCAACGAGGCGATCCGCCAGTGGCAGGGCGGCTCGGTCGTGGCTCTGACCTGGCACATGTGCCCGCCCACCACCGGCTCCACCTGCGGCTGGGACTCGGGCGGCGTGCTCAGCCACCTGTCCGACAGCCAGTGGAACCAGCTCATCACCAACGGCACGAGCCTCAACAACGCCTTCAGGAACCGTCTCGCCGAAGCCGTGCCCTACCTGCGCCGGCTCCAGAGCGCCGGCGTGCCCGTGCTGTGGCGGCCCGTCCACGAGATGAACGACGGCTGGTCCTGGTGGGGCGGCCGGCCCGGCGCGAACGGCAGCCGCAAGCTCTACCAGATCACCCACGACTACTACACGGCCCAGGGCCTGACGAACCTCGTCTGGGTCTGGAACGTCAAGGACGTCTCCATGGGCTCCATCGGCCAGTACTGGCCCGGCTCCGCCTACGCGGACGTGGCCTCGCTCGACGTCTGGGCCAAGCTGGAGCCCTCCTCCTCCGACTATCAGGCGATGATCGACGTGGCCGGCGGGAAGCCGATCTCGCTGGCCGAGGTGGGCCGCGCCCCCAGCCCCGCGCTGCTGGACGCCCAGCCCCGCTGGACCTGGTTCATGGTGTGGGCGGAATGGCTCGTCGACCCGGCCTACAACACCAACGCGAGCGTGCAGGCCAGCTACTTCGGTCCGCGCGTGCTGAACCGGGGCGAATTCGCCATCACCGGTGGCGGCGGCACCCGTACCGGAAAGATCAGGGGCATCGGCGGCAAGTGCGTCGACGTCGCCGCGGCCGACTCCGCCAACGGCACCCGGGTGCAGCTCTACACGTGCGACGCGAACGGCGCCGCGCAGGCGTGGACGGCAGGCGCCGACGGGACGGTGCGCGCGCTCGGCAAGTGCCTCGACGTGGCGGGCGGTGTGAACGCCGACGGCACCAGGGCGCAGATCTGGGACTGCGTCAGCGGCAACCCCAACCAGCAGTGGCGCTACGACGCGGCCACCCAGCGCCTGTCCAACCCGGCCACCGGCAGGTGCCTGGACGCCACCGGGCAGAGTTCGGCCGACGGCACCCCGCTGCAGATCTGGACCTGCACCGCCAACGCCAACCAGAAATGGACCCTGCCCGCATGAGTTTCCGCCGAACCAGGCGGCGGAAGAGGGGTCAGCAGAAGAACCATGGCTGCCGCGTCAGGCCGAGACCGCCGACTGATCCGAGAGTCGGCCGCCACCGCGAACTCCAGGCCCATGATGACCAGAGCCACCAGGCCATTCTGATCAACGCTCCGATAATCGACACGCCGCGCGAAGCGGTCAGCGAAGCCGCCGCGTATCCCACGAATCCACACCAGCGCCGCATCCCCGAGCAGAGCGCCCTCTGGTGGCGCGACACAATCAGGAGCAACCGATGACCAAGGTGCTCACCGTCCTGGTGACCCTTCTCTCCCTCTGCGTGGCCACCCCGCCCGCACGGGCCGATGACGCGTACCGGGAGAAACTGGACGACTTCTCCGCCTACGCCGACAGTGCCCGGCTGTCGGCCGCGTACCCGCCCAACCCCAACGGCGGGACGAACGTCGCCACGCTCGTGCCCTCACCGTTCGGCGACGGCCTCGGCCATGCCATGGCGCTGGCGTACACGCTGACGGGCGGCTACTCGGGACGCTCGCGGCCGGTGAACGGCTACTGGCCGGGGCTGCGGGCCGTGGAGCTGTGGATCGCCAACGGCACGCCCGGCCAGGACGTGCTGCTCCAGCTCTCGGACGGCGACTCCTACGAGGCCCACCTGAACACGGTGCCGGGCTTCGACCCCACCTCGACCGCGCCCCAGCACGTGAGCGTCCCGATCACCGCCTTCACCCCGAAGTCGGGCACCGGGACGCTCAACACCTCCGGCGTTACGTCGTTCGCCCTCTACGTCAACCAGGTCGGCGGCGTACCGGAAGGAAGCCTCACGGTGGACGAGATCGAACTCGTCCTCGCGGAGAAGCCGTACGTCCCCGAGGTCACCTTCCCGAGCACCACGCTCACGGCGAGCCGGGTGGGCAACCTCGTCACGACGCTGAACCGGAACGCCGTCCTGCCGGCGGGCGCGACGATCGTGCAGGCCCGCTACACCTCCGGCGATCCGGCCGTCGTCCCCGCCTTCGGCGACCGCTTCGTCCCCAAGGGCGACTTCGCCGGCCGGGGCACCGCCGTCGTCCGGCTCCGGCAGCTCAAGGTCCACCAGAACGGCGTCACCCACACCGTCGACCTGGACGTGAGCCTGCGGGTGACCGTACGCGACCTGCCGGCGCGCGTGGACGTCGTGGACTACCTGAAGAGGTTGACGGGCAAGGGGATGCTCTCGGCCATGCACCACGACCAGTCGTACGCCGACCCGCTCAACGCCGACGTGCTGCACCAGCGGGTGGCCAACCAGTTCGGCGTCTACCCGGCCCTCTACAGCGCCGACTTCCTGACCGGCGGTACGGTCCCGTACCGGCAGAACATGATCGACGAGGTGGAGCGGCAGTGGGCGAACGGGAGCCTGGTGCAGATCATGTTCCACGTGTCGCCGCCGCAGTACACCGTCGAGCAGGAACGCGCCGGCGGCTGGGGCGGCGACCAGGCCCACGAGACGCTGCCCTCCCCCAACCGCATCTTCAGCTACCTCTACGAAGACCGGTGGAAGGAGCTGATGACCGACGGCACCCCGCTGAACACCAACTGGAAGCGGCGCATGGACGAGTACGCCCGCCTTCTCCAGCAGCTCGAGGACGCCGGCGTGACCGTGCTGCTGCGGCCCTTCCACGAGATGAACCAGCACGTCTTCTGGTGGGGCGGACGTCCCGGCCTGACCGGCAGCGCCGGCCTCTACCGGATGTTCCACGACTATCTGGAGGTCGAGAAGGGCCTGTCCAACCTCGTCTGGGTGTGGAACGTCCAGGACCTGCCCGACAACTACGGGTGGGCCGACGGCGACCCCAAGTTCGACCGCTACGAGGGCCTGGAAGGCGGCCTGGCCGAGTACGACGCCAACGACTGGTCGAGCTTCAGCCCCGGCAAGGACTACTACGACGTGCTGTCGGTCGACTTCTACGACCCCGAGGGCTACGCCGCCCGCCACTACGAGCAGGCCGCGTCGATCGCGCGGCGCGACCGCAAGCCGATGATCATCGGTGAGACCTTCGTCCTCCCCACCCAGGCCGAGCAGGCCGCCCAGCCGAACTGGACACTCGCCATGCCGTGGGGCGCGCGTACCTGGAACCACAACACCGAGGAGGCGATGGCGGACTTCTACCACCACAGCATCGGGGCCTCCGGTGTGCCGAGGCTGGCCACCCGGCACAACGCGGTCGATCCGCGCCCCCGCGTCTCCCTGGAGGCCGGCGCCGACAGGGTCGTCACCTTCGTCCGGCCGGCGCACGCGGCGGCCCGGGAGCTGACGGTACGGTACGCCGTCCGCGACGACCGCCACACCCGGGCGGGCCGGGACTACGTGCCGCTCGACGGGCGGGTGACGTTCGCCCCGGGCCGGACCACCGCGACCGAGACCGTGCGGGTCATCGACCGGCCCGGCTCCGGCCCGGACAGGCGCACTGTCACGCTCACGCTCCTGCCCGGCAGGGACTACCGGGGGACCGACCCCGTCTCGGCCACGGTCCGGCTCACCGCCGGCCGCTGACCCGCGCCTCGCGATTCCGCAACGCCCGGGTGATCGTCCCGACATCGTGCCCCCTCATCCTGGAACCAGACGATGAGGGGGCACGATGTGGTGGAAGCTTGCCCGGATGTTCCTCGGCCTGGCGTACGTCGTCCTGCTGCTGGCGGTCGCGGTCTTCTCGTGGAACCTGCTGATCTTCCCCTTCTTCCTCCTCGCGGTTCCGCCTCACCAGGTGGCATTCATGTTCCTTTCCCTGTGGCCTCCGGGGTGGGTCTTCCCGGTCTGGGTGCTGGCTCTGCTTCTTGTCGCGCAGGTGGCCGCCGCCCGATGGATCCGGCGGAACGACGGGCGGCAACTGGCGCGCGGAGTTCGCACGGCCCTGTGGGGAAGCATCGCCCTGGTGGCGGCTCAAGGCGTTGTGGACCTGCTGACCTGATGCGGCAGCACTGCCCGTTGTCCATGGGTTCTGCCGCCGACGCGGCTATCGTCCTTGGCCATGACCGAGTCCGCTTACCTGCACGCCACCCAAGTGGCCTACGACACCGTCGCCGCCGACTACGCCGAGCTCCTCCGGGAGGAGCTCGGTGGCAAGCCGCTGGACCGCGCCATGCCGGCGGCGTTCGCCGAGCACGTGCGGGGCCCGGGCGCCGGAGAGGTCGCCGACCTCGGCTGCGGACCCGGCCGCGTCACCGCCCATCTGCGGTCCCTCGGCGTGAACGCGTTCGGCGTCGACCTGTCACCGCAGATGGTCGCGGTCGCCCGCAGGAGCTACCCGGACCTGCGGTTCGAGCAGGGCTCGATGACCGCTCTGGACCTGGCGGACGAGGCCGTCGGCGGCGCCATCGCCTGGTACTCCACCGTGCACACCCCGCCGGAGGTGCTGCCGGCGGTGTTCGACGAGATCCATCGGGTGCTGGCCCCGGGCGGCCACTTCCTGATCGCCTTCAAGGTCGGCGACGAACGCCGCCACGCCCGACACGGCTACGGCCACGAAATATCGCTCGACATCTATTGGATGCGCCCTGAGCACATCGCCGAACTCATGAGCACATCCGGCCTGGTCGTGGATGCCCAGCTGATCCGCGAACCCGATGACAGCGAGAAGCCCCGCTCGGGCCGGCAGGCTTTCTTCCTGGCCCACAAACCGCACGCCTCCTGAGTACGCCGCAATCATGAGCCGATGGAGTTCTGCATCTTCTGCGAGCTCATCGCGGGGCGCGCCGAGGCCGGACACGTACTCGTGATCCCCCGCGCGCACGTGGCCGGCCTGGCGGACGCCGACGACGAGGTCGGTACGGCGATCCGGCGCACGGCACGGCGCCTGTCGGTCGCGTTGCGCGCGTCGGGGCTCCGGGAGACGGCGTGGTGGTCACCGCAGACTGGAAGAAGCGCTCGCGCGACCTCCTCGACCAGGACGCGACACTGATCCGGCAAGCCCTCACCTGATCGCGCGGACGGCCGGCGACCGCACTGCGGAAACTCCGATACGAGCCCTGACCGCGCGGGCGCCTGATCGGTACGCTCGTCGCCATGGGACTGGACGAGGCATCTCTGCAGCTCGTGGACGTGGCGTCGGCGTTGGAGGAGACTCTCACCGCCCTGCGGGCTGTGGGCGCCGCCCCCGCGTACCGCGTGGGCGGAACGGGGGCCGCCCTGCTGCAAGGCGTTCAGCTTCCTGTCGGAGATCTCGATCTCCTGCTGGCCCGGCGCGAGGACGTGGACACGGTCGCCGCCGCCCTCTCCCCATTCCCCTGTCTCTACGCGACATCGTGGCTCCCCGAAAGCGCGCAGTATTTCGCCAGGTACGAGGTGAACGGGGTGCACGTGGAAATCAGCACGGTCGAGCAGGAGACCGATTCCGACGGGATGGAGTGCGTCGGCCGCGGCCCGTGGCAGCACTACGTCATGATCACGTGCGGCTCGTATCGCGTCCCGGTGGTGCGGCTGGAGCTGCGGCTGGCCACCGAGCTCCTGCGCGACCGCCCCGACCGATACGAGCCCCTCCTCGACCACCTGGCGACCTACGGGTTCGACGCCGCTCTTCTCCACCGGGCCATGACCGCTCGCGACCTTCCGCCGGAACGGCGGCACTACGTCACCGACCGCCTCACCCACTCCCGCCCCCGGCCCGGTGCAGCTATGACAGGAATTTCTGGGCGAGAAAGATCACCAGAGACGTGACGATGCCCGCCACGTACTGCAATATCCACCCCGTCCTGATCGGCAGGCTCTTGAGCGAGCGAAAATACTGGTAGGTCTTGGTGACGTCCTCGAAGCCGGGCGCAGCCAGCAGATCGCTGTCCGGCCGGGCCAGCTGAGGCAGCATCGGGCCGAGGATGGTGTCGACGTGGCGGCGCACCAGCCGGGAAAGTGTCGCGTAAGGCTGCACGGCGACGTAGAGCGCGAGCAGCACCGCCAGGACCGGAAAGACGGTCAGAAACGCGGAGGCCACGGGAGAGCGCAGAACGCCGGCCAGAACGGCAGCGGCGACCTCCGAGGCGATCACCCCCGTGGCCATTCCCGCCGCCACCAGCGCGTAGAGCCTGCAAGCCTCCTTGACGGCCGGCGTGTGGGCCGGATCCAGCCATGACATGGACAGCTCCCGGCAGCGAAGCAGCCGGAAGGGCACCTCGGCCACGGTGAGCAGCCAGTAAAGGACTCCGCCTCCGGTGAACCCGAACCATCCGACCAGCACGTACAGGAGCGCGGGATGGGGCGGCATCACCGCGATGTTGCCCGGCGAAGGTGACGGCCCGCCGCCACGACCACCAGGCCAACGCCAGCATGGCCATGCAGATGGGTACGCCTGTCAGCCCGAAAAGGTTTCTGGTGAGATCCCGATAGGCGACCTCGGGCAACCAGAAGAGCGCGAGCAGGTTGAGGACGTACGGCCAGCTCGCGGCCGCGGCGACCGAGATGGCGGCCGTGACGGCATTTTCGGGGAACGGAATGGCGATCGCCACAAGTCTGGCGATCAATACTGGCCACGCTCGTCGATATCCGCGCTCCAGCGCGGTGACGAGGGGCGATGGTCCCGGGCTTGCCTGTCGCCCCTCGGCCGCGGCGATCAGCTTGCTCAGGAGATCCGTCGTCGGTGGTTGTGTCGCAGGCTGCATCCGCCCCCCAGGGGACCTCAAGCGAAACTCGACGCCAGAACCCGAAAACAATGAATTTTACGCAGAGATCGAAGTGGCCGAGAATCCAGCCAATGAACTCATGCCCTTTCTGTCCCATCGGCGCCGGCGATGTAGAAGGTGAGCTCGTCGCCCATCGCACCGCCAACGTTTTCGTCCTGCCCGTCCCCTGGCAGCGCGCGAAGAACCTCGGCCACTGTCTCGTGCTCCCGGCTGCGCACGTGACGAGTCTCCACGCCGCTCCCCGCGGCCTTCTGGCCGAGCTGTTCGACGTGGTCGCCCAGGTGACCGCCGCCGTTCGCGAGGTGTTCGGAGCGCCCGGCAGCATGGTCCTGCAGAACGACGACATCCCCGGCCAGACGCTGTCCCATCTGCACGTCCATGTGATCCCCCGCTCCCCTGACGACGGATTCATCCTCGCGGACCCCGGCAAGCTGGAGATCCCCTTCGAAGCCCGGGCCCAGCAGGCCGCACGACTCCGCGAGGCACTCACCGGGCGATAGCCCACGAAGCCCAGGCGACGGCCTGGAACTCCCCCGGTTCGGAGGTGGCTCGGCCCGCCGGCATACCCGGCACATACCGCCGCTCCCTAGGTTTGACCGGCAATGCCATGCCGACCTGGCCGCCAAGGGCCGCCCTGCTCCACCGATCTTTCTGTCATCCTCGATCCCGGAACGGCCGGAAGGCTGCACATGCCGAACCTTGGGTACCTGCCTGAATTCGCAGGGCTGGAGACCATCGACTTCCTGTCCACCGAGGCTCTCGCCGTCAAGTTGCTGCATGCCGGGTTCGAGGCGGAGGATGGCCGCTCCCAGCCCGGCTCGATGCCTTCCGGCGAACGGTACGCAGCCGCGAAAGCCGATCCGAGCGCGTTCGCGTGGCGGTTGCGGCTGGAGAGCGGCGGGGACGAGGAATGCTTCCGGGATTACCTTGAGCGCTTCGTCAGCGAGATCGACACCACGGTCATCACCGCACTGATCATCGGCGACTGCTGGAACCCCGGGCCGGCCAACGACTGGCCCGATCAGGTGCGCGACCTGTTGATCGAGCGTTGCGCGGAGTTTCCCGCGCTGAGCGCGCTGTTCTTCGGCGAGGTCGTCGTCGCGGAAACCAAGAAGATCTCCTGGATCGCACAGACCGACGTCTCGCCGCTGCTGGACGCCTTTCCCGCGTTGACCGAATTCGCCGTCCGGGGGGCCGACCACATGACGTTCCACGGGGTCGGGACCTTCAGCCTCGCGTGGAACGTACCGCGTCATGAAGCGTTGCGCCGCCTGACGATTCAGTCACACCGGCTGGATCCGGTCGTGGTACGCGGCGTTCTGGCCTCCGAGCTTCCCGCGCTGGAGCACCTGGAGCTCTTCCTCGGCTCGGCGGACCACGACGGCGCCCGGCCCGCCGATCTGGCGCCGCTGCTGTCGGGCTCGGTCTTCCCCGCTCTGAAGCACCTCGGTCTGCGCAACGGCCAGAACACCGACGAGTTGGTCGCAGCTCTGGCCGACGCCCCCATCACCCGCCGGCTGGCCACCCTCGACGTGTCCTTGGGCACCCTCACCGACAAGGGCGCCCGCCTCCTGGACACCCCGAGCTTCGGCCACCTGGACCGGCTCGACCTGCACCACCATTACATGTCGGAAGAGATGACCGAACGGATTCGCATCCGGTTCACCGATGCGGGAGTCGAGGTCGACACCAACGACCGCCAGCAACTCGACGAATGGGAGGACTGGGGTGATCCTGAGGATTCGGCTGACGAGGACGACTGGGAGCCCGTCTCGTACTTCCCGGCGATCACCGACTGAGCACCACGCCGTCTGAAACCAGCGCCTCGCCACTGAAGTGGGAGCGCTCCCACGGATTCCCATCGAGTCAACTGAGGGTGACTGGTGAGCATTCGGTTCAGCCTCCTCGGGCCCGTCCAGGTCAAGCGGGACGGGCGCGAATGCCGCATCGGGTCGGCCAAGGTCCGCGTCCTCCTGACCGCGCTGTTGCTGGAGCCCAACCAGCTGGTCTCCTTGCAGCGGCTGTTCGGGGTGCTGTGGGACGGCGAGCCACCGGCTTCGGCCATCGCCAACGTACGCACGTACGCCAGCCGGTTACGCAAGTTGCTCGACCACCAGGACCGGCTCGTCACGAAGTACGGCGGGTACGCCCTCCGGATCGAGGAGGGCGAGCTCGACGTGGCCGACTTCCGGGAAGCCGCCGCCAAGGGGCGGCTCGCGGTGCGGGCCGGCGCCGCCGGCCAGGCCGCCGGTCACTTCCGCAAGGCTCTGGCCCGCTGGCGGGGCGAGCCGGCGGAAGACTTGGCGATCACCTGGACCCTCAGGCCGTCTCTGGACGCGCTGGCCGATCAGCGGTGTCAGGTCATGGAAGAGTTGATCGAGGCACTCCTGCTGACCGGCGATTTCCGGCTGGCCGTAAGCCACGCCTACGACGCCGTCTCCCTGCGCCCCACCCGGGAACGTTTCTGGGCCCTGCTCATGAGGGCACGGCACCAGGCGGGAGACTCGCTGGGTGCCCTGTCGGACTACCGGCAGGCCAGGAAGGTGCTCGGCGACGAGCTGGGGGTCGGCCCCGGCCCCGAACTGGTCGCGCTCCACCGGGCCATCCTCAACGGTGAGGCCCCGCTCGGCGTGCGTTCACCCGCCACCCCGCTGCCGCCTCCGATCGTCGGCGGGCCTCTCTACGGCCGCGAGGCCGAACTGGCGGAGCTGACCTCTATGCTGGTCGGCGCCGAACCGGGAGAGGCGATCGTCCTTCACGGCGCCGTCGGGGTCGGCAAGTCAGAACTCGCCAGGCACGCCCTGCTCGCTGCCGCCGCCGATCGGCCTCTGCAGTTCCGGCTCATCGATCTGGCGTGCAATGCCCCCCCGATGCGGGAGGAGAGGGCGCTTGCGCCCCTGCACGACGACGGCGAGGGGTTGCCGCAGCTGATCCTGCTCGACAACATCACCGACATCCGGCAGGTGCGGCCGGTCCAGGCCGCCTACCCGAGCGCGGCCATCGCCGTCACCAGCCGGTCTCCGCTCGCCGGACTCAGTCGCTCCCGGCACCTCGCCATCCACCGGCTTCCGGCGGCGGCCTCGGTGGCCCTGCTGACCGCGCTCCTGACCTCGGCGCCGTTCCCCACCCTTGAGCGGTCCGGTCATGAGCGGGCCCTGCTCCACCAGATCGCCGACCTCTGCGAGCACCTGCCGCTGGCGCTCCACCTCGCCGCCCGCAACATCGCCGTCCGCCGATACGGCTCCCTGCACGGCTACGTCCGCCTCCTGGCTGATCCCCGCTACCGGCTCGACATGCTGACCTGCGACGACCTCTCACTCAGGGACGAACTGCGCGGCGGCCTGACCCAGATCGAGCAGAACGGCTCAGCCCTGGACACCGCGGCCCGTTCCCTGCTCCTGCGCATGGGCCAGGGCTCACTCGCCCTCTACTCACCGAGCAGGGCCGCCCACCTCCTCGACGCCGACCTCGCGTACGGCACCGCGGCCCTATGGAGGCTGGCCGAACTGTGGTTCCTCGAACCGATCGGAGGCGAGCACTATCGACTCTCCGAGCTGACCCGGCTGTTCGCCCGGGAGCTGACACCGCTCAACCCGCTTTGAGCCCCGGCCCGTTGACGCCCCGTGCGGCACGCATCCGGCGACGGACCACGCCGAGCACCTGATCGGCGGGCAGGAACCCCGCCTGCCGGGAGTCCAGGCTGGCCTCCCGGTTGTCACCGATGACGACGAGACTCCCCGCGGGCACCGCCGCCGCCCCGGTCAGCCCCGGGCTGCTGGTGAGCCAGTCCGGCACCCTCTCACCACCGACGGCGGCGACCCGCTTGATGATCCACTGGCGACCCGGCTCCTGCGCGGGGAAGCTGATCACCACGATCTCTCCCGCCCGAATCCTCCCGGCGGGAACCCTGCTGACCAGCACCCGATCACCATTTCCGAAGGTGGGGGCCATGCTGAGCCCCAGCACCGTCACCAGGGTGAACCGGGAGCGCAGCCACCAGGCGAACACCAGGAGGGTCACCAGCACCCCGGCGGCCACCAGCACGTCAGACCCTGATCAGGGCCGCGTCGAGGGCGTCGAGCGTGGTGCCGGAGGCCACCACCAGGGAGCCGTCCAGGACCGCGAACGCGGGGAACGCCTTCACCTGAAGGGCCGAGGTCACCGCACCGCCCGACGGCTCGACCACGACCTGGGCCACAGGCTCCAACCGGCCGCGGTACTCCGCCGCCGCGCCATCCGGCCCGGCGACCACCGCGAGCACGCTTGCACGGTCGTAACCGGCGGCCCTGTCCATGAAGAGCGGCATCCTCTCCTCACAGGCGGGGCAGCCCGGCGAGAACACCCCTACGAGCTTCGGGTTCTCGACCCTGCCGCCATCGGTGGCGACGGCGTCGAAGGCCGCGATCTCACTGCCCGCCTCGGCCATCACCGCGCCGCTGCCGGTCATCTCGCCGAACATCTGAGTGTGCTCGCGCAGCCGGCGGATCACACCCACCGTGAGAACCAGGTCGAGCACCGCGACCGCACCGACGAGGCAGATGAGGACATAGAGCGCGATCATTTTGAGCTCCCTGATGAGGCCGGTAATACTCTCTGTGTCAGCAATACTCTTTGTGCGCCGTGCAGATCGTGGCGGGCGTGTCCGCGCAGCAGTAGCGGTATCGGCAGGCGACACCCTCGTACCAGCAGTTCCTGGCCGGTTGACCTTTCGACACCAGCCTGGCCACAAGCTTGTCGCCCAGCAGTTTGATCGACTCCACCGACGTTCCTTTCCCGGTTGCAGCCGCCGGTTGCCACGTTAGGAATGCGGCATACACGCGAGCTATACGCGACCGGCGTCACGTCGTGGACGGATGATGTCCGAGGTCGCCGCACCTGCTGCGATCCCGGCCATGGCCGGCTTCGTCATCCTGGCGCGCCCGGATCGCCAGGCCGGCCGCGCCGCCACGGTCGGGGAGCCGGAACGCGAGGCCCGGCTCCCCATCGCCGGCTGGGGTCAGCCGTCGCAGGTGTCCTGGAAATTGCCGCACCGCACGGCGCCCTGGTAGAACCGGCAGCACTTGCAGATGCAGCCGTTGATGCAACTCCAATAGCCACGGCCGCCGAATACCCAGCAGGCTGCGCTGGCTTCGGCCTTCGGGACCAGGAGCGACAGGAGTCTGTCGCCGAACGAACCGATCGATTTCATCGCGTTTCCCTTTCCGTTGACTCGATGAGCACGGTAGGAAGATCCGCCACAGCCGGAGCACACCGGCGATACATGGCCCCATGTATCGCCGGGGTCCTCCGGCCTACCTGAGCTTCCGCGTCGGGAGCGGGTGACGGGAATCGAACCCCGCGCGGGAAACGGCGATCGTCGAGCCCGGCTGATGGTCGGGCAAGCCCTGGCAGAGGTGGTCCATCCCCCGACGTTGATGAGTCAAGCGGTGATCCGGGTCATCTCCCGCAGTTCCCCCCGGGTCGACTCGCAGTCCATCGCCCGCAACCGGGCCAGCACCGGTCCGGCGTCCGCGTTGAATCGCAGCTCCTCCGGGCAGCCCTCGACGATCCGCCACAGCAGCGCCATGGCCGCGCTCGAGTCGCCGTCCATCGCGTACGCGGTGGCCACGGCCAGCAGGTGCCGCGCCTGGCGGTCCTTGTCGGGGAGGCGGTCGGCGTCGACGCCCGCCGCGAGGCGGATCGCCTGCGCGTACCGGCCCATCCGTACCGCGACCGCCACCCGGTGCAGATCCACCTCCAGCGCGAACTCCGGGCCCAGCCGGTCGCCGATCTTGCGGGCGTGATTGAGCAGCTCCTCGGTACGCAGCACGTCGCTCTCCTCGGCGGCGGCGAGCGCGGCCGTCAGGTAGCAGAGCCCGGTGACCTCCAGCGACTCCGGCCGGTCGCCGATCACCGCCTGGCACAGCCAGTGCGCGTCGGCGTACCGGCCGAGCGAGACGAGCACGCCCGCCACCTCGGCCTGGGTGATCGCCGAGCCCGCCGAGGAGGCCACCGCGCGATCGGCGGCGACCAGGGCCAGCGCGTGCTGGCCGCAGCTTCGCAGCAGCGCCGCGAACAGCCGGTACACCTGGGTGAGGCCGGCCGTCCCGGCTTCCCGGTCCGCGCCGGTGGCGACCCTGGCCGACAGGTCGGCCATCGACAGCAGCGGCGGCAGGCGGCGGCGCGTCTCGGTGTAACGGCGGGGCGAGCGCTGCCAGATCTCCCACGCCGCCATCACCTGGTGCCGCACCTGCGGCACGCTCTCGGTGGCCTCTCCAGTGAACCGGCCGGGCAGCAGCAGCGCGTTCCCGACCTCGTCGGATTCGCCGTGGTCGCAGGCGAGCGGGAGTTTCGTCCGGCCGCCGACGAGCTCGGAGAGATCCTCGACGCGGAGCACTTCGGCGATCCGCATGATGGTCGACAGCCGATCCAGGGGTTTCACTCCGTTCTCGACCAGGCGGAGCCATTCCTCGCTGCAGCCGACCAGGTCGGCCAGGATTCTCCGGGTAAGGCCGCGCGAGCGGCGCCTGGCCATGATCCGCGCGCCGTCAACCAAGAAATCGGCGACCATACCGACACATTAGGTGAGGAATCGGAGGCTCTCGATGGCCGGAAATGACGGCCACTTCTTGCCGCCTCTGCCCATCTGAAATGTGGGTCATACTGGAGGGTCGGCATGACGCAACTCCAGTTGGATCTACCCGGCCGGGCTCCGCCGACACTGCCGCTACACCATTCGGCAGGAGGAGACCACGATGGCGATCGACGTCGAGTCGATTCGGAAGGAATTCCCGTTCTTCGAGACCGCCCCTGACGGTTCCCGCCCACCCGTGTACCTCGACAGCGCCGCCACCACGCAGAAACCCGCCGTCGTCCTGGACGCGTTGAACCACTACTACATCCGCACCAACGCGAACGTGCACCGCGGCGTGTACCGGCTGGCCGTACAGGCCACCGAGCTGTACGAAGGGGCGCGAAGCAAGATCGCCGCGTTCGTACGCGCACCGCGAGCCGAGGAGATCGTGTTCACCAAGAACGCGACCGAGGCCGTCAACCTGCTGGCCAACTCGCTCATCTGGGCGGACGGGCGGCTCCGCGTCGGTCCCGGCGACGAGATCGTCCTGACCGAGATGGAGCACCACTCCAACCTGATCCCGTGGCGGCTGCTGGCCGAACGGGTGGGGGCGAAGGTCAGATATCTCGGCATCACCGACGACGGCCGCCTGGATCTGTCCGACCTGAACGAGAAGATCAATGAGCGGACCAAGGTCGTCACGGTCGTGCACGCCTCGAACATCCTGGGCACGGTGAACCCGGTCGCGACGATCGCCGCCCGCGCGCACGAGGTCGGCGCCCTGATGGTCGTCGACGCGGCCCAGTCGGTCCCGCACCTCGGCATCGACGTCACCGCGCTGGGAGCCGACTTCGTCACCTTCTCCGGCCACAAGATGTGCGGCCCCACCGGAATCGGCGCCCTGTGGGGCAGGTACGACCTCCTGGAAGCGCTCCCGCCCTTCCTCGGCGGCGGCGAGATGATCGAGAACGTCGCGGTGGACGCCATGCACTACGCCGCGCCCCCGCTCAAGTTCGAGGCCGGCACACCCCCGGTCGCGCAGGCCGTCGGCCTCGGCGCCGCCTGCGACTTCCTGGACAAGATCGGCATGGACGCCATCGCCGCCCATGACCAGGCCCTGATCGAGTACGCGCTGGACCGGCTCGGCGACGTGCCCGGCATCCGCTTCATCGGCCCGACCGGCACCGCGAACCGGCTGCCGCTGCTGTCGTTCGTGGTTGACGGCATCCCACTGCAGCGCATGCGAACGAGCCTGGACGAGGCGGGCATCGCCGTCCGATCCGGCAACCACTGCGCGCAGCTCGCGTGCAGCCGGTTCGGCGTCCCGGCCGCGATCCGGGCCTCGTTCTACCTGTACAACTCCCCCGACGAGGTCGACATCCTCGCCGAAATCATGGAAAAGGCCACGAGATCCCGGGCCGCCGTGACCGCGGACACCTCCTTCGACGTCAGCCAGGTACGGCCCTACAAGGACGTCCTGCTGCCGTCGATCTTCCAGCCGTGGGCGGAGTACATGGTCGAGGCGCTGGCCCCGGCCCCCGGCACCAAGGCGCTCGACGTCGGCACCGGCCCCGGCACCGTCGCCCGGGTGCTGGCCAGGGCGATCGGCCCCACCGGCGCCGTGGTCGGTACCGACCTCAACCCCGCCATGCTCGCCCTGGCCGCCGAACTACCTGCCGTCGACGGTGCCCCCATCCAGTACTCGGAATGCGGCGCCACCCCGCTGCACGTCTCCGACCAGGCGTTCGACCTGATCACCATGCAGCAGGTCCTGCAGTTCGTCCCCGATCGCGGCGCGGCGCTGGCCGAGATGCGGCGGGCCGCCCGCCCCGGGGCCCGGATCGCCATCGCCACGTGGCAGCCGCTGCACCGCAACCCGCTCTTCCGCGCCATGCACGACGCCGTCGCCACCGTCCTCGGCCCCGACAAGGCGGACCTTTTCGAGGAACCGTGGTCCCTGCCCGGGATCGAGGTCGCCACGCTGGCGAAGGAGGCCGGTTTCGTCGACGTCGAACTCCACGATTGGACACTGCCGGCCACCGTACCCGGCGGGCCTGACGCGATCTGCTGCCTGTTCGACTTCTCCACGGTCAGTCCGTACGTCGGTTCGCGCCGCGCCGACCTCACGGCCGCCGTACGCGCGAATCTGGCGCACTGCACGGATGAGAACGGCGTCCACTCGGAGACCGCCGTAACCGTGGTGACCGCCCGCGCCTGACCGCCGTCTTCCCCACGAAGGCCACTTCCCACCGGGAGGTGGCCTTTCGGCACCGTTCATCTGCCTACGTCGCCGCCGCCTTCGCCCAAGCCGTGGGTGGTGATGGAGTCTTGCATCGCTCCAACCGACTGCCGCCATTCGAGAGCTTCGGCTGTGTCGCGGTACTCCAGGAGATGTTGACCAGCGATCTTCTGGAGCAGGTCGCGCACCTCGGCCGGCGTGACATGAAAGAACTCCCGGCGAAGGTTCACCTTGTTCAGCCGCCGATCGCTCAGCTCCGCATGCAACCGCGCCTCCAGCCCCACCGCGTCCTCGCTGAAGATCAATGCGTGTGTGTCGAATCTGAAGGGAACCGAAGCATCGCCCAGTTCGCGTACGCGATCTTCCGGCTCCAGCCGACGAGTCATGCCGATCTTCACGACAGTGTCGCCGAATGCGCCGATGTTGGAGATGACGTACACGTAGCCGGCCCTGGTATTAGCCTCGCGGGCCTCGACGTCAGCGACAGCCACGCCGATCTCCTCCAGTTTTGCCTTCAGTTCGTCCACGCTCTCCGCTGACGCAGCGCCGTTCTTGAGCAGCTTGGTCAATGCCGACTGGTAGTGCGCCTGTTCCTTGCGGAGGCGTACCTTCTCGCGCTCGAACTCGCGGCGCGCGGCCTCCTCCTCACGCTGTTGCTCACGCTGTGCGCGGACGAGTTCCTTCTCTTCCTCCTGCTTGGCCAGATGGTCGGCCATCAGTTCCAGCTCGTAGATCCGGATGCGGTGGTAGTCGGGGCTGACGTGGATGTGCATCGTCCGCCCCAGCTTGACGATCGTCTCCACAACCTTCTCCAGCCGATCGATCGCCGACTGCAGCTTGTACGGACGCATGGTGCGGACGCAGTTGTCCGCCTCGGCGTTGTAGGCGCGCAGCATCAACTTGGAGAAGTCCCGCACCATCTTGCGTCCCTCGGCTGCTGACCCGTTCACCTGCCAGTTGGTGGCGCCGACAACGGCGCGGCCCTCTTTGCTCAACTCCTTGATGCGGGCCTTCACCTGCGCGAGCCGGTCCTTATAGGCCACGGCGTCGCTCAACGGATGCCGATACTCGTAGACCCCTACCTCTTGGAGCAGAACGGTCTCATCAGTCTGTACGACCCGCACCTCCGTTTCGCGCAGCCGCCGGGTGGCCTCGTCGATGGCGGTCTGCAGTCCTGCGTGCTCGAGGTGCATGGCCTCGGTCATCGTGGCAATGCTCATGGCGTCCATTCCGCCCAGGCGCTCCACCCATTGTCGTAGCTGGGTGTTCTCCTCTTCGAGTCGCTTCTTGCCGCCGAACAGGCCGCCGCCTTTGCGTTCAGAAATCTGTGGTGTGCCCGGAGGTTCTGCGGGCGTCTCAACAGGCATCCAGAATTCCCAGCCGGCTGGAGCCGGTGGCCACGACGGATCCGGCTGCCATCCCTGTGGCGGCTTCCACCCGCGAGGTGGAACCGGCCATCCAGGAGGAGAGTTGAAGTGGTGCTCGGGCAAGGACCCTCCTCGGGTGTAGGCGACACGTCATACACCGTGAGATAGCTGTGAGCGCCATGTGGGTTACACGACGCCACATCCGTAAGGTTCATCAAAGATCGCGTCCGAGATCTCAAGGCGCGTACCGTCCGCGTCCGGTGCCTTCGTCGAACGCCCCTGCAGGCGGGCTGGTGCTGGGGCCGCATGGGAGGATAAGCGGTAGGACAAGGAGCATGAGCGAGCCTACTGGAAAGTATTCGATCACCATGCCGCGTGACATCGCCGAGGCCGCCCGATCCCCAAGCGGTCCTTCCGGCCTGTCCGCTTACGTCGCCGCTGCCGTCGCGCGCCAGATTGAGCGCGACAACCTCAGCGAACTCATCCAGGTCGCCGAGGCCGAGCATGGCCCCATCGCCGACGAGGAGGTCCAGGCAGTGCGCGACCAGCTCCACCAGGTCCGGCGGGAACAGGCCAATGGTGGGGCGGCTGCGTGACCCGTTCTCCCGCGACTCCCGGCGGCACCCTTGTCCTTGACAGCGAGGGGCTGGCCAAGGCCGTCCTGCGCGACCGTACCGTCACCGCATGGCTTGCTCTGGCCCGTGCGGACGACCTCCGCGTCATCACCTTGGCCGCCACCCTCGTCGAGGTGGTCCACCCACGCGTCAACCGGCCGGCCCTGGAGTGGACGCTGTCCCGCCTTGTCGTCGAGCCGGTCACCGAACCGATCGCCCGCCACGCCGCAACGCTCTTGTCCGACGCCGGCCTGCACGGGCACAAGTACGCCATCGATGCCATGCTCAGCGCCACCGCCCTCGCCGCCCCAGGTCCCGTCACAATCCTCACCTCCGCCCCCGAGGACCTCGCCGCCCTGTGTGGTGTACGCGTCACCGTCATCAAGGTTTGAGGTCATGCTCCTGGCCGGGCTGGAACGAGGAGAACTTGAGCCAGTATTTCCAGATTGGCGATCAAGTCCTCTGGAACCCCTCAACCGGAGTCGCCGGTCTGTTCATACGATCAGCGGAGGCTCTTGCCCCCGAGACGGGACTACCGACAGGGCTCGGCCCTATGGAGAGCGACGAATGTGAGGTCGACCCGGCCGCCTTCGCGGCCTTCGTGAGCGCACTTGTCGGGCGCTACGAGCGTTCGAACCATCCAATTCTGCACTCACTCATGGAGGGCTTCATAGCGACGGCTCTGGTGCTCGTCGAGCGCGGTGGAGCAGAACTTCCCGCGCCTGATGCGAACGACGGCGGCAGGAGGGATGTACGGGTGAGCGAGCATTCCGCATGGCCGCCGGGAAGTCAGGCAGTCGATGTTGGCCGATGGGCGGCCCTTTCGGCGCAGCACGCTCGGGCAATGCCACGCTGAGGCTGGCACAGGCAGGGTACGCACCGGGAATGGCGGAGTCGAAGAGCACCTGTTCGACGACCCAGCGTTTCGGCTGGGGGATAAACCCTTACCGGCAGGGGTTTCACTCGACGACTTCCACGTCGATCCCGGGCGCGGCGCCATGGGCGACGGCCGCGTTCTTCAACCCCCTGACCGCCCATCACCAAGCAGCTATTTCCAGCAATAGCCACCTCTGTTCTTCGCGTATGTATCAAAGTTGCAAGTGGGACCAGCGGTCGTGTCTTGAAAGGCCGCTCCGGCGAGCCGATCCATACCGCGAAAGGGAGGGACGTGGACGTACGGATTCGTATCACCGGCGGAGACGCAGCAGCGGAACTGGCCGCGTTGTGGGAGTGGCTGCAGGATGAGGAAATCCTGCGCGGTGAGGTCAGCCCGGTGGAGAAGGAGATCGGGCAGGAAGAGCTCGGGGGCGCGGTAGAGCTGATCACCGTGGTGCTGGGCTCCGGCGGGGCCGGTCTTGTCCTGTCCCGAGCGTTGAACACCTGGCTGCGTACCCGGCGCGGCGACGTCAAGGTCACCGTCTCCGACGGAGAGCGGACCGTGGAGCTGGAAGCCAGCAACATCAAGGACGTCTTACCGTTGCTGCGGGAGGTGCTCGGTGACGGCGAGACTCCCTGATCCCTTCGACCGCTCGGATTCCCGGGCGGTCCTGATCGGGGTGAGCCGCTACGACGACCCTGGATTCCCCCCGGTGCCCGCCGCGTTGAACAGCCTGGAGGCGATGCGCCGGGTGCTGAGCACCCCGGGATTGTGCGGCTGGCCGGCCGAGCGGGTCACGGTGCTGGGCGATCCGCGTAACGCCGGCCAGGTCGCCCGGACGCTGCGGGAGTTGGCCCGCGAGGCGCGTGAGGTGCTGCTGCTGTACTACGTCGGGCACGGCAAGCTCACCGTCCGCGGCCAGTTGTGCCTGGCGGTGGCCGACTCCGTCGCCGACGCCCCCGATTACACCGGCATCGCCTATTCCTGGCTGGCTCAGGCCTTGCGCGAGAGCCCCGCCCGGACGAAGATCACCATTTTGGACTGCTGCTTCTCCGGTCAGGCCATCGAAGCCCTCGCCGCCGAATCCGGCGACGGCCTGGCCGATCTCACCCACGTCGCCGGCGCGTACACGCTGACCGCGACCACCCGGAACCAGCCCGCCCACGTCCCGCCTTTGGCCGATCAGCAGGGGAAGCTCACCTCGTTCACGAGTCATCTGCTGGGCCTGCTGCGCGAGGGGATCCCGGACGGTCCGGCGTACCTCACCTTCGCCGACCTGTTCCCCCAGTTGCGCAGCCGCCTCGCCGCGGCCGGCCTGCCCCTGCCTCACCAGCGCGGCACCGACACCGCAGACCGCTACCCGTTCGCCCGCAACCTCGCTGTCCCCGCCTCCGGCCCTCCCGCCGCCTCCCCCCGCACCTCGCCTGCGCAAGACCTCCACACCTCACGTGGTCAGCCTCCACCACCGCGGCTGCTCCTCAACCGGCGGGCAGTAGTGGCCGCGGCAACCACCGCGGCCGCCGCCGGGGTCGCGGGCCTGCTCATTCCGCCTTGGCTCGAACAGCGGCGTCGCGGCACCAGCCCCTCCGGCGCCCCGTCCGGCGCACCGTCCGGCAAGGTCTCGACCGTCCCAAGCGCGACGGCCACCGCAGCGGCCCGCGCCACGCCGGCGAGCTCTCCCCGGGCGACGAGCTTCATCTCCGCTCTCAATGTCTCCGCGGTGGCGATCGGGCAGCTCGGTGACATGACCATCGGCGTGACAGGCAGCACCGACAACACGGTACGCATGTGGAATCTGAAGACGCTCGAACAGCATGGTGAAACCATGAAGGGAACCCACCAGCCGTTTCTGTCGGGTCCATCCAATTTCATCATGGCAGTGGCGACGGGGCAGCTCGACGGCAAGGCCATCTGCGTATCCGCCGGTCTATGGGACATCGTGGTGTGGGACCTGGAAACCTGCCGGCGGCGTGGCAAGACCATCGGAATCAAGCCTGACAACGGCCATAATTTCGGCGTGGAGGTCGCGCAGCTCGGCGAGCGTACGGTGGCCGTGTGTGAGAGCTACGGTCCCTCGATCGACGTCTGGGACTTGGGGACTCGCGAACGATATGGTGCACGTCTCACCGGCCTGACCTCAGATGTGGCGGCGGTGGCGGTGGGACAACTCGACGGCCAGGCCGTCGTCGCCGCCAGCGACTCCCACGGCGGACTGGCGGTATGGGATCTGGAATCCGGACGGCAGCGCGGTAATCTCCTCAAAGGCCACACCGATCTGATCGGCTCCATCGCGATCGGTCAGCTCGACGGTGAGGCGATCGCCGTCACCGGCAGTTCCGACGGTACGGTGCGCGTCTGGGACCTGGAAACCGGCAGGCAGCGCGGAGACCCGTTGAAAAGCCATCTCCCGCCCGTCATTTGGGTCGGGATCGGGCAGTTCGAGGGCCGGCCCATCGCCGTCTTCATCGACGATGACAACGCCATGCGAGTGTGGGATCTGCGGTCCGGCCGGCAGCGTGGCAAGACCTTGCACAACCGTGATTCGCACTTCACGGGCGCAGCGGCACTTGGTCGGCTCGAAGACAGGACCGTCGTCCTTGTTTCCTCGGGCTCCGGGGGCGAGGCTGACTCAAGGACAACTCGGCTGTGGGACCTGGGCCCCACCTGAGAAGTCGGGGTCTTCGGCCAGGAAAGTGCCGAGCACGCCGCGTTGATGGCCGCCCCGGTACGTCCGAGTGTGGTCAGCGACGGAGGGGTCGAGCGATGAGATCGTTCACGGGAAAGATGGCCGTCGTCACCGGAGGCGGCGCCGGGATGGGGCGCGAACTGGTCGTCCGGTTGGCCGCCGAAGGCTGTTCGGTCGCCGCGTGCGACGTCGACGAGGCCGGACTGGCCGTCACCGCCGAGCGAGCCGTCAGAGCCGCACCCGGCGGCGGCGAGGTGCGGGTCACCGCCCACCCCTGCGACGTGTCGGACGAGGCCCAGGTCACGAGGTTCCGCGACGAGGTGGTCGAGCGGCACCGGACCGGCCACGTCAACCTGCTGTTCAACAATGCCGGCATCGGCGGCGGCGGCAGCTTCGTCACCAGCCCGCGTGCCGAGTGGGAGCGTACGTTCGGCGTCTGCTGGGGCGGGGTGTACCACTGCACGCGTGCGTTCATGCCGCTCCTGATCGCCAGTGATGAGGGGTGCCTGGTCAACACCAGCAGCGTCAACGGGTTCTGGGCGGCCGGCCCCGGTGTGCCGATGAGCGCGTACAGTGCCGCCAAGTTCGCCGTGAAGGGCTTCTCCGAGGCGATGCTGACGGACCTGCGGATCAACGCGCCGCACGTACGGGTCGCGCTGGTGATGCCGGGGCACGTCGGCACGGAGATCGTGATCAACTCCCGCCGGATCCATGGCTACTCCGAGCCTGACGACATGACCGCCGAGGAACTCGCGGACGCCCGCACGCTCGCCGCCGCCGTCGCGGGCGTTCCCGCCGACCGGTTGAGCGATGAGGAGGTCCGGGCTGCGGCCAAGAGCATGGGGGAGTGGTTTCGCGACACCGCGCCGCTGTCGGCCGCCGACGCCGCGACCGTCATCCTTGAGGGCGTACGCGCCGGCACGTGGCGCATCCTGGTCGGTGATGACGCCCACGCGCTCGACGCGGCCATGCGCGCCGACCCGCTGGACCTGTACCGGCCCGACAGCCCGACCCTCGCGGCCGTGTTCCCCGACATGCGCCCTCGCGAGGAGTGACTCGAGGGCCGGATCCCTCTGGCGCGTGGTCGACGACACCGGGCAGGCGGACGGCACCCATGATCGGCGATATCGCGCCTTCGTCCTCCTCGCGACGTTCGCGAGCCTGCGATGGGGTGACATCGATCTCAACGCGGGGACGGTCCGCGCCAGAATGGCGTACGTCGAGCGCTCAACTAGGGAGATCGTTCTCGGCCTGCCCAAGTCCAAGGCCGGCCGGCGCCCCGTGGGCCCCAGCCCCGTGCGCAGGAGCGGCTTCAACCGGCGCGCGGGATGGAAGCCGTCCAATCAGCCGGGCTCAAGGACCTGGTCAGGCACGATCGGGCACGCGATGACGACGAAGATCCCGCCTGGCCTGCTGGTCACCACCGGCTGGCCGAGAGCCCCAATTGCGCGTTGACGGCCCGACGATCAGGCTCTCGACCTCAGTCGTTGCCACCACGAAGGCTTGATGACACGGGCGGTTGTCCCGCGTGGCGCCTCCCCTGTCATGGCGTACTTGAAGAACGCCTCAAGGTCATGCTCGCCTCCGTCATGGATCCGCTTGGCGACCTTGTTGTGCGGATAGCCGCGAAGTTCCTCTGGGCTGTCCACGGCAGCGGCGTTCTGGTCCGTGCAGTACACCCATGTCCAGTCGCTGTTTCGGACGATCAGCTCGCCCAGATATGCCCCTGCCCCCCTGATCACGCTGTGGATGACCTCAGGAGGCGGCTTCGAGGCGGCGAACTCGGTGCAGTAGTTGTCGAGGTGGTGAATGAACGCCGGGTCCCAGTCGAAGAAGTATCCGTCTTCGCGTGTGTGCTCAACGAAGAGCTCGGCCAGGTTCCGCATGTACTCGGCAGTCTCAGCGTCGCTCGGTGGCGGTTGCTGCTGCGCCTTCCTGCGCACCGTCGACTCCTAGATGCCGGTTCGGATCGCCAGCGCAGCTTCTCATGACACGGCCTGAGGACGGAAGCCTGGCCCGCGCTCTACGTGAAGCCCGAAGCCGAGTCTCTGGTCTTCACCGGAATTCAAGGGTGGGCTCACGCGCCGGGCGATCGGCGTCCCGGGCTGCACTTCCATGATCTCCCTCACACGCGCAACACGATCGCGGCCGACACCGCCGCGGGCCTCAAGGACATCATGGCACGCATGGGACACGACAACGTCCGCGCCGCGATGATCTACAAGCACGCCGTCCGAGAAGCCGACAAGCTGATCACCAAAGCGATCGACAAGCACCTCATCGGGTACGCAAACGCGCACGCAACACCGACGAGGACGACCGCATGGCCTGATGGTTCCAACCGCGTAATGGCACGCCGCGGCGTGCACCAAACCTGACCTGATGCACCGGGGAGCCCATAACGGCCGGTACCGCTTTGCTCGCACGACGTCTCAGGTATCCGCAGGGCCAGGAACCCTGGCAGGACTGGGTAGTGGAGACGTCTCAGGCTGGCACGTCAACGGTCAGTCCGGCTGCCTGTGCAGCATCGGCCAGTCGTTTGTCGTACGTGACGAATGACGTGAGCATGGAGCGGATGCGGAGAGCAGTTGCCAGGTGGATTGCGTCCAGGCTCCGTACGGTAACCGGTCTCACAGTCTGGGCCAGGATGCGAATGCCGGCATCCAATTCCACAAACTCGATCAAATCGAGGACCAGATGAAGTCGGGCGACGGCTTCTGGGGCGTAGCGCGCCAGGGCTCGTGATGACTCGATCTCCAGCAGAACCGAGCTCGTCCATCCGGTCTCCGCTCGTTCATCGAGCCAGTTGCGCAATGCCTGCGACTCGGCCTCGGCGTGGACGAGTTTCACGACTGCAGCCGAGTCGAGATAGATCATCAGCGTTCGTCCTCGCGGTTCTGAGCGATCTCCGCGGCGATGTCGATGCCGTCCGGTTCGCCGAGCGGCATACGCAGGACAGCGCGACGCATAGCGGCAGCGCGTTCCTTACGGAGGGCGGCTTCCAGTACGGCCTGGCGGATAGCTGCCGAGCGTGAGCTGCCGTCATGGGTAAGAACATCCAGTGCGCGCTCGGTCTCCGAGTCGCTGCGGATGGTAATGGTGTCAGCCATACAGTGATGATAAGACGTTTTGTCTTACACGACAAGTCCCGGCCCGCCTTCCGCCCGAAGGGAGAGCCGGCCAGGGCCATGGGGCCAAGGTGGATGACCCAAAGGGAACGCTTCACTGGCGAGCTGGTTCTTGGCCCGCCCAAGTCCCGGGCCGGAAGCGCATCGTCGGCATCCCGCAGGCGATCATCCCGGCTCTCGAGGAGCATCTGCGCCTCTGCGTGGAATCTGAAGCCGGAGCACTGGTCTTCACCGGACTCAGGGGCGGCCCCCTGTGCCGGAGCGGGTCAACGAGCTCTCCCGCTGGATCGAGGCCGTACGGGCGATCGGCGTCCCGGGGCTGCACTTCCATGATCTCCGTCACACGGGCAACACGATCGCGGCCGACACCGCCGCGGCCTCAAGGACCTCATGGCACGCATGGGACACGACAACGTCCGCGCCGCGATGATCGACCAGCACCTCATCGGGCACGACCGGACGCGACACCGACGAGGACGACCCGCCTGGCCTGCTGGCTCCAACCGCGTAATGGCACGCAGAGATCAACAACCCTGGAGAACACCAAAGCCCAGGTACCGAATCCCTCCGTCGGCCTGGGCTTTCACCTCCGCAAGCTCAAGGACGGGGCGTACCGGCTGCGCTTCCAACGGCACGGTGCGATGCCCACCCACCGGAAACCTTCCACACGCGTGCAGCGGCCGAGCGTGCGTTGTGGAGGATGGCCATGGAGGGGAAGGCTGACTCCACCCAGGATCGGCGGTTCCGCGCGATGGTCCTGCTGGCCACGTTCGCCAGCTTGCGTTGGGGTGAAGTCAGAGCACTGCGCCGGATGGACGTCGATCTCAAGGCCCGTACGGTCCGTGTCCGGGTCGCCTTCGCCGAGCGCTCTGCTGGCGGGCTGGTGCTGGGGCCGCCGAAGTCCAAGGCCGGACGTCGGACGGTGGGCATCCCGCAGAGCATCGTCCCCGTCCTCCAGGAGCACATGGACACCTACGTCCAGAACAAACCGGGCTCGCTGATGTTCCCAGCGGCCAAGGGCGGGCCGATACGCCGCAGCGGCTTCAACACCCGAACGCGGTGGGTGGATGTCGTCACGGAGATGGGTCTGCCGGGGCTTCATTTCCACGACCTGAGGCCCACGGGCAACATGCTGGCCGCCGAGTCCGGCGCGGGACTGAAGGATCTCATGGCCCGTATGGGGCACGACAACGTACGAGCGACCATGATCTACCAGCACGCGGTCAGAGGAGCAGACGAGGCGATCACCAATGCCATCGATCGACAACTCGAAGTACGCGACGATGACGACGACGAGGGCACGGCGGGCGCGCTGGTCCCGGCAGGGTGATCAGGAGCTAATGGCCCGTCAATGGCCCGCGAAGATCGAACGAGGCCGGAAACAAGTAAGGCCCGGGTTGGGATTCACATCCCTACCTGGGCCTTCAGACTGAGAGCGGGTGACGGGAATCGAACCCGCGCTGTCAGCTTGGGAAGCTGATGTTCTGCCATTGAACTACACCCGCGTACGGCCGGAGCCGCGGCCACCACTGTACCGGAAACGGGACCCACTT
This sequence comes from Nonomuraea sp. SBT364, assembly GCF_001083785.1. Lineage (GTDB taxonomy): Bacteria > Actinomycetota > Actinomycetes > Streptosporangiales > Streptosporangiaceae > Nonomuraea. Next base: position 26,171 of record NZ_LAVL01000072.1, read on the forward strand.
CACCAAGCCATAGCCAGCCCAACTTTCGATCACCAGGTAAGTTTGCTGACCGTGCTGCTATCTGACCGCGACATCCTGGCCGAGATCGACTCCGGGCGGCTCGCGCTGGACCCGTTCGACCGCGAAATGATCCAACCGTCCAGCATCGACGTCCGGCTTGACCGGTTCTTCCGCGTGTTCGAGAACCACAGATACCCGCACATCGATCCCAGCACCGAGCAACCGGATCTGACCCGGTTGGTCGAGCCTGCGGGCGACGAGCCGTTCATCCTGCATCCGGGCGAGTTCGTCCTCGCCTCCACCTACGAAGTGATCACGCTGCCCGACAACCTGGCGTCCAGGCTGGAGGGCAAGAGTTCGCTGGGCCGGCTGGGGCTGCTCACGCATTCCACGGCCGGTTTCATCGACCCGGGGTTCAGCGGGCATGTCACGCTGGAGCTCTCCAACGTCGCGACTCTGCCGATCAAGCTCTGGCCGGGGATGAAGATCGGGCAGCTGTGCGTGTTCAGGCTCAGCTCGCCGTCGGAGTTTCCGTACGGGTCGGAGAAGTACGGGTCCCGCTATCAGGGGCAGCGGGGGCCGACACCTTCACGGTCATTCCGTAACTTCCATCGCACCAGGATCTAGCCCCGCCCGAGTGACAAAAAGGCACTCAAAGTACTCTGGGGCGCGGTGTCGTACAGCATACGGAGGGTAGCGACTAGGAGAAGGGGACATGAAGTTCGCATTTTGCCTGGTAAGCCGTACCCTCTTCCACGGACCATCCCCGCACATCTGGAGAACGACGTGCGCCTGCGTCTCACGCCACGTGAGGACAGCTACTATGACCTGTTCGCCGACTCGGCGAACAACCTGGTCACCGCATCACGCCTGCTCGTAGAGATCATCAGTGACGGCTCGGACCGGGAGGCCCTGGCCGAGAAGATGCGCGCCTGCGAGCACGCCGGGGACGAACGCACTCACGCGATCATGAACCGGCTCAACGAGAGTTTCATCACTCCCTTCGACCGCGAGGACATTTACCGGCTGGCCTCCAACCTCGATGACGTGATGGACGCCATGGAGGCGGCGTCGGACCTCATCGTCCTCTACCAGATCGATCATCTCCCCAAAGATGTCGTTCGCCAGGTGGAGGTCCTGGAGCGGGCCGCCGAGCTGACCGCCGAGGCCATGCCGCGGCTTCGGTCGATGAAGAACCTCAACGAATACTGGATCGAGGTCAACCGCCTGGAGAACCAGGGGGACCAGGTCTACCGCCGGCTGCTGGCCAAGCTGTTCAGCGGCGAGTACGACGCGCTCACGGTCATGAAGATGAAGGAGGTCATCGACGCCCTGGAAGAGGCGGCCGATGCCTTCGAGCACGTGGCCAACACGGTCGAGTCGATCGCGGTCAAGGAAAGCTAACTCAGTGGACCTCACGCTCGCCCTCGTCATCGGCGTGGTGGTCGTGGCGTTGGTGTTCGACTACACCAACGGCTTCCACGACGCCGCCAACGCCATCGCGACCTCCGTCTCCACCAGGGCGCTCACCCCCAGGGCGGCGCTGTTCATGGCGGCGGCGATGAACTTCATCGGTGCTCACCTCGGCACCCAGGTCGCCCAGACCGTCGGCAAGGGCATCATCGACGCGCCGGACGGCACACACGGACTGGTGATCGTGGCCGCCGGACTGATCGGCGCGATCGTCTGGAACCTCATCACCTGGTACTTCGGCCTGCCTTCCTCCTCCAGCCACGCGCTGATCGGCGGTCTCATCGGCTCGGCCCTGGCTTCGGCCAGCGTCGTGCACTGGGACGGCGTCGTGGCCAAGGTCGTCATCCCCATGATCATCTCTCCGCTGGTCGGCTTCACCCTGGCGGCCGGGATCATGATCGCAATCTACTGGATCTTCAGGAACGCGCAACCGGGCAAGGCCAACCGGGGCTTCCGCTACGCGCAGACGGTCTCGGCCGCGGCGATGGCGCTCGGCCACGGCCTGCAGGACGCGCAGAAGACGATGGGCGTCATCTTCCTGGCGCTGGTCGTCGGCGGCTACGCCGCGCCGGCCGACGACATCCCGCAGTGGGTCATCCTGGCCGCCGCGGGCGCGATCTCACTCGGCACGTACGCGGGTGGCTGGCGCATCATGCGGACGCTGGGGCGCCGCATCATCGCCCTCGACCCGCCGCAGGGCTTCGCCGCCGAGGCGGCGGCGTCGACGGTGCTGTACGGCGCGGCGATCGGGTTCGGGGCGCCGATCTCCACCACGCACACGATCACCTCGGCGATCATGGGCGTGGGCTCGACCAAGCGGCTGTCGGCGGTGCGGTGGGGCGTGGCGGGCAACATCGTGACCGCCTGGGTCCTCACGATTCCGGCAGCGGCTCTGGTGGCCGCTCTGTCGTACTACGCGCTGCACTTCCTGGTGGAGTAGCGGCGTACATCACGTCGACGTCCCACCGGCTGAACCCGAGGGACTCGTACAGCCTGATGGCGGCCGTGTTGGCCTCGTCCACGTAGAGCATCGCCTGGGCGAGGCCGCGCGAGCGCAGATGGGCCAGGCCGGCCAGGGTGAGGGTCTTGCCCAGGCCGGTGCCCTGCTGGGAGGGGTCGACGCCGACGACGTAGACCTCACCGAGCGGCTCGTGGCCGTGCTCGTCGGAGCCGTGGATCTTGGTCCAGTGGAAGCCGGCGAGCCGGTCGCCGCGGAACGCCAGGAAGAAGCCGGCCGGGTCGAACCAGGGCTCACGCTCGCGCAGCAGCAGGTCGTCCATCGTCCACGCGCCCTGCTCGGGGTGGTGGGCGAAGGCCGCGGAGTTCACCTTCAGCCACGCCTCCTCGTCCTGACCGGGGACGAACGCGCGGATGCGGACGCCTTCCGGGACGTCGAAGGCGGCCAGCGGCGCGAACAGGGAGCGGCGCATCTGCCAGAGCGAGCGCGCCCGTTCGAAGCCGGAGGCGTCCGCGAGCGCCCCCGCGCCCGGGTGGTCGCCGTGCGCCCACAGGCGCAGCCTGCCGCCCGCCAGGTCGAGTACGGCGCGCAGCAGGTGGGCGCCGTGGCCGCGGCGGCGGTGGGCGGGATGGATGACCAGTTCGCCGCTGGGCCCCTCGACCTCGTCGGTGGGGTCGACGTGGGCGTAGCCGGCCAGGACGGAACCGTCGTAGAGCAGGAGGGACCGGGCCCGGGGGTCGCCGCCGTAGCGCATGTGCAGCATCACGTGCTCGTTCAGCGGGCGGACGCCGTCGGTCTCCGTCGCCGCCTCGACGACGGCCAGCACCCCGGCGATTTCCTGGTCATCAAGCCGTTCACGGACTTTCACATGCTCGCTCACAGCTCGAACTCTAGGCGTACGACTGGCAAATAACGCCATGTCCCGGTCCGATTAATCGTTACCTTTGCGACATTGGTTGCATAGGTTCCGGCCGTAACGTCTTGGGGCATGACGTCCCGTTCCCTCCTCCGGCTCGCGATGGCCGGAGCCGTCGCCGCCGGCGGCGTCCTGCTCGCCGGGCTTCCGGCGGACGCGAGCAAGGCTCCCAGGAGCGTCCCGGTCCGGTTGCTCGCACTCAACGACTTCCACGGCCACCTCGAACCGCCGACCGGGTCCTCCGGGCGGATGGTCGACGAGCACGGCGCCACCGTCGAGGCGGGCGGCGCGGCCTACGTCGCCACCCACATGAAGGCCCTGGCCGACAGGAACACGATCGCGGTCGCCCAGGGGGACCTGATCGGCGCCACGCCGCTGGTCTCGGCCGCCTACCACGACGAGCCCTCGGTCGAGTTCCTGGGCAAGCTCGGGCTCGACGTGGCGGCGGTCGGCAACCACGAGTTCGACGAGGGGTACGCCGAGCTGCGGCGCATCATGAAGGGCGGCTGCCACCCGGTGGACGGCTGCTCCCCCGCCGGGCCGTGGGAGGGCGCCACGTTCGACTACGTTGGCGCCAACGTGCTGTTCAAGAACCGGAACGAGCGGACCGACGCGCTCGCCGCCCTCGGCGACAGCCGCAAGTTCGGCACGCTGCTGAAGGACTGGGGCGTGCCCGCGCTGCCGCCGGTCAGCGTGAAGTGGATGAACGGCGTGCCGATCGGCTTCATCGGTCTGGTCACGCAGACGACGCCGAACATCGTCACCGCCGAGGGCATCAAGGATCTCAAGTTCGTCGACGAGGTCAAGGCCGCGAACGTGGCCTCCGAACTGCTCAAGCTGGTGGGCGTGAAGGCCCAGGTCGTGCTGGTGCACGAGGGTGACCAGGTGACGGCGGGCCAGTCGCCGGACTCCTGCGCGGCGGTCCCGGGCGCGGGCAACCGCATCGCCACCCAGGTCGCCCCCGAGATCGACATCGTGCTCAGCGGGCACTCGCACCAGGCGTACATGTGCACCGTCAAGGACCCGGCCGGGCGTGACCGGCTCTACTCGCAGGGCGGCTCGTTCGGGCGCGTCATCACGCAGGTGGACCTGAAGGTGAACGTGCGGTCGCGGGACATCGACCGCGCCTCGGTCGTGGCGGACAACCACGTGGTGACCCGGACGGTCCCCGCGGATGCCGAAATTTCGCAGTTCGTCCAGACGTGGAAGGACCGCGTCGCCCCGGTCGCCAACCGGGCCGCCGGCACGATCACCGCCGACATCACCAACACCGCCACCGCGTCCGGCGAGTCCGCGCTCGGCAACCTCATCGCCGACGCCCAGCTCGCGGCCACCAAGGAGGGCGGCAACGCGCAGATCGCGCTGATGAACCCGGGCGGCGTGCGCGCCTCCCTGTCGTACGCGGGCTCCGCGGCCGGCGAGGGCGACGGCGTGGTGACGTACGGCGAGTCGTTCACCGTGCAGCCGTTCAACAATCTCATGCAGGTGGTCACGCTGACCGGCGCCCAGCTCAAGACGGTGCTGGAGCAGCAGTTCACCGGCGGGCCGAACAACCAGGCGTTCACCAAGATCCTGCAGCCCTCGGCGAACCTGACCTACACCTACAGCACCGGGGCGGCCTGGGGCTCCAAGGTGTCGGACATCAAGATCGACGGCGTCCCGGTGACGGACACTCAGACGATCCGCGTGGCGGCCAACAACTTCCTGGTCGGCGGCGGTGACGCGTTCCAGGCCTTCACCGAGGGCACGGACCTGTGGAGCGGGCCGCTCGACATCGACGCGTTCGTCGCGTACCTGGGGCAGAACAACCCCATCGCGCCGCCCGCCACCAACCGCATCACGGTGACGGGCTGACCGCACGCAGCGGGAGGCGGACCACGAACCGGGCGCCCGGTTCGTGGTCCGCGACCGTGATGGCGCCGCCGTGGGCGTTCACGATCTCGCGGGAGAGCGCCAGCCCCAGGCCGCTGCCGCGCCGGTCCCTGCTCCGGCCCGCCTCCAGGCGGGTGAAGCGCTCGAAGACACGTTCGCGGTCCTCGGCGGCGATGCTGTCGCCGTCGTTGGTGACGGTGACGACGACGTCCCGGCCGTCCAGCGAGACGTCGAGGTCGACACGGGTGCCGGCGTGCCGGACGGCGTTGTCCAGCAGGTTCGTCAGCACCCGGTCGAGCTGCGTCGGGGAGCCCAGGACGGGCGCGGGCCCGCACGGGCTCAGGTGGACGGGGACGCGGGCGTCCTGGCGGCGGTCCGCCTGGTCCCGCGCCAGGTCGCAGAGGTCGACGGTGGTGCGGGGCGCCACGGCGCCGGCGTCCAGGCGGGCCAGCATGAGCAGCTCGTCGATGATGTCCGCGAGCCGGTCCGCGGCGGCCATCGCGCGGACGCAGGTGTCGTACCAGTCCGTCTCCTCCGGGTAGGCGGTGGCGTAGTCGAGCTGGGTGCGCAACGCGGTGATCGGGCTGCGCAGCTCGTGCGAGGCGTCGGCGACGAAGCGGCGCTGCGTCTCGGCCGAGCGTTCGAGCCTGTCGAGCGTGCTGTTGGTGGTTGCGGCCAGCCTGGTGATCTCGTCGCCGGTGGCCGGTACGGGGACGCGGCTGCTGAGATCCGCGCCGGTGATGTCGGCCAGCCGGGCCCGGATGCGCTCGACGGGCCGCAGCGCGAACCCGACCACGACCCAGGTGATGAGGCCGATGATGAGGAGTACCAGCGGGGTGCCGATGAAGAGCAGGCCGTAGACCCAGGTCAGCGCCCGGTTCACGTCGGCGAGCGACGCCGCGCCGTACACCGTGACCGGGCCGGACGGGGTCCGCACGGACATCGCCATGACGCGGTAGTCGCCGCCGGGATCGATCTTGGGCGGCAGGCCGGTGAGCTTGCGGTCGGTGGCGTAGATCCGCTCCGGCTCCGGCGGGTCGAAGCCGGTCACCAGCCGCTGCTGCCCGAGTCTGCCCGCCGCGACGACCCGGCCGTCCGGGGCGATCACCTGCACGAACTGGACGCGGGCGGGGGTCTCCAGCTTGGCGGGGAGCTTGCCCATGCGCGCGTCGCTCGCCGTGCGGCGCACGGCCAGCTCGACCCTGGCGTCCACCCGGTCGCGCAGGCTGCCGGGCACGGTGGCCACGGTGATCGCGGACGACGTGCCGAAGACCAGCGCCCCGACCAGCACCGCGATCGTCGTCAGACGCCCACGGATCGAGCGAGGTATGAGCACGCCTGTCCCTCTACCCCAGACCGGACATTCATGACGTTCACTAGCTTTCTCGCCACAAATACCACGACCCGGTGAGGTGGAAGCAGGAATCCTCCCCACCGAGGTCCGGCGGCTCGCCCCCGGGGTTCCAGGCGAAGCCCCACGAGTCGAGGAAGCCGGTGCCCGTCACCAGGAGCCGCACGCCGCCGGGGGTGACGCTGGGCGCGCTCGACCGGGTAGAGGCCGATCCACTCCCCCTCCCCCGGGATCCGTCCTCCGTCGGCGAAGCGCTCCAGGGCGGCGCGCGACAGCTCGAACCGGGCCAGCAGCGGGACGCCGGTCACGACCAGCCCGCCCACGAGCAGCGCGACCAGGGGCGGCGCCACCCAGAGCGCGTACGCCAGCATGGTCAGCCCGAACTCACCTCCGGGGACGCTGTGGGCGTAGACGGTCAGCAGCGCGGCCGTGAGGACGGCCGCGAGCATGGCCCAGCCTGAACGGCGGGCGAACTGATGGGTCATGGGTGTTCGCTCCTCGCGATTCCGCTGCAAGCGTGCTGCCCTATGCGGGGCCGGGACCAGCGGGCACAGTGAGGTCCCATGGATGTATTGCTGCTGGGCGGGACCGAGTTCGTAGGCCGGGCGTTCGTCGAGGAGGCGCTGGCTCTGGGGTGGCGGGTGACGGTGTTCAACCGGGGCACGCACGAGCCGCCTGCCGGGGTGACCGCGCTGCGCGGCGACCGCTCGCGCGAGGGCGGGCTGGAGGCGCTGACGCGCGGCGAGTGGGACGTGGTGGTCGACACCTGGTCCTGGGCGCCGTCCGCGGTGCGCGAGGCGGCATCGCTGCTGGCCGGACGGGCGGGCCACTACGTGTACGTGTCGAGCCGCTCGGTCTACGCGCCGCCGGTGCCCTTCGGCGCCGACGAGAGCGCGCCGCTGACCGGGAGCGGCGACGTGGGCTACGCCGCGATGAAGGCCGGCGGCGAGGAGGCCGCGACGGCGGCGTTCGGCGAGCGGGCGCTGCTGGCGCGGGCCGGGCTGATCATCGGGCCGCACGAGAACATCGGGCGGCTGCCGTGGTGGCTGACCCGGATCGCCCGGGGCGGGCCGGTCCTGGCGCCGGGGCCGCGGGAGCTGGGCGTGCAGTACGTCGACGCGCGCGACCTGGCCCGGTGGTGCCTCGACGCGGCGCGGCGCGGGGTCGGCGGCGCGTACAACGTGGTGAGCCCGCCGGATTTCACCACGATGCGGGAGCTGCTGGAGACGGCGGTGCGGGTGACCGGGTCCGGCGCGGAGCTGCGCTGGGTGGAGCCGGAGGCGATCCTGGCGGCCGGGATCGAGCCGTGGACCGATCTGCCGATCTGGCTGCTGGGCGAGGATCACGCGTTCATGCACGGCGCCGACGTGTCCAAGGCCGTGGCGGCGGGGCTGACGTTCCGGCCGGTCGAGGAGACGGTGGCCGACACGTGGGCGTGGCTGCGGAGCATCGGCGGCCGCGCGCCCATGCGTCCCGACCGGCCCGCCGTGGGCCTCGACCCGGAGGTGGAGGCCAAGCTGCTCAGCGCGTGACCCGGCCCCTGGCCAGGTCGTAGAGCGCGGCGGCCAGGGCGACGCCGACGAAGGCGAGCACGACCAGGAGCCCGTGCCTGAACGCGGCGGGCCAGCCGTCGGCCAGCGAGCCGAAGAAGACCGACCCGGCGGCGGCGATGCCGACCGACGAGCCGAGCCGCTGCCCGGTCTGGAGCACCCCGGCCGCGCTGCCGCCGCCCGAGGGCGGCACCTCCGACAGGCTGATCGCCTGGTTGGGCGCGATGACGAGCCCGCTGCCGATGCCGGCCACCAGCAGCGGCAGCGCGGTGGCCAGCCCGACGCCGGGCCCCGGCACCAGGACGGTGGCCCAGACCGTCGACGTCAGCCCGGCGATCACCGTCAGCAGCCCGGCGGCGACCACCCGCCGCCCGGCCCGCCCCACCAGCCGGCCGCCCAGCACGGAGGCCGACGCCGAGCCGAGCGCGAACGGGGTGATCGCCAGCCCCGCCTGCAGCGGGCTGTAGTGGAGCCCGCTCTGCAGGTAGAGGGTGAAGATGAAGAAGATCCCGGTGAACCCGGCGAAGTAGAACAGGGCGATCGTGGTGCCGAGGCTGTAGGAGCGCCGGGCGAACAGCGCCAGCCGGACCAGCGGCTCCTTGCCGTAGTAGCGCTCCCAGGCCACGAACCCCGCCAGCACGGCCAGCGACGCCGGGACGAGCAGCCACTTGGCCGTGCCCTCCCACTGGTGCTGCTGGATGACGGGCAGCAGCAGCCCGGCCACGCCCGCGCCGAGCAGCAGCACGCCGACCGGGTCCATGCTCTCGCGCCGTCCCTGACCGCGTGCCATGGCGGGCAGCAGCTTGCGTGCCAGCGGCAGCAGCGCGAGCCCGATCGGCACGTTCACCAGGAACACCCACCGCCAGCCGTGGTCCGCGCCGAACGCGGTGACGAGCGCGCCGCCGATGAGCGGCCCCGCCGCCGTGGACAGGCCGATCGTGGCGCCCAGCGCGCCGAACGCCCGCCCCCGCTCCGGCCCCTGGAACATCTGCTGGATCAGCCCCGACACCTGCGGGTTGATCACCCCCGCCGCCAGCCCCTGGAGCAGCCGCGAGACGATCAGCACCGGCATGCTGGGCGCGAGCCCGCACGCGGCGCTGGCCAGGGTGAACAGCAGCACCCCCCAGATGAAAAGGTCACGCCGCCCCCTGGCGTCGCCCAGCCGCCCGGCGGGCACCAGCAGCAGCCCGAACGTCAGCGCGTAGCCGGACAGGATCCACTGCAGGCCGTCGGCGGAGGCGTGCAGGCTCTCCCTGATCGAGGGCAGCGCGACGTTGACGATGCTCACATCCAGGCCGGACATGAACGCCGCCACCAGGCAGACGGCCAGCGCGGGCCTGCGCGGGTCGGGCGTCACGCCGATCACATCCCCCCTTTTCCGCATCATCTACCCCGGGTACCGTCCGATCATGGACACGTTGGCGGTGGAGCGGAACGGCATCAACGCGATCCCCGAGGGGGAGCGTCGTGGCAGGCCGTCGGATCTGTTCTGGCCCTGGGCGGGATCGAACCTGTCGCTGTTCGGGGTCGCGTTCGGCGTGTACGTGGTGGGGCTCGGGCTGGGCGTCTTCCCGGCGATCGTCACCGGCGCCGTGGGGTACGTGCTCTCCTTCGGGCTGGTCGGGCTGGTGGCCGTCGCCGGGTCCCGGTCCGGGGTGCCGACGATGACGCTGGGCCGGGCGCCGTTCGGCTACCAGGGCAACAAGCTGCCCGCCGCGCTGTCGTACGTCTCGAACGTGGGCTGGGAGACCGTGCTCGTCACGCTGGCGGCGCAGGGCGGGGCGGCGATCCTGGGGCGCGTCGCGCCGGGCATCCCGGCCACGACGGCGACGGCGGTGTGCTTCGCGGTGGCGGCGCTGGTGACGATCGCGGTCGGCGTGTACGGGCACGCGATGATCATGGTGGTGCAGCGGTACCTGACGTACGCGTTCGTCGTGCTGACGGTGATCTACATGGTGCTGATGGCGCCGAGGCTCGGCACCGCGCTGGAGGGCGGCGAGGCCGGGCCGGGCGCCTGGGTGGGCGGCGTGATCTTCGCGATGACGCTGCTCGGCCTGGGCTGGGTCAACTGCGGTGCCGACTACTCGCGCTACCTGCCGTCGGCGTCACGGCCGTCGCGGGTGGCGCTGTGGACGACGCTGGGCGGGGCGCTGCCCCCGATGGTGCTGCTGGTGTTCGGCGTGCTGCTGGCGGGCGGCGATCCGGAGCTGGCGGGCGCGGCGGCGGGCGATCCGGTGGGGGCGCTGGCCGGGGCGCTGCCGACCTGGTTCCTGTTGCCGTACCTGCTGACCGCCATCGGCGGGTTCCTGGCCGGAGCGATCATGGACATCTACTCCTCCGGGCTGTCGATGCTGGCGCTGGGCGTGCCGATCAGGCGGCACTACGCGGTGCTGATCGACGGGCTGCTCATGGTGCTCGGCGGCTACTACCTGCTGTTCGTCTCGACCAGCTTCCTGGCCACGTTCCAGGCGTTCCTGGCGATCATCGGCGTGGTCATGGCGGCCTGGGTCGCGGTCTTCCTGGTGGACCTGTGGCGCTGGCGCGACGGCGGGCGCGCCTACGACGAGCGGCTGCTGCGCCCCGGCGCGCCGGCGGTCAACTGGCCGGGGCTGATCTCGCTGGTGGCGGCCTCGGTCGTGGGCATCGGCCTGATCAGCTCGGCCGACCCGAACCTCACGGGCGTCGTCGGCTTCCTGATGAGCGAGGATCTCAAGGCGGGCACGTTCGCCTCGGCCAACATCGGCGTGGTGGTGGCCCTGGTGCTGGCCGGCGTGCTCTACCTGGCCATCTCCAGCGTGGCGCCGCGGCGCCGCTGACCTGCGCGGACTACCCTCGGTGGCATGGTGCGGCTGCTCTGGTGGGCGGTCCACGGCGCGTCGGCGGTGCTGCTGCTGGTCGCCGTGGGCGGCGACGGGCGGCCCGCCGTGGCCGTCGGCGGCGTGCTGCTGGCCGCCCTCTACGCGGCCGGGCCGGTGTTCGGCAGCGGCCTGAGCAGGACCGGCGAGCGGATCTGGCTGGCGACGCTCACCTGCGCGTGGGCCGGCCTGGCGGCACTGTCGCCACCGTTCGCCTGGCTGGCGTTCCCGCTGTTCTTCGCGTTCCTGTACGTGCTGCCGCTCTGGGCGGCCACGTTCGGCGTGACCGTACTGGCCTGCGCGGCCGGAGCGGCGGCGAGCTGGCACGCGGGAGCCGTATCGGCGCCGCTGGTCGCCGGGCCCGCGGCCGGGGCGGCGCTGGCGGCGCTGGTGTGGGCCGGTCCCGTCACGGGGTCACGATCGCGAAGCCGGGCACGGGGCCGTCCAGCACCGCCACCAGGCGCCTGAGCACCCCGGTGTCCCCCTCCCGGTCCACGCCCTCCACACCCTTGCCCGTGAGCAGCGCGATGAGCTGGGTCTTGGTGAGCGTGAGCGTCAGGTCGACGGGCGCCTCCGGCGGATCCTCCTGGTGGACGAGCGCCCCGTTGGACAGCGTCGTGCGGTGCCGCTCCCCCAGGTCGGTCAGGTGCCAGTCGATCGACAACCGCTCGTGCCAGGCCCGGGGACCGTTCACCCGGATGGCGATCGAGTCGAAGATCTGGCTCACGCTCAGCGCCGCCACCAGGTCGGGAGAGGGCTGCGCGGCCGTCGCGGGCACGATCCCGTCGGCCAGCTCCAGCGCCCCCATCAGGTACGAGTTCCGCCAGGTGGCGTTCTCGGCGCCGTGGCCGAGCCGGGTGTAGACCTCGGCCAGCAGGTCGCGGGCCGCCTTGTTGCCCTCGTCGGCGAAGACGGCGTGGTTGAGCAGCTGGGCGGCGAAGCGCAGGTCGCCGCCGTCGATGTAGGCCCTGGCGAACGCGACCACGGCGGCGCCGCCGCCCAGGCACTCCACGTAGCGGATGGCGCTCTGCCGCGGCGGGTGCTCCCACAGGTGGGCCGGGTTGCCGTCGAACCAGCCCAGGTAGTGCTGGTAGATGGCCTTGACGTTGTGCCCGGTCGAGCCGTAGTAGCCGTGGGTGTGCCAGACCTGCTCCAGGTTCGGCGGCAGCTGCAGGTGCTCGGCGATCTCCGGGCCGGTCATGCCCGTGTTCATCAGGCGCAACGTCTGGTCGTGCAGGTAGGCGTACAGGTCGCGCTGCTCCGACAGGAAGCGGACGATGTTCTCCCCGCCCCAGGAGGGCCAGTGGTGGGAGGCGAAGGCCACGTCGGCGGCGCCGCCGAACAGCGTGATGGCCTCGGTGAGGCAGCGCGTCCAGCGGCGCGGGTGGCGTACCGGGGCGCCGCGCAGCGACAGCAGGTTGTGCTGGTTGTGGGTGGCGTTCTCGGCCAGGAAGAGCGCCCTGCGGCCGGGCAGCAGGAACGACATCTCCGGTGGCGCATCGGCGCCGGGCGCGAGCTGGAAGGTGAACCGCACCCCGTCGACGCTCTCCTCCTGGCCGGTGCGCTCGACGTACAGGGTGGGCGGGATGAGGGAGATCGTCCCCGTCGAGGAGGCCATGCCCAGGCCGGTGCCGATCTGGCCCCACGGTGATCTGTCCAGCGCCGGGCCCTCCGAGTAGACGGCGCGCCGGGTCATCGCGGGGGCGGCGTAGACGCTTTCGGAGGCGGCGTGTTCGAGAAAGCCCGCCGGGGCCACGATGGGCACGCCGCCGGAGGTGACGCCGCGCACGCCGCCGAAGTGGTCGACGTGCGAGTGCGTGTAGACGACGCCGGTGACCGGGCGCTCGCCCCGGTGGTCCCGGTAGAGGCGCAGCGCCGCGGCGGCGCACTCGGTGGAGATGAGCGGGTCCACCACGACGACCCCGGTGTCGCCCTCGACCAGGGTCATGTTCGACAGGTCGAGCCCCCGGACCTGGTAGATGCCCTCGGCCACCTCGTACAGGCCCTGTCTGGCGCAGAGCTGGCCCTGCCGCCACAGGCTGGGATGGACGGTTTCCGGGCAGTCGGCCTGGAGGAAGGCGTAGGCGTCGTTGTCCCAGACGACCCGGCCGTCGACGTCCTTGACCACGGCGGGGGTCAGACCGGCGATGAATCCGCGATCTGCGTCCTCGTAGTCCTGGCGGTCGTGGAATGGAAGGTCGGCCATGCCGGGTGCATGCCCCAAATTCACCACAGACAGGACCAAAGGTCGGGCAATACGGACAAAAGGCGGTGTGATTTGCTTGGGGCCATGGAAGCGTGCGTGTTCGACCTCGACGGGGTGCTCGTCGACTCCGAGCCGGTCTGGGAAGAGGTGCGGCGGGCCTTCGTCGCCGGCCACGGCGGTGTCTGGCAGGACGACACGCAGTCGAGGCTCATGGGCATGAGCACCGGCGAATGGGCCGCCTACCTGCACGAGCTGGGCGTGGACCTGCCGCCGGACGAGATCGCCAAGAACGTGATCGACCAGATGGCGGCCCGCTACCGCGACGGCGTCCCGCTGATGCCGGGCGCCACCGACGCGGTCCGCCGCCTGGCCGGCTCCGTCACGCTCGGCCTGGCCAGTTCCTCGCCCCGGGCGCTGATCGACGTGGTGCTCGACGCCAGCGACCTGACCGCCTGCTTCGCGGCCACCGTGTCGACCGAGGAGGTGCCGCGCGGCAAGCCCGCCCCCGACGGCTACCTGGAGGCGGCCCGCAGGCTCGGCGTCGACCCGGCGGGCTGCGTGGCCGTGGAGGACTCCAGCAACGGCCTGCGCTCGGCCGACGCGGCCGGCATGCGCGTGGTGGCCGTCCCTCACCCCCGCTACCCGCCCGCCCC
>NZ_LAVL01000073.1 GCF_001083785.1 Nonomuraea sp. SBT364
CGGCGGAGGGCCGCGGGCGGGCCGCCGCGGCGGTCCCGGCAGCGCCTGGTGGCCGGCCTGGCCACCGCCGCCGCGCTGGCCGTGACCGCCTGGGCGCTGGTGGTCGTGGCGCCGTGGCGGGCCCACAACGTCGGCGCCGTGAGCCAGGCCACCGTCCGGGCCGCGGCCCCCGCCGACACCTCCGCCGAGGTCAAGAGCCCGTCCCCACCGGCGCCCTCGTCGAAGGTGCTGCCGATCCGCAGCCGTACCCCGAAGACCCCCACCGCCGAGCCCGCCACGACGCGACCAGCGCCGAAACGGACGACCCGCACCTCCGACCCCAAGCCCAAGACCTCGCCGCCCACGTCGGCGGAGCCGGAGGAGCCCACGACGGCCGAGCCCGACTCCCCGCCGCCCCAGGCCGCCCCGGACTGGAGATGCCGCGACTGGTTCTCGCCCACCCCCGGGCTCGAGATGTCGCCCTGCATGGCGCAGGTCGGGGACGAATTCCGCCTGATGGGCCGGGTCCGGGGATCCGCCGGCCTCCGGTCCGACATCCACGTCCAGCTCTACAACACCGACGCCGACTCCAACGTGTCGCAGCCGTTCATCTGCTCCGGCGTGGCGCCGCCCGGCGACGGCGCCGTGGTCACCTGCGGCCCGTTCACCGCCACGGCATCCCGTACCGGCGCGAAGATCGACGTGCGCCAGCGCTGGCGGAAGACGGGCTCGCCGTCGTACCACGGCGGCGTGGAGAGCCCGTGGGTCAAGTGGTGATCGCCCGGGACATCACGCGATGCGCCGGGACGGCATGGGTGGAAGACTGATCCGGAGACGCCCGGCAGCAGCCTGGTCGTCCCCCATCCGACGTGGAGTACTGTGTGCCCGTTTTCACATTGACCGGTGCCGATCTGATCACCGAGCGGCTCGTGCTGCGGCCATGGCCGGCCGGCGACCTCGCCGCCGTGCGGAGCGGCGAGCGGCGCGACGGCTGGGCGGACGACTTCCCCGCCGAGGGCGACCGCGTGATCGCCGGTGTCATCGCCGGGCAGCCGGACCTGATCGGCGCCTACGGGCACCGCCAGATCGCCGAGCGCGAGAGTGGCCTAGTCATCGGCTCCATCGGCCTGTTCTGGCCGCCCGCCGACGGGATCGTGGAGCTCGGCTACGGGATCGTGCCGTCCCGGCGCCGCCGAGGCTATGCGTCGGAGGCGACCCTGGCCATGGTCGAGTTCGCGCTGACCGCGCCGGAGATCGACGTCGTACGCGCCACCGTCGAGCTGGCGAACGTGGCCTCGGTCCGCGTGCTGGAGAAGGCGGGGCTCCACCGCACCGGCGGCGACGAGGCGACCGCCGAGTTCCGCTCAACCGGGTAACGCCCTCCTCCGCTCACGAGGTGGAGCGGGCGAGGGCAGCGGTCAGGGTCTCGACGTGGGCGGCGAGCGCGGCGGTGAGCGCGGGCGGGGTCCTGACCGTGAAGGGCCAGGGCAGCCCGGTGAGGATGCGGGCCATCGCCGGCAGGTCCTCGGCGCCGCTGACGAGCAGCACGCCGCCTTCGGGGCAGGGCCGCAGCTCGCCGAAGGTGGCCGGGAGCCGGGCGCGGGCGGAGGCCAGATCTGTGTCGAGCCACACTTCGGCGCGATGCGTCCAGGCGCCGAGCGTCAGCGCGTGCAGGACGTGCGCGACCGGGTCGAACCCTTCCGGCGGCGCGAACCGGCGCGGCAGCCCGGCGGCGCCGGCGATCCTGTCGAGGCGGAACATCCGGACCGCGTCTCTGAGGTGATCGTGCCCGACGAGATACCAGCGGCCCGCGTGCACGACCAGCCCGTACGGGTCCACGTCCCGGACCCGGCCCGCGTGCTCGATCCGTACGGCGTGCCGGGCGCGCACGGCCGCGGCCAGCGTCAGCGCCCGCTCCGGGTCGGGCGGCGGCGGGCCGGCGGCCACCGAGGTGGCGGCGAGCAGGGCGGTGACGCGGTCGCGAAGCGCCTCGGGCAGGAGGCGGTCGAGCTTGACGAACGCGCGGTCGGCCGGCGTGGGGTCGCCGGCGCCTGTCCGCTCGCCCGCTGTGGCGAGCGCGACCGCCACGGCGACCGCCTCGTCTCCGGCGAGCATCAGCGGCGGCAGCCGGTAGCCGCGGGCGAGCCGGTAGCCGCCGTAGCGTCCGCGCACCGACTCGACCGGGATGTCCAGCTCGCGCAGGGCGGCGACGTAGCGGCGGACCGCCCGGGCGTCGACCCCGAGCCGCCCCGCGAGCTCGTCGGCGGGCACCAGCCCCCGGTCCTGAAGGACTTCGAGCAGCGCCAGGACACGGGTCGCGGGACGGGACACGATCGCAGTCTAAACAGGGCAGATTACGTCCACAATCATCCCTAACCTCCTCCCATCGGCAGACGAAGGGAGTCAGAAATGTCCACGATCGTGTTGGTCGGCGGCTCGTTCCTCGGCGCGTGGGCGTGGGAGCGGGTCACGCCGGTGCTGGCGGCGGCCGGACACGAGGTCCATCCGCTGACGCTCACCGGATTCGGTGACCGCGCGCACCTGGGGTCGGCGGCGACCACGCTCACCACGCACGCCACCGACATCGCGGCCGCGATCGAGGTCGCAGGCCTGCGGGAGGTCGTGCTCGTCGCGCACTCCTACGGCGGCGCCCCGGCGACCATCGCCGCCGCGGCCGTCCCCGGGCGCATCGCCCGGATCGTCTACGTCGCCGCGGTCCTGCCGCAGGCGGGCCGGACGTTGTTCGAGATCAGCCCGCCGGGCATCGAGGAGGCGATCATGCGGACCGTCGAGGACGGGCGCATCCCGGTCATGAGCGACGAGATCATCGACGCCAACTTCGGCGACCACGGCCTCACCCCCGAGGACCGGGCCTGGCTGCGGGCACGCGCGACCGGCCAGCCGGTCAACACCTACCGCGACCCGGCGCCGGCCGACCTCGGCGCGGCCGAAGCTCTCCCCCGCACCTTCGTCGCCTGCCTGGGCGACCCCGGCGAGCCCGCCGGCCGGGACCCGCTCACCCTCGACAGCGGGCACTGGCCGATGATCACCAAGCCGGTGGAGCTGGCCGGACTGATCGACACGGTGGCCCGCGCGTGATCGTCCACCCGCCGCCCGAGGAGCTCAGGTCAGCAGTTCACGGGCCAGGGCGTCGCCCCACCAGCGTTCGACGCGGTCGGGTGACCAGCCGCGCTCGGTGGTGAGCGTGGCGTACACGTCGATGGTGCACAGGGCCGCGTACACGTCGACGGCGGTCGCCACGTCCAGCCCGGCGCGCAGGGCCCCGGCCGGCCAGGAGGAGAACACCTGGACGCGGGTCTCGTCACCGCGGCGGCGCCCGTCGCGGTACACCTCGGCCAGGCCGGGCTCGGTGCGGCCCGCCTCGCGCAGGAGCCCGATGATGTCGCCGGCGCGCTCGTACAGCCGCCGGTCGAAGCCGGCCATCGCCCGCAGTTGCCGCGCCGGGTCAGCCGACGGGTCCTCCAGCTCGGCCAGCATCCGCGGCGCGTCGCCGCTCAGATCGGCCGAGTCGGCCAGGGCCCGCGCCAGCCCGACCTTGTTCCCGTACGTGGAATAGACCGTCGGGACGGACACCCCGGCCTCGCGTGCCACGTCGCGCACGGTCGTCTGCGCCCACCCTCGGGCGAGGAACAGCCCGCGCGCGGCCTCGGCGATCGCGGCCCGGGTCTCCAGTGCCTGGGTGGTACGGCGCAGCGAGTCGTAGCGACGCCGCCCCTGCTCCTCGCTCATCATCTCCCACTAGCCTTACATCGCTCATGACGAATATGCGCTGCGTCAGGCTAGCGTCTGCCGCGTGTTCGCTATTCGCTGTAGTTCTTCCCCAGCGGCCTGCCGGGGATCGGCTTGGCGATGAGCGCGACGGGGACGAAGAAGCAGATCTGGGCGATGGCGAGGGTGAGCGTCCAGAGCGCCTTGTCGTCGTAGTGAACGGACGCCCTGGCATACAGTTCGTCCGAGACGCGCTCACCGAACGGGTTCGGGGTGAGAACGGCGTCCACGAGCTCCAGCGCGACCCGTTCGGCGTCGGTGAAGCAGGGGGCGTCCCGCCACGACGCCACGGCGGTGATGCGCTCCTCGCTCTCCCCCGCCTTGCGGAGCATCCCGGTCTGCCGGACGGTGTGGTACGTGCTGCCGACGATCTGCCCGGCTCGCAGGTGCATCAGGTTGACGGTGGCAGCGGGGATCGAGCCGTTCAGGGTGGCCTTGGTCATGGCTCCGGCGATCGTCCCCACCTCGGGGAAGAACTGGACGGGATCAGGCATGCGCGACTGGACGTTGTCAGACATCAGGAGGATTTCCTCTCGTTCTCGGCAGGATTCTCACTCCGACGACACAGCCGCCCGGACTGTGAGGCGGCATCCCGGCCTCACAGTCCGGCGCGCTGTCCCGTCTTACTGGTGAGGGCAGACGCGACCGAGGGAGCGGCGACACCATGACCAGCCCATCCGACCTGATGAGCGAGCGGCGACAGCTGATCAATCTCGCCTACCGGCTCCTCGGCTCGCTGGCCGACGCCGAGGACGTCGTGCAGGAGACGTACACCCGCTGGTACGCCATGTCCCGCGACCAGCAGGACGCCATCGACTCCCCCGCCGCCTGGCTCACCAAGGTCGCCGGCCGCATCTGCCTCGACCTGCTCGGCTCGGCGCGGGCCAGGCGCGAGCGCTACGTGGGCGAGTGGATCCCGGAACCGCTGCCCGACCCCGGGGACGCCGGACCCGGCGGCGACCCGGCCGACCGCGTCACCCTGGACGAGTCGGTCAACATGGCCTTCCTCGTCGTGCTCGACGCGATGACCCCGCCCGAGCGGGTCGCGTTCATCCTGCACGACGTCTTCCGCTACCCGTTCCCCGAAGTGGCCGAGATCGTCGGCCGGACACCGGCGGCCTGTCGCCAGCTGGCCACCTCGGCGCGGCGCCGCATTCGCGACTCGCGACCCGCCGCGGCTCCCGCGGCCCGGCGTGCCACCGTCGTCAGGGAGTTCAAGCAGGCCTGGGAGGCCAAGGACATCGACGCGCTCATCGGGCTGCTCGATCCCCACGCCCGGGCGATCACCGACGGCGGCGGCCTGGCCAAGGCTCTGCTCCGCCCGCTGGAGGGCAGCGAACAGATCGCGCATTACACCCTGATCCTGGCGAGCCGGGCGCCCAACCTGACACTCCTGGAGCGCACGGTCAACGGCCAGCCCGGACTGGTCGTGCAGCAGGACGGCGTCACCACCGGGGTGATCGCGTTCGACTTCGCAGATGACCGAATCACTCATATATGGTCCGTCCGCAACCCTGAAAAGCTCCGGGCGTGGACGCCCGGGCTGCCGGCTTGAATCATCCCCCCGTCAAGGAGTCACCCGTGTTCATGCGCGTCCTGCTCATCCTGCAGACGTTGGCCGTCTTCTCCGCGCCTGTCACCGCCGGTCTGCTGCTGACCTCGGCCGGCGGGCGGGCCCTGCACAGCGCCTCGGCGTACACGGTGTTCACCGCGGCGGTGATCGGCCTGGTCGCCGCGATCCTGGTGTGGCGGAAGGGCGGCGGCTCACCCACGCCCATCGGGTACGCCGCCGGGTTCCTCGTCCTCACGCTGGCTCAGATCGCGCTGGGCATCGCCGACATGAAGACCCTGCACTTCCCCCTGGGCGTGCTCCTGTTCGGCGTGAGCATCCTCCAGCTCACAGCGCTCCGGCAGCGGGAATCCGCACCAGCCCGGTGAGTTCGGCCAGCGCCTGACCGGACAGGCCCCGCAACTCCTCCCAATCAGGGTCCGCGGCCAGCCCGGCGGGAGTCCACTTGCCGGCGTTGACGTGCCCGCTCATCCCGTCCAGGCGCTGGTCCATCCGTTGCAGCAGTTCGTGCAACCACGGCGACAGGAGGCCCGGGGCCTGTTCCTCCACCATCCAGAGGATCCCCATCGCCGAATCCAGGTTCAGGGCCAGTTCGTCCTCGTGCCACCCGTGGCGCCGGCACCAGGCGATCTGTTCTTCAGCGGGCGCGGCGAGCATCACCAGCGAATCGACGAGGCACTTCAAAGCCCATTCCACGCATCACGTCCATTCGGCGACCCGGAAGACGGAAAGCATGTCATGCCGGCGGGGATCTGCCACGTCGGTGTACGGGTAGAAGGACGCCTCGACCCCGACCCAGCCGCGCCATCTGCCCTTGTCATCGATGACCTGGAGCAACGGGTAGACGTGGGAATTGCCCTTGTGGCACTGGCCGCCCTTCGCCAGGCAGGTGCACCAGTGCCAGTGGGTGTCGCGGCGGTCCTTGCCGGTGATCTGCTGGACGAAGTTCTGCAGGCTGCGATCCTTGTCGTACGGCGCCGGACAGCTGCAGTTGCCTGTCTCCCGGGTCTTGAACGCCATGCACCACGTGGTGTCCGTGCACTGGATGTACTGGCTCATGTCCCAGGTCCGGTCGACGTAGCCGACGTCGCCCTTGGCCGCCCGGTGGTAGGTCATGGTCAGCGGCTCGTCGTGCGCCCGTACCGACTCCATCGGCCGTCGCACCTCGAACCCGGCATTGCTGCCGTATCCGTAGCCGTGCGTGATCTTGCGCGAGTACTTGAACGTCAGGCGGCTGTACGTGCCGTCGGGCGCGGTGTCGACCCACCATTCCTCGGTACGCCACGTCGTCTGGTCCCAGGTGATGTTGACGTACTGGCGTCCGGCGGTGGTGTGCAGGGAGAAGGACCCGGCCCTGACCTCGGACGCCCGCGACAGGAAACCGCCGGCCGTCTTGATCTCGCACGGCCGGGCGGTGTCCTGCGTGCCGGCGCACTTGCCGCCGGGAACGGTGCCCGTCCCGACACGGGGAGCCGGCTTGCTCTGGCTCCACGCCCACGTGTCGCTGCGCACCCGGCCGGTGGAAGTGAACTTGTAGGTGCCCAGCCGCACCCAGTTGCTCCCGGACGTCTCCCGCAGCGATCCGAAGGACACGACGTAGTTCGCCTTCTTGCCCGGCAGCGCGGTGGCCGCCGCCGCCGGGCTCACCGGGCCGAGCAACGCCGCCACCATGAGCAGGACACATCCGACGGAGCGCATCCACTGGTCCTTCCGAGAGAAGCCGGTCCCTGAACACGCGGGGACCCGATCTTGGCGGAGGGACTCTATGGCACGGCGGTATGGAGCGGGTATGTCATGCCCCGAAGGCCGTTCGCCTCACCCGGTTCGGCGCGCGGCCAGGAATTCCGTGATGCGTCCGGCGACGGCCTCCGGCTGTTCGGCGAGCATGTCGTGGCCGGCGTCCAGTTCCCAGACCCGGATGTGGGGAGGCAGGCCGGTGAGGTCGCGGCGCACTCCTCTCCTGAACGCCTCCATCAACTCCCCGCCCGGCATCCCGGACGGGTCCTGGGTCGGGATCACGACCAGGGCGTCGCAGGCGACCTGGCGCAGGAGCGGGATCGTGTCGCGGAACTCCGGGGTGCAGCGCACCGCTTCGAGAAGTCCGGCGTCCGGCCGGGCGTAGACCTCGCCGTCCCTTTCGACGCGGGCCCTGGCCGGGAGCATGGGCTGGAGCTCGGCGGGGAGCGGCCGGCCCATGCTCGCGGCCTGCGCGTCGAACGCGGCCTTGAGATCGGCCAGCTCCCGGTCCCGCACCGCGGGGTCCATCCCCGGGTAGTTGTCCGGGGCGTTCTCGGCGGACCGCAGACCGTCGAGGTTGACGATTCCCGGGCATTCGGGGTGGCGTCTTGCCCACAGCACGGCGAGCATGCCGCCCAGCGAATGGCCGACGACCGCCGGATTGCCGAGGCCCAGGTGTTTCACGACGGCTTCGAGGTCGTCCAGCACACGCTCCCACTCCCACGGGCCGTCGCCGGACAGGCCGTGACCACGCAGGTCGAGCGCCACGGCGCGGCGGCCGCCGAGGTCGAGCGCGTCCCAGGCCTCCAGCGTGCCGCCGAGGCCGTGCAGGAGAAGGACGGGTTCGCCCGGCCCGCCGTGGTCGCGCACGGCCAGGGGGATCTCGTGGTCAGTGATGGTGACGTCGTGCGCCATGACGCTCCTGGGGTTGGTTCAGCCGTTCGCGTATCGATCGCGTGCTCACGCCGCCGTCGGGGTGCCGGTCGAGCTTCGCGCGCCTGACGAGGTCGTGAACTCCCTGCCGGGTGATCCCGAGCATCGCCCCCGCCGTGGCGAA
Source organism: Nonomuraea sp. SBT364 (assembly GCF_001083785.1). Classification (GTDB taxonomy): domain Bacteria; phylum Actinomycetota; class Actinomycetes; order Streptosporangiales; family Streptosporangiaceae; genus Nonomuraea. The sequence continues at coordinate 8,133 of NZ_LAVL01000073.1, forward strand.
CGACACCGCCTCCTTGCCCGGATGCCCCGCCCGCCTGGCCACGGCCCTGCCGAAGGCGGTGCCCCACCACTCGTCGGACGGGTCGAACGGGCCGTCCCCGGGGAAGACGGCCGCGATCAGCCGCGCCGCCGTACGGACCGCGAGGGCGTCGTCGGGGCCCAGCAACTGGGCGGCCCACACCTCGGCCTCGATCCGCAGCCGGGCCCTGACCGGGTCCACCTGCTCCTCGGAGCCGAACAGGATCTCCAGCGGATCGACGATCCGCCGCTCGACCAGCTCGACCAGCTCACGCACCAGCGCCACATGCTCACGCGTACTCACTTGACGAACGATAGCAAGTACTTGCTTAGATTCGTCAAGTAGCCTGATCCGGCGAGAGCTGCGATCATCGGCGTCGTGACGTCGACCAGAAAGGGCCATGCCGCGTAGGCTCCCTTCCGAGGTCCGTACGCGCGGATCGGCGTGCGGAGCCCACAGAGCTTCGATCCATCACGTTCCCGGGCTCGGCCGTCGCCCCCATGGGCGCGGTGATCGTCCTCGAACACACCCGGTGGTGGCCCGGGGCGGTGGCGGCGGCCCTGATCCTTCCCGTCGACCGGTACTACCTCCGCCGGACCTCGCCCCCTCCGCCGGCGTCGCCGGACTCGGACTTGGCGTGGTGGGAGCGGCGGGGTGGTTAGCGGCTGAAGCGAGCCAGGAGGAGGGCGAGCCTGCGGTCGTGGTACTCGCGCGGGATCCGGCCCCCGCGCATCAGCATGATCAGGCCGTGCAGGGCGGCCCAGAAGGTCTCGGCCAGCAGCCCCGGATCGGCGCCGTCCGCGTGCGGACTCACGGCCCTGACGACCTCGTCGAACGCGGCGCGCAGGGGCGCGGGGCTCTCGGGCGTGGCGAAGGGCAGGTCGACGATCTGGTTGAACATGGCGTCGTAGAGCGCCGGCCGCCGGTCGGCGAAGGCCACGTACGCGGATCCGACCGCGGCGAGGATGTCGGCGGGGGCGGGCGCGGCCATCCGGGCCGCGCGTAGCTCCTCGGCCAGGTCGGCGATGCCTTCCAGGGCGACGGCCGTCATGATCGCGTCCTTGCCCTTGAAGTGGCTGTAGAGGACCGGCTGGCTGTACTCGACCTCCTCGGCCAGTCGCCGGGTGGTCACCGCCTCCCAGCCCTCGGCCTCGGCCAGTTCCCGGGCGGCCGTGATGATGAGCTTCTCCCGCTGGGCGCGTTCGCGTTCCTTGCGCGTCTGGATCGACATGCTCTCGAATCTAGCACCGCTAGCAAGTTTGCCTATGCTCTGCTAGCGTTGTCCTTGTTCCTAGCGCTGCTAGTTTTATGGAGTCACGCCATGCTCACCACCATCGCTTACGGCCTCGCCATCGCCCTCAACCTGATGTGCCTGCTCATCGGCGCCCGCTTCCTGTTCACGCCGTACGCCGCCGCGACGGGCTACGGCGTGCCCGCCAAGACGGACCGCGCCTACCTGACGATCAAGGGCCTGCGCGACGGGACGTACGGCCTGGTCGGCCTGGCCCTGCTGGCTTTCGCCGGGGCCCAGGCCGAGGCCTGGTTCATGCTGGTCGTCGCCCTGCTGCCGCTGGGCGACACGATCATCGTGCTGCGCAACGGCGGCAGCAAGGCGACCGCGTTCGGAGTCCACTTCGCCACGGCCGTCCTCGTCCTGATCAGCGCCGCGCTGCTCTTCGCCGTCTGACCGGGCTACTCGCCCCGGCCGAGGTCGAAGGCGACGTCGGCGAGGTGGACCGTCTCCACCTCCGGGTCGTCGAGGAGCTTGCGCAGGTCGGCGAGCTTCCAGCCGTCGATGAGAAGCCCGTGCACCACGCCCTCCCTGGCCGCCATCGCGAGCCATCCGTCGGTCAGTCCGAACGCGGTGAGATCATCTCCCCTGTCGAGCAGCCCCACCCACGTGCGGAAGGCCGCCAGCGCCGCCCGGGGCTCACTCTCGCACTGATAGGCGAGCTCGTCCCTGGTGCGGCTCACGGGCATGGCCCGGTTCCAGACGACCGCGTTCAAGAAGGACGGGGAGGCGGAGTCGTCGTAATAGGACGGCGAGTAGAGGTACGAGACGTCCTCCCCGCCGCAGATCTTGTGCTTCCCGTTGAAGGCGATGAGCCGCTCGGTGGTCATCGCCTGCGTGAAGTCCACGACCGCGACGGCGTTGAGCGTCCGGGGAAGCGCGTCGAAGGTCTCGCGGGTCTTCACGCCGCTGACCAGCTCCGACTCCACGGACCCGATCGCCTCGGCCACGCTCCCGGCCGGCTCGTCGAGGGAGGGGGCCCGGACCGCGCCGAACAGGTTCTCCGTGATCTCGTAGTAGGTCCCGCCCTCGCCGGGACCGGCCCGGCGGGGCTCACCCCACAGGGTGTGGGTCGCGTGCAGCAACCCCTGGTCGTCGTCGTAGCCGTGGAGCCGCTTGTCCGGGTTCGCGATGGCCGCGGCCGTCCCGTACACGCGGGCCATCCGCTCGCCGTCGTAGTCGACGAACAGCCACATGGTCCGGTCGGCCACCACGACCGCCAGCCACAGCGCCACGGTGACGGCCAGCACCTTGACCAGGGACCTGGCCACGTACGCCCAATCGGGCTCGCTCGGGTTCATCGCGGCACGCTCCTGCGATCTACGTCATTCGGGTACGGCGCACCACAGCCCGGCACATGATCAGGACTCGCGCCCGATCGGGTGGCTGGGGAGCAGTCCTTGCCGCTGCGCCCAGGAGGCCAGCCGCCGCATGGCGGCATGGTCGGAGCTGTCCGGGCGGGTGGTGACGAGGACGATGGCCTGTTCCTGATCGTCGACGTTGAGCAGAACCTGCCAGTCGACGTCGAACGAGCCGGCGATCGGGTGGTGGACCCGGCTGTGACCGAACGGGTGCACGGTCACCAGGTGCTGACTCCACCAGGCGCGGAAGTCGTCGTCCCGCGCCGACAACTCCCCGACGATCTCCTTCAGCCGGGCCCGGTCGGGACAGGCGCCGGCGGCCATCCGCAGGCCGGAGACCGCTTCGCGGGCGCGCGCGGGCCAGTCGTCCTGCAGGGCCCGGACATGCGGATCCAGGAAGACCATGCGAACGTAGTTGCGGCGCTTCGGCGACAGGGCGGCGAGGTCACCGAGCAGAGCGGCGCCGAGTTGATTCCAGGCCAGGACGTCCAGATAGCGGCCGAACACGAACGCCGGGGTGTCGACCAGATTGGCCAGCAGCCGCACCGTGGGCTGGGTGACCTGCTGCTCGGTCTCGCCGGGCTGCTCCGACATGGTGGAGCCGGCCAGGTGGAACAGGTGCCGCTGCTGGTCGTCGCTGAGCCGCAGGGCCCGGCCGATGGCGGCCAGTACCGAGGGGGAGGCGGTGCGGACCCGGCCTTGCTCCAGCCGGGTGTAGTAGTCCGTGCTGATGCCGGCGAGCTGGGCCACCTCCTCGCGGCGCAGCCCGGGAACGCGCCTCGGGTAGGCCGGTTCGGGCAGGCCGTGCTCGGCCGCGGTGACGGCGCCGCGCCGGGCCATGAGAAAGTCGGCCAGCGGCCCCCTCGACGAACCAAGGCACGGACTGTGCGAGTCCATGTCACCTAATGGTGGCATCAGAGCGGGCAAAAATCCGGGGAAAGTGATTCCCAGGAACAACTGATCCTTCCATCTCAGCTGGTCATCAGCGACCGTAGCGGTGGAAAGCGCGACAGACGGGCCCTGCGGATTCTGGAGGGGGGCTGTGGGGACGAGTCTGCGCATTTCCACGCGGCGTGGGAGGGGAACCCGTACCTCGGAAGCCGCATGATTCCACCGCCCTCCACGTCAAAAGAGGGCGGTGGAATCAACGCCCGGAAGCCGAGTGGCGCCGCCGGAATCGCTATTCACGGCGGCGCAGCAGCACCACCGCGAGCCAGATGACGGTGGGCAGCAGGATGAGCACGACCAGGGCTCGGTGGCGGCCACTGCGTGAGGCTACCCCGCTGGGACCGCAGTGCGCGATGATCGAACGCTGAGGGCCGAGACGAGGGAGCCGTCATGGGACATGTGCTGGCGACCGGGGCCACCGGAGGGATCGGGAAGGTCCTGGTCGGCGCGCTGGTGGAGGCGGGGCATCGCGTGACCGCCGTGGGGCGCGACGTCGGGCGGCTGGAGGTGCCGGGGATGACCGGGGGCGACGGCGACCGATCTGCTGGGCGCACCGGCTGACGCCTATCCGTGTGAGCTGTCCGTACTGCCGTCACCGCGCTGAAGGCGGAGGCAGGGCGGAAAGGGGAAAGCGACCACTCCTTTCCACTCTCAACGTATAGCGCATCGGGGGGCTTGCCACAAGACCCCGGTCATGCCGCACAATTGCTGGCCGAAGCCACTGCCTGCGGAAATGGGGGATGCGCATGCCGGTCCAGCCGCCTTGCCGCGCGCAACGGCGCATGCGACCTCAGATCGGAGCCATAGACGTGACCCCGCTGACCACCAGCGTGTTCGACCTTCCCGACAACCTCTCCCCCAAGGCCGACCCGAAGCTGATCTCCGGCGACGAGCGGCACTTCGCGGCCATCGCGGAGAGCCTCGAACAGTCGATCGCCGACCTGTCCGACCGCCTCGACGCCGCGCGGAAGGCGCCCGGCGGCAAGGGGCGGCAGGCGCTGGACCGGGACCTGGAGGTTCACCGCCTGTCCGCTCGGCTGCGCGCGCTGCGCCGCTTCGGCCTGGACCTGTGCCTGGGCCACATGGTCAGCGACGACGACCCCGAGCCCGTTTACATCGGACGACTCGGCCTCACGGACAGCACGGGGCGGCGGCTGCTGCTCGACTGGCGTTCCGCCGCGGCCGAGCCGTTCTTCGGAGCCACCCACGCCAACCCGATGGGCCTGGAGAGCCGCCGCCGGTATCGCTGGACCCGCGGCCGGATCAGCGACTACTGGGACGAGGTGTTCACCTCGGACGGGTTCGAGGGGCACGCCGCGCTCGACGACCAGTCCGCCTTCATCGCCAGCCTGGGCAGCAACCGGTCGGCCCGGATGCGGGACGTGCTCGGCACCATCCAGGCCGACCAGGACGCCATCATCCGCGCCGGGTCCAGCGGCGCTCTCGTCGTCGACGGCGGCCCCGGCACCGGGAAGACCGTCGTCGCGCTGCACCGCTCGGCCTACCTCCTCTACTCCGACCCCCGTCTCGGTCACCGCCGGGGCGGCGTGCTGTTCGTCGGCCCGCACCAGCCGTACCTGGCCTATGTCGCCGACGTCCTGCCCAGTCTCGGCGAGGAGGGCGTGCAGACCTGCACCCTGCGGGACCTGGTCACCGAGGGAGCCGGGGCGGCGGTCGAGGCCGACCCGGAGGTGGCCCGCCTGAAGGCGTCCGCGGACCTGGTGAAGGCGATCGAGCCGGCCGTCAGGTTCTACGAGAACCCGCCCGCCAAGGGGATGACGGTCACCACCCACTGGTCCGACGTCTGGCTGAGCGTCGAAGACTGGGCCGAGGCGTTCGAAGCGGCGGAGCCCGGCATCCCGCACAACGAGGCGCGCGACCGGATCTGGGAGGAGCTGCTCAGGATCCTGCTGGACAAGCACGACGAGGACGCCTCGCCCGACCTGCTGCGCCGGTCGCTGCTGCGGAACAGGGAGCTGCTGACGACCTTCAACCGGGCGTGGCCGCTGATCGAAGCGGCCGACCTCGTCGGTGACCTGTGGACGGTGCCCGCCTACCTGCGCAAGTGCGCTCCCTGGCTCAGCGTCGAGGACATCCGCAAGCTGCAGCGCGAGGACCCGCAGGCCTGGACGGTGTCCGACCTGCCGCTCCTGGACGCGGCCCGGCAGCGGCTCGGCGACCCGGAGACGTCCCGGCACAGGCGCCGCCAGGAAGCCACCGTCGCCGCCGAGCGCGCGCGCATGTCCACGGTCGTCGACGCGCTGCTCGAAGCCGACGACGACGGCGAAGGCGTGGTGACGATGCTGCACGGCCAGGACATCAAGGACGCCCTGGTCGACGAGAGCACCCTGCCCGGCCTCGAACCGGACCGGCTCGCCGGCCCGTTCGCGCACGTCGTCGTGGACGAGGCCCAGGAGCTGACCGACGCCGAATGGCAGATGCTGCTGCTGCGCTGCCCGTCCCGGAGCTTCACCATCGTCGGCGACCGCGCCCAGGCCAGGCACGGGTTCACCGAGACGTGGCAGGAACGCCTGGAGCGCATCGGGCTCGACCGGGTCACCCTGGCCTCGCTGAGCATCAACTACCGGACGCCGGAGGAGATCATGACGGAGGCGGAGCCGGTCATCCGGGCCGCGCTCCCGGACGCCAACGTGCCGGCCTCCATCCGCAGCAACGGCGTGCCCGTCGTCCACGGATCCGTCTCGGAGCTGGACTCGATCCTCGACGCCTGGCTCGCCGCGCACGCCGAAGGGACCGCGTGCGTGATCGGCGATCCGTCCTTCCGGGGTACGTCCCGCGTACGGTCACTGAGCCCGGAGCTGTCGAAGGGGCTCGAGTTCGACCTGGTCGTCCTCGTCGACCCGCAGGCGTACGGCGACGGCATTGAAGGCGCGGTCGACCGCTACGTCGCGATGACCCGGGCGACCCAGCGGCTGGTCATCCTCACGAGCTCCTGACACGCCGATCGGCGCGGCACATCGGGGGAAATGCCGACGGATGGCGGATGATCCGGGGGAAGGCGACCGTGAGGATGGTCGGCATGGACCCCGAACTCGAAGCGTTCATCCCCCTGCTCCCCCGGCCGGACTATGCCGACGCGGTCGCCGAGCGCAGGATCGTCGCCGCGCTGGTCGCCTCCCTGCCCGCGCCCGACATCTCGGGCATGGAGGTGACCGACCGCAGGGTGCCGGCGACCCCCGAGGTGCCGGTCCGGATCTACCGGCCGCACACGGCGCAGGGCGCGATCGTCTGGATGCACGGCGGCGGCTGCATCGTGGGCGACCTGGACACCGAACATCCCTGGGCGGGCCGGCTCGCCGCCGGGGCCGGGACCGTGGTGGTCTCGGTCGGCTTCCGGCTCGCTCCCGAGCATCCGTTCCCGGCCGCCCTGGACGACTGCTACGCCGTCCTGCTGTGGCTCGCCGAGAACGCCGCGGACCTGGGCGTCGATCCTGAACGGATCGCGGTCGGCGGCATGAGCGCGGGCGGCGGCCTCGCGGCCGGCCTGGCGTTGCGGGCCCGCGACGAGCAGGGGCCGCCGATCCGGTTCCAGCTCCTCAACCAGCCCGGCCTCGACGACCGGCAGGAGACGTGGTCGTCGCGGAACTTCACCGGCACCCCACGGGCGACCTCGGAGAGCGTGGCCACCGCCTGGCGGTCCTACCTCGGCGGCGCGCCCGCCACGCCGAACGCCGCCACCGCGCGGGCCGCGGACCTGTCCGGCCTGCCGCCCGCCTACATCTCCACCGCCGAGTTCGACCCGGTACGCGACGAGGCCATCGACTACGCGCTGCGGCTGCTGCGGGCCGGTGTCCCGGTCGAACTGCACCAGTGGCCGGGAACCTTCCACGGGTCGCACGCGATCCTGTCGGCCGAGGTGTCGCAGCGGCAGAACACCGAGCTCTTCGCCGCCCTGCGGCGCGCCCTGGCCGAGTGAGGTCGCGCCCCTGGACGGACTTCGGCTCCAGGGCTGCGCCCGGTCATCCTTCCGGCCCCGTGTTGAGTCAGCCGACTGACTCCGCTATGGTTCCTTATGAGTCAGCCGACTAACTAACTCAAGGAGATCTCATGATCGTAGTGACGGGCGCCACCGGCAAGGTGGGCGGCGAAGTGGTCAGGCTCCTGGCAGCCGCCGGGGAACGGGTGACCGCGCTGTCCCGGCGACCGGCGACGTTCCCCGAGGGCGTGCGGCACAGCGCCGGCGACCTCGCCGAGCCCGACACCCTGAAGGACGCCTTCACCGGCGCCGACGCCCTGTTCCTGCTCGTCGCCGGCGACGAGCCGCGTGCCGTCCTGGACCTGGCCCGGACGAGCGGCATCCGGCGGATCGTCCTGCTGTCGTCACAGGGCGCCGGCACCAGACCGCACGCGTACGGGCATCCCGTCGCCTTCGAGGAAGCCGTACGCGACTCCGGGCTGGACTGGACGATCCTGCGGCCGGGCGGTTTCGCCACCAACTCCCTGGCCTGGGCCGAGCCGATCCGCGCCCACCGGACGGCAGCCGCCCCGTTCGGCGACGTGGCCCTCCCGGTGATCGACCCCGCCGACATCGCCGAGGTCGCCGCCACGGTGCTGCGTCAGCCGGGTCACGCCGGTCGCACGTACGAGCTCACCGGCCCCCGGGCCATAACCCCCCGCGAGCGGGCCTCGGCCATCGGGCGGGCTCTCGGCACGGAGGTGCGCTTCGTCGAGCAGACCCGGCAGGAGGCCGGGGAGGCGATGTCGCGCTTCATGCCGCAGGAGGTCGTCGAGGGCACCCTGGCCATCCTCGGCACGCCGGTCGCCGCCGAGCAGCGGATCAGCCCCGACGTGGAGCGGATCCTGGGCCGCGCCCCGCGCGCCTTCGCCGACTGGGCCGCCCGCAACGCCTCGGCCTTCCGCCCATGACGGGCACGTCGTCCAGGCGGGGCACGCTGACCGGCGCGGCGCGCAAGTTCCTGGCCGAACCGCATGTCGCCACCCTCACCACGCTACGGCCCGACGGCTCGCCGCACGTCGTGGTCGTGCGCTTCACTTGGGACCGCGAGGCGGGCCTGGCCCGCGTGCTCACCGTCGCCGCCTCGCGAAAGGTTCGCAACCTGCGGCCGGGCGGCGGGCGCGCCGCGCTCTGCCAGGCCGACGGATTCCGGTGGGTCACCCTCGAAGGCCCGGCCACCGTGTCGAGCGATCCGCGCCGGATCGCCGAGGCGGCCGGTCGCTACTCCCGCCGCTATCACTCGCCACCGCCCGATCCGCCCGGCCGGGTCGTCATCGAGATCGCGGTGGACCGGACGATGCACCTCAACTTCTGAAACCTTCCGAGACTTCTGAGACTTCTGCAAAGGAACCCTGACCATGCCCATCCAGCACGTGCTCGACTCCACGATGTCCTACCGGGAGCTCGGCGACGGCCTGCCGATCGTCCTCCTGCACGGCAACCCGGCGTCCTCACACCTGTGGCGCCACGTCATGCCCGCCCTCGGGCGCGGCCGCCGCCTGGCCCCCGACCTGATCGGCATGGGCGAGTCGGGCAAGCCCGCCATCGACTACAGCTTCGCCGACCACGCCCGCTACCTCGACGCCTGGTTCGACGCCCTGGACCTGGACGACGTGCTGCTCGTCGGCCACGACTGGGGCGGTGCCCTGGCCTTCGACTGGGCCGCCCGGCACCCCGGCCGGGTGCGCGGGATCGCCTTCACCGAGGCCATCGTCAAGCCGATGACCTGGAAGGAGTTCCCCGAAGGCGGCCGCGACCTGTTCCGCGCCATCAAGACCGAGGGCGTCGGCGAAACCATGATGCTGGACGAGAACGCGTTCCTCCGCGACGGCCTGCCCACCACCGTCGGCACGCTGACCGAGCAGGACCTGCTGACCTACCTGCGGCCGTACCCGACCAGGGAGAGCCGGCTGCCGCTGCTGCGCTGGGCCCGCTCGATGCCGCTGGACGGCGAGCCGGCCGACGTGGTGGCCAGGATCGAGGCGTTCGGCCGATGGCTGGCCGCCAGCGTGGACGTGCCGAAGCTGCTGATCAACTTCCGGCCGGGCGCCGACACGATGTGGACGCCGGAGACGCTCGCCTGGTGCGCCGCCACCATCACCGCGCTGGAGATCGTGGAGCACGAGGAGATCGCCGGCCACCACACCCCCGAGGATCACCCTCGGCTCATCGCGGCGGACATCGAGGAGTGGATGTCCAAGCGAGGGTGGTAGCGGCCCGGCCGCCGGCGCGCCCGGCCGTCCGGGCGCGGGTCAGGCGCCGAGCTCCTTGGCCTCGCGGCCGTGCACGATCAGCGCGTACAGCACGAGCACGTCCACCGCGATGACCGCCAGCGACCACCACGGGTTCACGCCGATCCAGGTGAGCTGGGTCATCGCGTTCAGCATGACCAGCACCACCGCGACCACCCGCGCCCACGTCTGCCCGACGCTCACCGCCAGCCCGGTGGCGAACAGGATCACGCCGAAGATCAGGTGCAGCCATCCCCAGGTCGACACGTCGAAGAACAGCAGACGCAGCGGCGTCCGTACGTAGAGGTCGCTGTTGATGACGGCTGATACACCGCCGATGATGTTGAAGACGCCTGCCATGATCATCAGCAGTCCGGCGAACCACACCCAGCCGACCCAGCCCGTGACGGGCCTGCTCTGGTACGTCATGACTCCCCCCGAAGTCTCTCGCCACCTGCCCGCGCAGAGGCACTGACCTGGACATTCCCCGCACAACGGGCGTCACCCCTCAGGGGGGTGAGCAGGTCACCCCGTGCGCAGGGAGAAGGCCGTCACCTCCTCGGGCAGGTCGGCGACGCGGGACAGGGCGCCGGTGGCGACGTTCCAGGCGAGCAGCCTGTCCCCGCTCTCGATGATCACGGTGCCGTGGCCGATCCAGCCGCGCACGGGGCAGCCGCCCTGCCCGCACCTCCTGCCGGGAGAATCACCCCGGGGCAGCAGCAGTGTCCTGACCAGGCGGCCCGTGGCGGCGTCGGCCACGACGACCACGGCGGCGCTCTCCGCCCGGTCGTCGTGGGCCGGCGCCGACCTGGCGACGAGCCCGTCGCGCTGCCATCCGTGCTCGCCCGGGGCGCCCACCGGCAGGCCGCCGTCGCCGGTGAGGTCGCGGACGTCCAGCTCCGCCTCCGACCCGCCCTCCCGGATGACCGTCCGGCCGCCTTCGCCGGGCGGGACGATCCTGAGGTCGCGGTAGCCCGCGACCCCCGTGAAGCCCTGGTACGGCTGCCGCCTCGCCTTCCCCGTGGCCAGGTCGAGCAGGTAGTTCGCCTTCTTCTGCTCGACGAGGAGCTGTTCGCCGCGCCAGAGCACCACCTCGTTGGGCCCCGGCACGGGGTAGCGCCTGGCCCGGCCGATCACGAGGTCGACGACCACCACCTCGTCCTTCTGCGGGAAGGCGGCCATCGTCCCGTCGGGGGCGAGCGAGTTGGGCCGCACCCGCGTCCCGACGTCGCCGACCGGGTCCAGCTTCACGTCAAGAGGGACGCGGCCGCCCGATTTCACCAGGTAGATCCGGCCGTCGCCGAACTCGGCCAGCGCCAGGACGGCTCCGGGAACCGAGGTCGCGACGGGGAGGTCGCCCCACCTCTCCGGCAGCGCGGTCGCCAGCCTGGGCAGCCCCGCCTCACCATCGGGCGGCGGCGCCGTGTCCATGACGGGGACCGGCGGGATCGCGGAGGTGTGGGCGGCGGTGGGGTACACGCTGGGATATATGGTGACGTCGCGCTCGGCCGGTTCCGGGGACACGGCGATCCCCACGACGACGAGCACGGCGGCGGTCGCGACCGCCGCGGCCGCCGTCCTGCGGCGATGGGTACGGCTCCGCGCGCCCTGCCGCCACAGCTCGCGCGCCCGGGGCTGCCCCTCGGGCAGCGTCTCGGCGAGATCGTCGAAGAGCTCCCGCAGCCTCTGTTCGGTCATGTCGACACCTCTTCCAGCTCGGGAGCGACCTCGCGCAACCGCTTCAGCGCCGCGTGCGTCTGGCTCTTCACCGTCCCGGCCGAGACCCGGAGGATCGCGGCGACCTCGATGACGGGCAGGTCCTCGTAGAAGCGCAGCACCAGCACCGCGCGTTGCCTCACCGGCAGCCTGGCCAGCGCGCGGGCGAACATCAGTTTCAGGTCCGACTCGGCCGAGCTGCCGGGATCCGCCCGGTCGGGCGGATCCCCGTAGGCGAACTCCCGCCGCCTCCGCCACCTGGTCGCCACGTCCCGGTACAAGGTGGTGCGCACGTAGCCGGCCGGGTCGGTGTGCACCTTCGGCCAGCGGCGCGCCAGTTTGATCAGCGCGTCCTGGAGCACATCCTCGGCCAGATGCCTGTCACCGCTGATGAGGATGGCGGCACGCAGCAGCCGCGGGTACCAGGCGGCGACGAAAGCCTCGTACGCCTCGGAGTCCGTCATACAGACAAGACGCCCGGGAGGGGGCGAACGGTTGGGGTCTTCGCGAAATCGGTGCCGGTTCACACGTCCCAGGTGACCGGGAGGCTCTTCACGCCGAAGATGTCCGCCGTCTCGGGGCGCAGCGCGACCTCGTCAGCCGGGACGGCCAGGCGCAGCGTGGGGAAGCGGTCGAGCAGCGCGGGGAAGGCCACCCGCATCTCGACGCGGGCCAGCTGCTGCCCGAGGCACTGGTGGATGCCGTGCCCGAAGGCCAGGTGCCCGCCCTCCTGCCTGCGCAGGTCGAGCGCGTGGGGATCGGTGAAGCGCTCGGGGTCACGGTTGGCGGTGTTGTAGGACAGGATGACCGTCGAACCGGCCTTGACGGTCCGGCCGCCCAGCTCGACGTCCTCCAGCGCGACCCGCACGAACTGCTTGGCGACGGTCAGGTAGCGCAGCAGCTCCTCCACGGCCCCGTCGGTCAGCGTGGGGTCGGCGCGCAGCGCGGCGAGCTGCTCCGGGTTCCGCAGCAGCGCGAAGGTGCCCAGCGCCAGCATGTTCGCGGTGGTGTCGAACCCGGCCGACAGCAGGATCAGGGCCATCCCCTGCAGCTCCTCGTCGGTCAGGTCGCTGTCGGTGAGGTCGCTGAGCAGGTCGTCGGTCGGGTTGGCGCGCTTGGCCGCCACCAGCTGGGCGAGATACTGCTGGGTCGCGATGTAGGCCGCGATCAGATCGTCGTCGGCGGCCTCCCCGCCGAGGAACGTGTCGATGTTCTCCTGGAAGGAGCCCCGGTCCTCGTACGGCACGCCCAGCAGCTCGCAGATGATGACGGAGGGGATCGGCTTGGCGAACGCGGTCACCAGGTCCACCGACGGCCCGGCCTGCTCCATGGCGTCCAGGTGCTCGGCGGTGACCTGCTCGACGCGCTCGGTCAGCAGGCGCATCCGCCGGACGGTGAACCTGCCCACCAGCGGCTTGCGGTAGCGGCTGTGCTGCGGCTCGTCCATGAGCAGGAACTCGCCGGGCGGAGCCGGAGGGACCTCGATGTCGCCGTAGTCGACCAGCGGGTGGTGGCGCATGAGCTCCTTGCGCGAGCTGAACCGCGAGTCGGCCAGGACCGACCGGACCAGGTCGTATCCGGTGACCAGCCAGCCCTGGTGCCCGTCGGGGAAGGAGTATCGGCTGATCGGGCTCTGCTCCCGGGCCTCGATCAGCTCCTTGGGCGGGGAAAAGGGACAGCCGGACTGACGCGCGGTCGGCAGCGTGGTGACGGTGTGTTCCATGGTCTTCCTCTCGTCGGCCTCGTCGAGCATCTCCGACCGCCCTGACACCGGACCGTCGCCGCACTGACATGGCCGCTGACGCCGCGTCGGTTCCCCCGGAATCGCCCCCGGTCGCGATTTGTTGCCCCGGTTCGGCACAATTGCGGATGTGCGAGTTGGACTGCTCGGGCCGTTCGAGGTCCGGAACCCCGATGGGGCCGTGCTGGAGGTTCCCGGGATTCGGTTGCGCGCGCTGCTCGCCGCACTCGCCCTCGAACCAGGCCGGATCGTCACACGTACGAGACTGGTGGACTGGATCTGGGGACAGCAGCCGCCTTCGGACGAGGTGAACGCCCTGCAGGCGTTGGTCTCCAGGTTGCGCAGGGTGTTGCCGGACGGTGTGATCGAGGCGGAGTCCGGCGGCTACCGGCTGGCCGTGGCTCCCGACGCCGTGGACGTGAGCCGGTTCGAGCGCCTGGTCGGTCAGGCCCGGGCCGCCGAGCCCGCGGAGCGGGCGGAGCTGCTGCACTCGGCCCTGGCCCTGTGGCGCGGCCCGGCCATGGCGGACATCGCGCTGCGCGACAGCGATGCGTTCGACGCCGCGGTCACGCGCCTGGAGGAGCTCCAGGTCGCCGCGCTCGGGGACCGGGTGGATGCCGACATCCGTCTCGGCCGTGGCTCGGAGCTGGTCTCCGAGCTGACCGAACTGGTCGCCGCGTACCCGCTCCGCGAGGGGTTCGTGGCCGCGTTGATGCGGGCGCTCGCCGAGGCGGGGCGCGGGAACGAGGCGCTGACCGTCTACCAGCGGACCCGCGAGCGGCTCGCCGAGGAGCTGGGCGCCGACCCGTCGGCCGAGCTGTCGGCGCTGCACACCGCGCTGCTGCGGGGCGAGCTGGGCGAGCGGCCGGAGAACCGCAGGACGAACCTGCGCGCCGGTCTGACCAGTTTCGTCGGCAAGGACGACGACCTCGCCGCGGTCGCCGGTCTGGCCGTGAAGCACCGGCTGGTCACCCTGACGGGGCCGGGTGGCTCCGGCAAGACCCGGCTGGCCACGGAGACCGCGCGGACGATGCTCGGCGAGCTGCCGGACGGGGCGTGGCTGGTCGAACTGGCCTCGGTGCGCGCGGACGGCGAGCCGGCGCGGGCCGCCCTCACCGCGTTCGGCCTGCGTGAGCAGGCACTGCTCGGCGGCACACGCGGCGGCGAACCGATGGATCAGCTCATCGCCGCGCTCCGGGATCGCGCGATCCTGTTGATCCTGGACAACTGCGAGCACATGATCGAGGCGGCCGCGGCCTTCGCCGACCGGCTGCTGGGCGAGTGCCGGAGGCTGCGGATCCTGGCCACGAGCAGGGAACCACTCGGCATCACCGGGGAGGTGCTGTGGCAGGTCGAGCCACTCGCGCTGCCCGCGAACGCGACGGACCCCGCCGAGGCCGCGTCCTCCCCCGCGGTGCGGCTGCTGCGGGATCGCGCGGACCTGGTACGCAAGGACATCGGCTCCGACGCGCACACCCTGGCGGCCATGGCGCGGATCTGCCGGGCGCTCGACGGGATCCCGCTGGCGATCGAACTGGCCGCGGCACGGCTGCGCACCATGTCCGTCGATCAGCTGGCCCATCGGCTCGACGACCGGTTCCGGCTGCTGACCAGCGGCAGCCGTACGGCGCTTCCCCGGCACAAGACGCTGCGCGCGGTCGTCGACTGGAGCTGGGACCTGTTGACCGAGGGCGAACGCGGCGTGCTGCGGCGGCTCTCGGTGTTCGCCGGCGGGGCGAACCTCGAAGCGGCCGAACGGGTGTGCGGGGACGAGACTCCCGCCGGGGAGCAGGTGCTCGACCTGCTGACCGCGCTGATCGAGAAGTCGCTGCTGGTCGCCGACGGCGAGGGCACGCCGCGTTACCGGATGCTCGGCACGATCAGGGAGTACGCGGCCCACCGGCTGGCCGAGGCCGGGGAGACCGAGCAGGCCCGCCGGGCGCACCTCGCGTACTTCACCGAGCTGGCCGAGGTGGCCGAGCCGCACCTGCGCCGGGCCGAGCAGCTGGAGTGGCTGGCCACGCTGAGGGCCGAGCACGGCAACATCAACGCGGCCCTGCGCGGCGCGATCGCCGAGGGATGGGCCCAGGAGGCGATGCGGCTGGTCGCGGCCGTGGGCTGGTACTACTACCTCAGCGGGCACCGGACCGAGGGCACCGACCTGAGCGTCGCCGCTGCCTCGCTGCCCGGTGAGGTTTCCGACGAGGTGCGGGCGATGGCGTACACCATGGTGACGGTCTTCATGACCTCCGGGCCCGGCCGCGACCAGTATCAGGCGGAGAAGTGGATCCACGAGGCGTACCGGTTCACCCAGGGCACCGCGTATCGCCACCCTCTGCTCGGGTTCGTCGCGCTGTGGGAACGGATGTTGCAGGAGCCGACGGGATTCCTGCCCGCGCTGGATCCGCTCGTCTCCGGCGACGACGCGTGGGTACGCGCCCAGGCCAGGCTCACCCGTGGCCGGCTGCGGCTCACACTCGGCGGCGACGAGACCGACGTGGACACCGACATGGAGACCGCCCTCACCGGGTTCCGCGCGCTGGGTGACCGGTGGGGAGTCTCGTCCGCGCTGACCTTCCTGGCCGATCGGCTGGCCATGCGCGGCGAGTTCGCCCGCGCGTGCGAGCACTTCGAGGAGGCGGCTGCGGCGCTGACCGAGATAGGGGCGACCGAGGACGTCAGCTACCTGCGGGCGCGGCAGGCTCAGCTCTACTGGCTGCTCGGCGACGAGCGGGCCAGCACGTCCGCCATGGCCGAAGCGCAGCGCTACACCACCGAGATCACCTGGCCGGACACGCTGGGCGAGCTGGCGCTCGCGAACGCGCAGCTGGCGCGCTGGCGCGGCGACACGGACGAGGCGCACCGGCAACTGGCCAGGGTGCGGGCGATGCTGGACGACGGCGAACTGAGCGACCTGTCCCGCGCCAAGGCCATGGACCTGTACGGCTACCTCACCGAGGATCTCGACGAGGCCCGCGCGCACCGCGCGGCGGCGTGGCGAACGGCTCTGGAGACGACGTACCCACCGCTGATCGCCGAGGTGCTGGTCGGAATCGCGGATCTGGCCATGCGCCAGGGACGGGACGAGCACGCGGTGCGCTTGCTCGCGGCGAGCGACAGCGTACGCGGGACGCCGAACCATTCACAGCCGGACGCCTCCAGGATCGCCGCCGACGCGCGGAACCGCCTCGGCGAAACCGCGTTCACCGAGGCGGTCCGGGCCGCCCGGGAGCAGGACTGGCGCGAGCTGGCCGAGGTCACGCTCGCTTCCTGAACGTCGCGCGCCCACTGTTCGCCGGCCAGCGTGCTGCCCGCGCAGGGCCTCGATGATCGAGGTGAACGGCTGATGCTCCGCGTGTCGACAGGTGTGAACGCGCTGCTCAAGAAAGGAAGGCCATCAGCGGGACCCCGACGAGGCCCGCGCTCTCCGGCGACTTCGCCGCGAGCACGACCGGGCCGGTCACGCCGAGCCCCCCGGAGAGGCTCGCCGACGGCCGGAATCCCATCAGGAACCCGACCGCGAGGACGGGCGCGATGGCCACCAGGCTCCGCAGCCGGATGTGGCCGCCGGGGACCCGGCGCTTGAGCTCGTCGGCGGTGCCCTCGGCGACCAGCCGGCCCTGATCGAGGACCGCGATGCGGTCGGCGAGCTGGTCGGGGCGAGTCCCGTCGTGAGCTCGTCGAGGAAGACGATCTGCGGCTCGCCGACGAGCGTCACGGCGAGGTTCAGCTTGCGGCGCATGCCGCCGGAGTAGGACGACGCCAGTTCGGCCGCCGCCTTGGGCCGGTGCGGGAGATCAGCCATCCGCGCGCACCGCCCTGGTGTACGTGGTCACGTCGTGCCCCGCCACGACCACCTTCCCGGCGCCGTTGGGGCCGAGCAGGGCGAAGATCGTGCCCGCCCGGACACCCAGGTCGATGCCGTCGAGCACGATCTTGCCCTTGCGCCCGCTGCTCCTCGCGTCAGAAGTCGTCGGCGGTGCGGATCCGGTCGCGGACCCAGACGCCGGCCTCCTTGAGGTTGGCCGTCCCGGCGAACGAGCCGTTCGGGCAGGTGCCGGAGGTGAAGACGGCGCCCGTGCGGAAGTCGTCGGAGAAGTTCCAGTTCACCCAGCTGATCTTCTTCTGTGCCATCAGGTCGAGGTACTGCTGCGACCTGGCGAAGTTGTTGGCTCCGTCGCCGGACGCGCTCTGGGTGCCGAACTCGGTCACGAAGATCGGCAGCCGGTCGGCGGCCCTGGACAGCGTGCTCAGGTACTCGGCGCCGTGCGTGGCCGCGTAGAAGTGGAACGTATACATGATGTTGGCCGCGTTGACCGGGTTGTTGACGATCTCGGTCTCGTCGCCGTCGCCGGAGACGCCGAGCGACGACCACGCGCGGGTGCCGACCAGGACCGGGGCGTCGGGGTCGTACTGCCTGATCACCGGGATGAGCTGGTGGGCGTAGTCACGGATGACGGACCAGGTGACGGCGTCGCCGTTCGGCTCGTTGGCGATCTCGTACAGGACGTTCTTCTTGCCGTCGTGCCGCTGGGCGATCTCGGTGAAGAACGTCCTGGCCCGGCTCAGGTTGTACATCGGGTCGCCGGGGGTGAGCATGTGCCAGTCGACGATCGCGTACATCCCCCGGGCGGTGGCCATCTCGATCAGGGAGTGCACGCGGTCGGTGAACAGCCGGGGGTTGGTCTCGTAGCCGCCCTCCTGGACGTACATCGAGATGCGCAGGACGTCGGCCTTCCAGTCGTTCGCCAGCGCGTCGAGCGACGCGGCGTTGAGGCACTGGTTGTACCACTGGATGCCGTGGCTGCTCATGCCGCGCAGTTGGATCTGCTTGCCGTTCTCGTTGCAGAGCTTGACGCCGCACACCCGTAACTGGCCGTTGGCCTGGACCGGAGTGCCGCCGCCCGCGCCGGCGGGAGTCCCGTACACCTCCAGCTCCCACAGGGAGTAGCCGTAGGGGGTGCCGCGCTGGGTGCCGTGCACCCGCACGTACCGGCCGCTGCCGTTGATGGCGAGGTCATCGGTCGCCCCGTCGCCGGCGGCGGTGGAGTAGACGTCGGTCCAGGTGGACCCGTCGGGCGAGGTCTGCACCCGGTAGGCCCTGGCGTAGGCGACCTCCCAGGTCAGCCGCACCCGGGAGACGGTGTGCGCGGAGCCGAGGTCCACCCGGATCCACTGCGGGTCCACCCCCTCGGCGCTGGCCCACCGCGTGGACGCGTTGCCGTCCACCGCCTTGCCCGGCTCCAGGCCGGCGGCCTCGACCGAGGAGGCCGTCACGCTCTTGCCCTGCGACACCAGCGGGTCGGCCGCCGCCGGCCGCGCTCCGGCCGCGTCCGCGCCCGACGGCACCGCGAGCGGCACCACCAGCGCGGCCACTACCGCGAAGATCTTCGCGACTGCACTTCGCCTCACGAACGACTCCCATCTTTCGGGGGCTCAGCCCGGTTAGGAAGGTTTACTAATTCGCGGTCGCAGCCTAAATTTGACAACGGCATTTACACAAGACCCAAAGTTGAAAACCGGCATCCAGCCCCATAAGCGCTGCCCTGCGCGACGAGTTGGTAAGGAAGACTTACCAGCGCCGCTCCTGGGCGCTCAACGCGAGCCAACGCCGGCCCGGGTCGGGCCGGCGTTCATTGATCAGGTCGCTCTGTTGACCACACTGGTGGCCGATTCGGCTAGCGGCGGATCGGGCCGTGGTTCTCGACGGAGGAGATCCGGTCGTTCCAGCCGATCCGCTCCATGTCGGGGATGTCGATGTTCGGCGTCCCCCACAGCCTGGAGCCGGTGTAGTGGTGGTGCTCGTAGTAGAACACCAGGCAGTCGGTCGCCCCGGTCGAGCTGATCGTGTCGTTCCAGTCGGAGCCCGGCCAGGAGCCGTGCCTGACCTCGGTCAGATCCCTCCACCCGTGGGAGGCGGGCAGCCAGAACCAGTCGCCCGCGAAGAAGTGGTGCTCGAACATCTGCACCTGCCCGATCGTCGGCGGTCTGGTCCCCATGGCCGGTTGGCCCTCCGCCCTGCCGATGGCGGAGGCCGCCCACACCGCGGCGCGCAGCGGCCGGTCGTCGGTGTAGGCCAGAATCCGGTCAGGTGAACCGTCGGCGACGAAGGTCAGCATCTGACCGTCGAAGCGCGTGATGTCCGCCGGGTCGTACTCGACCCCGTCCACGACCACCGCCACCTGCGGCGGCCGGTGGCTCAGCGGGGCATCGGCGGCCGGGGCCGGCGCCGCCGGGCCGAGCAGCCGGAGGGAGTCGATCGGTTCCGGCCGGGCCGGCGGCGGGGTGGCCAGGGCGCGCTGGACCAGGGATTCGAGCGTGGTGATCCCTGCCTCGTCGAGCACCGCCAGGACGTCGTCCTCGGTCAGCCCGCCCACGTTCGCGGAGAAGTGCAGGAGCTTCTCCACGTCTTTCCTGGTCTCCATGCTGAGCTGATCGTTCGACATGAGGCGGGACTCCGTCCTTCGCGGGGGTGATCAGGTGGGTGCCGGCCTGCCCGGTGGTCAGCGTCGGCCGTTGCCGTGGTTGGCGACCGACGAGATGCGGTCGTTCCAGCCGATCCGCTGCAGGTCGTCCAGGGCGATGCCGGGCGGGGCGTACAGCGCGATGCCGCCGAAGTTGATGTGCTCGTAGTAGTAGACGAGGCAGTCGGTCGGCTTGGCGGAGCTGATGGTGTCGTTCCAGTCAGATCCGGGCCAGGTGCCGTGCCTGACCTCGGTCAGGTCCGGCCACCCCTGCCGGGCGCCGCACCAGAACCAGTCGCCGTCGTAGAAGTGGTGCTCGAACATCTGGACCTCGCCCTGGGTGACCTGGGACCCCGCGAACGCCGGGGCGCTCGGGGACTGCGCGCCGAGCGAGGTCGCCGCCCACACCGCGGCGCGCAGCGGCCGGTCGTCGGTGTAGGCCAGAATCCGGTCGGGTGAACCGTCGGCGACGAAGGTCAGCATCTGACCGTCGAACCGCGTGATGTCCGCCGGGTCGTACTCGACCCCGTCCACGACCACTGCCACCTGCGGCGGCCGGTGCTTCAGCGGGGCATCGCCGGCCGCCGGCCGGGCGGGCGCCAGCAGCCGGGCGGGGTCGAGCGGTTGCGGCTCGGCGGGCGGCGGCAGCGCGAGGGCGTGCTGGACCAGGGCCTTGAGCGTGGTGATGCCTGATTCACGCAGGACTCCGAGCACGTCGTCCTCGCGCAGTCCGCCCACGTTGCCGGAGAACTGCAGGAGCTTGTCGACGCCTCGCCGGGTCTCGCTGCTGAGCTGGTCACGAGCCATGTCGGGCCTCCGTCCGAGAGGGGATGCCGCTCCAGAGTGCTCGTGGGACCGATGCAGCAGAAGTAGCCCGGTCGCGACAGAATGGACATGAATGACCGCGGAGAGTCACTATGACGCCAGGAATCAGGCTCACACGGTGGCCGGGCCGGGGATGTCTATGTCGTTCCCGCTGATCAGCAGGAGGTGATGTCCTTCGTAGCAGGTCAGCTCCACGGCTATGACGCCGGGTTCGAGGTT
Organism: Nonomuraea sp. SBT364; assembly: GCF_001083785.1. GTDB lineage: Bacteria > Actinomycetota > Actinomycetes > Streptosporangiales > Streptosporangiaceae > Nonomuraea. The sequence continues at coordinate 28,923 of NZ_LAVL01000073.1, forward strand.
GTGCATGCCGATGACGTGGTTGGCGGGGAGCAGGAAGCGCTCGTCGCAATCGCCGCAGTAGGCCAGGAACATGGTGTACTTCCCTTTTGCTGGTGGGGACGATCAGGTGATGACTTGGCCCAGGTCCAGGTGGCCGTGGAAGGGTGACAGTCGTTCGCCCAGGAGCAGGCGGCGGGCAACGTGGGCGATCTGCCCGGCTGCGTAGCGCGCTTCACCGGCGAGTTGGGGATATCCGGACAAGTCGGTCCCGATGAGCCCGACCGACTCCTTGGAGCGCTCGGACAGGGCCGACGCCCCGCCCAGCCACTCGACCAGGGCGGCGAACCGGTCCGCCGAGCCCCCGAGGCCGGGCCCGACCAGTCCGTGGAACGGGGGAAGCTCGGGGTGCGTGGCATAGGGCTCCACGCTGAGGAATCCGCGCTCGTCCGCGGCGTAGACGACGTTCAGGCCGAGCCGCCGCGCGGCCGTACGCGTGTCGTACTTGGCCGCCATGCCGTCACACTCCTCCACCAGCAGGTCGAGGCCGCGCAGCAGGTCCTCGACGTTGTCCCGGCCGACCTCCTCCTCGACGAGGGTGACCTGGAGGTACGGATCGATCGCGGCGATCCGGCGGGCGGCTATGCGCGTCTTGAGCAGGCCGAGGTCGGCATGGCCGGCGCCGAGCCGGTTCAGGTTGGACAGCTCCAGGCGGTCGAAGTCGGCCAGCACGAGATGTCCGCACAGGTGTTCCTGGGCGATCACGACCGCCGCCTCCGCGCCCACCGACAGCCCGAGGACGCCGACGCGTTTGGTGCGCAGGATCCGCTGTTCGGCGCGGGTGATCTTGTTGCGGTTCCGGTCTGTCACGACCTGGAGGTATTCGTCGGGGGGTAGCAGGTGGGTGACCTGCGCTGTCCAGGGAAGGTAGGCCCAGCATCCGTACGCCGCCAGATCGTCCGGCCGTGCCCGTTCGCCCGCGGGTGGCCGCAGCGAGGCCAGCTCATCGAGCTGGCGGTCGATGGTGTCCAGGACCGCGATGCCGTGCTCCCGGCACAGTGCGCCGAACCGCAGCCGCTCGCCGGCCGCCAGCCGCACCAGGTGCGGCCGCCAGCTCTGCTCGGGTTCGTGGCCGGGTGCGGCCAAGGTCTCGGCGAATCGGTCGAGGCCGATGGCCGGGGTCATCGGGCGCCTCCCGCGTACGTGCCGCCGCCCGTGGCCGCCGCCGCGCGCAGGTCCAGTTCGTAGACCTGGCCGACGAGGTCCACGCCGAAGCTGTGGTGCGCTTCCTCCTCGACCAGGCGGAAGCCGCGCGAGCGATAGATGTGGCCGGCGGCGACGAGCGGATGGTTGGTCCAGAGCTTCATCCGCTGGTAGCCGGTCCGGCGGGCGAAGGCCAGGCACTCGTCCACCAGCCTGGCGCCGAGCCGGTGCCCGCGCGCCGCCGGGTCGACCAGCAGGATGCGCAGCTGGGCCGTCGTCCTGTCGGCGGCGACGCAGAAGACGCAGCCGACGCGGCGGCCGTCGAGTTCGGCTATCCAGGCGGCTTCGCGGGCCGGGTCGTGGTCGGCCGCGTAGTCGGCGACGATGCGGGCCACGAGCGCCTCGAAGTCGCCGTCCCAGCCGAACTCGGCGGCGTACGTCTCGCCATGGGCCATCACCACCCAGCCGAGATCACCCGGCCGCCCCAGGCGGCGTATCGCCATCGTCCCCATCGTCCCCATCGACCGGTCGTCCATGGCACCTCCATCTGACTACTGAAACAGTCGTTTCAGTGCCAAAGTAGCTCCATGAGCGAGACAGCGCGACCCGACTCCGCACGCAAACAGGAACTTCTCGAACGGGCCTACCGCTATGTCCTGGAACAGGGGCTGGTGGAGCTGTCCCTCCGGCCCCTGGCGGCCGCCATCGGCTCCAGCCCTCGCGTCCTGCTGTTCCTCTTCGGCTCGAAGGAGGGGCTGATCAGGGCCCTGCTGGCCCGCGCGCGCAGCGACGAGCTCGACTTCCTCGCCCGTACCCGAGCCCAGGCCCAGGCCCAGGCCCAGGACCACGGCGCAGGCTCCGGTGCCGGCGACCTGGCCGCCGCCATCCGCGCCACCTGGCGCTGGCTCTCCGCGGAGCCGACGCGGCCGCTGCTCAAGCTCTGGGTCGAGGCGTACGCGCGCTCCATCGTCGAACCGGACGGCCCATGGGCGCACTTCGCCCGGCAGACGGTCGAGGACTGGCTCGCCCTGCTGGCCACGGCCCAGCCCGGCGATTCCACCGCCGAGCGCACCCTCGCCCTGGCCGTCCTGCGCGGCGCCCTGCTCGACCTCCTCGCCACCGGCGACCTGGAGCGCGTCGCCGCGGCGATCGAGCACTACCTGAGTCTCGCACCACCGCAGCACCGATCGAGCGGCCAGGAACCGGGCTCATAGGGCCCTTGCCCGCCGTCCAAGACGTCCAGAAGGTTCATCGTGTCGGTCGGCGCTGCGAGCATGGCGGAATGATCACGACCCCCGGTGACTATGCCTGGTTCTCCTACGAGCGCTTCCCCGAGCTGGCGGAGGCCTACTGCTTCACCTACGTACGCGGCCTGACCCCCGGGCAACTGGTGGCCCGGCTCGGTGGCAGGCCGGCGGACTTCACGCCCATGACGCTTGAGAGGCTGTGCGAGACGCGCCACAGGAGCACCTACGACACCGCGTTTCTCGGCGTCATGCCGCTGGGCGACTGGGCGTTCCTCGTCGAGCCCAACGGCGGGCTCGGCGCCGACGAACGGATCATCACTTCGTTGTCGGCACGAACCCGCCTCGTCTCCCAGTTCCGCGACGTCGAAGGCGTCGAGTACTTCCACTGGAGCGAAAACGGCGAGATCCGGTTCTCCTTCGGCGCTGACGAGGGTTACTCGGAAGTGGTGCCGGACGAGGTCGCGGAGCCCATGCGGCGGATCGACGCCGACTACGCAGACCTCTACCCCGGCGACGGACCCGCGTTCCTGCTCGCCGAGCATCTCACCGGCATCACGCTGACACCGGAGATGCTGAAGTCGTCCACCTACCTGTGCGGAGTCATCCCCTGACTGGACCGCCCGGGCCGCTGCGGGAACGACCTGACACCGTCGAGGCCGCCTACCGGTCAGCGTGGGCGGCTGAGGGCGACCTCGGCCAGATCCGTCCACTTCCCGGCCGAGGAGTGGGGCACGACCACCCAGTCCTTCACCGCCCTGCCCGTCCCCGTCGGGTCGAACAGGGACGCCCCGGCCAGCTGAAGCGCGGCTGTGTGCTCGGGGGTGTCCCTGACCAGCCTGAACACCATCGCGCCGTCACGCTGCAGGCTCGCGAACACCTTCCCCGCCTGATCCTTGAGCGCGGGCCTCCCCATCATCCTGGAAACCCGCACGCCCAGGTCGGCCAGCTCGGCGCCGACCTGCTCGAAATCCTCGTCCGCGCTCATCGTCAGTCGGTCCCCAACATCGTGGCGGCGCGGTCGAGCGGCTCGCCGTGGTCGGGACTCCACCCGCGTGACGCGACCGCCTCCGCCCGCCTTCCGGCAGAACGGCGATCAGGCTAATCGCCCCGGCAACACCGATCAAGGCCGGATCCAGGACACCCCACCTCCATCCCGTACGAATCAGCCCCGTTCGCCGACGGCGAGGACGGTCGCCGTCGGAAGCCCCGCGACCAGGGCCCCACGCGCCTTCTCACGTGCGGAGGAGGGCGGGTCAGCACGCCATCGGGCATGCCGCCGGTCATTTCGGGCACAAGAAGATCATCAGTCCCGCGAAAGGCAGGCCGACATGATTCCCGGCTTTCGGATGCAGTGGCCGATCACCTCTGAACTCGCCGTGCTGCGTCAGCAGGTGCACGCCTTCGGCGCCGGGGCCGGCCTGTCCGGACAGCGACTGCAGGACCTGGTGATCGCCGCGCACGAGGCCGCCAGCAACGTGCTGAACCACGGTGGCGGCTACGGCACCCTCGTCGCCTGGCGCGACGCCGACGGGGTGAGCCTGGACGTGATCGACGCCGCGGGCACCCTGACCGAAGCCCACCTGGACATCGAGCCCGATCCGCACGGCGGCGGCGGGCTGCTGCTGGTCCGCGCCCTGTGCGACGAGGTCCGCGTGGAACGCGATCCGGGCGGCGCCCGGCTGCACCTGCGTATGCACACCGGCCCCCAGCACGACCGGAACGAAGGACAGGCGGCGTGACGTCACCCGCGCAGGCTGGCACGTCCCGCCGCGCACGTACCCAGCGTCACAACGACAGCTTGAACCCGTCGTGACTGCATCCTCGGGCACGCGCCCGCTCGATCGCCCAGGTGAGCGCCTCCCGGCCGAGTCCTGAGCCACGTCGATCTGCCCGTATCCGGACTGCCTCGATCAGCGCTCGCTCCTGTCCGTGGCGTCCCAGGCCGGGAATGCAGGTCAGCTGGAGACAGCCGAGGACCGTCCCGTCCCCCTCATCCAGAACGATCATCTCGTTCCGCTCGTCCGCGTCCACGGCCTTGAACGCCTGCTCATACGCATCGTCGACCTCGACACTCCGGGGATCGACCACATGGTCCTCATCAGCCAGGAGCGCGATGATCGCAGGCAGGTCCCGGCGCGCGGCGGTACGGAGCTTCACGCCACCGAGCATCCCAGGCACCTCAGCGCGTTCACGCAGCCGCCCCGCCGCCGTTCGCGAGGGGGCAGCTTTTCCTGAGCCTCTCGCCCCGAAAGAGCAGTAGATCACCAGGACACGGGATAAGTAGGATCGTCCGCGTGGACCTGGACGAGACCGCCGCCCGGCTCGGAGTGCCCGTCGAGGACGTCAACCGCGTGCACCGGCTCGCCGGCGACCGGCCGTCCGCTCCGCTGCCCGCCAAGGCCGACGCACCCGCGATCCTCGACCGGCTCGCGGTGCGCCCGGACGACGCCGCCGAGATCATGGCGGGCTGGCCCGACCCCGGCTCTCCACTGTGGACCCCGGAGCTGCGCTGGCTGCTCGACCGCTCGATCGCCCTGGTCCGCGCCGATCTCGGGGGTCACGGCTGGCTGCCGCCCGGTCCGGAGCTGCCGCGCGAACGCGGCCCTGCCTGGCGGCACCTCTACGTGTACGCGTACCTGGCCCTGATCGACGTCGTCAGGCGGTACCACCGCGACCACGGCATCACCGATGCCGCGTCGTGGGGAACCCTCGCGGACCTGGGCCGCAACCTCACGATCGACCGGCGGATGCAGCGCGAGGGCTGGCCGGTCATGCAGAGCTGGCTGACGCTGCACGCGCGCGGCGGCGTCTACGAGCTGGGACGGCTGCAGCACCAGCGCGGCGACACCGCCATCTCCCTGCACATCCCCGAGTCGGGGCCGATGACCCCGGAGGCGATCGAGGCGTCGCTCGACGAGGCCCGCACCTTCTTCCCGCGCCACTTCCCCGACGAGCCCTACACGACGTTCTCCTGCGGCTCGTGGCTGCTCGACCCGCAACTGCTGGAGTACCTGCCCGAGGACTCCAACATCGTCCGATTCCAGCGAAGGTTCGAGCTCGAGCCCTACGAGGAGCCGGAAGGGCTGGACGCCGACGTCGAAGTGCTGCGATTCGTGTTCCGCACCTTGACCACGCCGCTCCGCCAACTGCCGCGCCGCACCGTACTCCAGCGCGCGATCGTCGACCACCTGGAAGCCGGCCGCCACTGGCGCTGGCGCCGCGGCCACTTCCCGATCTAGAGGATGCCGCCCATGTCCCGTGACTGCCGACAGCGGTTACGTCCACCGGGCGGCGTACGAGTTCGGCCTGGTCACAGGTGGGGCGGCGCGAACTGGTGACGGCCATCGCGTGATCCTTCGAACGGTGTGCAATCCACGAAGGAGGACAGGCGATGGCCGCAGATCACAGTGTGACGCCCGAGCAGTGACCGGCCGGCCACATCGAGACCGGGAACCCCCACCTGTTGCGATTCATGGCAGGAGGCCATGGACAATCCGTGCGGGGCATGGGGAGAGCTCCTATACACATATCCAGCAATAGATCATCTGATCTTCTCCCTGTGCCCGCCAGGCAAGACCGCGCAGTCCTGTAAGAACGTCCAGAGGGCACCCATCGGCCGGTGGCATGCCGGCGAACTCCTCAATCCGCTCCCAGCGTTCAACGAGCTCGTCCAGCCTGCTGTCGGGGATGCCGGCGAGTCCTCCGGCAGAGCCTCCCGCTCCTCCACCGTCGCCGGAGCACCCTCGCGCGGCGGATAGACGGTGATCGTCTGCACCAAGTCCGAGCTGAACGGAACGTTCCTGACAAGAGCTATGAGCTGCCCGAATATCACGCCGGGGTCGATCCACTTGGCGTCCACGGCGTCGAACGCCGGCGCGCCCGGCAGGGGCTTCTCGACCGCACGAGAGCTATCAGGCTTCTCCGCGGCGGCCTGCCTGTTCGCCGCCCGGTAGTAGTCGTGGAAGACACCTTGCTCTGCCAGCAACTGGCCTGCCTGAGCATCCCGTCGCCGAGCTTCACAGCCAGAAGCATTCAGGCGAGGATCACGTCCAGCGGGTCCCGACCCCTCCGGAACTGGTCAAATTCCTTCGGCAACGCATCGAGAAGTTCGGCATGCCATCTGATGGGCGGCTCTCACACCCGCCCGGATCGCCTCACCACTCGCCAGACGGCCGTCTCGCTCTGCCTCAACGACGACGTACCGGCCCCAGAGGCGGCGCCCCGTACCGGCATCCATACCAAGTGCATCGATGGCCAGGAGAACGTCAACCAGCGGATGGCGGACGTACTGACCGCATGAAATCACAAGCGACACCCCTCGAAGGGCTCCAGCTTCCCCCGGAACCCTTGGGCGTTGTGACGGCGCCCCACCCCGCACGTCCTCCAGATCACGGCCGTCCACCTGAAGGCCACGCCCAGGCCCACATCGGCTCAGCCGGGAGCGTCCATCAAGGCGGTGCCATCGTTCACCAGTGGTCCCAGCCTTCAGCACCGTACCAATGCTCCTTCAGATGACGATAGCTGTCATCAGCTGTCTCGTCCGGCTCGCCGGCGGGTAGCCAGAGGAAACCCTTGTTGTCGTGGAGGAACCAGTCGTGAACTGTGAACTCCGCGCTCCCGGGCACCCTTTCTCCAGTGTCGAGATCCAGGTAATCCCACCCATCGCATACGTAGTACAAGCCCACCCATTGGCAAGGCTCTTCGCGATCGGGGTTTGCGGCAACAGCTTTGACGTAGGCGTTCATGCTCGGTTCGGAGATCGTGAATCGGATCCAGAACGGCGCGTCGGCAATGAGAGCGAGCACCACGCCGCCGGCGACAAACCACGGCCAGAACCAGCGGCTTCCGAGGCCGCCCGTCAAGGTTCCTTTGTGGTCGGCCCACGCCATCCGAATTCCCCAGTAGGCCAGGAGGAGCCAACCGACCGGAGCCGCATAGAGCAACATCTCAGCCCCGTACCAGTACGGATAGCTGGCCCACAGCATGATGACGCCCGCAGCAGCTGAGAAGACGGCCAGAAAGGGTAAGCCAGGCGGCTTGTGGATCACGGCGTCACCTTAGCGCTGTCCGATGACCCTGGACAGCCTGCGCAGTTGGCTTCCGCAGCGCGGTGCCGGCACGGGGGTGTACGGCGGCGCGCCACGCCCGCCGCTTGAAGGACCGCCCCGGACGCGGCACGGGCGACTCGCTGCCTGGAAACCGCCTCGCTCCGCCACCTCACCCCGCAAGCTCTTCAGGACATTCTCCGGGCCTGTCTCGAAGCGAGATCTACGAGTTCGAGAAGTAGACCCAGCCGGTGCTGTGGCGCTGCCTTACACGAGACCAGGCTGTCGAATCACATCTCGTCGCCAATAATTCATGGAAGGCATGGTCATCCAGATGGTAGGTCAGCGAAAGATCCAGCCAGCTACCACTCTGTCGAACATGCTTGTACCAAGTCTCATTTGAAATCGGAATGCAATCTCGAATGTGAGATTTGTCCTGGCTCGTGATCTTCAACACATCAACTCCCCGAGGATGCGTGCGGACGACCAGGCACGGACGTTTCTTGAATCCCGAGCCGTCGGAAAACGGCATGGTCGCCCACCACACTTGACCCGGGGACGGCCGTTTGAACCAGCTCTCATCAGGAGGTGCGGACCGTGTCCGCGCCCGCGGTCGTCGAAGTAGGCGGGGCGCCCAGCTGACGACCACGGCGAGAGCGACGATGATGGCCAAAATCTGCAAGAGCTCGCTGATACGCTCGCCCGGCTCGGCGCTGCCGGCGAGCTGGAGCAGTATGGAGTTCGGCATGGTACGCCCTAGTTACTCAATGATCATCAGAGCGGTGGAGCTTCATCAGCTCGTGAATCAGATATAGAACGATAGATGTTCTCGTCTTTGCGTGGATACCGATTGCCCGATTTGATCACATGGCCGCCCTCCACACGGGGCATCGCCGTACACCCCGAACCCGCCGACCAAGCTCCGCACCGCCGCACAGGACCGGCCGCGCCGTCGCCGCTACCTCTTGTCAAATGTGATCAACAAGTAAGAGCGACCTTCACCGCTGCTCCCAAGGGCCACGGCGCTTTGCCCGCCTCCTCGACAGATGATCTACTTTGCCTATGGGGTTACGTCGCTCAATTCCGCCATCCAGAAGGCTCTGCACGGTGAGCGCCTTGATGGTCTTGGCCTGCAGTCTGATCGGCTGCACATCTGGCTATGAGGGCATGTACGGTGGCGGCCAGGTATGCGTGGACCGGGCGGATCGGGAGAACGCTCTGTATCTGAAGGCGGTCAGCGCCGTTCTGCCGTCAGGCAAGCGTGTGAGTGGTGACGAATGGAATGGATGCGACTCCGCTAACAACGGTGCCTCACTATCCGTTCTGGTGAGCCCGGAACTCCGACGTGATGAGTTGTGGAAAGCGTTCGTCGAGGCGGGGTGGTCGCCCGCCTCGGAAGCATGCACTCCAAGCTGCACCGAATTTCAGCTCGTCGATCAAGTGGACCAGCGGCTCATCGGGATCGCCATTGAAGAGATCACTGACACCGCTCCAGAAGGCCAACAAAAGGGCTTGTGGGTCAATGTGACCGCGGCTGACTCCTGCTGGGACGACCGCGGCTACAGGTGCAGTTAGGCGATGGTCGTTACTTAATCACAACTGACACCTCTCCAAGGGTGCCCTTGGAGCAAGCCTCCGGCGGGGGCCTCAGGCTCCGAGATGATCGCGACGAGCAGGAGGCCATCAGTGGCTGAGGTGAGCCGGATCTTCCCGTCGCCGTCGCCCAGGACAAGCCCGAGCAGACCAGAGGGCGGGGGCGACGGGAAGATCCGGCGGGATACGGACGTGTACGTCTACACGAGACCAGAAACCGTGATCACGTGCCAGATCCGTGCCAGATGCCACGGGAACCAAGGGAAATCAGGGGCACTCACGAGTGATCAACGCAAGAGGCCCGTCACCGCGTTTCCGCTGGTGACGGGCCTCTTCTCGCTGGTGTGGCAGGTGCAAGGTTCGAACTTGCGTAGGCTGAGCCGACGGTTTTACAGACCGCTCCCTTTGGCCACTCGGGCAACCTGCCGTGCCATCCGCTCTCGCGGCGACAGAAAGAAGAATAGCGGACTTCGGAGGTGTGCGTGACACCGGTTTGTCCCGCGCCGGATCTAGCCCGCCCGCACCCCCGAAACGCTCGCGACGACGCGGGGCCAGGGCCGGAGCCTGCACGGCGGGCCGATGCTGGCTAGGCTCATCCGCTGGGCCCGTGTTCACGGGGCACGGAGGCAGATGACCCAGATGACACCCAGCAGCTGAGAGGATGTGCGCTTTGGCCGATTCATCTTTCGACATTGTCAGCAAGATCGACCGGCAGGAGGTCGACAACGCGCTGAACCAGACGGTCAAGGAGATCGGGCACCGCTTCGACTTCAAGGGCACCGGGGCGGCCATCAGCTGGTCCGGGCAGAACGACATCGAGATCAAGGCCAACAGCGAGGAGCGGGCGGGCGCCGCGCTCGACGTGTTCAAGGAGAAGGTGGTCAAGCGTGGCCTCTCCCTGAAGATCCTCGATGCGGGTGAGCCGAAGCTGTCCGGTAAGGAGTACCGGATGCTGGTCAGCCTCAAGGAGGGCATCGACCAGGAGCAGGCGAAGAAGATCTCCAAGCTGATCCGCGACGAGGGGCCCAAGGGCATCAAGGCGCAGATCCAGGGTGAGGAGCTGCGCGTCAGCTCCAAGAAGAAGGACGATCTCCAGGACGTCATCACCCTGCTCAAGGGCAAGGATCTGGACATCGCCCTCCAGTTCGTCAACTACCGCTAGCAGGGGTGGCAGAGCGCGCTGCCCCCGTGGGGAGGCGCGTTCCGCCCTGCTAGGCGTCCCATCCTCCGGGCGTCCCACCGCGCCAGGCGCTCCCTCGACAAGCTCCCGGCCGCTCCACGTCCCGCCTCGCCGAGCGTCCCAGGTACGCGCCCCGCCCAGGCCCGGCGTTCCAAGGTACGGATCCCGCAGGAGGCTACGAGGCCGGTTGCCTTGGGGCGGCTCTCATGCCGATGTACACGCATTCGGTGCCGTCCGGGAGGGTGGCGAAGATCACCGGCATCCAGTCCTCGCTGAACGACGGGCCGGCTCCCGCGGCGGCGAAGACGGTGTCCGTCACCGGCACCAGGTCCGCTTCGAGCGGCGGGGAGAAGTCCTTCATCCCGCCGACGAACTCATACACAAGGTGCCCACGCGCATCGATGGTGATATTCACCCCTTCACGCCGATATCTCCCTGCAAAGCGTGAGAAATCCGCAACCCCCACCCGCCCCGTCGGCCCGAACGGCGCCGGCA
>NZ_LAVL01000074.1 GCF_001083785.1 Nonomuraea sp. SBT364
GGCGGGCAGTGGGAGGTGAGGTGCCGGTGCTGGCGACCGGGGCGGGGCACGACGCGGGGATCCTGGCGGCGGCCGGGGTGCCGAGCGCGATGTTGTTCGTGCGCAACCCCACCGGCGTGTCCCACTCCCCGGAAGAGCATGCCGAGCAGGCAGACTGCGAGGCGGGAGTCGCCGCACTCGCGAACGTGCTGGAGGAGCTGTGCCGCTGACTTACTGGTGCGAGCAGGCCTGGCTGCCCGAAGGCGTCACCGGCGGGGGGGGGGGGGGGGGGGAGGGGGGCCGGGGGGGGGGGGGCGGGCGGGGGGGGGGGGGGCGCCATGCTCGTCGGATGGGGCGGCTATCCGGCGGCCATGGTGGGCGTGCCGGGGGCGGCGGTGTCCAACCTGAGTCCGCCGACGCTGGCGGCCGTGGCGTTCGGCCTGGCGCAGTGCGGGGCCGCCCTGCTGCTGGCCGGGCCGCTCCGGCGGGCGTTGCAACGGCCGTGGGCGTGGGCGGCGGTGGCGCTGGCGAACCTGGGGGCGATGACCGTCTTCCTGTGGCACCAGACGGCGATGATCGCGGTCACCGCCGTCACGCTGCCGGTGGGGGCGGCGCTGCCCGGCCTGCACACCGTCCCGGCCGGGCTCGGCTGGGTGGGGGCGCGGCTCGCCTGGCTGCCGGCGTTCGCGGCCGGCCTGCTGGTGTGCGTGCTCGCCTTCCACACCTACGAGCGCCGGCGCGCACCGGCGTCCGGCCCCGGCTGACGACGTTCCGGTTTCCACTGGGAGACGCGGCGCCTTGGGGAAGGGCCGCGCCTTGAAGAAGGGCCGCGCCTTGAGGAAGGGCGGTGACCGCGGGGGCGGTGCCTCTCTGCACGGGGAACGGTTGTGCGTTTCCTTACAAGTCCGTGGGAAGCGTGGCGATTCGCAGGTACGGGCGGGAGACTGCGGGGTGTGTCGCGCCGATGGGTTCTCCTGCTGCTGTTCGTGGTGACGGCCTGCGGGCAGGGGGTGGCGCTGGACGGGCCCACGCTGGACCGGGTGCTCGGGCAGGGGGTCGCGCCCGACCTCATCCAGCTGGTGGAGCTGCCGGGGTACGAGTTGGCCGAGCAGTCGGCCGGGGCCGTCAACGAGGAGGGGTTCGGCGCGGTCTACACCTCGCCTGACGGCCGGCAGGTGGAGTTGCGCGTCGATCGCGGGCCGTACCGGTGCGCAGGCACGTGCGAGCGAGACGGCGACGGCTGGTACGCGGTGCACGACGGCAAGCACGAGTACGTGGCCGTGCGGGACGGCCACCACCTGCGGCTCATCAGCGACGAGGGGCAGGTGGACCGGGCCGTGCTGCGGAAGGCCGCCGAGGGCGCCCGCCCGGCCGTCGGCGACGGCACCCCGTCGCCCCCGCCCGGCCCGGTGGAACGCGGCGACCTGCCCAGCCACGGCGACATGGCGCCGCACAACCCGACCGGCCCCGGCGGCTGACGGCACGAGCGCCGCACCACCCCAGGACCGCGGGCCGTACGCCCAGACCCGCCCATCGCCTGGCCCCGACCGTCAGAGCCCCAGCCGTCAAGGCCCCACCGTCCAAAGCCCCAGCCACCAGGGCCCGACCGTCAAGGCCCCGACCGTCAGGGGCCTGGTTGTCAGGGGGCGCAGGTGTAGGTCGAGGGGAGGGTGGTGTCGCCGGTGGGACGGGTGGCCTGGAAGCCGAAGGAGGTGCGGGCGCCCGCGGCGAGAGTGGCGTTGTGCGCGGCGTTGCGCACGGTGACGGTCTGCCCGCTCGTCGACGGGACGCCGTTCCAGTGCCCGGTGATCCGGTGGCCGGCAGGCAGCGTGAAGGTGACGCTCCACCCGTTGAGCGTGGCGGTGCCCGTGTTGGCGACGTCCGCCTGGACGACGTACCCGGTGCCCCACTGGCTCTGCACCGTGGGCGTGACCGCGCAGCCGCCGCCGCCCTCCGGGGCGGTGGTGACGGTGACGGTGCCGGAGCGCGGTGAGCGGTTCCCGGCGGCGTCGCGGGCGTAGACGGCGAAGGTGTGCGCGGTGCCCGCGCCGAGGCCGGTGACGGTGGCCGTGGTGGTCGCGGAGGTGGCCACGGTCGTCTCGGACGAGCCCTGCACCCGCACCACGTCATAGGCCGAGACGCCCGTGTCGTCGGTGGACGCGGCCCAGGTCAGGGTGGCCGACGAGGAGGTGACGGCCGACGCGGCGGGGGTGCCGGGCGCGGTGGGCGGGTCGGTGTCCTCGCCGGCCGGCTCGTAGGTGAGCCCGAACCCGTACGGGAACAGCGGCGTCTTGCCGTCGCCGGTGTTGATGGGCTGCTGGGAGGCACTGCTCATCCAGGTGAAAGGCAGTTTCCCGGTGGGCTGGACGGTGCCGAACAGCACGTCGGCGACGCCGTGGCCCTCGGTGCCCGGCAGCCAGGCGGCGACCAGGCCGTCCCAGCCGGACAGCTGGCCGGCGATGTCGAGCGGGCGGCCGGAGACGAGCACGACGACCACCGGCACGCCGGCCGCGCGCAGGGTGGCGATCGTGTTCAGGTCCTCGGAATCCAGGCCGAGGCCGCCCGGCCGGTCGCCGTCGCCCTCGGCGTACGGGGGCTCGCCGACGACGGCGACGGCCACGTCGTAGGAGCCGTCGACGCCGCGGCCGTCGCGGCTGTAGGTGACGTCGGCGCCGCTGTCCCTGATGCCGCGCAGGATGGTGGTGCCGGGGGTGATGTTCCCCGGCGAGCCCTGCCAGGAGATCGTCCAGCCGCCGCTCTGGTAGCCGATGTCGTCGGCGCTCTTGCCCGCCACGAAGATCCGCCCGCCGCGGGGCAGCGGCAGCACGTTCCCGCTGTTCTTCAGCACGACCTGGGACTTGGCCACCGCCTCGCGGGCCAGCGCCCGGTGCGCCGCACTGCCGACCGTCGGGGTGTAGGAGCGATCCGTGAGCGGCTCCTCGAACAGGCCCTGCTCGAACTTCTTGGTGAGGATGCGCCGTACCGCGTCGTCGATCCGCGCCTGCGTCACGCGTCCGGCCTGGGTCTCGGCGCGCAGCAGGTCGATGAAGCGCCGCCAGTCGGTCGGCGCCATCACCATGTCGATCCCGGCGTTCACGGCGGTGCGGACGTCCTGGGCGGACATGCCGGCGGCGCCGTCGATCTGGTCGACGCCGTTCCAGTCGGACACCACGAAGCCGCTGAAGCCCAGCTCGCCCTTGAGCACGGTGCTGATCAGGTATTCGTGGCCGTGCACCTTGACGCCGTTCCAGCTGCTGAAGGAGATCATGACCGAGCCGACGCCGCGTGCCACGGCGGCCTCGAACGGCGGCAGGTGCACGGCCCGCAGTTCGCTCTCCGTCAGCCGCGTGTCGCCCTGGTCGTCGCCGCCGGCGGTGCCGCCGTCGCCGAGGTAGTGCTTGGCGGTGGCCAGCACGGACGCGGGCCCGTCCTGCAGCCCGGTGACGAACGTCGCCATCGAGGCGGGCAGGTCGGGCGTCTCGCCGAAGGACTCGTACGTCCTGCCCCACCGGTCGTCGCGGGCGACGCAGAGGCAGGGGGCGAAGTTCCAGTCGACGCCGGTGCCTGCGACCTCCTCGGCCACGGCCCGGCCGATGCGTTCGACCAGGGCGGGGTCGCGGCTGGCGCCGAGACCGACGTTGTGCGGGAAGATCGTCGCGCCGTACACGTTGTTGTGCCCGTGCACCGCGTCCACGCCGTACACGATGGGGATGCCGAGCGGGGTGGCGAGCGCGGCGTTCTGGAACCTGTCGTACATGTCCGCCCAGGACGTGGCGGTGTTGGGCGAGGGCGCGGACCCGCCGCCCGACAGGACCGAGCCCAGCCGGTAGGTGGTGATGTCGGACGCGCTGACGGAGCCGCGCTCGGCCTGGGTCATCTGGCCGATCTTCTCGTCGAGCGACATGCGGGACATGAGGTCGGCCACCCGGGTGGCCACGGGCAGGGCGGGATCCTTGTAGGGAGGATCGGCGGCGGGGACCGCCATACCGGCGGCGACGAGCAGGGTCACGACGGCCCGATGGATGCGCACGTCCTGTGCCTCCTCCAGCGTTGGGAGCGCTCCCACCGTAGGCCGCCACCCCCGCTCCCCGCCATCGCCGGAGACCCGCCATGGCCTGCCACCAGGGCGGTCGCGGTGAAAATTTCACGCGCCGGAATTAACGGACGATCACCCCTTCCCGCACAAGATCGAGCGAGGTATGTTCGAGCCGTTCCGAAGAAAAGTTTCACCCATGGAGGAATGGTGGGCAAGAAGCTTCAATTGCTGGCTGTGCCGATCGCGGCTTTCGCGATGGCCTCCCTGATGAGCGCTCCCGCCCAGGCTGCCGAAGGGTACGACCGGTGCCAGGCGGGGAACTACTGCATGTTCTCCGGCCTCGACGGCACCGGCGACATCATCCAGATCACGAGCGACACTCCCGACCTGGCGGTCCTGGGCATGGCCGACCGCGCCAAGTCCGACTGGAACCGGACGGCCACCAGGGTCCACCTCTACTCCGAGGCGAACTGGGGTGGCTGCACGGCCACCACGAGCGCCGGCGGCAAGGGCAACTTCTTCTCCGACTACCGCGACTTCTTCGACGGCGTCCGCTTCGGCGGTCCCAACGGGCCGTCCTGCTACGTCCCGCCCGAGTACTGATCCGCCGCGACTCCGCGGCGCCGACGCCCCCGCCCGGCACCGGGCGGGGGCGTCGCCGTCCCTAGCGGCGGGTGCGGATGCGGGGTACGGGGACCTTCGACCAGTCCAGGTCCGAGCCGAGGTAGAAGCTCGGGTACGCGGGCTGGTTGTAGGCCGTCTGCTGCCGGGCCACGTCCGCCCGGTACTGGGCGTCGTGCATGAGCGTGTACAGCTTGCGGCCGGTCACCTCGGTGCTGAGGTAGATCCGGATCGCGTTGCTGTCGGCGGTGCGCACCAGCAACTCCTCGCGCCAGTCGCCGAGGACGTCGGCGACCAGTCCGGGGTTGCCCTTGGTCCAGTTGTTGGCCAGCGTGCCCTCGGCGGTGAGCAGGGTGCCGCGCTTGAAGTCGTCGATCGTGGGCGTCTGCAGGACCGTGGTGGCGGTGCCGTTGACGGTCTGGGTCGTCATGTCGGCGGCCCAGCGGATGCTCATGTTGGTGCCGGGCGTGACGCGGCCGAGGTGCTCGCCGCGCGCCGACCACAGGCCCGCCTCGACCGCCTGGTCGGGCGGCATCGACGACCAGGCCTCCAGTCCGCGCACGGCCGGGTCGACGTCGCCGACCATGCCGCGCCCGGTGTCGCGGCCGCTGTAGCCGCCGAAGAGCACCTCGCCGCCGGCCGCGTCACGCATCGCCCAGCCGTACGGCGCCCAGGCGCCGCCTTCGTGGACCGTCCAGATCTCCAGCCCGTCGCGGTCCGGGTCGAGGTCGCCGACGTGCATGGCGTCGCCGTGGCCCAGCCGGACCCGCTGGCCGGGCACGTTGCTCTGCGGGGGCGCCTCGGCGAAGGAGGAGTAGAGCAGGTCGCCGTCGTCGTCGATCGTCGCGGCACCGTACACGATCTCCTGCTTGCCGTCGCCGTCGACGTCGGCCGCGCTCATCGAGTGGAAGCCCTGGGTGGTGAGGGTGCCGTACTCGGGGTCGGTGCCGTCGACGCCGTGCGGCGAGGCGTTGAACGGGTTGGCCATGGGCACGTGACCGCTGTCGACGTACCAGACCTCCTTCAGCCGCCTGCCGTTCCAGTCGTAGGCGGCCAGGGTGGTGCGGGTGTAGTACCCGCGGGCGAAGACCGCCGACGGGCGCTTGCCGTCGAGGTAGGCCACGGCCGACAGGAAGCGGTCCACGCGGTTGCCCGGCTCGACCCTGGCCATCGCGTAGTCGCCCCAGAGCAGGCCGTCGTCGCCGCGGCCCGGCTTGTAGTGGATGGTCTGCAGTTCCCGGCCGGTGGCGCCGTCGAGGACGGACAGGTACTCGGGGCCGGTGATGACGAAGCCGGCGAACTCCCGCAACCGGTTGTTGCCGCTGCGCGAAGGCGCGTACACGTCCACGAAGTGGGTGGCGAGCGCGGTGGCGGCCTCGCGGGAGAGCGGGTACTCGTGGACCTCGGGGATGCCGAAGGCCTGCTCCAGGGTGGCAGGCCAGCGCCCGGCGACGACCTCGGGGTGCTCGTGCCAGCGCATGAACATCCCGACGAGGTGGTCGAAGTAGTCCTCGGCGCTCTTGCGGTAGTCGTCGGTGTGCCGGTGGCCGGCCCTGACGTCCTGCCTCGGCAGGGTGATGTGACGCTCGGAGGCCACCGTGCCGTCGGGACGGTAGCGGATCATCTTGGTGCCGGGCGCGGTCTTGAGCATCATCTCCGACCGGCCGTCGCCGTCGAGGTCGTAGACGAGGAACTGCGTGTAGTGGGCGCCGGAGCGGATGTTGACGCCCAGGTCGAGCCGCCACAGCAGGGTGCCGTCGAAGGAGTAGGTGTCGACGTAGGTGTTGCCGGTGTAGCCGCGCTGGGAGACGTCCTTGGAGTTGGACGGGTCCCACTTGACGACGAACTCGTAGCGCCCGTCGCCGTCGGCGTCGCCGACGCTCATGTCGTTGGCGGAGTAGGTGTACGACTCGCCCGCCGGGGTGACGCCGTCGGCCGGCTTGCGCAGCGCTAGATCGTAAAACGATTCAACCCAGGGCGTGACGGAAGGGCTGGGGCGCCCCTCCCTGCCCCGTTCGATCGGGGCCACCCGGTACGCCGAGGCGCGGGTGCCCTCCCGGTCGAGGTAGTTGGTGCTGTCGGTGACGGTGGCGATCGGCTTCCCGTCGCGGTAGACGCGGAAGTCGGCACCGGTCATGCCGCCGGCGCCGTGGCCGGTGACCTCGTCGCCGAGCAGCCGCCAGCTCAGGAAGACGCCTTCACTGGTGGAGGCGGCGACCAGGCCGCGGTCGAGATGCTCGAGCCGGACGCCGCCGCCGGGGCGGTGACCGTGCGCCGCGGAGCCCGCCGGGCTCGCGGAACTCGCGGCGCCCGGAGGGTTCGCCGCGGCGGCGGGGGCCGCCAGGGCCGTGCAGAGGAGTGTGGCGCAGGCGGCGATGAGCGCGCGGCGGAAGCTGCTGGGGGGACTCATGTCACGGACTCCTGATTGAATCGATACAATTCATGGGGAGGCTAGGCGTGACCCAGGTCACGTGTCAAGAGGTTCTGTTAGCGCTAACCGAAGGGCGCCGCGCCGGTGAAACTTTCAACCGGGCCGGTACGCCTCTTTCCGCTGCTCGCTCCGCAGATCACGATCGTCCGACAGATGGCTTACACGGGCAGTCAGTTGTTACCACGTCAACGGTCAGATACCGTCCAGCTCAACATGCGGGAGCGCTCCCCCGGAACCCCGACCGGAACACGGAGACCGCACCATGCCCCACGGCAAGACTCACTGGGCCCTGCGCGCCGCAGTCGTACTGCTGTCCGTAGCGCTGCTCAACGTCATCCCCCTCGCCGGCGGCGCCTCGGCGCACGGATCCGTCGTCGATCCCGCCTCGCGCAACTACGGCTGCTGGCAGCGCTGGGGCAGTGACTTCCAGAACCCGGCCATGCAGCAACAGGATCCGATGTGCTGGCAGGCATGGCAGGACAACACCAACGCCATGTGGAACTGGAACGGGCTCTACCGCAACAACGTCGGCGGCAACCACCAGGCGGCCGTCCCCAGCGGCCAGTTGTGCAGCGGCGGCCAGACCGAGGGCGGCCGCTACCGCTCCATGGACACCCCCGGCGCCTGGCGGATGACCAACCTCGGCGGCACCTTCTCCATCAACCTGTACGACCAGGCCAGCCACGGCGCCGACTACATCCGCGTCTACATCACCCGCCAGGGCTACAACGCCACCACCACGCCCCTCGGCTGGAACCACCTGGAGCTGGTCCGCGAGACGCCCCGCTACGCGCCCAGCCAGAACTACGTGATCAGCAACCTGAGCGCCTCGGGACGCACCGGCCGCCACGTGATCTACACGATCTGGCAGGCCTCGCACATGGACCAGACGTACTACATCTGCAGCGACGTCAACTTCACCTGACGACCGGCTCCGACGGGCGTCCCGGCCAGCGCGTCATACGCGGCGAATCGGGACGCCCGGCTTACTGTGGGTACATGAATGATCACCCGCCGGAGGAGCCGGTCGACATGGCGGCGTGCGTCATCGGCGAGTGCGCGCGCTTCGGCGCCCGGCTGCGCACGCTGACCGGCCAGCTCGGCTTCGCCCCCGCGCCCGCCACCGACCGCGAGGAACTGCGGCAGGCCGTCGCCTACATCCACGCCGCGCTGGCCGACCTGCTGACCGCGCTGCAGCCGATCCACCACGAGGACCTGCGGCGCATCCTGAGCGACCGGGCTCTCGGCCTGGTCCGCTGCCCGGACGGCTGCCGCCCGTCCCGGGCCGCGACGGGCGCCCAGGTCGCCCCCTGCGCCGGCTGCGGCGGCGGGGCGTGCCGGAGCTGCGGCCACCCGGTGCCGCCGGACGGGCCCGCCCAGTGCTGGCGCTGCGTCGGCGCCCCGGCGCAGGCCGAGACCGCGCACGCCGAAACCGGTTGGCCCGACGCCGCACGGCCCGGCAGCCTGCGGCCCGACGGCGCCCACCAAGACAGCGCCCACCCAGGCAGCGCCCACCCCGACGACGGCCGTCACGACAGCGGCCGTCACGAGACCGTGCGGTCGCACGCGCCGGGCGGCGACCTGCCGTGGGTGGCCACCGCCTGACACCGCCGCCTGACACCGCCGCCCGACAGCGCCGCCCGACACCGCCGCCCGACACCGCCGCCTGGCCTGGTACCGCATGTGATCGGTCACGGGCCGGCGTGGCTGCCCATGGCTCCGTGGTGACTCATGGCTCCGTGGCTGCCCGCGGTGACGAGGTCGCGCAGGTCTCCGGAGAGGCTGTCGCGCACCTTGTTCATGATGCCGCCCTGCGTCGCCTCGCCGGTGACCTCCAGCACCACCCGGGCGAGGTAGAGGGCCCTGGGTTCGTCGACGCCGGCCCTGGCGGCGACGCGCTGGACGAACTCCTGGCGCCCGAAGTGCTCCCCGGTGCCGAGGCCGCCGAAGACCTCCGTCCGCCGCAGGTTCTCGCCGATCTCGTGCGGGAGCTGGGCGGCGAGCTTGTCCGCGAGGCCCTCGGGGACGCGTTCGCCCAGGGTCTCCAGGGTCGCCCGGCTGGCTCGTTCGGCCTTGTCGCGCCCGCCGAGGTGGGCGCGGGCCTGTACTTGCCCGATGAACTCGTCGTGTCTCATGGCTCCTCCTCACGGCCCTCCCTTGGCTCGGCTACCCGCCGGCCGAAAATCACAAACCACTACAAAAGCCGCATATCACCCACGAACGAGACCACCACGCCGCACGCGCCGACCGCCGGGACGCGACCAGGCTGGGGTGCGGCCAGGCTGGGGTGCGACCGGTCGCCGGTGGCGGTCAGTGGCCGCCGGATCGGCCGGGTGTGACGGCCGGGCCGCCCTGCTTCCGGCACGGGCCGGCCCGCCCGCCCGCCGGGCGCAGGGTCCCGCGGTAGACCCTCTCGTACCCGTCGACCATCACGCCGAGGCCGAAGGCGCGCTCCACGTGCTGCCGGCAGTCGCGCGGGTCGAGCGCGCCCGCGGCCTCGATCGCGGCCGGCAGCTCGTGCGGTGCGGTGAGCGTGAAACCGGTGACGCGGTCGACGACGAGCTCCGGCACCGAGCCGCGGGCCAGCGCCACCACCGGCGTGCCGCACGCCATCGCCTCGATCACCACCATCCCGAACGGCTCCTCCCACTGGATCGGGAAGACCAGGCAGCGGGCCGAGGCCAGCAGTTCGCGCTTGTGCGCGGCGTCGGCCTCCCCCACGTAGACGGCGTCCGGCCCGAGCCGGGGACGCACGTGCTCGTCGAAGTAGGCCCGCTCCACCTCCTCGGTGAGCTTGCCGGCCAGCACGATGCGCCGCCCGGCCGCGCGGGCGGCGTCGATCGCCAGGTGCGCCCCCTTGTCGTGGCCGAACCGGCCGAGCCAGAGCACCCACTCCTGCTTCCTGTCGCGGTACGGGAACGTGCCGGCGTCCAGGGCGTTGTGCACGGTGCCGACCCAGTTGAGGTCGGGCGCGAGCGCCCGCTGGGCGTGGGAGATGGCGACCAGCGAGCTGCCCAGCGCCCGGTAGTACTCGCCGTACTCGCCGTCGGGGCGGGTGTGGCAGGTGACCACGGTGGGAATGGCGCGGGCCGCGGCGGTCAGCGGCCCGGTGAGCGAGTGGTCGTGCACGAGGTCGGCCTCGACCGCCGCGAGCATCCGCTGGGCACAGGCCGCGTGCAGCACCTCGGGCAGCACCGCGCCGATCCGCGCCGACGGCGGTTCGCGGTAGGTGCGCAGGAAGCGTGCCGGGACGCCGCCGCGGCCCGCGGCGATGAGCGTCACGTCATGGCCGCGCCCGGCCAGGCCGGTGATCAGGTCGGCGAGCATCGCCTCGATGCCGCCGTACGCCTTCGGGGGGACGTCCTGCCACGGCGGCGCGATCATCACGATGCGCAACCCGCCCGCCGTGCCCGCGCGCCACCGGACCCGCTGTGGCGCGAAATCGATCAATGAGCCCATGCCGAGCCCCCTCCTCGCAAGGCTGCGCAGTGTGCTACCCCAGGTCAGCGCCTGCACACGGTACTGATGGGGGGACGCGGCTCGCCGATCAGCTCGACGCCGTCGGGCAGCCCGGTGACGGTGGCGGATCGGCCGCCGTCGGTGGTCTCGATGTCGAGGCGCGCCCCGGCGATCGGCAGCCCGGAGATGCGCAGGCTGCCCAGGCCCTCGGGGAAGGCGGGCGCGACCCAGATCTTGCCGGCCGGGATCCACGGGTCCAGCCGCAGCAGGGAGCGCAGCAGGTGGATCGGGGCCGCCGCCGCCCACGCCTGCGGCGAGCAGGAGGTGGGGAACGGCACCGGCTGCGCGAACTCCGACCGGTCGAAGCCGCAGAACAGCTCGGGCAGCCGGCCGCCGAGCTCCTGGGCCGCGTCGAGCAGCCCGACCGCCAGACGCTGGGCCTCCCCGGTGAAGCCGTAGCTCATCAGCCCGGCGGCGACGATCGCGCTGTCGTGCGGCCACACCGACCCGTTGTGGTAGCTCATCGGGTTGTAGGCGCCCATCGAGGAGGCCAGGGTGCGGATGCCGTAGCCGGTGAACATCTCCGGCGACATCAGGTGCTCCGCCACGGGCGCGGCCCGGTCCTCGTCGACGATGCCGGTCCACAGGCAGTGGCCCATGTTGGAGCCGAGCCCGTCGATGGGCCGCCCCGATCCGTCGAGTCCCAGGGCGTAGTAGCCGCGCCCGGGCAGCCAGAAGCGCTCGTTGAACACCGCGCGGATCGCGTCGGCGCGCTCCAGGCAGCGCCGCTCGGTCGCGGCGTCACCGAAGGCGTGCGCGAAATGGGCGCGGGCGATGTGCGCGGCGTACACGTACCCCTGCACCTCGGCCAGCGCGATCGGCGGGCGGGCGATGGCGCCGTCGGCGAAGGTGATGCCGTCGAAGGAGTCCTTCCAGCCCTGGTTGATCAGCCCGTGGTCGGTCTTGCGCTGGTACCGGACGAGGCCGTCGGGACCGCCGTACCGCTCGATCCAGCCGAGCGCGGCGTCGGCGTGCGGGAGCAGTTCCTCGACGGCCTCGGCGTGCAGGCCCCAGCGGCGCAGCTCGCCCAGCAGCATGACGAACAGCGGGGTGGCGTCGACGGAGCCGTAGTAGGCGTTGCCGCCGTCGGGGGACATGCCGCCGCGCACGCCGAAGCGCAGCTCGTGCATGATCTTGCCGGGTTCCTCCTCGGTCAGCGGGTCGACCTTCGTGCCCTGCAGCCGGGCGAGCCTGCGCAGCGTGCCGAGCGCGAGCGACTGGTCGAGCGGCAGCGCCATCCAGGAGGTCAGCAGCGAGTCGCGGCCGAACAGCGTCATGTACCACGGCGCGCCCGCCGCGATGGCCGGCGGGTCGTCGGGATGGTCGGGGTCGTACAGGCGCAGGCTGCCGAGGTCCTCCCTGGAGCGGCGCAGCACCTCGTCGAAGCCCTTGTTCGCGGTGCGCACGGCCGGGCCTCGGCTGGTCCAGTCGGCCAGCCGCCTGGCCGGGCCGGCGTGCTCGATGGCGTGGTGGGCGGGGAACCAGGCGGACGTCTCCTCGCCGTCGATGATCGGGTTCACCAGGATCGTGGCCCGCCACTCCCCGCGGGCCGGGACGACCACGCGGAAGGCCAGCAGCCCGGGCGCCGCCGTCACGTCCGTGCCGGCCGGCTCCACGACGACCCTGGCGCCGCGGGCCCGGCTCGCCGCGAAGATGTGCAGCCCGGAGCCCTGCGGGGTCATCTCCACATCGGTGGCGTGCCGTACGCGCCCGGCCTTCACCTCGAACAGGTCGGCCGCGTCGGAGCCCAGGTTGACGGAGACGGCGCAGCCGATCGGCTCGTCCGACAGGTTGCGCAGGGTGAGGTCCTCGCGCAGGCCGCCGCCGACGTAGCGGTCCCGCACCACCAGCAGCGTGCTCTCCACCCGCCCCGGCCGGGGCCCGGCCTTGCCGACGAACATGGCGTGGTAGGGCGCCGACGGGATCACCTGCAGCGCTTCGACGGGCTCGTCGTCCACCCGCAGCTCCAGCCACGACAGCAGCCGGGTGTCGGCGTGGTAGACGCCCTGCGCCTGGCCGGGCAGGATGTCGCCGCCGCGGGAGCACACGCAGAACGACGGCCCCTCCACCAGCGTGACCGTGTCGCCCAGCGCCCCCGGCTGCCCCTCAAAGGTCCACGCGTTCACCCTCGTGCCCCCTCCGCTCCTGCGCAGGCACGTTACCCACGTCCGGACCGGCCACGCGGCCCAGGCGGAACCATTGCCATGACCGGCGCGAATACCGGCCATGCCACGGTGCTGCCGAGGGCCGGGGCCGCGCAGCTCAACCCTGGCGGGGCTGGTTGAAGCGCAGCATGTTGCCGGCCGGGTCGCGGAAGGCGCAGTCGCGGACGCCGAACGGCTGGTCGATCGGCTCCTGGAGCACCTCGCCGCCCGCCGCGCGGATGCGCTCGAACGTGGCGTCGCAGTCGTCGGTCTCGAAGATGGCGGCGCGCAGCAGGCCCTTGGCGAGCAGCTCGGCCATGGCCGCCCTGTCGGCGGGCGAGGCGTTCGGGTCGGCGACCGGAGGTTCGAGGACGATGTTCACGTCGGGCTGCGACGGCGCGCCCACGGTCACCCAGCGCATCCCTTCGAACCCGACGTCGGCGCGCACCTCCAGGCCGAGAACGTCCCGGTAGAAGGCGATCGCCTTGTCGTGGTCGTCCACGGCGATGAAGCACTGCGACAGCTTGATGTCCATGCGTTTCACACTAGGGGCGGGGGGCGGGCTTGGCTTCCGGGTTCCTGATCGGTCGCGTGTAGATCTTCGCGACGCAGGCCGGGATGGCGGCGCCCTCGTCATGCGGGCGTGCCCGGTAGGAGCTCGGGCTCTCGCCGACCAGCTCGGTGAAGCGCGAGCTGAACGACCCCAGCGACGTACAGCCGACGGCGAAGCAGACCTCCGTCACCGACAGGTCGCCGCGCCGCAGCAGCGCCTTGGCGCGCTCGATGCGGCGCGTCATCAGATAGCTGTAGGGCGTCTCGCCGAAGGCGGCGCGGAAGCTGCGGGAGAAGTGCCCCGGCGACATGAGGGCGACGCGTGCCAGGGCCGCGACGTCGAGCGGCTCGGCGTAGTCGCGGTCCATCGTGTCGCGGGCCCGGCGCAGCCGGACCAGGTCCTCCAGTGTCACCTCTCCAGCATCCCACAAGGTCGCGCCGCCGGCCGAGGGCCGCTCACCCGGCCGGGGCGGCTCCGAGGAGGTCCACCTCCAGGCCGAGACCGCGGCGCCGGGCTTCCCGGTAGGCGAGCCAGGACAGGGCGAGGTCCTGCCACGGCAGCCCGACGGGGGCGTACACGGTGCGCTGACCGGGGTCGGTGCGGCCGGGGTGCTCGCCGCGCAGGATCTCGCCGAGGGTGGCGTGGGCCGCCTCCGCCGGGAGCCCGGCCGCGGCGAGCGCGCCCATGGCGGCGGCGAGCGGCCGGTCGTCGACGGCGACCAGCGCGTCCCGCAGCACGTCGGCGGCGAGCTCGCGCTTGCCGGGCTCGTCGGCGCCCAGGCTGGTGATGTGCTGGCCGGGCCGGGTGTCGGCCAGGTGGAGCAGCGGGGTGCGCGACCAGGTGGCGAGCAGGACGACGTCGGCGCGGGCGGCGACCTCGGCGGCGGAGCCCGCGGTGTGGCCGGCGGTGTGGCCGGCGGTGTGGCCGGCGGTGTGGCCGGCGCTGTGGCCGGCGTGGCGGGCGGCGTGGCGGGCGGCGAACGCGGCCGCGCGGGACGGGTCGGTGTCGTGCACGACCAGCCCGGCCACGCGGCGGAGCCGTCGCAGGCCGCCGACCACCAGCTCGGCCTGGGCTCCCGCGCCGACGACGCCGAGGACGGCCTTCCCCCCGGGGTCGCCGGCGGCCAGGACGTGGGTGCCGAGCGCGGCGGCCAGCCCGGTGCGCCAGGCGGTGACGGTCGCCGAGTCGAGCAGCGCGAGCAGTTCGCCGTCGTGCCCGGCGTGCAGGCAGATGACCCCGCGCAGCGCGGGCCGGGCGCCGGGGAACTTGGCGTTCACCTTCACCGTGTAGGCGTCGATCCCCGGCAGCAGCCCCGGGATCAGCGCGGTGGCGGTGCCGGGGAACGGCAGGTCGGTGCGGACGCGCTGCCCCGGGACCGCCACGGCGTCGCCGCGCGTGAAGCCGTCGCGCAGCGCCTCGACGCAGGCGAGCGGGTCGAGCAGGGAGGTCAGGTCGCCGCTGGTGAGGATGAGGGTCATGCGGACGATGCTCTCAGTCCGCCACGTTCCGGGGCGTCTCGGGCCGGTCCTGCCGGATCAGCTCGAGAAAGGCCGCCGCCGCCGGGGACGGCCGGCTGTCCCAGATCAGGTGCTCCACCCTCGTGGGGGCGTCGCGCAGCCGGATGATCCCCAGGTCGGTGAAGCGCGGCACGTACGCGGCCGGCAGCATGCCCACGCCGAGGCCCTGCAGCACCAGATCGACCATGAAGTCGGCGGACGACACCTCGAACGGCACCTCACGCCGTACGCCCGCGGCCGCGAACGCCTCGTCCGACTGCGCCCGCCCGGCGTGGCCGGCGCGGAAGTCGATGAACGGTTCGGCCGCCAGGCTCCGCAGGTCAGTCTCGCTCCCGGCCATGGGGTGATCCGGCGCGACCACGGCGACGAGCTCGCCCCCGGCGAGGCGGCGGCTCCGCACGCCCTTGGGCTCCGCGCGCGGCGGCAGGCCGAGGAAGGCGACGTCGGCGCCGCCCCGCCGGACCCGCTCGATCAGGTCGTCGCTGCCGGCCGAGATGAGCGTGATGTGGACCCGGGGGTACAGGCGGCGGTAGTCGCGCAGGGCGACCGGCAGGTTGACGGCCGCGACGGTGGGGATGGCGCCGACGGCGAGCCGCCCGCGGATCTCCCCGCTGGCGGCCGCGACCTCGGCGCGCGCGCGGTCGGCCGCCTCCAGGCACTCCCGCGCCGCGGGCAGGAACGCCTCTCCGGCCGGGGTCAGCCGGACGCGGCGGCTGGTCCGCTCGAACAGCCGGGCGCCCAGCTCGCGCTCCAGCGCGGCGATCTGGTGGCTGAGCGCCGACTGCACCACCCGGCAGTTCTCGGCCGCCCGGGTGAAGTTGCTGGTCTCCGCGACCGCGACGACGTATCTCAGCTGCTGCAGCTCCATCGATCCATCATGCATCACGATGGATTGCGATGAAAACTATGTGTTGGACTCATCGATCGTCTTTCCCGCACCCTTGAGGCATGACCGAATCCCTGGCGCACGCGGCCTTCGCCCGGCTGCGTCGCGGGCTGCTGCTCCTGATGTCGGTGGCCACCGGGCTCTCGGTCGCCGGCAACTACTTCGCCCAGCCCCTGCTCGACGTGATCGGGCGGGAGCTGGGCCTGGGCACCACCATGGCCACGCTGGTCGTGGCCGCCGCCCAGGGCGGGTACGCGCTGGGGCTGATCCTCCTGGTGCCGCTGGGCGACCTGGTGGAACGCCGCCGGCTCGCGGTGCTGCTGT
This sequence comes from Nonomuraea sp. SBT364, assembly GCF_001083785.1. GTDB lineage: Bacteria > Actinomycetota > Actinomycetes > Streptosporangiales > Streptosporangiaceae > Nonomuraea. The sequence continues at coordinate 16,011 of NZ_LAVL01000074.1, forward strand.
TCGCCGCCACCTCGGTGTTCCTGCTGGTGTCCGCCCTCGCGACCAGCGGGCCGATGCTGCTGGCCGGCACCGCGCTCACCGCGCTCACGTCCGTCGCCGCGCAGGTCGTGGTCCCGTACGCGGTCACGCTCGCGGCGCCCGCGGAGCGCGGCCGGGTCGTGGGCACGGTGATGGCGGGACTGCTGCTCGGCGGGCTGCTGGCCCGCACGGCCTCCGGCACGCTGTCGGAGCTCGGCGGCTGGCGGACGATCTACTGGCTGAACGCGCTCCTCGTGGCGGCCGTGACCGTCCTGCTGTGGCGGTTCCTCCCTCGGCTGCACACGCCGATCGGCCTGTCCTACCCGGCGCTGCTGCGCTCGACGGTCGCGATGTTCCGCGACGAAGCGCCGCTGCGATGGCGGGCCGGGATCGGCGCGCTGTCGTTCGCCGCGTTCAGCGTGCTGTGGACGGCGGTCACCTTCCTGCTGGCCGGGCCGGCGTACGGCTGGGGTGAGGCGGCCATCGGCCTGTTCGGCCTGGTCGGGGCGGCCGGGGCGATCGCCACGCCGATCGCGGGCCGGCTGGCCGACCGCGGCTGGGTGCAGCGGGTGAGCGGGATCGGCACCGCGCTCCTGGCCCTGTCCTGGCCGTTGATCGGCCTCGGAGCGGTCGCGCCGGGCTGGCTGGTCGCCGGGGTCCTGCTGTTCACCGTGGCCCAGCAGGCGGTGCTGAACGCCAACCAGCACATCATCTACGCGCTCCGCCCGGAGGCCCGCAACCGGATCAACTCCGCGTTCATGACCGCGTTCTTCCTCGGCGGCGCGGCCGGATCACTGCTGACCTCGGCGGCCTGGACCGGAGCCGGCTGGACCGGGGTGAGCCTGCTCGGCGGCGCCCTGTCCGCCGCGGCTTTCGGCCTGTGGGCGCTGGAGCGCATGTCGTCGAATTTGAATCGTCAGAAAGAAGAAGATGACCACCATCGATAACCACCCCCGATCGGCCCTGCGGTCCTGGCTGGGCGTCGCCGCGATCACCGCGAGCCTGTTCGTCTTCCTCACCACCGAGCTGATGCCCGTCGGCCTGCTCACCCCGGTGAGCGCCAGCCTGAGCATCTCGGTGGGCCTCGCCGGGCTGATGGTGACGCTGTACGGCGTCTCGGCCGGGCTGGGCGTGCCGTTCATCGTGGCCTGGACCAGACGGGTCAACCGGCGCGTACTGCTGTCGGCGCTGCTGGCGATCCTGGTGCTGGGGAACCTGATCACCGCCATGTCGCCGAGCTATCCGCTGGTCCTGGCGACACGGCTGGCCATGGGATTCGCCAGCGGCGTGTTCTGGGCGATCGGCGTGAGCATGGCGATGCGGCTCGTTCCCGAGCGTCAGGCGAGCCGGGCGGCCGCGGTCGTGATGTCCGGCATCTCGATCGCCGCGGTCGTGGGCATCCCGCTCGGCACCATCCTGGAAAGCCTCACCGACTGGCGGACCACGTTCCTCATCTGGGCGGGCCTCAGCGCGCTGGTGTTCGTCGCCGTGGTCACCCTCGTGCCCTCGCTGCCGTCGGCGAACGCGGTATCGGTCCGTGAGGTCTTCGGGCTCCCGCTCAGGAACGTGCCGCTGCGGCTGGTGCTGGTCACCGTGATGCTGTTCGTGCTCGGCCATTTCGGGGCCTACACCTTCGTGCGCCCCTACCTGGAGGAGAGCGCGGCCGCCACGCCGTTCTTCGTCACCGCGCTGCTGATGGTGTACGGCGCCGGAGGCGCGGCGGGCAACTTCATCGCCGGATTCACGGTGACCAGAAGCCTGCGCGGCAGCTTCCTGGCCGGCTGCGCGGGACTCGTGGTGTCGTTGCTTGCGCTGCTCACCATCGGGCACAGTCAGGCCGGCGCGGTCGTCGCGCTGATCCTGTGGGGCGTCTCCTTCGGCGTCGTGCAGCTGTGCCAGGTCAACATGACGCAGGCCGCCGCGCCCGACACCTTCGAGGCCGCGATGTCGCTCAACACCATGTCGTACAACACCTCCATCGCGCTCGGCGCGCTGTTCGGCGGCCTGTTCGCCGATCAGCTGGGCGTCACCAGTGTCGTCTGGTTCGGCGTGGCGTTGACAGCGGCCTCGCTGCTCCTCACACTCGGCACCGGCCAGAGGAACTCCCGCACCGTCCCCCGGAACGCGCCGGTCACCGGCGAATGACAGAAGGAGATGTCCGATGCGTGTGAAAGCCTTCGATCACCTCGTGCTCAACGTGCGCGACGTGGAGCGGTCACTGGAGTTCTACTCGGGAACCCTCGGGCTCGAGCAGGAACGGGTCGAGGAATGGCGGGCCGGTAAGGCGTCCTTCCCGTCCGTGCGGGTCAGCGAGTCCACCATCATCGACCTGGTCGCCCGCCCCCGTGGCGAGTCCAACGTGGACCACATCTGCCTGGTGGTGGATCCGCTGGACTGGCAGGAGGTGATCGACTCCGGTGTCTTCACCGTGCTGGAGGGGCCGGTCCCCCGGTTCGGCGCGCGCGGCGACGCCCAGTCGATCTACGTCCTGGACCCCGACGGCAACACCGTCGAACTGCGCTGGTACCCCCAGGACGCCTGACGCCGCCGGAGACGGCGCCGCGGATCTGCTTGAGCCGCTGGACGTGCTTGACCAGCGGCTGCCGGCGTCGCCGTGGTAGGCCCGGCGCGAAGATCGGCACGGAGGACGCCGATCCGGCTGCGGCCCTGGTGGAGGTCGTGCAGGCCGGGTGCCCGGCTTTACTTGTGACTGAACATTTGTTTAGCATACTGTTCATGTGTTCAGACAGTGAGGTGACACGGGCCCGGCGGCGCTGGAGTTGTTCGGCGCCGAGTGGGTCAGCCGGGTGAGCCCGCGCTCCTCCCGCGCCGGCATCGAGGTCTTCACCCGCGGCCGGTTCGCCGGCGACCGCGTCCCGCACGCGGGGGACGCGGTCCGCGAGCAGCGGGGCTCACGGTGAAGGCCCCGTCCTCACGCATCCGTACCGAGATCCTGGAGTCACGAGCATGAGCACCACCACCGAGCCGGAGATCCTCGGCCTGATGACCGCGGCCGACCGGGACGCGTTCCTGACCGGCCTGGCCGAGGGCGGGCCGGTCCGCCGCGGCCGCTACCTGGACGGCACCCCGATCTGGCTGGTCACCGGCTACGACGAGAGCGTGACCGCGCTGACCGATCCGCGTTTCAGCAGCGACGTCGCCAGGCAGTCGAAGCTGGACGTGGCCGCGGCGGCCGGGCTGCCCGACGACGTGGTCCCGTACCTGCTGCGCACCCTGGGTGCCTACGACCCGCCGGACCACACGCGGCTGCGGCGGCTGGTGTCACGCGAGTTCACCGCCCGCCGGGTGGAGCGGCTGCGCCCGCGCGTCCAGGAGATCACCGACGCGCTGCTGGACGGGCTGCCCGGCGAGTTCGACCTGATCGAGCGGTTCGCGTACCCGCTGCCCATCCAGGTCATCTGCGAGCTGCTCGGCGTGCCCGCACACGACCGCGACACCTGGCGTACGTGGGCCGCCGACCTGACGGCCCCCGCCCCGGACCGCATCGCGTCGGGAGCCCGGGGGCTGGTCGCGTACATGACCGAGCTGGTCGGCGCCAAGCGCGTGAGCGGTGCGGACGACCTGCTGTCGGCACTGGTCCGCGTGCAGGAGGACGACGGCGACCGGCTGGCCGACGAGGAGCTGATCGCGCTGGCGATCAGCATGCTGATCGCCGGGCACGAGACCACCGTCGCCCTCATCAGCCAGAGCGTCCGGATCCTGCTCACCCGCCCGGACCTGACGGCGCGCCTGCGTGCCGACCCGGACGCGGTCCCGGCGGCCGTGGAGGAGTTCCTGCGCGTCACCGGCCCGGCCGAGATCGCGGTCATGCGCTACACGCTGGAGCCCGTGGAGCTCGGCGGCGTGAGCATCGCGGCGGGCGAGGCGGTGCAGGTGGTGTACGCGGCGGCCAACCGGGACCCGCGCCGCTTCGACCGGCCGGCCCTGCTCGACGCGGGCCGCGCCGACAACGCGCACCTGGGGTTCGGCCACGGCATCCACTACTGCCTCGGGGCGGCCTTGGCCAGGGCCGAGACGCAGATCGCGCTGCGCACCCTGCTGGCCCGCTTCCCCGGCCTCGCCCTGGCGGTGCCGCCGTCCGAGATCGGCTGGCGGCCCGGCATGCAGCGAGCGCTGACCTCGCTGCCCGTCCGCACGGGTGGCGCCGGGAGCCTCGGGTAGCACCCGAGGTCAGTCCGCGACCAGGTCCATGCGGAGGAACTCGGTGATGCGGAGCACCTTCGGCGGGCGGGCCGCCGCGTCCGGCAGGGCCCGGAACGCCTCCTCCTTCCCGACCAGGCGCGGGGCGGCGAGGGCCACCTCCTTGCCGTCGACCCGGAGCCGCGCACCGCCGGTCGCCAGGACGTTGCGCACCCAGTCCGCGCGCGATCCGTACACCAGGATGAACAGGTAGCCGCCGTCGACGGGATGCGCGTCGAGCGGCGTGCGGTAGGTCGCGCCGGAGGTGCGGCCGACGTGGGTCAGCACCGGCCACTTCCCGCCCTCGATCGCGCGGGGGTTGAACACCCGCTTGTTCACGTGCCCCCACCACGTGGGCATCGGCATCGGGACCTCCTTCGCTCGGACCGCGCTTACGCATGTAAGGCTGGCTTACACTCGTAAGGCTGTCAACCCCGTCCGACCTCCTGGAGGCGTCGTGTCACCACCGGCGAAACCGCTCAGCAGGGCGCTCGTGCTGGAAGCCGCGATCCGGGTCGCGGACCGCGGCGGCGTGGAGGCGATCACCATGCGCCGGGTGGCGCAGGAGCTGGGCGTGGAGGCGATGTCGCTCTACCACCACGTGCCGAACAAGGACGCGATCCTCGACGGCGTGGTCGACGCGGTGTTCGCGGCGATCGAGCTGCCCGGCGCCGGGGACGGCGACTGGCGCGAGGCCGTCCGCGCGCGCGCCTTCTCCGCGCGCGCGGTCCTGTCGCGGCACAGCTGGGCCCTCGGCCTCATGGACTCCCGCCGCTCCCCGGGCCCGGCGACGCTGCGCCACCACGACGCCGTCCTCGGTGTCCTGCGGAGGGCGGGATTCTCCCTGCCGATGGCCGCGCACGCCGTCTCCCTCATCGACAGCTACGTCGGCGGATTCGTCCTGCAGGAGGCGAACCTGCCGGTGACAACGCCGGACGAGGTCGGGGAGGTGGCCGGCGGCATCCTGGAAGGGCTGCCGGCGGACGAGCTGCCGTACCTCACCGAGATGATCGTCGGCCACGCCCTGCGGCCCGGCTACGACCACACCGGCGAGTTCGGCTACGGCCTGGACCTCATCCTCGACGCGCTCGAGGCCCGCCGGGGCTGAAAGGCGGTGCTCAGGCTGCCTTCTCCTCCTCACGCGGGAAGAAGGGCAGGTCGAGGTAGACGTTACCGGCGGCGGCGAGGATCTCCGAGGCGTCGTCCACCGGCGGGTGGATGAACTGGTTGATGGTCTTCTTGACCTCCTTGGCGGCGGCGCCCGAGGCCATCACCTTGCGGTCCCAGCCCCGGGTGAAGACCGCGCCGGCGCCGCCCAGGTCCAGGCAGGTGACGTACGGACCGGGGGTGAAGTCGCGCAGCGGCAGGCCGAGCAGGTCGGCCGCGGCGTTGTAGCCGGCGACCTTGCCCAGCGGGGTGGCGTGCTGGCAGGCCTGCATGACCGTGTGCTCGGCGTCGAAGGCCGCCGCGGCCGTGTCCCCGGCGGCGAACACCTCAGGCAGGGCGCGCAGGTGCCCGTCCACCGGCACCCGGCCGAGGTGGTCGAGATCGCCGGAGATCTGCCGGGTGAGCTCGCTGGCCCGTAGCCCGGCCGCCCAGACCACCGCGTCCGCCTCGACCCGGTTGCCGCCGGACAGGACGGCGTACCCGTCGCCGACCTCCGTCACCGTCGTCGCGAGGCGGAGCTCGACGCCCAGCTCGTCCAGCGCGGCCCGGATCACCTCGCGCGGGCCCGCGCCGAGCTCGTCGCCGACGACCTCCGCCTGGTCCACCAGCAGCACCCGGCCCCCGGCGGCCAGCTCGGTCGCGGCCTCCAGGCCGACGAACCCGGCGCCGACGACCACGGCGGCGTAGTCGTCGCGGTCGCGCAGGTGATCGGCGAGCCGCCGGGCCCCGTCGAGGGTGTCGATGTCGAAGAGCCGCCCGGCGCCGGGCAGGTCCCCGGGCCGGACGAGCTCGCTGCCCGCCGCCAGCACCAGGCGGTCGTAGCCGACCTCCCGGCCACCCGCCACGACCACGCGGCGGCCGGTGTCGATCGTGCTCACGCGGGCCCGCAGGTGCTCGACGCCGATCGGCCCGAGCACCCTGGCGAGCTCGACCTTGGCCAGCTCCGGCTCCGGCTCGTACAGGCGCGGCCGCAGCACCATGTGCTCGTCCGGCGCGATGAGCGTGATGCGCAGGTCCGCCTCCCCGCGCGCCAGCGCCGCTCCCGCCGCGCTCCAGACGCCCGCGAACCCGCCTCCGATGATCACCACGTGTGCCACTGTTCCGTCCCTCTCTCAGTATCGCCCCCGGGGAATCGGGGGCCGCGGCAGGGAGACAAGACGGCACGCTCAGATGTGACCGAGATGAGCGAGTTTCTCGGGATTGACCAGTCTCCGGAACTCCGTGATCCGCCCGTCGGCGACCTCCACGGTGTCGAGCCAGACCAGCTCGCCGCCGTCGTAGGTCGCCAGGGCGGGATCCCCGTTCACCTCGATGACGCGGAAGGCGTCGGGCCGCCTGATCTCGATCTGCCTGACCGCCAGCAGCGCGATCCGGGCCGCGCCGCCGACCGGCCTGCGGGCGGCGATCGCCTTGCCGCCGCCGTCGGCGACGTAGACGGCATCGGGATGGAGCAGCTCGACGAGCCCGGCGATGTCCCCCGCGTCGGCCGCCGCCTTGAACGCCTTCAGTACGCGTTCGGTCTCGGTCCTGGACGCCCGGGGCCGCTCCCGCACCGCGGCGACCCGTGCCCGCGCGCGGGAGGCGAGCTTGCGACCGGCGGCGGGCGTGCTGCCGAGCACCTCGGCGACCCGGTCGAACGGCAGGCCGAAGACGTCGTGCAGCACCAGCGCGACGCGTTCGGCCGGGGAGAGCCGCTCCATCACGACCAGCATGGCGGTGCTCACCGACTCGTCCATGATCACCCGGGTGGCGGTGTCGGGCCCGGTCAGCAGGGGTTCGGGCAGCCAGGGGCCGACGTAGGTCTCGCGCCGGACGCGCGCCGACCTCAGCACGTTGTAGGACGTCCGGGCGGCCAGGGTGACCAGCCAGGCCCGCAGGTCCCGCACCTCGGACAGGTCGGCGGTGGCGGCACGCAGCCACACCTCCTGCGTCACGTCCTCGGCCTCGGCCACGGTGCCGAGGATGCGGTAGGCCGCCCCGAAGACCGCGGCGCGATGCGCCTCCCAGTCGGCCTCCGTCAACGTGCCGCTCCGCTCCACCCTCGGCCTCCCGTCCCGCCGGCCGCCGATCCCGGGCAGGCCGTGCCTGCCCACCTGGGAGGCGGTGGACTCTCCCCCTGTGGGAGGCATCATGCTACTTCCACCCGGCAACGGCTTCCGGAGCCGCCGGCCGTCCGGCTATCGAGGAGAGCGACGCATGACCATCGTGGAGGGTGTCGAGGCCCGTGGCACGCAGCACTGCGAGACGACGGCGCTGGGGGTGCTGCTGCGGCACGAGGGACTCGACCTGTCCGAGCCCATGCTGTTCGGGCTCGGCTCGGGCCTGTCCTTCGTCTACTGGGACGCCAAGGGCATGGACTTCCCCTTCATCGGAGGCCGCGTCAAGCCCTTCGAGCTCACCCGGAACCTGGCCGCCAGGCTGGGCCTGACCTTGCGGGTCGAGGAGACCACCTCGCCGCGCAAGGCGTGGGAGAACGTGTCGGCCCGCATCGACGCCGGGGCGCCGGTCGGCCTCCAGCTCGACTGCTACCACCTGGACTACTTCCGGTCGAAGGTGCACTTCGGCGGCCATGTCGTCGCGATGTACGGCTACGACGAGCACCAGGCGTACCTGGTGGACACCGAGCAGCAGGGCGGCGCCGTGCGGACGAGCCGGACCGCCCTGGCCATGGCGAGGGCTGAACGCGGCCCGATGACCGCCAGGAACCGCTCCTTCTCCGTCGCCCTGCCGCCGCACCCGCTCTCCTGGCAGGAGCAGGTCGTGCCCGCGATCAAGGCGTGCGCCGGCGCGTTCCTCACCGCCCCCATCGCGAATCTGGGCCATCGCGGCATCGAGAAGACCGCCCGCCAGGCGCCCAAGTGGCCGGCCCGCGCGCAGGAGCCGAAGCGGGACCTGCCGCAGGCCGCCCTCCTCATGGAGAAGGGCGGCACCGGCGGCGCCCTGTTCCGCGCCCTCTACCGTGACTTCCTCGGCGAGTGCACCGGGCTGGTCGACGACGACGCCCTGCGCACCGGTCACCGGCTCTACGGCGAGGCCGCCACCCTGTGGACGGAGGTGGCCGCGCCGATCGCGAAGGCGGGCGAGGAGGACGACGCGGCCTGCCTCGACCGGGCCGCCGCCCTCCTGCTCGACCTCGCGCGCGTCGAGGGCGAGGCCATGCGGACGCTGCTGGAGGTGCGGGCGCGACACTGAGGCCGGCGTCCGCGATCAGTGGCCGCGGGCGCCGTCGACGGTCTCGCGGACCAGCACGATCTCACGGCTGTTCGCCGGTCAGCCGAGGCCGACCTTCTGCCGTTCGGGCTCGACGACGGCGATGACGCGTTCCTCTTCGCGGGGGTAGGGCTCGCCGGTGTACTTCACCGCGATCCGGTCGATGATCTCCCAGGCCGCGTCGCCGTCGAGCCATTCGACGACCCGGCCCCGGACGATGACGGGCTCGTACGGGTTGTCGGCGGGCGCCAGGGAGAGCGCCACCCTCGGGTCGCGGCGCAGGTTGCGGGCCTTGCGCGACCGCGGACCGGTGAGGAAGACGATGCGCTCGCCGTGGGTGCCGACCCAGAGCGGGACGGTGTGGGGCGAACCGTCCGGCAGGACGGTGGCGAGGTGGGCCAGCGAGGTGCCGTCGAGTGCGCGGCGTACGTCAGGGGTGAGCATCTTCTTCTCCTCGTGCGATTTCGGTGTTCGGTACGGCGGTGTCCGGTACGACGGTGTTCGGTGCGACGGTGTTCGGTACGACGGTGTCCGGTACGGCATGGCAGGCGGCCGGGATCAGCGCTCGACCGCGTAGTGGAGATGGGTGACGCCCGGCGCCGGGACGGCCTCGACCAGGCGCAGGCGCACGTGCCCGGGCAGCGCGCGGAAGAAGGGGCGGCCGCCGCCGAGCAGGATCGGCACCTGGTGGAGGATCACCTCGTCGACCAGCCCCGCCTTGAGGGCCTCGGTCGCGACGCAGCCGCCCATGAGGCCGACGTCCTTGCCGCCGGCCGCCTCGCGGGCCGCCGCGATCGCGTCCTCGACGCCGGTGGTGACCAGGGTCTGCCGCTCGGTCAGCTCCGGCGCCGCCCGATGGCTGAGGACGAACAGCCGGGCCGCCGGGTGCGGGCTGCCGCCGCCGAAACGGTCGGAGTCCTCGTAGGTGTTGCGGCCCGCGACGATCGCGCCCACCCGCCCGGCGAGAGCGTCGAAGATCCGGGCGCTGGGGCCGCTCAGCCGGAACCCGTCGAACACCCGGCTGGGCGTGTCTCCGTCGAAGTACCAGTCGAAGAGCGTCGTGCCGTCGCCCAGCCCGCGCCCGGCGCCCGGGTCGCGCCCGGTGATGTAGCCGTCGACCGACACCGCGTGGGCACTGATGACCTTGCTCATCTGCGCACTCCCTTCGGGTTCCTTCAAGAGACTCCATGACCCTAACAGTCGAAGTTCCCTGAGGGAACCCCGCTTGATAGGCTCGTCCCATGCAACGCACCAATTTCGGCGACATGGCGTGCTCGATCGCGCGCACGCTCGACGTCATCGGGGAGCCCTGGTCCCCGCTGATCCTGCGGGACGTGTGGGCCGGGTTCACCCGGTTCGAGCAGATCCAGGCGGATCTCGGCATCTCGCGCAAGGTGCTGACCGAGCGGCTCAACCACCTCGTCGAGCGCGGAGTCCTCGAACGCCGGCCCTACGACCGGCGGCCACGCCACGAGTACATCCTGACGGAGAAGGGCGCCGAGCTCGTCGACCTGCTCATGGTCATGGCCGGCTGGGCGGACAGGTGGCTCGCGGGCGAGGCCGGGCCTCCGGTGCTCTACCGCCATCACGCGTGCGGCGAGATCAGCCGCGTCGACCTGCGCTGCGCCCACTGCGGCGAGCCGATGCACGCCGGCGACGTCGACCTGCTGCCCGGCCCGGGAGCCGTCTGACCGGGGAGGCCCCGGCACTCCCCCGCCACGCCGCCCACCTGCCATGTGCCCGCCGCTCCCCCGCTCCGGAACCTCCGGCTCGGAGTGCTACCAACGCCGGCTCCGCATCATGCCCATCCGGTCGCCATGCGGTCCCAAAACTCCGGCGCCCCGGCCGGCCGCCGTTCGCGGGCGGCACGGGCGTGAGCCGGATCACGCGCCTCGGCTGTCACGGACCGGCGCGCCGCCCCGTCCGGACGGGTGAACGACTCCACGACCGAGACCGGGGATGAGCATGGTTCGCCTTGACGACACACCTGAGACCGCCGCCGGGCGGCCGGGGCGCCGGCGGCGCCGGTATCGCCTGCTGCCGGCCGCGCTCGCCCTGCTGGTGACCCTGCTGGTGACCGTGATGCTGCTGGGGGCCTACGTCTGGCAGCCGGCCGAGGCCGGTCGCGCCTTCCGCTCGCCGTACCTGGCCCAGGTGGGGTCCCGCTACGCCGACACCCCGATCGCCAGCTTCCACTACGTGCGGGCCGGATCCGGCAGTCCGGTGATCCTGCTCTCGCCCGGCGGCACCTCGGTCATCGGCTGGAAGGACCAGGTGCCGGCACTGGCCCGCGACCACACCGTGTACGTGGTCGACCTGCCCGGCCAGGGTTACACGCGGCTGAAGGACCGCGACTTCGCCTTCGACCTGGACGCCATGACCGCCGCCGTCGGCGCGTTCATGGACTCCGTCGGCGTACGGCGGGCCGCTCTGGCGGGCAACTCCTGGAGCGGCGGCTGGGCCCTGGCCTTCGCCCAGCGTCACCCCGCCCGCGTCACGAAGCTCGCCCTGCTCGACGCCACCGGGCTGGACCTGCCCGGCACCTGGATGTGGGAGTCGTTGAAGATCCCCGTCGTCGGCGAGCTCGCGGTCAAGCTGTCCACCGGCAGGTCCGCCGTGCGCGGCGTGGCCGAGGGCATGATGGTCAACAAGCAGCGGATCACCGACCGGCTGCTGGACGAGTGGTGGGCGCCGATGACCTTCCACGACAACATCCGCGCCACCTACCTGCTGGAACGCCGCCTGGACTGGGGGCCGACCGAACGCGCCCTGCCCGCCACCGCGACCCCGGTCCTGCTGCTGTGGGGGAGGCAGGACACCGTCCAGCCCGTCGAGCGCGCCCGCCGATTCGCCGGACTGCTGCCCGACGCCCGGCTCCGGATCCTGGACGGCTGCGGCCACGCCCCCCAGCTCGACTGCCCGGAACCGGTCAACCGCCACCTCCGTGCCTTCTTCGCCGACACCCGGTGAGCGGGCCCCGGGCCGGTCAGCGGCCGGTGGAGCCGTCGATCCGCTCGCGGAGGATGTCGGCGTGGCCGGCGTGCCGGCCGGTCTCCTCGATCAGGTGCACCAGGACCCATCGCATCGACGGCGCCGGCCCCCGGCCCGGGACGCGCGGGGCGGGCAGGGCCAGGTCCGGGCAGGCGTCGATGACCTGGTTCGCCCGCTCGACGGTCTGCCGGTAGTCGGCGAGCACCCCGGCGACGGTGTCGTGCGGGGTGGGCCGCATGGTCGCGGGCCAGTCGCCGGCGTCCTCGCCGAGGAAGTAGAACCGTTCGACGAACGCCAGGTGCCTGACCAGCCCGAGAAGGTTCGTGCCCGAGGGCACTCCGGCCGTTCGCACCTGCGGTTCCGGCACATCCGCGACCTTCCCGGCGACCGCGTTCCGCAGGTGGTCGAGGAAGCCCCGCAGGGTGGCCTTCTCGTCGGCGCCGGTCCGCGGGGGCGCGGTGTCCTTGGCCCGCGTCGCGGCTCGCCGCGCGCTGTCTCCTGACATCGGGTCACCCCGTTCCGGTGGTCCGCTGGACGAGCAGGACGTGGTCGACGACGTACGCGCTCTCGCCGGCGGGACCGGTGGCCCGGCGGCGGGGCATGTCGGCGCGCCGGACCTGCCAGTGCGCGGGGTCGAGATCGAGTTCGGCGGCCAGCTCGGTCGGGGTGGGGTGGTGGATCCCGGGGTCCTGGTTCCATGACCACGGCGCGGTGGAGCCGTGGTCGACGATCAGCAGCAGGCCGCCGGGGCGCAGCGCCCCGGCGGCGGCGCGCAGGACCCGGTCGCGGAGCAGCGGGAACGGGGTGTGGAAGTACTGGGCGGAGACGAGGTCGAACCGGCCTGCCGGGAAGCTCTCGGCGAGATCGTGCCGTTCGGTGACGACCCGCCCGCCGACGCCGAGCTCGCGGGCGCGGTCCCGCACGCGCTCGACGGCGGTGGCGGAGATGTCGACGGCGGTGACGTGCCAGCCCCGCCGGGCGAGCCAGATGGCGTCGCCGCCGGCGCCGCAGCCCAGGTCCAGGGCGGCGCCGGGAGGCAGCGGCGCGGCGGTCTCGGCGAGCAGCGGGTTGACGTGCGCGTCCCGGTCGCGCCGGGTGCGGTAGTGCCGCTCCCAGAACAGCGCGGCGTCCTGGTCCGCCGCGCCCTGCTCGCCCGCGGCGGGCCGCCCGCTTCGGGTGGAGTCCATGTGCATCGCCCTTCGTGGCCGGTTACCTGTTCCGGCAGCATCGCCGCCGCCGTTCCCCGTTTGCAAGAAAAGTTGCGGATCCGCATTATTGAAGGCATGGACCATCCCTCCGAAGACGTACTGGCCGGAGTCGGGGCGCGGCTGCGCGCCCTGCGGAAGGCGCGCGGCGCCACGCTGGCGGCGCTGGCCGACGAGACCGGGCTCACGGCGAGCACCCTGTCCCGGCTGGAGAACGGCAGGCTCCGCCCCACGCTGGAGCAGCTCCTGCCGCTGGCCCGGGCGCACGGCGTCCCGCTCGACGATCTCGTCGCGGCGCCGCCCACCGGGGACCCGCGCATCCACCTGCGGCCGGTACGGCGCCACGGGCTGGTGCTGGTGCCGCTGACCAGGCGGGCGGGCGGCATCCAGGCCTACAAGGTGATCTACCCGCCGGCCGGCCGGGCGCCGGCGACTAAGCCGCGGACCCACGAGGGGTACGAGTGGTTCTACGTCCTCGACGGGCACGTCAGGTTCGTGCTCGGCGAGCAGGAGTTCCGGCTCGGCGCCGGCGAGGCCGCGGAGTTCGACACCCGCATACCGCACTGGATCGGCAGCGCCGGCGACCGGCCCGCGGAGCTGCTCACCCTCTTCGGCGCGCAGGGAGAACGCGCCCACCTGGCACCGTCCGCGCACTGACGCCCCGCCGTGCCTCGGGCCGGGGCCGAGGTGCCCAGCTGGGCCCGGCAGGATCGCGGCCATGTCCCCCGACGTTCCCCGCCTCCGGATCGGCTCGACCGAGATCAACGCCCTGGCCGACGCGCAGGGCCCGTTCTTCTAGCTCCCCCGACCTCGCTACTCGCACGAGTTCGATCCCGAGGCCGCCGGGCACTCCAGGAAGCGCCTGCCGGACCACGGAACCGCCACCACGCTGCACCTGGCGACCCCGCATCCGACGGAGCCGTTCATCCCGGCGTGACCTCGACCCGTTCGCGGGCAGGCGACATGCATGCCGCTATCACCAGTGACGCACCGCATCATCGACGTCGATGGGGTCGAGACCTTCTACAGGGAGGCCGGCCCGCCGGACGCCCCGGTGTTCCTGCTGCCGCACGGCTACCCCTGCTCCTCCTACGAGTTCCGCGGCCTCATGCCCGCCCTCGGCGACCGCTGGCGCCTGCTCGCGCCCGACCTGCCGGGCTTCGGCCACAGCGCCACCCCCGCCGGCTTCTCCTACACCTTCGACGGCTACGCCGACCACCTCGAACGCTTCACCCAGGTGCTCGGCCTGTCCCGGTACGCCCTCTACCTGCACGACTACGGCTCCCAGTTCGGCCTCCGGCTCGCCCTGCGATCGCCGGAACGGGTGGCCGCGCTCGTCATCCAGAACGGCGACATCTACGAGGACGCGCTCGGCCCGAAGTACGCCTGGCTGAAGGAGCACTGGGCCCACCCGACGCCCGAGGGCCGGGAGAAGATGGCCGCCAACGTCTCGCTTGACGGGTTTCGCGACGAGTTCGCCGGCGACCTGCCCCCGCACCTCGCCGAACGGGTGAGCCCGGACCTGTGGACGCTGCACTGGGCCCTGATGAACACCCCGGAGCGCAGGCGGAACGTGGTGAACCTGTTCGAGGACCAGGCGACGACGCTCGGCTGGTTCCCGAAGGAGCAGGCGTACCTGCGCGAGCACCGGCCGCCGGCGCTGATCGTGTGGGGACCGCACGACGGCTACATGCCCGAGGAGTCCGCCCGGGCGTACCTGCGCGACCTTCCCGACGCCGAGCTGCACCTGCTCGACGCCGGGCACTGGGCGCTGGAGACCAGCCTGGGCGAGATCGTCCCCCTCGTCCGCGACTTCCTCGGACGCGTCCACTCCTGACCGCGCCGGCGCCGCCGCACAGCGAGGCTGACGGCCGCCGGCTTCGCCGAGCAGGACGGCGCCGTGCCCGGGCGGCCGGTCCGGTTCGTGATGAGGGATGGGCGGGGGCGCGAGCTTGATCTGCATCCCTGAGGTTCGGCGCGGACGGCTCGGCGGTCCAGGCGGCCGACGGCCGGGGCGGCGTCTTCCGCTGTCCCGCCGATGCCTTCGCGACCGGGGTGATCGGGGCCCTGCTCCGCGAGGCGTTCGGGATCGCCACCCCCTTCTGGGATCGGCCGCCGGCCCCGGTGCCCAAACCTCAGAGCGCAAGGTTTATCCTAGGAGTATTAGGTTTGATTTGAGCTGCTCTAGGAGAATGTATGGCGCGGGCCGGGCTGACGGCTGATCGGGTGACAGTCGCGGGTGCCGAGCTGGCGGACGAGGTCGGGCTGGAGCACGTGACCATGTCGGCGGTGGCCAGGCGGCTCGGGGTGAAGGACGCGAGCCTGTACGTGCACGTACGCGGCCTGGAAGACCTGCGCGGGCGGATCGCCCTGCTGGCGGCGGACGAGAAGACGATCCGCATCGCCGAGGCGACCGCCGGACGGGCCGGGAAGGACGCGCTGGTGGCGTTCGCGGACGCCTGGCGGGCCTACGCCCACGACCATCCGGGCCGCTACACCGCGACACAGGTCCCGACCCGGATCGATCCCGATCTCGCGGCCCGGGCGCCGGGGCCGCGACGCGCGGTCGAGCTGACGTACAGCATGCTGCGCGCCTACGCGCTGGCCGAGCCCGACCTGACCGACGCGGTCCGGCTGGTGCGCAGCACGCTGCACGGCTTCGTCAGCCTGGAGGCCGCCGGCGGGTTCGCGCACGCGCGCCCGGCGGAGACCTCGTGGGGCCGCTGCCTCGACGCGCTGCACGCCCTCCTGGAGCGCTGGCCCGCACCCCGTGAAGGAGAGTCCTCATGACCGATCCCACCACCGGCCGCCTGCGCGTGGACGGCGCCACCCTGCACTACGAGGTACGTGGGCGGGGCCCGCTGCTGCTGCTGATCCCGGGCGGCGCGGGCGACGCCGCCTCGTTCGACGGCATCGCCGGCGAGCTGGCCGCCGACCACACGGTCGCCGCCTACGACGCACGCGGCATGTCCCGCAGCCCGCTGGACGACCCGCGGGCCACCCAGCACGTCGCGCGGCACGCCGACGACGCGTTCCGGCTGCTGGAACTGCTGTCGCCGGACGCGCCCGCCCGCGTGGCCGGATGCAGCTCGGGGGCGATCGTCGCGCTGCACCTGCTCACCGCCCATCCCGGGCGGCTGGAACGCGTGGTCGCGCACGAGCCGCCGGTGGTGGAGGTGCTGCCGGACGCCGCCGGGCACCGCGCGATGCTCGCCCGCGTCCAGGACACGTTCCGGCGGGAGGGGCTGATGCCCGCGGTGGCCGAGTTCGCGGCGGCCCTGCGGCGGCCGGGCGCCGGGGAGCCCGCCAGGGCGGAGGCGGCCGTCGAGCTGCCGCCCCGGGCGGCGGCCCGCGCCGAGCGGACGATGGCGAACATGCCCTACTTCCTCGGGCGCATCGTGCCGAGCTTCATGGCCTACACCCCCGACCTGGAGCGCCTGGCGGCCCTGTCGGACCGGCTCGTGCTCGCGGGCGGCGCGGACTCGCGCGGCGAGCTGCCCTACCGTCCCGCCGCGCTCCTGGCCGAGCGGTTCGGCAGGGAGCTCGTCCACTTCCCCGGCGGTCACACGGGCCTCAGCACGCATCCCGCCGGGTTCGCCGAGCTGCTCCGCAAGGTGCTGAGCAGCTAGCGCGGCTGGTCGAGCACCACCTCCGCCAGGGCCCGCGCGGCCCGGGCGGGATGGGCGTCGGGGCGGGTGACGGCGTGGGCGAGCACCCCGTCCACGAGCACGAGGATCTGGTCGGCGCCGAAGCCGGGCGCCGGGTGCCGGTGGCGGCGCAGCTCGTCCTCGAACAGCCGGTGCAGCCGGTCCTTGTACGCGCGGACCTCGGCGTGCGCGGGGTGGGCCGGATCGGTGAGGGCGAGCTCGGCCGCCGTGTAGCGGCAGCCGTGGAACGACGGCCGCGTGGTGATCTTGTCCAGCTCGTCGAAGACGGCCAGGACCCGCTCCCGGGGGTCGTCCCCGGCGTCGTCCATCACCTGACGATAGCGGGCCTCGACGCCGGCCCCCCGCAGCGTCTCGGCGATCAGCCCGTCCTTGCCGCCGAAGTGCTGGTAGAGCGAGCGGCGGGCGACGTCGGCCTCCTTGAGGATCGCGTCCACCCCGACATGGACGCCCTGCTCGTAGGTGAGGTCGCTCGCGGCCTGGAGAAGCCGTTCGCGGGGTCCCGGTCTGCTCATCACACGCATCCGATCCGGCAGCGGATTGACAGTTAGACCAACCATTCTATCTAATGGCGGCGTATACCGATCGTTCTATCTACCGGAGTCGCCATGCCCCGCGCGGGCACCCTTCCCGTCGTGCTGACGGGTGTGTTCATCACGATCCTCGACTTCTTCATCGTCAACGTCGCCATCCCCGCCATCCAGCGCGACCTGCACGCCGGCGCGGCCGCCGTCGAGTGGGTCGTCGCCGGCTACGGCCTGGCCTACGGGGCCGGACTGGTCCTCGGCGGGCGGCTCGGCGACATCCTCGGCCGCCGCCGCATGTTCGTCATCGGCCTGACCCTGTTCACGCTCGCCTCGATCGCGTGCGGCCTGGCGCCCGACGCCGGCACGCTGGTCGCCGCCCGCATCGCCCAGGGGCTGGCCGCGGCGGCGCTCACCCCGCAGGTGCTGGCCATCCTGCGGACCGTCTACAGCGGGCCCGCCCAGGCCAGGGCCATCAACGCCTACGCGCTGACGATGGGGCTGGCCGCGGTGTTCGGGCAGCTCGTCGGCGGCCTGCTGATCCAGGCCGACCTGTTCGGGCTCGGCTGGCGCGCCTGCTTCCTGATCAACGTGCCGATCGGCGTAGCGGCGCTCGCGCTGACCCGCCGGGTGGTCCCCGAGAGCCGCCCCGGCACGGCCGTGCGGCTCGACCTGGGCGGCACCGCCCTCATCAGCGCGGCGCTGGTGGCGACCCTGCTGCCGCTGATCGAGGGGCGCGAGCAGGGCTGGCCGCTGTGGACGTGGCTGTCGCTGGCCGCCGCCGTCGCGCTCTTCGCCGCCTACGGCAGGCGACGGCACGCATCGCCCCTGATCGACCTGGCCCTGTTCCGCGAGCGGGCGTTCACCGCCGGTCTGCTCACCCAGCTCGCCTTCACCATGGGCATGGCCGCGTACTTCCTGATCTTCGCCCTGTACGTGCAGGGGGCGGCCGGGCTGGACGCGCTGGGGGCCGGGCTGATCTTCACGCCGATCGGGCTGGGCTATCTGGCCGCCTCGCTGCTCGCGCCCCGGGTCGTCGCGCGGTTCGGCCGCCAGACGATCGCCCTGGGCGGGCTGACCCGGGCGCTCGGTCTCACGGTGCTGCTCGCCGCCGTCGCGCTGGAGGCCCCGCTCGGCTGGCTGGTGCCGATCCTGGCCGTCGACGGGTTCGGCATGGGGCTGGCGCTCGCGCCGATCATGGGCACGGTGCTCGCCGGGGTCGCGCCCCGCCACGCCGGCGCCGCGGCCGGGGTGCTGACGACGGCTCAGCAGGTCGGCGCGGCGCTCGGTGTCGGGATCGTCGGGATCGTGTTCTACGGGAGCCTGCCGGGCGGGGTGAGCCTGGCGTTCCAGCACGGGCTGATCTACCTGATCGTCGTCGCGCTGGCCATCGCCGCGCTCGTCCAGCTCCTGCCCCACACTCCCGGCCCCCGCCTCCCGGCCGGAGCGGCCGGGAAGGAGGCGGTCGCGTGAGGACGCCGGGCGGACGCTCCGCGGGCTCCCGTCGTCAGCGCAGCGAGATGTGCAGCATCTCGCCCACGTTCCGGTAGCCGACCCGGGTGTAGACGCGGGCGGCGCGGTCGTCGGCGGGCGTGAGGAACGGCGTCGTGATCCCGGCGCCGGCGCCCGCGCTGGTCAGCAGTGCCGTGACGGCGCCGGCGACGCCGCGCCGCCGGTGCGAGTCCAGCACCGCGATGCCGGCGACCTCGGCGACCCCCCGGTGCGGGCCGCCGGTCTGCCCGCCGCCGACGACCTGTCCGGTGGCGGTGTCGGTGGCGGCGGCCACGAGCCCGCCCCTGTCGAGGAGCCGCCGCAGTCGCGCGACGTCGTGCCCGGTCGCCTCGGGCGCCTCGAACGCGGCGTTCATCACCCGGGCGACGGCCAGCAGCCCGGCGTCGTCGTCCACGAGCGCGATCCGGACGGCGGCGTCCGCGGGCGCGCGCACCACCTCGCCGGGCGGGCACACCAGCAGCGGGTAGCGGCCCTCCGCCGTGAACCCGGCCGCGAGCAGGGCGTCCTCCACCTTCGGCGCCGCCTGCGGCACGTACTCCAGCCGGGGCGTCCTGGCCCGCTCCCGGAACGCCGCCACCAGCGCGGCGACCTCGTCCGCCGTGGGGGCGACGTCGTCGTCGGGGATGGCGTAGTTGAACGGCAGCGCGTCGTCATGCTCGTCGAACCTGATCACGAACGGCCCGGCCCGATGGGCCCCGTCGCCCGCCGCCGCCCTCAGGTAGGCGTGCACGTCGGTGTTCAGCACGTACGGTCCTCTCCGTCTGATGTGGCTTCCGGTACGGACGCGGCCAGGACCTCGCACGCGTCCTTGTGCACCGCCGCGCCGCACGAGAACACGGCGGTGCCGGTGACCGGGTGGGGCCGACCGTGAGCTCCGCTGAAGAACCCGCCGGCCTCGGTCACGATCAGCGACAGCGGCGCGTAGTCCCACACCTTCCCGCCCACCTGAACCGCCAGGTCCAGCTCCCCGGCGGCCACCAGCAGCGCGGCGTGCACCCGCCAGCCGGCCGGCACGGCGGCGCGCGCCAGCCGGTCCAGCTCGGCCCGATGCCGTCCGGGGGCCAACTCGGCCGGTGGCAGCGTCCCCACCCGGCAGGAGGACAGGGCATCGGGCGGCTCCTTCGCCCGCAGCCGCCGCGCACCGGTCAGCCGCCCGCCGGTCACGTCCGCGACGAAGGCGCCGTGCCCGCGCGCGGCGTACCAGACCTCGTGCCGCGCGGGGACGATCGCGACCCCCACGACCACCTGGCCGTCCTCCTCCAGGGCGATCAGCGTCTGCCAGCGGTCGTCGCCCCGCACGAAGACCAGGGTCCCGTCGATGCCGTCGAGGAGCCAGCGCCGCCGCCCCCGGCCGAGCTCGCCGGTCTCCTCCCCCAGGAAGGCGTCGGCGGGCCGTTCGGCGAGCAGGATCCGGCGCACCTCCTGCTCCACGGCCAGATCGGCCTCCGTCACCACCGAGCCGTCGGCCTTGCGCCGCTGGGCGAGGTCCCTGACGTGGGCGAAGTGGCGCAGCCCCAGCTCGGCGCCCGCGAGGGCGGCCCGCAGGGCGAGATCGAGGTCGTGCAGCACGCTGACGATGATGGCGCATCGGCCGTGCGGCCGCCTGACCGGGGGTCGCCTGCCCTCCGCGCTCTGTCGGGCACCTCGCCGGACGGAGGGGATACGCACGGAATCTCTTGAGTTTTCGCTGGTGGAGCGCAGGGGATTGATCGGGTTCGTACGGAGTCCATCGAGCTGCGCGACGCACCTCGATGTGTGACGAGGAGCCTTGCATGACTGACCTGACGAGCGAAGAACTCACTGAGACGAACCTCGAGAATTTCATCGGGTTCATGACGTTCCTCGCCAAGAACGACCTCTGGGACGAGGCGCGTACGGCCCTGGAGGCGGCCGGGGTGTCGACGGTCCGCGTCAGCACCGAGCCCATCCGCGTCATCCGCAAGATGATCAACGAGGAGTGGCTGCCCACCGACCGGCTGGACCCCGGGGGGCGCAGGCACGCGCTGGTGATCGCGGAGTGCGGCTGCGGTGTCAGCTCGCCGGGACCCGGGAGCGGCCCGGTCAGTCCCACCGGGGGTGGCGGCGACGCCGGCGCCGGCGGCGACGGAGGACGGCCGCAGTGACGTCGTTCCCGGAGGCCCGGCGTCATGCCCGATAGCCACGACGGCGCGGACGACCTGCCCGCCGTGCGCGGCGCCAAGGAACGGTTCGCGGAGCAGTTGCTCGCCAACCCCGACGTCAACGGGGTGGGCGTGGGGCACCGGCGGCGCTCGGGCGAGAAGGTCGAGGAGTACGCGGTCGTCGTGCACGTCACGCGCAAGCGCCCGCTCGACGAGGTCGATCCCGATCGCCGGGTGCCGGGGACGTTGCGCTATGCCGCACCGGACGGCCGGGAGGTCGTCGTCCGCGTCGACGTGCAGGAGCGGGACAAGCCCACGGTCGAGGACGACCGTCCGGCCGTGGGCGTCGACCTGGGCGGCAGGTGCCGGCCGGTGCTCGGCGGCGTGAGCGTGAGCAGTTCCGGCACGTTCGGCGGCTGGGTGTGGGACACGGTGACGAACCAGGTGGTCGCCCTGTCCAACCGCCACGTGTTCGGCTCGGTCGCGGGCACGCCCGTCATCCAGCCGGCCGGCGAGGACGGCGGAGGGCCCGCGGACCGCATCGCCTCCGTGCTGAGGGCGGGCTCGCTGGACGCCGCGATAGCCGTGCCGATCGATCCGAGCGTGGTCGGCACCTCGATCGCCGGAGGCGGCCCCGCCGTCTTCGAGATCGCCGACGCCGTCCTCGACATGCCGGTTCACAAGACCGGGCGCAGGACCGGGCTCACCCATGGCGTCGTGGACCTCATCGACTACGACTCGGACCACCACGGGTCCCATACCGACCTGTGGATCGACGGCGGCGGCGACGACTTCTCCGACGGCGGCGACTCCGGGGCGCTCTATCTGGAGGCGCGGGCCTCCGACCGCGGCGACTGGCACCGCGTCGTGGGCCTCCACTGGGGAGGAGCCGGCAACGACGGGGTCGGGCACCACATCAGGGCGGTCTTCGAGGACCTCGGGCTCGACACCCTGCCTCCCTGAGCCCCGCGCCGGCCACCGGGACCGCGTCAGTGCGGAGCGTCTGCCGCCGGCCGGCCCGAACTGAGGAGTTCGGCGGGCACCGCGTCGGCGAGCGCCCGGTAGCCCGCCGGGCCGAGGTGCAGATGGTCGCCCTCGTCGTAGGCGGGCAGCAGCCGCCGGGGGTCGGCCGGGTCGCGGGCCGCCCGGTCGAAGTCGATCACCGCGTCGAACTCGCCCCCGTCCCGGATCCAGGCGTTGACCTCCTGCCTGGCCGCCTCACGACGGCCGTCCGGGTCGTCGTACGGGTCGTTGCCGCCGAACGGCGTCAGCGTGGCGCCGTACACCGGGATGCCTCGGGCGTGGGCGCGGACGACGATCTGGTGGTAGGCGGCGATCAGGTCGCCGGCGACGCCCTTCTGGGCGTCCTGGGTGGGTTCGGCGGTGCCGATGTCGTTGACGCCCTCGAAGACCAGCAGCCGGTCGACGCCGCTCTGCGCGAGCACGTCGCGGTCGAGCCGGGCCAGCGCGCTCGGGCCGAGGCCGTCGTCGAGCACCCGGTTCCCGCCCGCTGCCTGGTTGGCGATCGCGACGCCCGCGCCGGGCGGCAGCCGGTCGAAGAGCTGGTCGGGCCAGCGGTCGTTGCCGTTCGTGGTGGAGCCCCGGCCGTCGGTCAGCGAGTCGCCGAGCAGGGCGAGCGCCGAGGCCGTGGACCACACCTCGACGCCGCTGAGGAAGTACCAGTGGTCGACGGGCGTCGCGCCGGTCAGGTCCGCGGCCTCGGCCTGGTTGCCCTCGGCCAGGTAGGAGGTGGTGCGGGAGCCGGGGTGGGAGGTGATGCTCGCCGAGGCCTGCCCACCGGCCAGATGGAGGGTCACGGCCAGCACGGCGCCGGGCGGCAGGTCCAGGTCGAGCGGGTCGGACACGACGTGCGCGCCGGGCGGCACGACGGCCGAGGGCCGGCCGTGGAAGGTCACCGGCCGGGACGTCCCCGGCAGGATCGCGCTCACCCCCGCCCGGCCGCCGGCGGGCAGCGCCACGCAGACCCGGGTGATCGGCAGCGGCGCGCCGCCGAACGCGTTGGACAGGCGCAGCCGCGCCCGCCGCCCGCCGGCCGACACCCGCACGGTCTGGCGCAGCGTGCTGTCGGCCATGATCAGGCCGTCGCGCGTGTAGGGCGCGGGCGGCAGGTTGTCCGGCTCGGTGAGCTGGGGCATCGACGTCCAGGTGGTCACCCAGCGGGGCGCGTCCGTCAACCAGCACCTCGAAATGTTTCGGTCCGACTGTCGCCGAAGAGCATACAAGCGGCACGTCAGAGAGTCGAAATATTTCTGCTGATGTTCAGGACGGCGGTCAGTTGGGCCGGGGTGGGCATGAGGTCCAGGCTTTCGCGGATCTCGCGTTCGGCCCAGTCGCGGTGCCGCCGCTCGGCGTGCGGGTCGAGCGCCACGCGGGTCTGGCGCAGCAGGAAGTTGAGCCTGGACGCCACCAGCATCGAGAAGTCCGCGAGGCCGGTGACGCGGCCCGGCCCGCCCGCGCGCACGTACGCCTCGTACAGGGCGGCGATCGCGCCCAGGTCGGCGGCCGAGCTGTCGCAGAACCAGTCGAACAGCGCCCGCGCCAGCTCCCGGGCGGGCGTGGCCGGTCCCAGGCCGTCCCAGTCGACGACCACGAGCGCGCCGCCTTCGCCGGCCAGCACGTTCTCCGGGTGCAGGTCCCGGTGGCAGAGGATCAGCTCGGCGGGGTCGGCCGGCGTGACCACCGCGCACAGCTCGGGCAGCGCGTCCAGCACCTCCGCGAGCCGCGCCGCCCAGGGCACGGCCGCGCCCGCCGCGCCCGCCGCGCCGGCCGCGCCGGCCCATGTGTCCGGGGCGGGGACGCGGTCGTACCAGGGGGCCGGCGG
>NZ_LAVL01000075.1 GCF_001083785.1 Nonomuraea sp. SBT364
GTGCTCGGGGGCTCGGAGTTGTGTAAAAGAGCCGGCCCCGCCCCGGCATGATGCGCGACCGCCGCCACCCGGGGGAACAGCCAGTCGTGCGGCACCTCGCCCAGACCGAAGACGCCATCGGCCCCCGAGCCCGCCTTTATGCCCGCCTTTATGCCCGCCTTTGCGTCCGCCTTTGTGTCCGCCGCCATGTCCGCCGCCATGTCCGCCGCCCCGACCTGCACCACCGCGCGCAGCCCCGCCTGCCGCAGCGCCCGCACGACCGGCTCGGCCACGCGCCCGCCGTGCGTCCCGGCCAGGCTGCCGAGCCCCACGAACACCGGCGGCGGCCCCGCTTCCAGGAAGTCCTCCAGCCCGTTCGGCGGCCGCCACCCCTGCTCCCGCTCCGGCCACCAGTAGCCGGTGACCTCCAGCCCCGCGCGCCAGTCACCCGGCCGGGGCAGCACCAGCGGGCTGAACCCGTGGAAGACCGGCCACCCCGCCGCTTCCCGCCTCCGGTACGCCTCCCGCGAGCTCATCGGAGGCAGCCCCAGCCGGGCCCGCAGCCGCCCGGCCGACCCCGCGTGCGCCGGCGACGGCATCACGAACGCCGTCCGGGCCGCCACCCGGTTCCCCCACCGCCCCAGCGACCGGGTGAACGGGCCGAGCACCGGCGGGAAGTCGCCGGTCGGCTCCACCGGCTGCAGGTGCACCCCCATGCTCGCGATCCCCAGCGCCTCGGCCACGTGCCACCCGGCGGACGCGGGCACGTTCAGCAGCAGCACGTCCGCGCCCTGCTCGGCCGCGGCCACGATCCCGTCCTCGACCTGCCGCCCGTACTCCACGAACCCGCGCACGCCCGCCGGGCGCACGCCTCCCGCCAGCACCGCGAGCGGATCGCCGGGGATCGCCCGGAACTCCAGGCCCGCGTCCGTCACCAGGCGCGCGTACGGCTCGTGGGCGGCGATCGCCACCTCGTGCCCGGCCGCCCGCAACCGGACGCCGAGCCCGGCGTACGGCGCGACGTCACCCCGCGTGCCCACCCCGACGATCAGCACCCGCATACCGCCTCCTTCACAATGCACTCGCATGGTAAACAGCCGCGATACCGTTGACAATGCACCCGCATGGAGAAAACAGATGCCCAAGATCGTGGACCACGAGGCGCGGCGGCGCCACCTCGCCGAGGCCGTGCAGCGGCTGATCGACGCCAAGGGCATGGACGGCGTCAGCCTGCGTGAGGTCGCCGCGGCCGCCGGCGTCTCGATGGGCCTGGTCCAGCACTACTTCGCCACCAAGGACGAGCTGCTCCTGGCGGCCCTGCGGCACCTCAACACCCGCATCTCCCTGCGGGTGGCCGCCGCCCCCCAGGACTCCCCGCGCGCGCTCCTGCGGGCCGGCATCCTGGAGCTCCTCCCGCTGGACGACGAACGCCGCTTCGAGGCCCGCGTCGGCCTGGCCTTCCTGGCCCGCTCGGTCGTCGACGCCCCGACGGCCGAGCTCTACCGCACGGGACTGCCGTACGTGCTCGCCTTCTACGCCGGCCGGCTCGCGGCCGCGCAGGCCGCCGGCGAGATCCCCGCCGCCCTCGACCCCGCCCACGAGGCCACCGTCCTGTTCGCCTTCGCCCAGGGCCTGGTCCACCCCGCCCTGATCGGCCACTACAGCCCGGACGAGGTCGTGAACGCCGTCGACCGCCACCTCGCCCGCCTCTTCGCGCCCGCCTAGCGGTGGCGCCCAGGGGTACGGCGCTCCGGACCGGGATGCCCGGCGAGTGCCGCGGTTGGGCAGAATCAGGTCATGCACCGGCAGGAGATCGATCGGAGCAGGCTCAAGGTCACGAGCCGTCGGCACATCGCTGAGTTACGCGCCCGGCGGGAGCGGGAGCGCGAAATGCGTGGCGCGCGCAAGATGGCCCGCCTGTACCGGCGGGTTCACGTCGCGGGGGTGCTGATGATCATCCTCGTCGCGGTGGCCGTGGGACTGCTGCGCGCGTGGGGTGTCCTCCCGCCGCTGATTCCGTAGCGGGGTGAGCGCGAACCGGACGCTCTTCGCCCCCGTCTAGCCGAGGGTGGCGGCGAGGCGTCCGAGCAGGTGGGCGAGCTGGGCCTGTTCGTCGTGGGTGAGCCCGGACAGGAGGCGGCGCTGGTTGTCCAGGTGGACGGCCATGAGCTCGTCGGTCAGCCCGGCGCCCTCGGCGGTGAGGGTGATGAGCCGTCCGCGTGAATCGTCCTCGGCCACGGACCTGCTGACCAGGCCGCGGGCTTCGAGCCGGTCGACGCGCTTGGTGATCGCCCCGGTGGTGACCAGCACGGTACGGCTGAGCTCGCCGGCCGACAGCGCGTAGGGCTCGCCGGACCGCCGCAGCGCCGCGAGCACGTCGAAGTCGCCGTTGCCCAGGCCCGCGGCGCTGAAGGGCGGGCGGAGCCGCTGGTCGAGCGTGCCGGTGAGCCGGAAGAGGCGGCCGATGACGAGCATCGGGGTCGCGTCGAGATCGGGTCGCTCGCGCTTCCACTGGTCGATCATGGCGGTGATGGCGTCGGGCTGCATGCCTTCCATTATACCTTCCGTGGAAGGTAAAGTGTCTTCCATGGAAGATACCTCCGTGGTGACGGTCGTGTGCTACTTCGACCCGGCCTGCCCCTTCGCCTGGGTCACCTCCCGCTGGCTGCTCGAGGTCGAACGGCTGCGCCCGATCGACCTGAGCTTCCGGATCATGAGCCTGTCCGTGCTCAACGAGCACCGCGAAGTCGAGCCCTGGTATCGCGAGTTCAACGACCGGGCCTGGGGGCCGGCCCGCGTGTGCGCCGCCGCCGAAGCGCTGCGCGGCACCGCGATCCTGCGCGACCTGTACACCGCCCTCGGCACCCGCATCCACCTGGCGGGCGACAAGGACTACGCCGCCGTCGTCGCCGAAGCCCTCGCCGAACTGGGCCTGCCCGCGTCGCTGGCCGCCGCGGCCGGGACCACCGAGTTCGACCCGGCCCTGCGCGCCAGCCACCGGGCCGGGCAGGACGCGGTCGGCGAGGAGGCCGGCACCCCCGTCGTCACCGTGGACGGCGCCGCGTTCTTCGGCCCCGTCCTCACCTCCGTCCCGAAGGGCCGGGAGGCGATCCGGCTGTTCGACGCCGTCCGGGCGCTGGCCGGCCTGGGCGCGTTCGCCGAGCTGAAGCGGGGACGCGGTGCGCTCGACCTCCGCTGACGGGGGCGTGCGCCGCCGCCTGATCGCCGCGAGCCTGGCCGGCTCGATCGGCGACGGCATCTACGTGCCGCTGACCCTGCTGTTCGTCCACTCGCTCACCGGCCTGTCGCTGACCGCGATCGGCGCGGGCCTCACCGTCGCCGGGCTGTGCGCCCTGGCGTTCATGCCCGTCGTGGGCGTCCTCATCGACAGGATCGGCGCCCGGCGGGTGGTCGTCGGCGCGCTGGCGCTCCGGGCGGCCGGCTTCGCCGTCTACCCGTTCGCCGGCTCCTTCCCCGCCTTCCTGGCGGTCGCGCTGGTGGTCGCGGTGGGCATGTGGGCTTCCTCGCCCGGCCAGCACGCGCTCATCGGCGAGCTCGCCCGGGGAGCCGAACGCGACCGCCTGCTCGCCTGGGACCGCAGCCTGCGCAACGGCGGCATGGGCTTCGGCAGCCTGGCGGCGGCGGGACTGCTCGCGGTCGACGGCGACGCCGGGTTCACCGGCGCCACGGTGGCGCTGGCCGCGGTCTTCGCCGTCGCCGCGGCGCTGGTGACCCGGATCCCGGCCGCCGGCCGCGGCGCCGGGCGTCCGGAGGCGGTGGGGGAGGGCTACCGCCAGGTGCTCGCCGACCGGCCCTACCTGCTCCTGACCGCCGCCAACTTCCTCATCGCCTTCGGCTACACCACCCAGGCCATCGCCCTGCCGATCTTCCTCACCCGCGACGTCGGCATCCCCGGAGCCCTGGCCGGGATCGTGTTCGCGGTCAACACCGTGCTCGTGGCGGCGCTCGGCGTCCCGGTCGCCCGGCTGACCCTGCGCGGCAGGCGCACCCGCGGGGCCGCGCTCGGCGCCCTCGTCTTCGCGCTCTCCTTCGCCGCCTTCGCTGTGCTGCCCCGGCTCGTCAGCGGCACGGACGCCCTCGTCGCCGTCCTGGTCGTCGCGGTGTTCTACACCGCCGGCGAGCTCGTCCACTCCGCGCCGTCGCAGAGCCTGTCGGTCCAGGCCGCCCCCGGCCACCTGCGCGGCCGCTACCTGTCGGTCTACCAGCTGTCCTGGTCGCTGTGCCGCACCGTCGCGCCCCTGTTGCTGGGGTTCCTGCTGGAGGCCGGTCCGTGGCTCCTGTGGGTGGTGCTGGCGCTGACGGTCCTGGCCGGCGCGGCGATCCTGCTGTACGCCGAACGCGGGCTGCCTGCGCACGCGGTCAGCCCCCGCCACCTGCCGCGCGCGGCCCCCGGGCAGGTCCGGGCCTGACGCGGCCTCAGTGCTGGACCAGGCCGCCGACCGGCACCGGAGCGACGTGACCGGTCGCGGGGACGGCCCGCGCCAGGGCCAGGCCGACGTCGACCAGCGACGAGCGGCGCAGGTGGGCGACGCCGGCGATCGAGGTCCAGACCGGCTCGGCGGTCTCCCCGTTCGGCTCGGGCCGGAGCCGGCCGCCGGTGACGCGGACCCGGTAGAAGACACCGACGTTGTGGTGCACGACGCCCGCCCGGGCCTCGGCGGCGGGGATCACTCTTGAGTCCACGCCGAGCAGGCGCTCGGCCACGGCGTCGCAGCCGGTCTCCTCGGCGACCTCCCGGATCACCGTGTCGAAGGGATCCTCCCCGTGCTCGACCCCGCCACCCGGCAGGGTCCAGGTGGACTCGCCCGTGGGACCTACGTGGCGGGCGAGCAGCACCCGCTCGCCCTCGATGCACACGGCATATGCCGCCAGCCGGAAACTCACCCCCGTATCCTCCCCGACGCGCGCCGCGCTCGCGCCGGGGAACCCCTGCCGGGCCTCAGAGGAGGGTCAGCTGCTGGGGCGCGGCCCACGCCGTGGTGTTCGGCCAGGGCTCTCACCTGGGCGGTGACGCGCTCCTGGTAGGCCTTGGGCGCGTAGGCGCCCCTGCCGTACAGCTCCAGGTAGCGCGGGACGAGCCGGGGGTGCTCGCGGGAGAGCCACGCCAGCCACCACTCGCGCGCCCCCGGCCGCAGGTGCAGCACGATGGGCGTGATGTGGGTCGCGCCCGCCTGGGCGATCTCCCGGACCGTGCGGTCGAGCTGGGCGGGGGAGTCGGTGAGATAGGGCAGGATCGGCGCCATCAGGACACCGCACGCGATGCCGTTGTCGTTGAGGGTGGCGCACGTCTCCAGGCGGCGGTGCGGGGCCGGGGTGCCCGGCTCGACGGAGCGCCACACGTCGGCGTCGACGAACCCGACCGACAGGTTGGCGCCCACCTCCGCCCGGTCGGCGGCCTCGGTGAGCAGGTCGAGGTCGCGCAGGATCAGCGTGCCCTTGGTCAGCACGGAGAACGGGTTGGCCGCGTCGCGCAACGCCGCCAGGATGCCGCGCATGAGCCGGTAGCGGCCCTCGGCGCGCTGGTAGCAGTCGACGTTGGTGCCCATCGCCACGTGCTGCCCCCGCCAGCGCGGCGCCGCGAGCTCCTTGCGGGCCAGCTCCGCCGCGTTGACCTTGACCACGATCTTCGAGTCGAAGTCCGCGCCCGCGTCGAGGTCGAGGTATTCGTGCGTCTTGCGGGCGAAGCAGTAGACGCACCGGTGACCGCAGCCCCGGTAGGGGTTGATGGTGTACTCGAACGGCACCCGGCTCGCCGCCGGGACCCGGTTGACGATCGAACGAGCCTGGATCTCGTAGAAGGTCATCCCCCGGAATCCGGGCGTGTCGAACGTGCGGGTGACCGCGCCGCGAGCGAACAGCGGCGCGGCCGGATCGGCCCGGCCGGGGTCGGCCAGGCGCAGGTTGTCCCAGCGCATGCCATGATTAGAACAAAGGTTCGACCGTGATCGCAAACGAAAAGAGGTCGCAATTACTGGGTCAGGGCGGGGCTAATGATCTTCATGGTTGGGCAGGAAACCCCGCACAGAGCTTGCGTTCCGGAGGTGCACCTATGGCCTGGTCGCAGGACGAGGAGCGAATGCTGGCCCAGATCGAGCAGCACCTCGTCGACGACGATCCGCGACTCGTGGCACGGCTCGAATCGTTCAACGAGCGGGTGCGTCGCAGCGAGGCGAGGTCCGAGAGAGAGGCCGGGGCGCGCCGCAGGCCCCGCCGCTCGACCGTCATCATCCTGATCAGCTGGCTGCTCATCGCCACGCTGGTCGCCACACTCCTGATCATGGTTCTCCGCCACGAGGCCGCCGGCGCGCTGGCGCTGGTCACCTCCTCCGACCAGCCGCGCCCCGTTCCCGCCCAGGCCGCCGCACCCGCCCCGGACGCCTTCTCGCTCCGCTGACCCGCGCCCGGCACGCCGCGGGCGCCGCGCGGGCACGGTCAGGCGTTCGTCTCCGGAGCCGCCAGGACCGTCGCTTCGTGGTGCACCGGGAAGTTGACCGAGCCGGCGATGAAGCACGCCTGGTGGGCGTCGGCGTGCAGCCGCAGGGCCGTCTCCGCCATGGCGGGCGACGCGACGGTGACCCGGGGGTGGAGCGTCACCTCGGTGAAGTGCCCGCCGCCGGCGGTCTGGTTCATGGTGCCCGTCGCGTGGTCGGTGTAGGCCGTGACCACGACGCCCGCGACGGCGCACACGTGCAGGTAGGACAGCATGTGGCACTGGGAGAGCGCGCCCACCAGGAGCTGCTCGGGGTTCCAGCGGGCGGGGTCGCCGCGGAAGGCGGGGTCGGAGCTGCCCGCGATGGGCGCCGGGCCGTCGGTGGTGAGCTCGTGCTCGCGGGCGTAGTCGCGGTAGCCGCTGGTGCCGGTGCCCCGGTTTCCCGTCCAGGTCACGGTGGTGGCGTAGGTGTGCAGGTGGGACATGGGTGTTCCTCGTCGCTCGAAGGTGGGGGGTCAGGCGGGCCGGGCGGACAGGTCACCGGCGCTGGCCCGGGTGTCGAGGACGTGCAGGCGCGCGACGCGGCCCGCCTCCTCCGGGGCGCCGGCCCTGATCGCCGCCAGCAGGTCGGTGTGCTGGGCGGTGACGTGCGCGTGGCGGGCCGGAGGCGCCAGGGAGCGCAGGGTGGAGACGTGGATCTGGTCCCAGACCCGGTCCAGCGTGTCCAGGGCGATGGCGTTGCCGGCCAGCTCGGCGACGCGGCGGTGGAAGCGGCGGTTGAGCGCGACCGCCTCGCTCAGGCGCCCGGCGTCGGTGGCCCCGGCGGTGGTGGCGGCGAGGTCTTCCAGCGCCACCAGGTCGGCGGGGGCGATGCGGCCGTCGCGCTGCCGCCGGGCGGCCGTCTCGGCGGTCAGCGCCTCCAGCGCGGCCCGTACCTGGTAGGCGTCCTCCAGGTCGGCGGGGTCGAGGGCGACCACGACCACGCCCCTGCCGGTGGGCCGCACCAGGCCGTTGGCGGCGAGGGCGCGCAGCGCCTCGCGCACGGGGGTGCGCGACATCTGGAGGGCGGCCGCCGCGTCCAGCTCCGTCAGGCGCGCCCCCGGCGGGTACGTGCCGTCCAGGATCAGTTCGCGCAGCCGGCGATGTGCCACGTCGTTCTGCATGCCACCGGACACTAGCCGACTGCATGCATTGCATGCAAACAATGCGCGACGCGGGCCCCGGCCGGGCCGAGCCGGGGACTCAGGGAGACGGGAGGGCGCGCAGGAAGTCGGCGGCGATCGGGGCGGCGACCTTGCCGCCGCCTCCGCCGCCCTCCACCACCACCGCGAACGCCACGCCCTCGGTGAACCCGATGAACCACGCGTGCGAGTCGAGCTTCGGCCCGCTGCCGTACTCGGCGGTGCCCGTCTTGCCGCGGGTGCCGGACGGCAGCCCGGCCGACTTGGCGGTGCCCTTGGTGACGACGGCCGCCATCATGTCGTGCAGCGGCTCGGTGACGCCGTCGGGGAGCTTGCGGGCCTCGGCCTTCTGCTTCAGCTCCGGGACCAGGGTGGGCGGGCGCCAGGTGCCGTCGGCGATGGCGGCCGCCACCGAGGCCATCGACAGCGGGCTGGCGGTGATCCGGCCCTGGCCGAACGACTCGGCGGCCAGCTCGGCGTCCGACTGCGCGCGGGGGAAGCTCGCCTTGGTGGCCGGCACGCCGATCGCCAGCGGCTGGTTGAAGCCCACCTGCTCGGCCGTCTCGACCAGCTTGTCGGCGCCCAGCCGCTCCTTGGCCAGCGGCGCGAACGTGGTGTTGCACGAGTGCGCGAACGAGTCGGAGAACGACAGCGACCCGAACTCCGCCTTCTCCGAGTTGCGGATCCGCAGCCCGCCGACGGTCACGTACTGGGGGCACGTCACGGTGTCGCGCGGCGACAGGCCGTCGGCGAGCAGCCCGATGGCCGTGACGGCCTTGAACGTCGAGCCGGGCGGGTAGCGGCCGTCGAGCGCGCGGTTGAAACCGCCCCGGTTGTTGACCACGGCCAGGATCTCGCCCGTGCCCGGCGCGATCGCCACCATCGAGGCGGGCTTGTCCACGTCCTTGACGGCGGTGACGGCGGCGGCCTGCACGCCCGGGTCGAGCGTGGTGCGGAGCGGCTCGCCGTCGGAGCCCTCGATCTTCTTCAGGGTCTTGCCGCCGGCCTGGATCTCGGTCGCGGGCGTGCCGGCCAGACGCTCCTGGAAGGTTTCCTGGAGCCCGCCCCGGCCGATGGCCTGGCCGACCTTGTAGGCGGAGCCGAGCTTGGCCACGTCCTTCTTGGTGGC
This sequence comes from Nonomuraea sp. SBT364, assembly GCF_001083785.1. Classification (GTDB taxonomy): domain Bacteria; phylum Actinomycetota; class Actinomycetes; order Streptosporangiales; family Streptosporangiaceae; genus Nonomuraea. Next base: position 8,741 of record NZ_LAVL01000075.1, read on the forward strand.
CTTGTCCAGGAAGCCGACGAGTTGCTGCACCGAGCCGCCCGCGTCGCCGGTGTCGATGCGTCCGCCGCCCGCGTCGGTGATCGCCGCCCGGTCCGGCCAGCTCGTCCTGAGCGCGAACTTCGCCCCGGCGGTCAGCTGCGGGTGCAGGGTGGCGGGCGTCCAGTCGACCTTCCAGTGACGGTCGGCGACCTTCAGCGCGATCTCGCCCTCGTACGTCCACTCCCCGGCGTTCTTCAGCCGGTGGGTGGCGGTGTAGGGGACGGTGGCGCGGCCGTCACGCTCGGCGGGGGCGCCGACCTGGATCGTGCTGGACTCCACGCCGAGGCCCTGCCGGAACTGGTCGTAGACGCCGAGCTCCTGTGGCGTGGCCAGTTCGGCGCGCATCCGGGCCTGGTCGCCCGCCTGCCACGCCTCGGCGAAGCGCTGCGCGGTCTCGGCGGGGGTGCCGCGGGTGTGCAACAGGTAGTAGGCGCCCCCGCCGGCGGCTCCCAGCGCCAGCACGGTGGCGCCGGACACGATCGCGATGGTGCGGCCACGCGCCACGGTCAGCCCCCTCCGGTTCCGTTGGCCGCCTTGTGGCTGGCCGCGTAGGTCGGCACGTACTCCTGGCCGGACAGCTTCTGGATGGCGGTCATGATGTCGTCGGTGACGCGGCGGCGGTCCTGGGCCCTGGTGTGGTCGCCGGTGAACGTCATCGGCTCGCCGATCGCGATGCCGATCTTGGCCGGGCGGGGCACCCTGGCGCCCAGCGGCAGCACCTTCTCGGTGCCGCTGAGCGCGACCGGCAGCACCGGCGCGCCCGTCTTCAGCGCCAGCCAGGCCACGCCGATCTTGCCCCGGTAGAGGCGGCCGTCGGGGGAGCGGGTGCCCTCGGGGTGGATGCCGAACAGCTCACCCCGCTCCAGCAGCGCGGCGGCCGCGTCGAGCATGTCCTGGGCGGCGTGCGCGCTCTCCCGGTCGGTCGGCAGGCTCCCGCCGAGCCGCATGAACCAGCCGGAGACCGGGTTGCCGGAGAAATACTCGTTCTTCGCCGCGAACGTGACGTGCCGGGGCAGCAGCGCCGGCAGCAGGAACGAGTCGAGCACCGACAGGTGGTTGGCGGCCAGGATCGCCGGCCCGCTCCTCGGCACGTGCACGGCGCCCGAGATGTACGGACGGCACATCGCGTGAGCGAGCGGCGCGGCGGCGAACTTGACCACTTGATACAGCAACGGGCTCTCCTGGACGATCGTCGGCTCGGCCACCCACCATAAGGCAGGCGCCCCGTCCGGGGACGGGGCGCCTGGAAGCTGTTAAGGCCGATGTGGCGGTCGCCTCCTCGGCGAGATGCACAACACGGTTCCAGCCGAACGGTATTCCGTGAAGGCGGTAATTTGCGGCCCGGGGGACACAGACCACATCGGCCATTCGATGCTAACGGACATCCGGCGGCACGTATTCCACCGGGCCCAAAGAGTGGGTCATGTTCTCGTCCAGCGCGGCCGGGCGAGGTCGAAGACCCGCAGCTCACGGCCACGCGGGGGCACTTCGGCGAACTGCCGCAAAATCGCGCCGATCGGCGCGTTGCACGAGGTGCCGCTCCCGCGGGACGGCGGGGTGCCCTTCGCGGCCCGCCCTGCTCATCGCCGCCTGCCACCGCCCGGAGAGCCGGTCAGGTTCTGGTCCAGTGCGGCTGGGCGACGTCGAAGACGCGCAGCTCACGGCCGCGCAGGGCCACCTCGGCGAACTGCCACAAGATCGCGCCGGTCGGCGCGTGCACGACGATCGACGGGCCGAGTGGCATCTGCAGCAGCCCGTCGTGCCAGCGCGGCACCCCCGGCGCCAGGAAGCGCTCCAGCGGCACGGCGTGCACCGAGGCGACCTCGCGCGGGTCGCCGACCGGCTCCTGCGCGCCGCCGAACGCCACCACGGGCGTGATCACGAACCCGGAGTCGGTGACGAAGTCGTCGAGCAGCCCCGCCACCTCCACCCCGGTCACCGCCGTCTCCTCGGCCAGCTCGCGCAGCGCCGCCTCCACGGGCTGCTCGCCGTCGTCCAGCCGGCCGCCGGGCAGCGCCCACTGGCCGGGATTGCGGCCGCGCGGGGCGCGCTTGATGAGGATCGTGTACGGCTCGCGCGCGGCGTCCTCCAGCACGCACACGGTGACGGCGGCCCGGCGGATGCCCTCGGCGGGCGGCACCTCCCGCCGGGGGAACCGGCCGAGGTGGGAGGTGATCAGCTCACGCAGGGCGTCGATCGGGGGCAGCACACCCCCGAGGATCTCACGGCGGCGCCAGCAGATAACTGACGATCATGCCGACGATCATCGTGACGGCCGAGGCGAGCGCCGTCCACTTGCCGAGCTGCTCGCCCCGGCTGTGACCGGCCAGGCCGAGGACGATCCCGGCCGGGCCGAACAGGACCGGCCGGAACAGCACGGCGACCGCCGCGCACCCGAAGCCGATCGCCGACAGGACCTGCAAGGAACGCCCGGGGTCGTCCATGACACCATCACACACCGGTTGCCGAGACGCTGTCGAGCGGCGCCGGCAGCGGCAGGGCGTGCACCACGTCCAGCCGCGACACGGCCCGTGTCAGCGCCACGTACAGCAGGTTGAGCCCGCGTTCCCCGCTGCCGGCGATGGCGGCGGGCTCGCACACCACCACGTGGTCGTACTCCAGGCCCTTGGCCGCCGACGCGGGCACGACACCGAGCCGCCCGCTGTGCCGCCCGCTGTGCTGTCCGTTGTGCCGGTCGCCGACGTCGAGGCCGCCGTCCCACAGTGCCGCCGTCACCGTCTCGGCGGCGTCGTCGGCGGTGATCACGCCGACCGAGCCCTCGAACGTCAGCGCCTCCCGCGTGGCCGCGACCACGCCGCTCTCCAGCCGGTCGGCCCGGATCACCCGCAGTCTGCCGTCGGAGCGGTGCGAGCGGGTGGCCGGCACGTCGGCCTCCAGCGCGGGCAGCAGCCGGTTGGCCAGTTCGACGACCGTGGCGGGCACCCGGTAGCCGGTGGTCAGCTCGACGACCCGGCCGTCCGGCTTGCCCAGCAGCTCCAGGTGCCGGGCCCAGGAGCGGGCCGCCCACGGCGTGGTGCCCTGCGCCAGGTCGCCGAGCACGGTGAGCGAGCCGTGCTCGCTGCGCCGGGCGACGGCCCGGCACTGCATCGGCGACAGGTCCTGCGCCTCGTCCACGATCACGTGGCCGTAGCCGCGCGGCCTCTCGATCAGCCCGGCCAGCTCGTCGAGCAGCACCAGGTCCGCCTCCGTCCAGCGGGCGCTCCGGTGGCCGCGCGGCGGCCGCCCCCAGACGACGGCGTCCCGCTCGGCGCCGGTGAGCGCGGTGGCGGGGGAGCGGCCGCTCAGGACCTGGAACAGCACCTCCTCCGGCCGTACGGCCGGCCACACCGTGTCCAGGAACGGCGTCACGGCCCTGCCCGTCCGGCGCGTCCAGGCGGCGGTGGCGCTGAGCCCCCGCGCCTCGGCCTGCCGCCGCACCAGCTCCACCACGCGGGCGCGGACCCGTTCGCGGCCCGTCGCGTACGGCAGCGCTTCGCGGCGGGTGTCGTCCACGATCCGCCGCAGCCCGGCCTCGCCGACCCGCCAGGTGACCGACCCGTCGGGCACCGCGAGCGGCTCGACCGGCTTGCGCACGCGCGCGTACAGCGCCTCGCGCAGCACCACGGCCATCCGGGCGTCATGCTTGACCAGCGCGGCGGCCGTGCTGTCGACGGCCGTCACGGGCACGGAGCCGAGCAGCCGCTCCAGCGTGGTCTGCTCGACGTCCATCTCGCCGAGCGCGGGCAGCACGGCGGAGATGTAGCCGAGGAAGGCCCGGTTCGGGCCGAGCACCAGCACGCCGCCGCGCTCCAGCCGCTGCCGGTGCGCGTACAGCAGGAAGGCCGCCCGGTGCAGCCCGACGGCGGTCTTGCCGGTGCCGGGCGCGCCCTGCACGCAGATCGACTCGGCCAGACCGGTCCGTACCAGGTCGTCCTGTTCCGGCTGGATGGTGGCGACGATGTCGCGCATCGGGCCGACGCGGGGCCGTTCGATCTCGGCGGCCAGGATGCGGCTGTCGCGATCCTCCTCGCCCAGTTCGAGCCGTTCGTCCTCGAAGGAGGTCAGCGTGGTGCCGGACCAGCCGAACCGGCGGCGCACCGCCACGCCCTGCGGGTCGCGGGCGCCGGCCCGGTAGAAGGCGCGTGACACCGGCGCCCGCCAGTCGACCACGACCGGCGGGCTCCCGTGCTCGCCGGTGATGTGCCGCCGGCCGATGTGGTAGCTGCGGCCGGGATGCTCGGCCGAGCCCTGCGCGAAGTCGATCCTGCCGAAGAACGGCGGCCCGCCCGGTTCCTCGCTCAGCTCCTTGGCCAGGCTCTTCAGGTGGCGGCCGAGCCGCTCGGCGCTGTAGCGGTCGGCGGCGACGGTCTCGCCGGCGATGACGTTGTCGCGGGCGGCGTCGAGCATCCTGCGCAGCGCGGCGCCGCAGAGTTCGATGTAGCGCCGTTCCTCGTCGAGCGTGGTCATGACACCTCCGGAACATTAACTCGGTCAATAGATTGACCAGGTTAACACTTTGCTAGGGTGTGCTCATGACGGGACTGCGGGAGCTGCAGCGGCAGCGGGTGCGCGAGGCCATCTCCTCGGCGGCCATCAGGCTCTTCCTGGCGCGTGGCTTCGACGAGGTGCCGGTGACCGAGATCGCGGCGGCGGCGCAGGTGTCCAAGCCGACGCTGTTCAAGTACTTCCCGACCAAGGAGGACCTGGTCCTGCACCGCATCGCCGACCACCGGGGCGAGCCCGCCCGGGTGGTGCTGGGCCGCGAGCCCGGCGTGCCGCCCGTCGAGGCCCTGCGCCGGCACTTCCTCGACGGCCTGGCCCGCCACGACCCCGTCACCGGCCTGAACGACCACCCGGAGGTGATGGGCTTCCACCGGATGGTGTTCGGCACGCCGAGCCTGGCCGCGCGGGTGTCGACCTACGTCGAGCAGGACGAGCGGGCCCTGGCCGAGGCGCTGACCGGCCCGTACGACGAGCTGACCGCGACCCTGCTGGCCGCGCAGGTGCTGGCCGCGCAGCGGGTGCTGGCCCGCCGCAACTGGCAGGCGCTGGCCGACGGCGTCCCGCCGGCCGAGCTGGAGCCCGAGGCGGTGCGCGCCGCCGAGGTGGCCTTCGCCCTCCTGCGCGTCAGCTGATCCGGATTTCGCGCCGCCGCCGCCGGGTCAGCTGATCCAGGTCTCGTGCAGGTGGGTCCAGCGCAGCGCGCCGTCCTCCCGGCGCAGCACCGCGGTCGCCCGGCGGCCCCGGCCGCGCTGCCACTCCTCGTAGGCGGCCACGACCAGCGGCCCGGCCTCGGCGATCACCCGCGCGTCACGGATCTCCACGCGCAGCCCCGGGTCCGCGCCGCGCGCCGCCGCGACCTCCGCCAGCATCCGCTCGCGCGACAGCACCTCCCCGCCGGGCGTGACCATGGTGAACCCCGGCGCGTGCGCGCCCTCGAACGCCTCGAACCCGCCCGTCCCCGCCAGCCAGCCCTCGATCACCCGATGGTGGCGTACGATCTCCGCGCCGACCATCCACTCGCGCGGCGGCGTCAGCTCAAGGCCGTGCCAGGAGGACGCCGCGAACAGGCCCGCAGGCCGGGTGGCGGCGATCCAGCGGTAGGTGGCGGCCACCTCGCGGGCCGTCGCCTCGCCCAGCGCCCCGCCCAGCCCGGCGGCGAAGGCGTCCACGTCCAGCTCCTCGTAGCGGGCCCCGGCGGCGGCCGCCAGCGTGGCCCCCGTCACCGCCTCGGGCCCGCCCGCGTTCAGCACGCCGGACAGCCCCTCCCGGGTCAGCGCGGCCAGGGTGAGCGCGGCCAGGTCGGCATGGCTCAGCCAGGCCACCGGCAGCCCGCCGGGCAGCGGGTAGCGCAGCACGCCCGACTCCAGCACGCCCGGCATGAGCAGGTTGTCGAGGTACAGCGACGGCCGCAGCACCACCACCGGCAGCCCCGACGTCAGCATCGTCCGCACCGCGGCCCGCCGCGTGTCGAACGCGGCCACCCCCGTATCGGTGTCCGGCAGCCGGTTGGCCGTGTTGAACACCAGCCGCCGCACCCCCGCGGCCCCCGCCCCCTCGATCACGTTGCGGACGTAGGCCGAGACCAGGTCCGGCTCGTACACCATCGGCAGGATCACCGACGCGTGGGTGACCCCCGCGAACGCCGCCTTCACCCGCGCGGCGTCGCCCAGATCGCCCGGGAACGCCTCCACCCCCTCGGGGACGCCCGTCGTGCGGCCGAAGCCACGCACCGCGTGCCCCTCCGCGACCAGCCTGCGCGCCACCGCGCCGCCCTGGGCGCCCGTGGCGCCGAACACCAGGAATCTCATGCGCCCAGCCTGCCGCCGATCCCCGATACGCTCGATAAAGCGACATCCACCGATATTTAAGGTTCGTCCGTTGGATCTGCTGAGCGAGCTCCTCGCGCCCCTGCGCCTGCGGGGCGTCTTCCACAGCCGCTGGACCCTGCACGCCCCGTGGGGCGTCACCGGGCCGGGTGAGCGGTGCGCGCTCATCCACTACGTCCAGCACGGCGCCTGCACGGTCGAGCTGCCCGAGCTGCCCGGGCCGATCCGGCTGCGCGCCGGGGACCTGGCCGTCTTCCCGCACGGCACCGCACACCGTCTCGCCGACGCCCCCGGCCGCCCCGTCGTGCCCCTGGAGAGCCTGCTGCCGGGACGCGAGCCCGGCGCGGCCAGGACCGTGCGCATCGACGGGAGCGGCCCGGCCACCACCATGCTCTGCGGCGGCCTGCACTACGACGAGCCCGCCTCGCCCCTGTACCGGGCACTGCCGCACGTGCTCGTGCTCGACCGGGACGCCGTCGCGGAGCAGCCGCTGCTGGCCGGCACGCTGGCCGGGCTCTCGCAGGAGTGGGACCTGGGCGAGCCGGGGCTGCCCCTGGTGGCGGTGCGCGCGTTCGAGCTCGCCTTCGTGCTGGCGCTGCGGGCCGCGCTCGCCGACCCGGGCGGCGCGCCGGTCCTGCGGGCGCTGCGCCACCCCGCCGTGGGGGCGGCGCTGCTGGCCGTGCAGAGCCGGTTCGCCGAGCCGTGGACGGTCGAGACGCTGGCCGCCGAGGCCGGGCTGTCACGCTCGGCCTTCGCCGCCACGTTCCGCGAGCTCGTCGGCGAGGCGCCGATGCGCCACCTGACGGCCCGCCGCATGCACGAGGCCGCCAGGCTGCTCGCGGGCACGCGGCTCCCGCAGGCCGCCGTCGCCGGCCGCGTCGGCTACCGGTCCACGGTCGGCTTCCACCTGGCGTTCAAGCAGTGGTACGGCACCACGCCCGGCGACTACCGCCGCGCCTCCCGCAGCTGAGCGACCCCGTCCAGGAGCCGGTCCACGTCCGAGCGGTCGTTGTAGTGGACCAGGCCGGCCCGCACCGCGCCCACCTCGCGGATGCCGAGCGCGCCGGTCAGCTCCCAGGCGTAGTTGTGCCCGTTCCACACGTTCACGCCGCGCGCCGCCAGCTGCCCGGCCACCTCGCGCGGGGTGTGCCCGGCCACGGTGAAGTAGGCCGTGGCCGTCCGCCGCGCCGGTTTGCCGTACAGGGTGACGTGCGGCAGCGTCTCCAGGCCCGCCAGCAGCACCCCGAACAGCTCCAGCTCGTGCGCCTCGGCGGCGGCCATCGAGGCGAGCAGCCGCTCGCGCCGCGTCCCGGTGCCCGGCACCAGGCCGGCCAGGTGGTCCACGGCCGCGCTCACCCCGGCCAGGTCGGCGAACGCGGCGGTGCCCCGCTCGAACCGCTCCGGCACCGTGTCGGGCGAGGAGGCCAGCTTGTCGGGCCTGATCGTCTCCAGCAGCGCCGGATCGGCGACCACCGCGCCGACGTGCGGGCCGGACCACTTGTAGGCGCTGGTGGCGTAGAAGTCCGCGCCGAGCGCCCGCATGTCGACCGGCCCGTGCGCGGTGGCGTGCACGCCGTCGACGTACGTGAGCGCGCCCGCCTCGTGCGCGAGCGCGGTGATCGCGGCCACGTCGGGGCGGGTGCCGAGCACGTTGCCCGCCGCCGTCACCGCCACCAGCCGGGTACGCGGCCCGATGAGCCGGGCGTACTGCTCCACCGGCAGCTCGCCGGTCACCGGATCGACCTCGGCCCACCGGACGGTCGCCCCGGTCTGCACCCACGGCCGCACGTTCGCGTCGTGGTCCAGCCGCGACAGCACGACCTCGTCCCCGGGGCCCCACGCCCGGGAGAGCGCGCCGGCCATCCGGTAGGTGAGCGTCGTCATGTTCGGCCCCAGGATCACCCCGTCCGGGTGCCCGCCGACCAGGTCGGCCACGGCCGCCCGGCAGGCCGCCACGATCGCGTCCGAGCGGTGCGCGGCGGGGAACGCCCCGCCCACGTTCCCGAGGCCCGCGCGGTAGGCCCCGGCGATGGCGTCGATCACGGACCGGGGGACCTGCGTGCCGGCGGCGCCGTCGAGATAGGCGTGACCGTCGGACAGAGCGGGGTAGGCGGCGCGTACCGCTTCAATGGGGAAAGGCATGATGTGTTCATGCTCAGCCTGCGCGACCTCAACCGGGCCACCCTCGCCCGCCAGCACCTCCTCCAGCGGCATCGGGGCAGCGCGGCCGACGTCGTGCACCGGCTGGCCGGGCTGCAGGCCCAGGAGCCGCGCCCGCCGTACCTGGGGGTGTGGACCCGGCTGGCCGGGTTCGGGCGGGACGAGCTGCACGGGGAACTGCACGCGGGCACGCTGGTCCGCGCGACGCTGCACCGGGCCACGCTGCACCTGGTGACCGCCGGCGACTACGCCGCGTTCCGGCCGCTGCTGCACCCCGTGCTGTCCGCCGCCGCGCGCCGCTTCGACGGGATCGACACCGGCGCCGTGGTGGCCGCGGCCACGCGCCTGCTGGCCGAGGGGCCGCACACGTTCAACGAGCTGCGGCCGAAGCTGCTCGGGGAGTTCCCCGGGGCGGACGAGCGGCAGCTCGGCTACGCGGTGCGCATGCTCGTGCCGCTGGTCATGGTGCCGACCCAGGACCGGTGGAGCTTCCCGCGCGACCCCGCCTTCGCCCCGGCCGGTGTCGGCCGGGCGCTCTCGCCGGAGGCGTTCGCCGAGCGCTACCTGGCCGCGTTCGGCCCCGCCACCGCCGCCGACCTGCAGGCGTGGTCGGGACTGGGCGGGCTCGCGCCCGTCCTGCACGGCATGCGCGACCGCCTGGAGGTGCTCACCGGCGAGGACGGCAGGCAGCTCTACGACCTGCCGGACGCGCCCCGGCCGGGCGCCGACGTGCCGGCCCCCGTGCGGTTCCTGCCCGACTTCGACACGCTGGTGCTCGGCCACGCCGACCGCCGGCGGATCGTCGCCGACGAGCACCGGGGCCTGGTCACGACCAAGAACCTGCGTGTACGCGCCACGTACCTGATCGACGGTTTCGCCGCCGGGACGTGGCAGGTCAAACGGTCGGGCAAGAAGGCCACCCTGATCGCCACCCCGTTCGCGCCGCACCGGCCGGACCTCCTGGAGGAGGAGGCGATGGCGCTGCTGGCCTTCGCCGAGCCCGACGCCACGCAGCACACCCTCGATGTCGCGGAGGTATGACCATGGCCCAGCTGAGCGCCCTGGACGCGGGGTTCCTCCACTTCGAGACCGAGACGAACGTCGCCAACATCGCCGGCCTGGCCGTCCTCGACGGCCCGCTCGACCGCGCGAGCCTGCAGGCCCTGCTGGAGGCGCGGCTGCCGCACGTGCCCGCGCTGCGCCGCAAGCTCGCCCGGGTGCCGTTCGACCTGGACCACCCGTACTGGGTGCGCGAGGACGACCTCGACCTCGACTACCACGTGCGGGAGATCGGTCTGCCCCCGCCCGGGGACGACCGGCAGCTCGCCGAGCAGGTCTCCCGGCTGCACCCGCGCCGCCTGGACCGCAGCCGGCCATTGTGGGAGATCTACCTGATCCACGGCCTGACCGGCGGCCGCACCGGCCTCTACACGAAGATCCACCACGCGGCCGTCGACGGGATCGGCGGCGCCGACGTGCTGGCCGCGCTGCTCGACCTCGGCCCCGAGCCCGCGCCGCCGCCCGCCGGCGACCCGGAGCCCGACGCGCCGCTGCCGCCCCGCGCCGAGATGCTGGCGCGCGGCCTGTCCAGGATGGCCCGCAACCCCGCGCAGGCGGTGCGGTTCGCGGCCCGCGCGGTGCCGCACCTGGACGAGATCCCCGTGCTGTCGTGGCTGCCCGGCAGCAGCGTCGCCGCCCGCCTGGCCCGCAAGGCCGCCGGCGTGGGACAGGCGCCGGAACTGCCCGTGCTGCCCGCGCCGCGCACCCCGTTCAGCGGGCCGGTCTCCCGGCACCGGCGCTTCGCGTTCGTCTCGCTGCCGCTGGCGGAGGTCAAGGCGGTCCGCAAGACGTTCGGCGTCACGGTGAACGACGTGGTGATGGCCGTGTGCGCGGGCGCGCTGCGCCGCTGGCTGGCCGCGCACGGCGGCGTGCCGCGCCAGCCGCTGATCGCCGGCATCCCGCTCTCGCTGCGCGCCGCCGGCGACGAGGTGCCCGGCAACCAGGTCGCCATCATGACCGCGCCGCTCGGCGTGCACCTGGAGGACCCCGCCGCCCGGCTGGCCCAGGTACGGGAGGCGATGGGGCGGATCAAGGACCGGTTCTCGCTGTCGCCCGCCGGCTGGCTGCGCGAGTTCAGCGAGTCGATGCCCGCCGCCCTCATGGGGCTGGCCGCCCGCTCGGCGTTCGAGCTGGTGGGGCAGACCGCGCCGCCGATCAACGTCGGCGTGTCCAACGTGCCGGGCCCGCAGTTCCCGCTGTACGTGTGCGGGGCGCGGCTGCTCAGCCTCCATCCCGTCTCCGTGATCACCGACGTGAGCGGCGGGATCAACATCACCGCCTTCTCCTACGACGGCTCGCTCGACATCGGCGTCATCACCGACCGCGCGATGGTGCCCGACGCCTGGGAGCTGGCCGCGAACCTCCGCGAAGCCCTCGACGAACTCCTCAACGCGGAACCATCCTTGCCGCAATAGTCCCTAGCGTGACGGTCATGACGCTGAACCGCCGCGTACTCAACCGCACGACGCTCGACCGTCAGCTGCTGCTCGCCCGCTCGGCCATGACGCCCGCGCAGGCGGTCGGACGGCTCGTCGCCCTCCAGGGCCAGGACGTCAACCCGCCCTACTTCGGCCTGTGGTCCCGCCTGGAGTCCTTCACCCAGGACGACCTGACGACCCTGCTGCAGGGCAGGCAGGTCGTGCGCGGGACGCTGCTGCGCGCCACCCAGCACCTGGCCCTGGCCGAGGACTACCTGTGGCTGCGGCCGCTCCTGCAGCCGCGCCTGTCGCGCGGCCTGCGGGGCGCCTTCGGCGGCGCGCTGCGCGAGGTGGACCTGGACGAGCTCGCCGGGCTGGCCCGCGCGCACCTGACCGGGCGGACCCTGACCCGCACCCAGGTGCGCGACCTGCTCGCCGAGCGCTGGCCGGACGTCGACCGGCTCGCGCTCAACTGGACCGTGCAGGCCGTGATCCCGGTGATCCACACCCCGCCCAGCGGCGTGTGGAACCGGGGCGGCGCCGTCCCGTTCACCCTCGCCGAAGAGTGGCTCGGCCGCCCCCTCGACGCCGCGCCGCCCATCGAGCGCCTGGTCACCCGCTACCTGGCCGCGTTCGGCCCGGCGAGCGTCATGGACGTGCAGACCTGGTCCGGGCTGACCAGGCTGCGCCCGGTCATCGAGGCGATGGGCCTGCGCGCCTACCGCGACGACGACGGGCGCGTCCTGTACGACCTCCCGGACGCGCCCCTGGCCGACGCCGACGCGCCCGCGCCCGTACGCTTCCTGCCCTACTTCGACAACCTGATCGTCGCCTACGCCGACCGGTCCCGTCTCATGACCGCCGAGCAGCGCAAGGTCGTGTCCGTGGGCTCGGTCGTCTACCCGACCTTCCTGGTCGACGGCGTCGTGGCCGGCATGTGGGACCTCAAGGACGGCGTCCTGCGCCTGCGGCCCTTCCGGCCGCTGCCGGGGACGGTCATGGCGGAGCTGGCCGCCGAGGGCGAGCGCCTGCTCGCCTTCGCCGGGGAGAAGGAGGCGGAGATCGCGGTTGACCTCATCCAAACTTGAGGTTGAACACTGGGGTCACCGAGACGCGATCGACCTCAGGAAGTGATCACCATGCGCGCGATCCAGGTGCGCGAATTCGGCGGCCCCGACATGCTCGTCGCCGTCGACCTGCCCGCCCCCGTCGCGGGGCCGGGACAGGTCGTCGTCGGGCTGGCCGCCGCCGACGTCATCTACCTCGACACCCTGCTGCGCCGCGGCTGGGGCGGCGAGTTCTTCCCCCGCACGCCCCCGTACGTCCCCGGCACCGGCGGGGCCGGCACCGTGCTGTCGACCGGCGAGGGCGTGGACCCGGCGTGGATCGGCCGCCGCGTCGTGGCCACCCTCGACACCGGTTACGCCGAGCAGGTCGTCGCCGGCCTCGACCAGATCGTGGAACTGCCCGGCGGGCTCGGCTTCCAGCAGGCGGCCGCCGTCCTGCACGACGGCGCGACCGCGATCATGCTCGCCCGGCTGGGGCGCTTCGAGAAGGGCGAGTGGGTGCTGGTGACCGCCGCGGCGGGCGGCGCCGGCTCGACGCTCGTGCAGCTCGCCCGCGACGCCGGCGCGCGCGTCGTCGCGGCCGCCCTCGGCGGGCGCAAGCTCGCGCTCGCCCGTGAGCTGGGCGCCGAGCACACCGTCGACTACGGCGAGGAGGGCTGGCAGCGGCGGGGGCGCGACCTGACCGGCGGCGCCGGCCTGGTCTACGACGGCGCCGGCGGCGCACTGGGCCAGGCGGCGTTCGAGGCGGCCGCGGACGGCGGCCGGTTCGTCACCTACGGCACGGCCGACGGCGGCTTCGCCGACATCGACCCGCGTGAGGCCGAACGCCGCGGGGTGAGCGTGGTCAATGCCCTGGCGTCGGGCCCGCCCGACCCGGCCGACATGCGCGCCTGGCTCACCGAGGCGCTGGACCTGGCCGCCCGGGGCAGCCTGCGCCCGGCCATCGGCGCCACCTTCCCGCTGGAGCGGGCCCGCGACGCCCACGTCTCACTGGAGGAGCGCCGCACCGTCGGCAAGTCGCTCCTGCTCATGTGAGGTGTCAGGCCAGGTAGTCGCGCAGCGCCATCGCCCGCGACGGGTGGCGCAGCTTGGACATCGTCTTGGCCTCGATCTGCCGGATGCGCTCACGTGTCACGCCGTAGATGCGGCCGATCTCGTCCAGGGTCATCGGCTTGCCGTCGACCAGCCCGTAACGCATCGAGATGACGCCCGCCTCCCGCTCGGACAATTCGTCGAGCAGGGCGCGGAGCTGCTGCTGGAGCAGGGTGAAGGAGACCGCGTCGGCGGGGGAGACGGCCTCGGTGTCCTCGATGAGGTCGCCGAACTCGCTGTCGCCCTCCTCACCCAGCGGCGTGTGCAGGGAGATCGGCTCGCGGCCGTAGCCCTGCACCTCGACGACCCGGCCCGGCTCCAGCTCCGTCTCGGTCGCGATCTCCTCGGGAGTGGGCTCGCGGCCGAGGTCGATCTGCAACCGGCGCTGGGCCCGCGCCACCTTGTTGATCAACTCCACCATGTGCACCGGGATGCGGATGGTGCGCGCCTGGTCGGCCATCGCCCGGGTGATCGCCTGCTTGATCCACCAGGTGGCATAGGTGGAGAACTTGTAGCCCAGCCGGTAGTCGAACTTCTCAATGGTCCGGATGAGCCCCAGGTTGCCTTCCTGGATCAGATCGAGGAACAACATGCCGCGCCCGGTATAGCGCTTGGCGATGGACACCACCAGCCGCAGGTTGGCCTCCAGCATGCGCTGCTTGGCCCGCTCCCCGTCGTCGGCGATCCACTCCAGGTCGGCCCGGAGCTCGCGGTCGAGGCCCGGCTCGGTGTCGAGCCGCTCCCTGGCGAACAACCCGGCCTCGATCCGCTTGGCCAGCTCGATCTCCTGGTCAGCGGTCAGGAGAGGGACCCGCCCGATCTCCTTCAGGTATGTCTTGACGGAATCGGCGCTGACGGACATGCCGTCAGCGGGGGTTTCGTCCAGTTCGAGAGCCTCTGCTGTTTGGGTCAAGACAATCTCCTCGCTCGGGTCGGACGGGATCGGGCGTCACAGGGGCTGACTGGCCATCGACCTCCAAAGCGTGTCTTCCCCTTCAAGCTACCCAACAGCTACGACAGGTTGTGACCGTCGTCTCAGGGGAACGACATCCAGGCCGCGGTGGCGTCGTCGTGCTGCTTGCCGCGCACCGGGCCGAGGGCCCGCTCCCGGCGGCGCACCTCGGCGATCAGCGCCTCCGGGTCCCGCGCCCCGGCGACCAGTTCGTCCCACGTGCGGCCGTACCAGTCGGCGAGCCGGGTGACGCCGTCGGTGAACAGGGCCACCCCCTCCAGCCCGGCCGCGTCCACCGTCCCGGCCAGGGCCCGCCCGGCGGCCGCGGGGCAGGTGCTCGCCACCCAGAAGCCGCCCGGCCGGTTGCGCAGGGACCTGACGAGCTCCACCGAGTACGGCCGCCCGCCCGGCAGGCGGTCGAGCCGCTCGTCGCGCACCACCGTGACGCCGCCGCCGGGGTGCGCCAGCCCGATCGCCGAGTCGCACAGCACCAGGTAGTCGAGCCGGTCGCCGCGCAACCTGGCCAGCGCGGCCGTCGCCGAGGGGGAGTCGGGGTTCGCCAGGTCGCAGGTCCCGGCATGCCGCGACATGGTGGCGGCGATGGCGTCCGCCAGGACGTCCGCGAGCGGCTCGCCGCCGTCGACGCGCGCCGCCACGCCCGAGGCCAGCGTCCGCACCAGCCAGCGCACGTCGTGCACGCACCCGGACCGGACGCCGGGCGGCGCGGTCGCCCCGTCGAACAGCGCGACCCAGGACGGCCCGGCGATCACGTAGTCCTCGTTGGCCCGCCCCGGCGCGGCGGCGGTCGCGTAACGGACGTGCGGCATCGAACTCCTCGCAGGCGCTCCGCCGCCGAGAAAGGCTGGGCAAACGGGCATCCAAGATTTTCACGTGAGCCGCTGGCACGGCCGGGTAGGTGACTTACATTCCCAGCATGAAGGCCGAGTCCCCTGACTTTTGGCGGTGCTCCTCGTGACACGCCCCCGTTCGAGCCTGGCGCACCAGGCGTCCTACGCGCTCAGGCACCCGCACAAGGTGATCCCGCACCTGCGGCGGCTGGCCCGCGACACCTGGCTGCGCCTGCACAGCCGCGACCACATCGCCTACTACCGGGCGGTCATGCGCTCAGACACCGCGCGCAGCCCCGAGGGTGCCGTCGGCTCCCACACGCACAAGCGCTGGCTTGCGCTGGGCCAGATGCAGTTCGACTACCTGCTGGAGCACGGGCTCAAGCCCGAGTGCCGGATGCTGGAGATCGGCTGCGGCAACCTGCGGGCCGGGCGGCTGTTCATCGACTACCTGCACACGGGCAACTACTACGGCATCGACATCTCGCCCGACATCCTCATGGCGGCGCAGGACACCGTCGCCGACCACGGCCTGCGCGACAAGCTGCCGCACCTCACCCCGGTCCGCGACCTGCGGTTCGCGTTCCTGCCGGACGAGCACTTCGACGTCGTGCACGCGCACAGCGTCTTCTCGCACTCGCCGCTGGAGGTGATCGACGAGTGCTTCGCCCACGTCGGGCGGATCATGCGGCCGGGCGGCTGGTTCGACTTCACCTTCGACCGCACCGAGGGCAAGGAGCACCAGGTGCTCCGCGAGGACTTCTACTACCGCACCGAGACCCTGGTACGGCTGGCCGGCCAGTACGGGCTCGACGCGGTGTTCATGGACGACTGGGAGCGCACCCCGCACAAGCAGTCGAAGATCCGGGTCACCCGGAGGGCCTGAACGGCGGTGTCCTAGGGTGGCCCGCGTGAGAGACGTCCGCCTGCTGCCCAAGGCCCACCTGCACGTTCACCTGGAGAGCACCGTGCGGCCCGCGACCGTGCGCGACCTCGGCGGGCAGGCCGCGCCGGAGGCGGGGTTCGCGAGCTTCCGGGAGTTCGCCGACCAGCGGGCCATGGTGCGCGGGCTGCTGCGCACCGCCGCCGACTTCCGGCGGGTCGCCCTGGAGTTCTGCGAGGACGAGGCCGCCCAGGGCACCCGCTACGCCGAGGTCACCTTCACCGCGGCCGCCCACGGCGAGCGGCTCGGCGCGCCGGAGATGCCGCTGGAGGCGGTGCTCGACGGGCTGGCCGAAGGCGGCGCCCGCCACGGCGTCGAGTGCCGCGTCCTGCTCGACCACTCCCGCCGCCGCTCCGCCGAGCGGCTGTGGCGCACCTACGAGCTGGCCCGCCGCTACGACGCGGTGATCGGCATCGGGCTCGCCGGTGACGAGAGCCACCCGCTGGCGCCGTTCGCCGAGGTGTTCGACGCGGCCCGGGACGCCGGGCTGCGCCTGGTGCACCACGCGGGCGAGTTCGCCGGGCCCGGCAGCATCCGCGAGGCGCTCACGCTGGGGCACGCCGAGCGGCTCGGCCACGGCATCCGGGTGCTGGAGGACCCGGCGCTGGTGGCGGAGGTGCGTGAGCGCGGCGTCCCGCTGGAGGTGTGCCCCACGTCCAACGTGCTGCTGGGGATCGTCCCGTCGTTCGCCGGCCATCCGCTGCCGCTGCTGCGCGCCGCCGGGCTCGCGGTGACCCTCAACACCGACGGCGAGACCGGGCTCGCCGCCGAGTACGCGCGCGTCCGCGAAGTCTTCGGGTACGGCGACGACGTCCTGGCGGACGTGGCCGTGGCCGGGATCGACGCCTCGTTCGCGCGGCCGTCGCTCAAGGACCGCCTGCGGTCGGGCGTCAAGGAATGGCTGGCCGCCTGACGGCCTTCCTCCTGCCGCAGTCGGCCTGGTGCCGCCGTCGTAAACGGTCGCGTGGCAGCCGTACGCCGCCGCGGCGCTGCCAGCCCTGCCGCGGCTCGCACCGGCCCCCCGGCCGGACGAGCACGGGCACCCGCCGCCGCGGCCCGCCGGTCTGGACAGCGGGGCGTTCCAGCGGTTCCTCGCGGGTCGGCGGCAGCACGCCGGGCCCCCGGGCCCCGGTGCGCGGGCGATCCCGGGGGTGCCTTCCGGGCGAGGTCCAGGCGCAGCGCCAGGCCCGTGCGCGTGCAGCCCGGCACGGGCGGGCGGGCGTGTGGTGGTGGGGCCTCGCCGCCGCGCGGCGGGTGCAGGCGGGACGGGCCCGGGTATGCGGCTGGCCTGCCATCGCGGAACTCCTCGCACAGGGCTGTCCCTGAGGGCGTACCGCCGGATGCCTGGACTCAAGCCCAAAAACGGGCCAAGAATGCGTTTAGGCGTGCGCTCCGACGGTCACCGTGCCGACGGTGAGCCGCGCCCGGCCCTCCAGGATCGCACCCACCCGGTCCACCTGCTCGCGCAACTCGCCGAGCTCGGCGGGACGCAGCTCGCGCAACGGCTCCACCGTGACCTCGATGCGGGAGCCGGAGCGGCGCTGGTGCCACACCCCGGTCACCTGCCCGTCGATCAGCAGCACCGGGAAGTTGCCCGCCTGCCCGCCCGCCAGCGCCCGCTGCGCCGCGGCCCCCGCGTACAGCAGTTCCCGGGGCTGCCCCGCCACCAGGTAGGCGTCGAAGTACGGCAGCAGCCGCACCCCGGACGGCGGCCCGGCGGGCACGCCGGTGTCCCCGGCCAGGACGTACGCGGCCGATCCCGCGAACGACACCTCCTCCAGCCCGGCCGTGGCGAACTGCGCGACGGCCCATCTCTTCGGCACCCCCAGCCAGCGCGCGAACTGCTCCGGGGTCGCGGGCCCGTACGCGTGGAGGAAGGCGCGCAGCGGCCCGTGGTCACCGGCGACGGGCCGGAAACCGTCCGGCGGGCTGGTGTAGGTGACCTTGCGCCCGCGCGCTGGGCCGAACACGAACGCGCCCCGGTGCGCGGCCATGCCCATCGCCTGCCGCCAGCGCGGCCACATGGTCTGGAACGCCGGCATCACCAGGTCGCCCGCCCATGGCCCGGTGCCGGCGATGACGGCGTCGCTCAGCTCGTCGATCGTCAGGTGCGTGCCGTCCACCGCCTTCGCGATCGCGGCCACCACCTGGTCGGCCTGCTCGGCCGTCAGCCGCCTGTCCGGGGGGAACGCGCCGCCGGCGGCGGGCACCGAGGACAGCGTCCCGGTCCAGGCGGCCAGGTCGCGCGCGGGCAGCAGGTGCACGGTGCTTCGCGGCCCGTACGTCTTGACCAGGCTGCGCTCCTCCCACAGCGCCGCGCGCACGTCCGCCCGGGTGGCGTTCTCAAGCCGGAGCGCGACCGACAGCTCGGCCGCGGACATCACCTGCGCGTGCGCCCCGCACATCGTCGCGACCACCTCGGCCGGCGTCGCCGCCAAGGGCTCGGCCAGCCCCGCCCGCGCCAGCCGCCGGGCACTCACCTGCGGCCACGTCATTTCCACCACTGAGTACTCCTTCGTCCCTATGTCCCCCAAGAGTAGGGATGAACGCGGAAAGGTAGCTTCCGCGATGCGCCGTTCCGAGGGTTTGACAATTATTTTTTTCGGTGGGATCGTGGGGGCCATGCACGAAGTGGCAGTGATCGAGAACGCGGAGGCCGCCGAGGCGTCGCTCGACCCCATGCGGTCCAGGCTGCTGGCCGAGCTGGTCGAGCCCGGATCCGCGACGTCCCTGGCGGCCAAGGTCGGCCTGGCCCGGCAGAAGGTCAACTACCATCTGCGCACGCTGGAGAAGCACGGCCTGGTCGAGCTCGTCGAGGAGCGCAAGAAGGGCAACGTGACCGAGCGGGTGATGCAGGCCAAGGCCGCGTCGTTCGTGATCTCCCCGCTGGCGCTGGCGGCCGTGCAGCCCGATCCCGCCAGGGCTCCCGACCGGCTGTCGGCCCGCTGGCTGCTGGCGCTGGCCGCGCAGCTCGTCCGCGACGTCGGCGCGCTCATCACCGGCGCGGCCGAGGCGCGCAAGCGGGTGGCGACGTTCGCCATCGACGGCGAGGTGCGCTTCGCGTCGGCGGCCGACCGGGCCGCCTTCGCCGAGGAACTGACCCAGGCCGTCACCTCCCTGGTCGCGAAATATCATGACGAAGCTGCTGAAGGTGGCCGCGATCACCGTCTGGTCGTGGCCGTGCACCCTTCGGTGAAGGAGGGCTGACATGGGTCACGCGTTCGAGCTTCCCCATGAGGCGCTGGTGGAGGCGACACCCGAGCAGGTGTGGGAGGCGATCGCCACCGGGCCGGGCATCGACGCCTGGTTCATGGGCCGCAACGAGGTGGCCGGCGGCGTGGTCCGCACCGCCTTCGGCGGCGTCGACCTGCCCGACTCCGCCGTGAGCGCCGCCGAGCCGCCGCACCGCTTCACGCACGCCGGCGCCCCCGCCCCCGACGGGCGGTTCGTCGCCTACGACTTCCTCGTGGAGGGCCGCGACCGGGGCAGCACCTCGATCCGCCTGGTCGCCAGCGGCTTCCTGCCGGGCGACGACTGGGAGAGCGAGTACGAGGCGATGTCCACCGGCTTCGCGCTGTTCTTCGCCACGCTCGTGGAATACCTCACCCACTTCGCCGGCCGGGCCGCCACGCCGGTCACCGAGTTCGGCCCGCCCGTCACCGACTGGCCGCGCGCCTGGCGGACCCTGTACGGCGAGCTCGGCGACCCTTCGCCGGGCGACAAGGTCTTCCTGGAGCCGGCCGGGCAGGCGGGCGTCGTCTACTTCGCCAACGTCCAGACCCTCGGCGTCCGCACCGGCGACGGGCTCTACCGGTTCATCCAGGGCAGGGGCGGCTCCATGGTGGCCTCCCACCACCTCTTCGGCGCCCCCGGCGCCCCCGGCGACGCAGGCCCGGCCTGGCGCGCCTGGCTGGAGCGGCTCTACGGCTGAGCCATCAGTGCGGTCAGCGACTCGGCCAGGGAGTCCCGGTCCAGCGGCCGGTCGTGGATCAGGGCGTGCATGACGGCGCCGTCGACGAACACGGCGGCCAGGCGCGCGCCCCGGGCGCCGGTGTGCTCGGCGAGGACACCGGCCAGGCCGTCGCTCCACCGGCGGGCCAGGGGCCGCAGCTCCGGCCGGTGCCCGGCGGCGGCGTACATCTCGTTCCAGGTCATCATCCGGACGCGGTCGCCCAGGTAGTCCGCGGTCAGCTCGGCCAGCCTGGCCGGCACGTCCGCGGCGGCCGCCAGCTCGGCGGCCCACTGCCGCAGCCCTTCGTCGGTGGCCTCGGCCGCCGCCTCCAGCGCCGCCTCGACCAGGTCGCCGAGCGTCCTGAAGTAGTAGGTGGTCGCGCCCAGCGGGACGCCGGCCCGCGCGGCGACCAGCCGGTGCGTCAGCCCGCCCACGCCCACCTCGGGGATGAGGTCGCAGGCGGCCCGGACGATGCGGCGGCGGCGTTCGGCGGGATTGCGCGTGGCGCCGCTCAATGGGCACCGCCGAGCTGGAGGGTGACCACGCCGGCGACCACGAGGGCCACGCCGGCGACCTTGGCCGCGTTGAGCGGCTCGTTCAAGAACAGGACGCCGACCACCACGATCAGTGTCGTGCCCAGCCCCGACCACACGGCATAGGAGAAGCCCACCCCCAGCCCGCGCGTGAGCGCCTGGGTGAGCATGTAGAACGACACGCCGTACGTCGCCAGGCAGCCG
Source organism: Nonomuraea sp. SBT364 (assembly GCF_001083785.1). Lineage (GTDB taxonomy): Bacteria > Actinomycetota > Actinomycetes > Streptosporangiales > Streptosporangiaceae > Nonomuraea. Next base: position 29,337 of record NZ_LAVL01000075.1, read on the forward strand.
ATCGTGGGCCACAGCCGGGTGAAACCCTCGGTGGTCCTGAGCAGGCTGGTGGCCAGCACTTCCGCGCAGATGGCCAGGGCGAGGAACAGGTAGGCCATGACGGCTCCTCCGAACTAGTACGTCTGTACATGTACAAACGTACTAGCTCTCTTTGCGGGCCCGGACCGCCAGCACCACCGGGACCGGCCCGCCCGACTCGGCGAACCGCTCCAGCGTCAGCCCCGCCGCCACGAAGGCGTTGAGCAGCTCCGGTACGGGCCAGTGGCTCGCCCCCACCTTCGCCCGCACCCCCTTGTCGGTCCACGACTCCTTCGTCCAGTGCCGGTCGAGGTAGCCGGGGCGGATCACCACCGCCTCCGGATCACCACGGTCGGCGAACCCGCCGCAGAAGCACGGATGCACGCCGACGTGCACGAATGCGCCGCCCGGCCGCAGCACCCTGGCCGCCTCGCGCAGCACCGCCGGATAATCCGGCATGTCGGTGTGCGCCATCATCGCGATCACCGCGGGCAGGCCGGCGTCGCGGAACGGCAGCCGCGTGGCGTCGCCCCGTACGGCCGGCAGCCGGTCGCGCGCGTGCCGCAGCATCCCGGCCGACAGGTCGACGCCCGCCGGGGTCCAGCCGAGGTCGCGGACCACCGCCGCGTGCACGCCGGTGCCGCAGCCGATCTCCAGGCACGTGCCCCGGCCCTCGCCCAGCAGCTCCCGCAGCAGGCCCCGGGTGCCCAGGGGGTCCCCGGCGGCCAGGAACACCTCCTCGTACCAGTCAGCGATCTCGTCATAGGCAGCGTCCATCCTCCGAGCCGATCACGCCGAGCGGGGTGCTGCCAGAGGTTTCCGCCGACGGCTTACGGGGCGCCGAACAGGTCGTCGCGGGCCATCGACAGCGCGGTCACCACCGCGCCGCCCAGCACCGGGTTGTCCTCGATGGCCGTGACCCGCACCTGGGTGGGCACCGGCGCGAGCCGCGCCAGCCGGTCGGCGACCAGGGCGGCCAGCTCGTCGCCGCCCGCCCTGCCGATCTCCCCGGCGAGCACGACCAGGCCGGGGTCCAGCAGCGCCACCGCCGGGAACGCCGCCGCGGCCACCCGGGCGGCCACCTCGCCGATCGCCCGCCCGCGGACGGCCGCGCCGTTCACCAGGTCGCAGAGCGGCCCGTCGCCGGCGTCGAGGAAGCCGATCTCGCCCGCGCCGCCGGACACCCCCCGGCGCAGCCTGCCGTCCAGCACGACCGCCGCGCCCACGCCGTCGTCCAGCCAGAGCAGCACGAAGTCGCCCTGGCCCGCCGCCGCGCCCTCGCGATGCTCGGCCAGCGCGGCCAGGTTCACCTCGTTCTCCAGCACCACCGGCCCGTCCAGCCGGGACCGCAGCTCCCGCAGCACGCTGGGCCGCCAGCCCGGTACGTCGTTGAGCCGCGACAGGTCGCCGGTGCGCGGGTCGACCAGGCCGGGCGCGCCCACCGCCACCGCGTGCAGGGAGCGCCCGCCCGCCGCCTCGGCCACCGCGCCGGCTACCAGGTCGGGGATGCCGCCGGCGCCGACCTCGCGCCTCGCGGTGCCCTTCGTGGCGCCGGTGAGATCGGCCACGGTCACCGTCACGGCGTTGCGGCGCACGTCCACGCCGGCCACGTGCGCCCGCCCGGCCACGATCCGGTACAGGCGCGCGTTCGGCCCCCGCCGGTCGCCCCCGTCCTCGCCGCCCGCCTCGATCAGGCCGTTCGCCTGCAGCCGCTCGATCAGGTCGGAGACCGTGGGACGCGACAGCCCCGTCAGCGTCCTGATCTGCGGCGCGGTCAGCGGCCCGCGTTCCAGCAGCAGGTCCAGGGCCAGCCGGTCGTTGATCGCCCGGGCCGTACTCGGTGTGGCGGTGCGCACGTTGCCCCTCTATTCATTAGGAACCCTGCCTGATAATTTACCCCGCATGAGACACCCCCATCATCGTGCGATCGCCGGGGTCTTCGCGGTCCACGGTGCCGTCGGCGGCAGCCTGGCGACCCGGATGCCATGGATCCAGGACCATCTCGGCCTCGATCCCGGCGTGCTCGGCCTGGCGCTGCTGTGCCCGTCGCTCGGCGCGTTCGTCGCGATGCCGATGGCCGGGCGCCTAGCCCACCGCTTCGGGGGGCGGGCCGCCACCCGGACGCTGCTCGCGCTGTGGGGCATCGCGCTCGCGCTGCCCGCGCTCGCTCCCGGCCTGCCGTGGCTGTGCGCCGCCCTCCTGGTGTACGGGGCCGCCGCCGGGGCCTGTGACGTCGTGATGAACGCCCAGGGTGTCGTGGTCGAGCGGCGGCTCGGCAGGTCGATCATGTCGAGCCTGCACGGGCTGTGGAGCGTCGGGAACTTCGCCGGGGCGGGCGCCGGGGCGGCGATGGCGGCCGTGGCGGTCGACGCCCGCGCGCACCTGGCGCTCATGGCCGCGGTGCTGCTGCTGGCGGGGCTGGCCGTGACGCGCGGGCTGCCCGACCTGCGGCCCGGGCCCGGGGAGCAGGCGCCGCCCCGGTTCGCGGTGCCGTCGCGGGCGATCCTGGCGATCGGCCTGGTCGGGCTGTGCGCCACGGTCACCGAGCTGTCCGGCGCGCAGTGGGCCGCCGTCTACACCGTGGAGGTCACGGGCGCCGGGGAAGGGCTGGGCGCGGTCACGTACGCGATCTTCGCCGCGTTCATGGTCGTCACCCGGCTGTGCGGGGACGCGATCGTGCGGCGGCTGGGGCCCGTCACGGCGGTGCGGGGCGGCGCGGTGCTGGCCACGGCGGGGGCCGTCGTCGTCGCCACGGCTCAGGTGCCGGTGGCGGCCATCGCCGGGTTCGCGCTGGTCGGCGTGGGGGTGGCGGTCACCGTGCCGCTGGTGTTCGCCGCCGCGGGGAACGCCGGGCCGACACCGGGCCAGGGCGTCGCCGGCGTGGCGACGATCACGTACCTGTCGGGGCTGGCCGCGCCCGCCGTCACCGGCTGGGTGGCCGGCGCCACCTCGTTCCCGGTGGCCTTCGGGTTGCTCGCCTGCGTCACGGCGGTCATGGGCGGATGCGCCGGCGTGCTGCGGCCGCGCCGTGCCCGGACGTGGGCCGGCGCCGGCCTGGGAACCCAGACCGGCGCCGGTGAGGTAGGTCAGTCGCGCCAGCCGTCGTAGCCGTCGTAGCCGCCGTCCTCCCACCGGTCCCCGTTGTTCCAGCGGCCGTAGTCGCCGTGGTCGTCGTGGTCGTCCCGGTTGTAGTAGTGGTGGTGGTGGCCCTTGCACGCCTCGAACAGCTTCGAGCCCGCCCGGACCCGCTTGTGGTCGACGTTCAGCCACGAGCTGGAGCCTTCGGCGCTGTAGTAGCACTCGTTCGAGCGGTCGCTGACCTCTGCCGCAGCCGGACCGGCCACGGCGGCCGCCGCCAGAAGCGCACCGCTGGCGACGATAAGAATACCCTTCATGATCTCCCCTTGATCACGAACTGCCATTGAGTCGTCACTATACGTATCCATTTGGAGGAGTGATAACACGCCACGCCCACGTGTCGATTGAGTATTAGTCCTGGTCAGATACTCCCAAGTCCGGCTATCCCCGCAGGCGGGCGCCTCTGCGCCACACGGCGGCGATGGCGCGGCTGTCGGTGATGTCGCGGGTGGGGTCGCCCTCCACGAGCACCAGGTCGGCCAGCAGCCCGGCGGCGACGCGGCCCCGGTCGGCCAGGCCGAAGTGGCGGGCCGGGACGCTGGTGGCGGCGGCCAGCGCCTCCTCGGGGGTGAGCCCGGCCAGGGTGAGCAGCAGCAGCTCGCGGTGCATGGCGGCGCCGTGGATGGGCGCGAACATGTTCGCGTCCGTGCCGGCCAGCAGCGGCACCCCGGCCCGGTGCAGCTCGCGGGCGGCGTGCAGGGCGTTGACCGAGCCGGCCGCCGGGACCGGGACGGCCGACGGGTCGCGGGTGGCGGCGGCCCTGAGCCGCTCGGGCAGCCGGGCGGCGACGCGCGGGTCGCGGATGAGCTCCAGGCCGTTCTCGTCGCCGTTGACGGCCTCGAAGTAGGACAGCGTGCTCACCACGTACACGCCCTGGGCGGCGATCCTGGCCGCCAGCTCCCCGGCTGCCTCGCCGCCCGGGGAGGCGTCGCTGACGACGTGGGCCAGGCCGTCGATCCCCGCGTCGAGGGCGATCAGGGCCTCACGCACCGTGACGGCGTGCCCGATCGCCCGCAGCCCGGCGGCGTGCCCCGCCTCGACCAGTGCGGCCACCGTGCCGGGCGCGAGCGCGGGCAGGTCGAGGCCGCCCGCCGCGCCGTCGTCGATGACGATCTTCAGGTAGTCGGCGCCCTGCTCCAGCCGCGCCTCGACGAACGCCGTCGCCTCGTGGGCGCCGGCCACCGTGTCGAACGGCCCGGCGGCGTCGCCCAGGTGGGCCAGGTTCGCCGCCTCGGCGGCCATGATCTGGCTCGGGTGCCCGCCGGGGGCGGTGGCCAGCACGCCGGGGCTGCGGATGTCGGCCACGTCGTCCCGCTCGGCGGCGGTGCGGCGCTGTCTGGCCAGGTTCGACGGCAGGCAGAACATGTCCAGCTCGGTCGTCACGCCGAACGCCAGCGCCTGCCCGAGCGCGCCGTCGTGGGCGTGGGTGTGCGCGTCGATCAGGCCCGGCAGCAGCGTCCTGCCGGCGCCGTCCACGGTGGCGTCCACGGGGCCGCCGTCGGGCTCGGCGATCAGCTCGCCGTCGATGAGGACGTCCGCGCGGGGGACGGTCCGCTCGCCGTCGAAGACCCGGACGTCGGTGATGAGAGTACGCATGGTCGGCCTCCTGGGTGATTCGGAGGCCGATAGTACGGAGTGGAACTATTCGGGGTCAAATTGGCGTCCCGGTCACCCGGGCGATGGGGCCGGCGATGCGCGAACTGGAAATGCCGGAGATCAGGTGACGCGCTACACCGAGCAGGACCTGCGTACGGTGTTCGCCGAGGTCGGTGACGGCGGCCCGGAGCGGCCGCAGTCCCCTCGCCTGGAGAAGCTCGTGCGGCGGTCGCTCTCACGGTCCTCGTCGCCGTGCCCGTCGCGGGCGGCGCCCCCGATTCGGTGATGATCGCGCCCGGGGTGGAGCTGCAGGGGGCGGTCACCGGGGGGCGCGGCGAGCGGCTCCGGCTGATCGAGTCGGCCACCCGCGAGACCCTGGGCGACCACGTGACGGTCACCTTCCGGCCGGCCGGCCTCACGACCGGCTACTCCGCACGCTGCGCCGACCCCGGCGCCCGGGTGCTGGTGCGGTCGGCCGGCGACGCCGATGGGTGGAGCGACCTCGGCCGCTGCGGCGAGCGGAGCGGCGACGGCCCCGGCTCCCAGGAACACCCGGGCCCCGTCGAGCCCGGCTGGCTCCGGGCGCCCCGGGCGATCGAGGTGTGGGTGTTCCCCCCAGGGGCGCCGGTCGGCAGGCCGCCCTTCCGCGGCGAGGAACTCGTCGCGGACCCCGGCGCCCTGCGGAAGGCCGCGGGCGCCCGGCCCGGCCGCTGGGCCGGCGGCGCCCTCGACCGGGCCCGGCGGCCGTCAGGAGAAGTGCATGACGACGGCCAGGCCGATGACGTGCATGGCCACGACCGCGACGAGCAGCGCGACGAACACGAACTTGGCCGGGCCGTGCTCGAAGTGCTTGCCCTCCTCCAGGGGGCGCAGCTTGGCCTGGCGCTCGGCGATGCGCTCCTCCAGCGGCTTGCGGTAGAACATGCGGTGTCCCTCCCGGGATCGCCAAGATTTGCGTGGCAACTCTTTGTGCGCTAATACTTTGTACACCAATTACCGTATCAGAGGGTGCCGGAGGCCCGCACATGGAGAGCACGGGAGAGGCGGCGGACCTGCTGGCCCTGGACCGGCAGGTGTGCTTCGCCCTCAGCGTCGCCTCACGCAGCGTGATCGGCCTCTACCGGCCGCTGCTGCAGCCCATGGGGCTGACCCATCCGCAATACCTGGCCATGCTCGCGCTCTGGCAGCACGAACCGCTGTCGGTCAAGGAGCTGGGGGAGCTGCTCCAGCTCGACCCGGGCACCATGTCCCCGCTGCTCAAGCGGCTCCAGGCACTCGGCTACATCAACCGCGAGCGCAACAGCAAGGACGAGCGCGCCCTCGTCGTGACCCTCACGCCCGCCGGCCGGCGGCTCAGGGCGGAGGCGGAGAAGATCCCCCCGGCCATCGTCGCCCGGCTCGGCATGGACCTCGACGAACTCCAGCACCTGCACCAGGCGCTGACGAGAGTGATCGCGGCCGCGTGCGGCGGCGACGACCCCGCACCGTCGGGCGAATCGGGCGTCCAGCGCGTTCGCTAGCCTGGCGGGCACGGAGGACCGTCCCGACGGGCTCGGCGAGCGCGACCGCTGAACGCCCCGGCCGAAGGGGCGGTCAGAGGAAGGCGGCCACCAAGGAGGCGAACTCGTCGGGCGTGATGATCTCGACGCCGAGCGACTCGGCCTTGGCCCGCTTGGAGCCGGCCTTCTCGCCCGCCACCAGCAGGCTCGTCCTGGCCGAGACGCTGGATGACGACCTGCCGCCGGCCCGCTCGATGAGCTCGTTCATCTCGTTGCGGCTCAGCTCGCCGAGCTTGCCGGTCATCGAGCCGGTGACGACGACGGACTTGCCGGACAGCGGCAGCTCGGCCGCGACGGCCGCCCCATCGGCGGCTTCCCCGTCGGCGCCCTCCCCGTCGGCGGCCCCGGCCTGGCCGGGGACGGGCGGGGTGACGCCGGGCTCCGTCATGTTGACGCCGGCCGCGACGAGCTTGCCGATGAGCGGCCGCAGCTCGGCCAGCTCGGTGACCAGGAGGGCCGCCTTCTTCGACGCCATGCCCTCGACCGCCTGGAGGGCCTCGGCATCGGCGGCGAGGATGGCGTCCATGGTGCCGAAGTGGCGGGCGATCCGGCGCGACATCGCCCGGCCGGTGCCGCGTACGCCGAGCGCGCAGAACACCCGGCTCAGCGGCCGGGCCTTGGCCTGCTCGATCGCCGCCAGCAGCTTGCCGGTGCTGGTCTCGCCCATCCGGTCGAGCGCCAGGACCTGTTCGTGGGTGAGCGTGAACAGGTCGGCGAAGTCGGCGACGAGCCCGGCCTCGATCATCTGGACGATCCGGCTCTCGGCGAGCGTCTCGATGTCGAGCTGGTCGCGGCCGGCGGCGTAGAGGATCGAGGTGATGATCTTGCATGCCCGGCCGCGGACGCAGCGCCACCGCTCCTGCGACTTGTCGATCTCGCCCTGGCAGTTGGGGCACACGTCGGGGACGGGGATCGGCTTCTCGTCGCCGGTGCGCAGGTGGACGACGGGCGCCTCCACGCGCGGGATCACGTCACCGGCCTTGTGCACCATGACGGAGTCGCCCAGCATGAGGCCGCGCCGGGTGATGTCGGCGGCGTTGTGCAGGGTGGCGTAGCGGACCTTGCTTCCGTCGAGCTCCACCTCCTCCAGCTCGGCCCGGGGCGCGATGATGCCGGTGCGGCCCACGTTCCACTCCACGCCGATCAGCTTGGTGATCTTCTCGGTGGCGGGCAGCTTGTAGGCGATGGCCCAGCGCGGCACCCGGCTGCCGAACCCGGCCTCCGCCTGGTCGGCGGCGCTGTCGGCCTTGATGACGATGCCGTCGATGCCGAACGGCAGCTCCGCGCGCACGGCCGCCAGCTCGCCGATGCGCCGCTGGATCTCCTCGACCGTGGTGGCGACGATCCCGGCGACCGGCGTCGACCCGGTGGTGGCGACGCCGAGCGCCGCGACCAGCTCCATGATCTCGCTGTGCGGCAGCTCACGCAGCCGCGTGGCCAGCTCGGAGTCGTCGCCCGGCGGCAGCGGCAGCGCGCTGTAGCCGAAGAAGGTCAGCTCGCACACGTAGGGCCGGTCCTTGGCGCGCAGGGTGCCCGCCGCCGCGCTGCGCGGGTTGGCGAACGTGGTGCCGTCGTGCGCCTGCCGCTTGGCGCACGCCGCCTCGAACTGCTCGGCCGTCATCAGCACCTCGCCGCGGATCTCCACCGTCACCGGCTCGGCCAGCGTGAGCGGCAGGCCGACGACCGTGCCGATGCCGTGCGAGACGTCCTCGCCCTCGGTGCCGTTGCCGCGCGTGACCAGCTGGACGAGCCTGCCGCCGTGGTAGCGCGCGGAGATGGCCAGCCCGTCGAGCTTGGGCTCGACGCTGAACGCCGCCACCGGCCGGCCCAGCCGCCGCTCCAGCCCGGCCACCCAGCGGGTGAGCGCCTCGGCCGAGAACACGTTGTCCAGGCTGAGCATGGGCACCGTGTGCGGCACGTCGCCGGTCACCGCCCCGCCGGCCACCTTGCCCGCGGGCGAGTGCGGCAGCACCTCGTCGGGGTGCTCGTTCTCGTACGCCTGGATGCCCCGGAACAGCCGGTCGTAGGCGTCGTCGTCGAGCGTGGACTCGCCGTCGCCGTAATAGGCGGCGTTGGCGTCGACCGCGATCTGCACCGCCTCGGCGTAAGCGGCGTGATCGAGCAACTCGGTGTGCGGGGGCGCGTCAGTCATGAACACATCGTGCCGCCTGGCACCGACAATTATCACCCCGCGGACCGGCGCCGGGATCCGGCGCGGACGCCACGTGACGCGGCCGGGTTGCGGTGATTCCGGGGCAGAGTTCCCGCCTGGCGCGAGAGTGCGGCCGAAGGCCACGGCATGGTGCTTTGACCTGGGGCACCGCTCGCCCCCACAGTGAATCCCCGTAGTTGGCTGATCACTCAGGGTGGGCGGTTGCCCATCGGTGGAGGCGGGCGTGCTCGTGGGTGGAGTCGGTGGCCAGGCGGTGGCCGTTGTCGGGGCCGGCTGCCGGTTGCCGGGCGGGATAACCGGCCCGGACGGGCTGTGGGCGGCCCTGGAGGCGGGGCGCGACCTGGGGGTGGGCGGTCAGGGCGCGGGCGGGTTCGACGCCGCCTACTTCGGGATGCGGGCCGAGGAGGCGGCCGCGGCCGATCCGCGGCACCGGCTGCTGCTGGAGATGGCCGCCGAGGCGCTCGACGACGCCGGCCTCGACCCCGCGGTGCTGGCCGGCTCCGGCGCCGGGGTGTTCACGGGCGGCGCGTCGCAGGACGCGCTGGCGCGCTTCTTCGACCTGCGCGGGCCCGGCGCCTCGGTGGACGCCGGCGCCGCGTCGTCGCTCGTCGCTCTGGCCCGGGCCTGCGACGCGGTGGCGAACGGCGACAGCCGGGTGGTGCTGGCGGGTGGGGCGACGTACCCGGACGTGGGCGCCGAGGGCGGCGCGGTGCTGGTGCTCAAACGGCTCGGCGACGCGCTGGCCGACCGCGACCGCATCCACGGCGTGATCGCCGCCTGGGGGCGGCCCGAGGAGGTGTACGAGCGTGCCAGGGTCGATCCGGACGACCTCGTGTACGTCGAGGCGCTCGGCGGCCCCGAGGACTGGCGGGAGCTGGGACGCTGCCTCGGCAGCCGCCGCGAGCGCCCGCTGCCCGTGCAGGCGCAGCTCCGGCCGATGGAGGCGGCGTCGGGCGTGGCTGCGGTGCTGAAGGCGCTCCTGGTGCTCCGCCACCGCCGCCTCCATCGGCCGGAGCTGCGCCTGCACGGGCAGCGGGCGCT
>NZ_LAVL01000076.1 GCF_001083785.1 Nonomuraea sp. SBT364
CGCCTGGGCCCGCCTGACGCCCGCCGCCCCCTCCTGGACCACCCCCGACGCCTACCTGGTCGCCCAGGACGCCCTCCGCCGCGCCGGACTCCGCGTGCACGCATGGACCGTCCTGACCCACAATGCCCACCTCGGCACCGCCCACCCCGACCTGGTGGTACGCAACGCCTTCGGCGACCCGTACCCGTACGCCCTGTGCCCGGCGTTCGAGGACGTCACGGAATACTGCTCCCGCCTCGTCCGCGAAGTGCTGGTGGCCGGCGAACCGGACGGGCTCGTTCTCGAAGGCTGCGGCCCCATGGGCTTCGCGCACCAGAGCGTGCACGAGAAGACCTCGGGCGCGGACTTCGACGCGGACCTGCTGTCGCTCTGCTTCTGCACCGCCTGCGCCGATCGCTACCCCGAAGGCACCCGGGACAGCATCCGCGCCGCCGTCGACGCCGCCCCCACCGCCGAACCCCCTCACTCCGCCATCGACGCCGCGCTGGGATCACTCGCCGACGATGTACGCGCCGCACGAGTCGCCCTTTCGGCATCGCTCCGCGAGCGCCTGATCTCGACCGCCCGCGAGGTGGCACCGAACGTCCCGATCACCCTGCACGCCAACCCGGACCCCTGGGCCACCGGCCCCTTCGCCGCCCTCCCCACCGGCGAGCCGGGAGCCGACGTCCTGGTGGGCAACTGCTGGGGCGACCCGGCAACGGACGCGGCCCGCCTGGCCCGCCTCCGCGACCTGTGCTCCCCCGGCCAGCGAGTGGGCGCCTACGTCCTGGCCCTCCCCCCGCGTCCCGCCGACGCCACCGCCCTCGCCGAACTCCTCACCACGTACGCCAAGGCAGGCGCCTCGGAGATCCACCTCTACCACGCAGGCCTGGCCGGCCCCGAACGTCTGGCAGCCATGACAGCCGCCCTCCGCCAGGCCCCCCTGTAACCCACCTCGCGCTGCACCGTCCCCAATCCCACCGAAAGCACCAGCCTCGGGACCGCTGACCTCGGGGACGCTGACCACAGGACCCCTGACCACAAGGCCGCTGACCACGGCCCCTTCAGTTCCAAGGCGGCCACCCGCAGCGCCCGGACAACCACCACCAACGGACAGCCAGGTTCCGCACGGTCGGTCGACGCCGGCAATCCCGTCGGACGCGAAGCCAGGCCGAACGCCCTGAACCACCGGCCCGGCTGAAGCAGGCGGCGCTCTCGCTGGGCGCCCGGAAGACGTGCGCCGGCAGCTCATCGGGCACCTCCCTGCTTGGGCTGCCGAGAGGCGGCCGATCGTCCCCCCGGATGAGGACATGATCCTCGACGCGCCACACAACACCGTCACGCGCCTGTGCGCCCTGATGGACGACCTGGACCACGACCGTGCGGGAACGCCGGCCCGGCATGACGCCCCGCCGCTTTCGGCTGTGAGCCGGATCAGCGGTGCGAGCTTGCCGGGAGGATGTCCACGCCGGTGAGCTGGGCCGAGCGTGACCACAGGCGGACGGCGAGGTCGGTGTCGGCGGCCGGTCCGGTGAGCGTCTCGAAGGTCGGCCTCGCCTTGCGCAGAGGGCGTCCAGGGCCGATGTGAAGCCCGGGGGGCGCCGTCGCCTGGGTGGCGGCGTACAGGATCGGCGTGACGGCGTCGTCGATCGGACGGCTGTAGAGCAGGCCCATCACCGCTCCCGCCAGGCGGGCGGACGGCGGCGCCTCCCGGCTCAGGTCGGTCCTGGCCATGCCGGGATGGGCGAGCAGGCTGCGTACGGGTGAGGCGGCGGCGCGCAGCCTGCGGTCGAGTTCCACCGCGGCCATCACCGCGCCGACCACTACGCCCACCACTGCGGCCACCACCCGCACCGGCCACGCCGAGACCCTCACCCGGCTGACCGCCGTCACCGGCCCCGACCATCCGGTAGCCGCGCTAGGTGTACTTGGACAACCACCGCATGTGCGCGCCCCCGAACACCCCCCGCCTCCGCCCCACCTCGTCCAACAGCCACCGTGCCGTCTCTTCGGCACGCTGAATCACATCCGACGGATACTGCAGAACGACCTGATGCTCGGCGAATTCGTCCTCATCATCCAGAATCAACCGCCCATCCCGCATCCTGATCACATCAAGATCGAGATCGATCATGGTCACCTCTCCGTCCCTCCACTCGGGAACGGTAGTCACGTCCACGTAGACCTCGGTCTTGTGCGGCGGTGAGTGAAAGGTCGCGGCCCACCACTCGTCACGCGGAAACAACATCAGGCAGTGGTTCTCCCAGACAACCGGCGACCCTTCCCCCTTACGAGCAACCGTCCCCTCGGGCACCGTCACCCAAATGCCGTACTCGTCCTCCCCCAGCACCTTCGCCGCATGGTTCCAATGCAGCGCCCCGCCGTACTTACGGAAAACAATCCTCACATCATCCACAAATCGGAACCTATCGCCCCAACGTCATCCCACATACGCCCCCCACGCACCGCCGCTCGCCACGGACATAACGACCCCAATCACCGCCCTCGCCCTGACATGTAACCGACGCCGAGCGGGCGCGGCTGCCGAGCGATCGTAAGGCTTATGAATCGACTGGATGCAGCTGTCATGGTTGGGCTGACACCTCGGGCAGGACCAGTTCGATCTCGAAGCCGTCTTCGTCTTCCAGATAGGCGGCGTAGTGCTGCCTTCCCCCGGCATAGGGGTACCGATCGGGAAACATCAAGGTCCACCCGTGCGCCGGCGCCTGCTCGACCAGGCTGTCAAGCTGGGCGCGGCTCTCCACGTGAAAGGCCAGGTGGTTCAGCCCCGGGCGGCAGCGGTCGTGCCGATCGGCGCTGAGCGCGGGTGACTGCTCCAGAACCAGATAGGTGGCCCCCAGACGCCAACTCCGGCCATGGCTCCAGTTCTGGAACTCGACGTAGCCAAGCGCTTGCAGCAACCATTGCCAGCTGGCAATGGCCCGCTGAAGGTCGACAACCCAGAGCTCGACGTGGTGCAGCATTCCCGTAGTGCCCGTGTCGTTCATGCCGCTGCCTCCTGCGGGCACCGGACGAGCGCGCCGTTGCCGAGGGGCGCGCCGTTGCCAAAGGGCGCGCCGGCGCGGACCAGGGCGACCAGAGGCGAGGAGAGCCGCCCGCCCTCGCCGGTAACGTCGTCGGCGCGCTTGTCGCTGACCTCACGCACTGCAATCTCGACGGCGCCCGCCGCGGCCAGAATCTCGCGCGGCACGTGATGACCGTCACGCACCACCGATCGGCGGCCGACTCCGCTGCGCGCATCGGCGAAGGCGACGAGCACGACGATGTCGCCGGGTACTGCGAGCGCGACGAGGGCGGCCATGTAGGCAATGTAGGCGTCGACCTTGGCTTTCAGCACTTCGGCGAGCATCCGACGGGCGCCCTCGGGGACACGTTCGTCGATCAGCGCGCCGCAGGCAGGACTGTTGGCCGGCCGGTGATCGCCGTCGGCAATGTCAGGAACTACGGTGAGCATCAAATGCGCCTCCCGGCCAATGGTTCTGCGTCAGCCACGCGTGTGAGACCTTGAACGATCACCGAGAAGGTACGCCCTCCCCGATCCAGCCGCAGATTGCAGGCTTTGCGCCGACTGCGACTGCGACTGCTCGCCTCGCATCCAGCCCAGAACGGCCCCCCACCCCCAGCCTCAACATCTCCGCCTGAAATCCGCCCCCGAGTCGAAGCCAGCCCAGCAGGAGACTCGTTCGCTACGAGAACCCAACCCCCATCCCCTCGGCTCCCAAGAACGGTCCCCAGCCCTCCAAGCAGCAACTGAACCACCGCAAGCCCACCCCTGCACTCGAACGCAGGCAAACCAGCCCTCGCCGCCCACTCATCGTGCTGCGTTCACCAACCCGCTCTCGTAGGCCGCGATGACCAGTTGCGCCCGGTCGCGCGCATCCAGTTTGGCCAGTAGGCGCGTGATGTGGGTTTTGACCGTCGCCAGAGTCACTTGAAGATGGGTGGCGATCTCAGCATTGGACAAGCCGCGGGCGATCAGCGCCAGCACTTCGCGCTCCCGACCCGTCACCCCGTCCAGCCCGCGGACCGTCGGTAAGGCCGGCGTCCTGGCGAACTCCTCGATCAGCCTGCGGGTAACCGTCGGGGCAAGCAACGCCTCACCACGGGCCACGACCCGGATGGCGGCGAGCAAGTCGGCCGGCGGCGTGTCCTTGAGCATGAACCCACTCGCCCCCGCTCTCAATGCGTCATAGACGTACGCGTCGAGATCGAACATCGTCACGATGAGGACCCGCGATACGTCCCTGATATGCCTGGTCGCCTCTATGCCGTCCATCTCCGGCATCCGCACATCCATCAGTACGACGTCGGGCCGCCTCTCAAGCGCGACCGCCATGGCCTCGACCCCGGTCGCCGCCTCGCCCACGACCTCTAGATCGGGCTCCGAGTCCACCAGCACCTTGAAGCTGCCTCTGAGCAACGCCTGATCGTCGGCGATCACGACCCGGATCATGGCGCAACCCCGTACGGCAGCCGCGCCGCAACCCGGAACCCCCGCCGCGGAAGCCCACCCGCCTCGAAGACACCCCCGTACATCGTGACCCGCTCACGCATCCCGATCAGCCCATGCCCAGGCCCGACATTGGCCCGCTGCCCTGTCCGCGGGCCAGGCCCGTCATCCCTTACCTCGATCCGCACCGCCCTTCCATCGTCGATCACCGATACCCAGCACCGTGCCGGAGCCGCATGCTTCACCACATTGGTGAGTGCTTCCTGAACAATTCGGTACACGGACAGTTCAACGCCCTCGGGCAGCCTTTGACCTGGTGTTACGTGCCCTCGGCCGCCACTACCGCCGTGCCCTGCCCGACTCGAGGCACCGCTGCCACCCGCGAGCCTCTCTCCCCGCCCATCACTGGATTCACTGACGGTCCCCTCAGACCGAAGAGCGCTCACATCCCCGCGCGCCCCGGCCCGGTCAACAGAACTTGGCCGGTACCCAACAGGCATGGGGACATGGGGATCGGTATCGCCGGACCGAACTCGTACGTCCAGATCCACCTCCACGCCCGAGAGCCGAGCCTGGTCCGCCAACTCGTCCAAGCCGCTGATGCCCGGGGCTGGAGCACGTGCCGGCGTGCCGGTGGAACGCAGAACACCCAGCAGATGCCGCATCTCGACCAACGCGCTCCTGCTGGCACTCTCGATCACACGAAGTGCGTCCTGCGCCTCTTCAGGATTGGAAGCGAAGACATGGTTGGCCACACCGGCCTTCACGGCGATCAGACCCACGTTGTGGGTGACGACGTCGTGCAGCTCGCGGGCGATGCGCAGCCGCTCCTCCGTCACCGCCTGCGCAGCCATTCGGTCCGCGTCGTATGTCATGTAGATCCTTCGCTCACGAACGGCGCGCCCCACCGTCCAGGCACCCCCCAGCGCCGCGATCCCGAACATCAACGTGTCACTACGCAGCAGCCACTCCGGCACACCGGGCTGCGGCACGCCTCCGACCAGCACCAGGCCCGCTCCCGTGATCGCTGCGAGCACCCCGATGGCCGAGGTCGGCAACCATGTGCCGCGATTCTCCGACACCGCAACCAGATAGATCGCATACGCGGGAGCGACGTACGCGACACTCACGACGTCGATCACGACGGTCACCATGGCGATCGACAGCGTGAGGAGGAAGACCGGAAAGGGCCACAGTCTTCGCACGGCCAGCGGAAGCCCCAAGCCGAGCGGAAGAGCGATGCGTGCCCACGGGGGCAGTTCCGCGGCCGCGGCCGTCATCGTGAAGAACACGAACGAGAGGCCCAGTCCGGCAGCCAGATCCAGCATGATCAGCTGCCGGCGGGCCAGGCGCCTGGCGAAGAGAGGGTGCGACTCGTTCACGCGATGAAGGTAGCCGGTGATCCGGGGTTCGCACGTCAGCCCTGGGTCTGACGTTGAGGTTCGAACCGTGGTCCGATGTGGCCAAGGGCTCGCATGCCGCACCCTTTACGGCGTGATCGAACTCAAGCGCCTCACGAAACGCTACGGCGGCACCCTGGCCGTCGACGACCTCTCGTTCACGGTCCTGCCGGGGCATGTGACCGGCTTCCTGGGGCCCAACGGAGCAGGGAAGTCCACCACACTGCGGCTGATCCTGGGCCTCGACGCGCCGTCCTCCGGCCAGGCACTGGTCAACGGGCAGCCCTACAGGTCCTTGAGCAGACCCATGCACCAGGTGGGTGCGTTGCTGGACGCGGGAGCCGTGCACGGAGGCCGCAGCGCCCACAACCATCTTCTCTGCCTGGCCCGCACCCATGGCATCGCCCCCTCGAGAGTGACCACGATGCTGCAGCAGGTGGGTCTGGCCGAGGTGGCTCGTAAACAGGTGGGCGGTTTCTCGCTCGGCATGAAACAGCGGCTGGGCATCGCCGCCGCGTTGCTCGGCGATCCCGGTGTGCTGATGTTCGACGAGCCCGTCAACGGGCTCGACCCTGACGGAGTGCGCTGGATCCGCGAGCTGATGCGCTCACTCGCCGCCGAGGGCAGGACAGTCCTGCTCTCCAGCCACCTCATGAGTGAAATGGCGCTGACTGCAGATCGCATCGTCATCCTGGGCAAGGGCAGGCTGGTGGCCGAAGCCACGGTCCAGGAGCTCACCGCGCGCTACCCCTCGTTGGAGGACGCCTACCTCGCCCTCACCGCGAAAAGCCTCGAGTACGGATCGACCGGCCCATGAAGACGTCTGGTTCTTCCGAAGGTCATGGAAGGCACAGTCGATGCACCCTGCCGGCTCCGGACCGTGAACGTCCTCATGGTGCCGCTACGACTTGCACTGGTGTCCGATATGACGGTCGCGCGAAATGGCCACGTCGTGGACGTGCGGGGCTGTGGAAGATCTGCCACACCGTACGAATCCTCCGCTCGCCCAGTTCAGGCTCGTCGCCACCCGTGCGCCAGCCGCCACAGCCGATGCACAAGCCGGCGGATCCTGCCGCTGAAAGGAGTGACGCGTGAACGTTCTCGCCTCCGAATGGCTCAAGATCCGTTCGGTGCGTTCGAGCCAGATTCTGCTGGGCGTCAGCCTGTGCGGAATCCTGCTCGGGTTCGGGCTCGCCTCAATGGCCGCCGACATGTACGACCGAGCGGCTCCGGAGCAGCGACCGGGGGCCCGGCTCGCGGAGCTCGAAGAAGTGGTGCTGATGCTGCCGCAGCTCTGCATGGGGGTCCTTGGCGTGCTGGCCATGACCTCGGAGTATGCGAGCGGCCTGATCAGGACAAGTCTGACCATCGTGCCGAAACGCTGGCCCATCATGGCCGCGAAGTCCGCTGTGGTGACAGCGGTTGGGCTGATCACAGGGTTCGTGGTGATCTTCGGCTCGTACTTCGTCTGCCGGGCGACGGTGGGCGACCGCTTCTCAGGCGTCTACCAGACACCGTTCGCGGACAAGCTCCCCCTCTTGATCGCCTTCAGCCTTACCGTGCCGGTGTTCGCCCTGCTCGGGCTTGGGATGGGCGCGCTTCTCCGCTCCACCGCCGGCGCGATCGTGCTGCTCGTCGGACTTATCTATGCCATTCCCATGATTGTGGGGAATCTTCCGGACCCCTGGAACAGCCGACTCGGTTCGGTGATGATCGGAGCGCTTCCTCGCGAAATCACCGGCGATGCGATCACCACTACGGTGTACGGCTCGCTGCTTTCTCCTCTAGCAGCGAGCGCAGTCTTGGTCGGCTATGCGACGCTCCCCCTGCTTACGGCCGTGTGGCTGCTGCGCAGGAGGGACGCCTGACATGCAAATCCTTGTCACTCCGGCGCCGGTCCAGCACCGCAAGGACGACGCATACGCCGCGCACCGGCCCACTCCGAGCGATTCGCCCCAGCGGCTCCCTTCCTCCGACACGTCAGTGGCTTCGCACTGTCCGGAAGCCCGCTGGCGTTCACCGGTACGGGTGGAAGAGGTGCCTGCGGATTCGCTGAGGCGGAGTGCCGTTGGCGAGGCTGATCCGCCTGCCATCTCGCTGAGCGAGCCTGTCCGAGTGAGGTCTGGCGTGCTTGCGCCACTTCGAGCCCTGCCGAGCCGGCTCACCGCACTCCAGGTGGGGTCGGGCCGGCCCGCTACACCTGGGAACCGGCACGGCCGGCCCGCCGCAATTCGGACGCAGCAAGGCCAGCCCACAACACCTCGGGTGTGGGCGGGCTCCCCTGCGTTCCCCTCGCGGGGACGGGATGTGCCCGCCACACCCTTGGCCGGGCCGGGTCTGCCGGCCACGGCAACGGCCAGGTCAGACCTCGACCACCACAGGGATGATCATCGGGCGTCGACGGTAGGTGTCACTCACCCAGCGCCCCACCGTACGGCGGACCACGCGGCGGATCTCCTGCATATCGATCACCCCGTCTGCAGCCTTCTCTTCGAGCGCCTTCTCGATCTGCGGGATGAACTGCTCGAACTGTGCGGGGTCTATGCCGGATCCGCGTGCGTGGATCTCCGGCCCAGCCGTGAGCTTGCCCGTACTGGAGTCGACCACTATGACGACGGAGATGAACCCTTCGTCACCGAGGATCCGCCGGTCCTTCAACGAAACGTCGGTGATCTCGCCGACCGACGATCCGTCGACGTACACGTACCCGGCGTGAACCGCGCCGACGATCTTCGCCCGGCCGTCGACCAGGTCGACCACGACGCCGTCTTCGGCGATCACGATGTGGTCGTCCGGCACGCCGGTGAGCGCCGCCAGCTTGGCGTGCGCCCGCAGGTGCCGCCATTCCCCGTGGACCGGCATGAAGTTGGACGGCCGGGTGAGGTTCAGCACGTAGAGCAGCTCGCCAGCCGCCGCGTGACCGGACACGTGCACCTTGGCGTTGCCCTTGTGAACCACGCGGGCACCCCAGCGGGTCAGCCCGTTGATCACCTTGTTGACCGCGGTCTCGTTGCCCGGCACGAGCGACGATGCGAGCAGGACCGTGTCCCCCTGCGCGATGCGGATCGGGTGGTCGCGGTTGGCCATCCTCGACAGCGCGGCCATGGGTTCGCCCTGGGAGCCGGTGCAGATCAGCACCACGTCCTGCGGCGGCCAGGCCTCGATGTCGCGAGAGTCGACGATCAACTCCGGCGGCACCTTGAGATAGCCGAGATCGCGAGCCACCCCCATGTTGCGCACCATCGACCGGCCGACGAGGGCAACCTTGCGGCCATGCTTGGCCGCGGCGTCCATCACCTGCTGGATGCGGTGGACGTGGGAGGCGAAGCTGGCCACGATGACCCGCTGCTCCGACGTACGGATGACCTCGTCGATGACCGGCGCGATCTCCCGCTCACTGGTGACGAACCCGGGCACCTCGGCGTTGGTCGAGTCGGACATCAGCAGGTCGACGCCCTCGCTGCCGAGCCGGGCGAATCCGCCCAGGTCGGTGAGCCGGCCATCGCTCGGCAGCTGGTCCATGCGGAAGTCGCCGGTGTGCAGGACGATGCCTGCGGGCGTCCTGATGGCGACCGCCAGAGCGTCGGGGATCGAGTGGTTGACCGCCAGGAACTCGCAGTCGAACGGCCCGAAGGAGTGCCGTTCGCCTTCGACGACCTGGAGCTTGGTCGGCTGGATCCTGTGCTCGGTGAGCTTGGCCTCGATCAGGGCAAGCGTCAGCTTGGAGCCGATGAGCGGGATGTCGCGCCGCTCGCGCAGGAGGTAGGGGACCGCCCCGATGTGGTCTTCGTGGGCATGCGTCAGCACCACGGCCTCGACCTGGTCGAGCCGGTCCCTGATGTACTCGAAGTCGGGCAGGATCAGGTCGACGCCCGGCTGATCGGGCTCGGGGAAGAGCACCCCGCAGTCAACGATCAGGAGGCGGCCGTCATACTCGAAGACGGCCATGTTCCGGCCGATCTCGCCGAGCCCGCCAAGTGCGACAATGCGCAAGCCGCCGTCAGGCAGCACCGGAGGAGGGCCAAGCTCAGGATGCGGATGGCTCATACCCGGCTCCCAAAGTCGACCCCATGGTCAAATCGTGTTCTCAAAACTCCCGGTTCCTCCCCGTTCCTATACGTCTGTCAACTTCACCCCGCCGGCCACCAGGCAAGCACGCAGCTCGGCGATTTGCTTCTCCGTCGCGGGCACGAGCGGCAGGCGTACCGGTCCGACCGGCACCCCCACCAGGCTCAGCGCCGCCTTTGCCATGATCGCGCCGCCCGCGCTCTTCATGATTCCCTCGACGACCGGCGCCACCTGGCGGTGGATCGCACGCGCCCCGTCGATGTCACCACTCCGGTGTACCTGGATCATGCGGGCGAGATCGGCACCGACCACATGCCCGACCACGCTCACGAACCCGGCCGCGCCGAGCGAGAGCCAGGCCATGTTGAGCAGGTCGTCACCCGAGTAGAAGGCGAGATCGGTTACCGACATCAGCTGGCTGCCGGCGAACAGGTCTCCCTTTGCGTCCTTCACCGCCACGATGCGCTCGTGCTGGGCCAGCCGGATCAAGGTTTCGGTCTTGATCGGCACGCCGCTGCGGCCTGGGATGTCATAGAGCATAACCGGCAGCTCTGTCGCGTCGGCCACGGCGGTGAAATGTCTGTACAGCCCCTCTTGCGGAGGCTTGCTGTAATAAGGGGTCACCACCAGCAGGCCATGGGCGCCCTCACGGGCTGCGCGCTTGGCCAGTTCGACACTGTGACGTGTGTCGTTGGTGCCCGCTCCGGCCACCACGATCGCGCGGTCGCCCACCGCTTCGAGAACCGCGCCGAGGATACGGGCCTTCTCCTCGTCGGAGGTGGTGGGGGATTCGCCGGTCGTACCGCTGACGATCAGCCCGTCGTTGTGCTGCTCGTCCACCAGGAAAGTCGCGAGGCGTCGCACGGCCTTGTAATCGACCTCACCGTCGCCGGTGAACGGCGTGACCATCGCGGTCAGCATGCGGCCGAAGGGCGCGTCCGTGGTTCCAGTTGGCGATGCCATAGTGCGAACGCTACCTGGATTCCGAAATCCGTTGGACGCCGCCACCCCGCTTTGCCTGCCTGGAGCCGCCTTTTGTCACACCGTTCTCCGGCATCTCAGGGCACATCCGACTACGCTCCGCAGTTGTCGATCGCTCCCCCCATCCATGCCCGCCCTCCGCGGCGCCACTCCTGGCCGCCGTTATGACTTCCGGCACGACACCCCGCCCTCGCGGCCCGACACTTTCAGCGGGCAGGCGAGCGGGCTACGCAGCGCAGGCGCCCCCGGGCGAGAGGCGCGCCCCGGAGCGAGCGTCCGGGCCCCGGGCGAGGGCCGCGCCCCAGGGCAAGCGTCGTGACCGGGCCACGGACGTGACCCCAGGCGAAGGGCGCAACCGGGCCAGGGACGTAACTCCAGGCGAAGGGCGCAACCGGGGGCAAGCATCTTGACCCGGGACGGGGACGCACCCCGGACGAAGGGCGTACCCCAGGGGCAAGCGTCATGACCCGGGACGGGGACGCACCCCGGACGAAGGGCGTACCCCGGGGCAAGCGCCGTGACCCGGAACGGGGACGTACCCCGGGCTGGTGTCGGACCAGGCCCCTGGGCTGGGGCTGCAGCCCCAGGCAAGCGTCACCCCCGAACTGGGAGCGACTGCGGGCGAGGGCCGTGACCCGTGGCAAGCGTCGTACCCCCGGATGGGGACGCGACCGGATGGACGGGAGACGTAACCCCGGACGGAAACGTAATCCCGGGCGAGCGCGTAACCCAGGGCGAGCGCGCGCCCCCGAGGCAGGGCGTAACCCAGGGCGAGCGTTATGCCCAGGGCCAAGGCGTAACCCAGGGCGAGCGTTGCGCCCAGGGGCTGGGAGCGTGACCGGTCTGAGGCGCAATCGGGGCGGAGGCCTGGCCTGCCTGAGGCGTGACCCAGGCGGGAGAGCGTGGCCGGCTAGATGTGGCCGCTACGAGGCGTGGGGGCGTCTGAGGCGTGGAGGGTCTGATGCGCGGGGCATCCTAGGCGTGAGCGAGTTGGCGTGAGCGTGGGCGTCGGCGTGGGGGCTCGTTGCGACGGCGGCGTCGCATCGAGCGGGGCCGGACAAGCATCCGGACCGAGGGCCAACTCCCGTGGCCGGGCAATGGAAGAGGTCGCCGATATGTGCTCGGGGGTACACACATCGACGACCTCTACCGGAGAATCGGCAGCCCTTACACCGGCGTTACAGGGTTTCTCCGATAATTTTCCGCTACCGCAAAGTTGGGGCTCCAGCGGTCCTCGATGACGGTCGGTTACCTGCCGAATACGGCAACATGGGGCAACGCCTCACACGAACCCCCAGGGATGGACTAGTGACCACCTCAGATCCGGTCTACCTGCGTGTCGTTGAAGACATTCGACGGCAGATCAACGACGGTACCCTTCCTCCTGGCGCGCCCATTCCTTCGCGGGCGCAGCTGACCCGCAAGTATCAGGTCGGTGAGACCGCAGCCCGTCACGCTCTGCGTGTGCTGGCGGGTGAAGGTCTCATCATCGGCCGCGTGGGTTCGGGCCATTACGTCAAAGAACGGCCTGATCTCTCATCGCTGCACCGATGGCGTTTCCTTGATCATCCTACCCCCTTCGCAGCCGATCTCCAGTCACAGGGGCGGCGCGTGACGTGGGATTGGTACAGCGAGCCGGCCGAGGCGGGCCCCGATCTCGCCAGGCGGCTCCGGGTGGACCGTACCGCCACCCTCACCAAGACGCGTTATGTCTTCCGCGGCGACGGGCGGCCGCTCCAGCTGGCGACCGCGTACGAGCCGCTGGAGTTCGCTCCGCACACCGAGGAGGAACGGCGCAGCCTGGTCGCCAGGCTGGACGCGCACGGGATAAAGATCACGGAAGTCGTCGAGAGCATCCACACCCGGGTTCCCGAGCCGCGCGAGAGCGAGGTCCTGGACCTGTCGGCCGGCGTCCACGTCCTGCATGTCGAACGTACCCACTGGGCCGGCGACCGGCCGGTGGAGACCAGCGACATCGTCATTCCGGGTGACCGGTTCAGGATGGTTTACAGCATGCCCCTCTGACTGATTCGTCCTATTGATTCCCGGGATCGCCACCCCGGAGTTTCGCCGTGTCCGGCATGTCGGTCTAGCGTGCGCCGCCCTCTCATTCCAGGTCAGAGGTTGTCGGTGCTCGTTGATAGAAACGTGCAGGAGGTGGGGGATGCGCGTCAAAGACCTGCCGCGGCGGGAGCGGCCCCGCGAGCGGCTCATGGAGAACGGCGCCGGGGCGCTGGCCGATCGCGAGTTGCTGGCAGTGCTGCTCGGCTCGGGTTTCCGCGGCACCAGCGCGATGGATCTGGCCGCGCGGGTCATCGCGCACTGCGGCGACCTCGACGGCCTGGCTCGATCCGAGCCGCACCGGCTGCTGGCCGTGCCGGGGGTGGGGCCGGCCAAGGCGGCACGGGTGGCGGCGGCGTTCCATCTCGTGCGGCGGGCCGACGCCGAGCCCGAACGGGTCCGGATCACCGGCACGTCCGATCTGGCCGCGGTCGCCGCGCCGCTGTTGCGCGGGCACGCCTACGAGCGGCTGGTGCTGGTCGTCTGCGACGGCCGGGGCGCGGTGCTGCGGCGCACCGTGATGACCGAGGGCGGCACCGACCACACGATGGTCCCGGTGCGGGAGATCGTCACGGCGGTGCTGACGGCGGGCGGCGCCGCGTTCGGCATCGCGCACAACCATCCGAGCGGCTGCCTCGATCCGAGCGATGACGACATGCTGGCGACGGGCCGCCTGATGGACGCCGCCGAGACGGTGGGGCTGCGCTTTCTCGATCATCTCGTCATCACCGACACCGCCTGGCGCCGCATCGCGAGCCCGGACGGTGGCAGGATGGCGGCATGACGAGCCTCCGAAAGGACCATGGCGCGTAGACGGCCCGCGAGCGTCCGCGCCGACGCTCTCCGCCGATGTCGGACTAACGACGCCCCCATTCGCCACATCCCCGGCATCTCCGCCCGAGGTCGCGATGCCATCGCCCGTCTCGAACGCACCCGCCTGCGCCCCAGCGCCGCCGCTGACGCGCTGCAGGCGTGGTCGCTGTTCGTACGGGATCCCGTACATCGGCTGTTCGATCCGCGGTGGGGCTGCGGAGATCCGGTGTGCTGCTCCGACCCCGACGAAACGCGCGCTGTGCTGGAGGCGGTCCTCAAGGTGCTGCCGCCGGCCGATGCCCGGGTGCTGCGCGCACGTGTCCGGGAGCTGGATGAGCTGTGGTGATGAAGCAGGGTCATTCCCCCAGCTCCCCCGAAACCGCATGATCCATACGAAAGCGCAGAAGGCCCGCCGCCTCCCATACCCCCGTGGCATCCTGAGTCCGCGGGTCGGCCGTTGAGGACGTCAGGCGGCCGATTACTCGTAGTGCGTGGTCACGCGGCCTCCCGGAAGGACGTGGGCCATGTTGCCTGCCGCCGGGCACCCATCAGCTGGTGCCGAAGGCAACCGGCTCAGTTGACGGTGACGGGCCAGTCGGCCCGGCGGCAGGCATCCTTACGCGAATCGCCCGGCATGCCTGCCCACCCAGTCGGCGAACGTACGGGGCTGCCTGCCGGTGATCTCCGCCACCGTCGGCACCACTGTGTACGCCTCCGGAGGCGGGTTGCCCTGCCAGGCGGCGAGCAGGTCGACGAGCTCCTCCGCGTGCCCGGCGCGCCGCCAGCGCTCACGCGCCTCTTCCTCCGTCAGCTCCGCGAACTCCAGCTCCCGCCCGATCGTCCGGGCGATCACCGCCAGGCGTTCGCGCGGGGTCAGCGCCTGCGGGCCGGTCAGCGTGTAGATCTTGCCCGCGTGCCCCGGTTCGGCGAGCGCCACCGCCGCGACGGCCCCGACATCCGCCTCGTCGACCATCGCGGACCGTACGTCGCCGAACGGTTCACGTACCACTCCGTCTTTTCGTATGGCATCTGCCCACCCCAGCATGTTGCCCATGAAATCGACGGGCTGGAGGCGGGTCCATTCGAGCGCGCTCGACTCGACCGCCTCCTCCACCGGGCCCAACTGGCCGTTCCACAGCACGGTGGCGCGTCGCACGCCGGCCTTCAGCGCCAGCTCGACGATCTCGGGGCCGGTGGTGAGGGTGGCGTAGTCGTCACCTCCGACGGTCAGCAGGTGTACGCCGGTCACGCCGTCGAAGGCGGGGCCGAGGGTCTCGGGCCTGGTGAGGTCACCGGCCACCACCTCCACCTCGGGCGGCAGGCCGGCCTTCACCGGGTCCCTGGTCAGCGCCCGGACGTGATGTCCTGCTTGGAGCAAGTGGCTGACGACATGGCGACCGGCCTTTCCGGTCGCTCCTGTCACGAGGTAGGTCATGAGCGGGCTCCTTCACATTGGTCCCTCGACCGTAGAACCTGAATGTAACTTGAGGTCAAGTGGAGATGGCTTGCTGGTGGACGGGCTCATCCGCTCCACGCGTGGGGGTGTGCCAGGACGTCTCCTGTGGGTGGATGGGTGGCGGGTGCGCCCGGTGTCCGCCCAGGTCACGTGGATGTTGCCGTGGTGCGGGGTGCTGGCCGGCGCATTCGGTGAAGGGTTTCCGGGCTGCCTCGGCGGGTCCGTCCCCGGTTCAGCGCATGGCGTCAATCCGCACGCTTGCTGCGAGGACCGAGCGGCATTTCCGAGATGGCGGGAAACGCGGCTGGGGCCTGGGTGGGGGCAGGGCCGCGGACATGACGCGAACGATGCCTGCCGCTCGGCGACTGTTGCCCTGCGGCTCCTGCGGCAGGACCCCCGGTGGCCGGCGGACGGCATCCTGAGGAACGGAGGGCCGAGACTGGCGGACGGCATCCCCCCGGTGACCGGCGAGCGACGGTACGGGCGGCGAGCGACAATGCGCGCAACGACCGCGGGCGGCGATGCGGGCGGTCACCGCAGACGGCGATGCGCAGTCCGACTGGCGGACGGCATGCCTCTCGATGACCGTGCGCGGTAGCGCAGGCGGGGACCGCGCGCGGCATTGCGCGGTGTGACCAGTAAGCGGCCGAAGGCGTCGAGGTCGGCCCGGCGGCGCATCGGGTGCGCGGTGTTGGCGGAGTGCTCGCAGGTACAAGGCCGGCCTACGGCGGCGCGTCGAGACGGGAGCGACGAAGAGCGCCGGACAGCGCCACGCTGTTCGGTGAGCAGGCCACCGATGCCTTGGATCTCGGGACGCTCAGGGACCTGGCAGCCTCCGCGCGCAGCACCATACCGGGCACGACCATTTACATCCCCGAAGACCCGAGCTGCAGCAACACGATCAGGTTCAGCCGGTTGCGCGAGGCGCCCAAGCCCTTCAGGCAGATGCTCTACGGGCAGTTCGCCCCCCGAGCACATCGTCCATGCGGCCCGATGAAGGGCTACGGACGCGGCGGAGGGACGGCGCGGCAGTCAGCGGGCAGCCCGGGAGCTGAACGCCTCACGCGTCACCGGAAAGGCACGGTAACGGGCGGCGTCGGACGTCGGCGCGACGAGAGGCGGCCCATCCGGGGAGTGGGACTCCGGCGGGCCGTGCGACTGAGACTGGGTCCCGCCGGAGCCCCCGAACCCTCGTGAGCCCGGACCCGGATCCGGAAGACACGAGGGATATGGACCCGGCAGGTGCGGGCGTATTGGGATGACACCTGCCGGGGGAAATCGGACAGGGCCTGGACCCGTGCCTGTCCGGTCGAACGGATCGCGGCCACGACGCGATCCATGGTCATGGCTTCGCGACGCCCTCCATCCCTTGCGAGCGAGGCCATGAGGTGTGTGAGGCCTGAGAGCCGCTACGCCGGTGCAGCGGCCCGGCAGGCCGCGCCGCATGCCGTGATGGGCGGCCGAGGCTGTCGCGCAACGACGGCACGCCCGCGCTCAGCAGGCGGACCCACAACTCGTTGATACTGGCGGCGCTGTCGCGAGGACTCTCCACGGTGATCGACTGGTCCTTGACCAGGTGGACCCGGCGTATGAACCGTCTGCCTTCCGCCTGGCACAGTTCGTAGTAGGGCTCCCGGCAGGGGCACGTGTAATCGCGCACCCGGACCGGGCTGGCCCGGACCGCCTCAGGCGACCAGGCGATGGCAAGCTCCACGTCTCTGCCAGCCGGCACGTGGTGCCCGTGCTGGTCATCCATCTCCCAGAACATGCACTCACTATAACGCCTCTCCCATCCGCTGGTCTAGCTCGTATCCATAGACCTAGTGAGCGTCTGTTTTGTGCGCGCATGTCTACTTTCGTCTATAATCCGGGCGTGCTTGATCGTGAAGGTCCCGTACCTATCTACAAGCAGGTAGCCGATCTGATTCGCGAGCAGATCGAGCGTGGCGAACTGAAGGCCGGCGACCCGGTGCCCAGCGAAGCCAGACTTGAGAAGGACTACGAAATCGCGAGGACGACCGCGCGGCGGGTGGCGCGCGAACTACGCGAACAGGGCATGGCCTATACGATCCAGGGCGAGGGGACATTCGTCGGCCGGCCCGGCGGCCCGCGTTCAGCGCGGAAGGTACCGCTATATCAGGCCATCGCCAATGAAATAGCCGAACGCATCCAGCGAGGCGACATTCCGCCGAACAGAGCGATTCCCGGAGAAAAGGCGATGATGCAGCAATTCGGCGTCGCCAAGGTGACCGCCCGGCAGGCGGTCGCTCACCTCAGGGAGCAGGGCTGGGTATTCACCGTTCCCTATCGAGGAACTTTTGTCTCACCCAGTGACAAATGGCCCACACCCACCCCTGAATGAAGGGGGGAAGCTTTACCCTGGCTCCATGCTCGATCCCGAGAGTGACACTCACCTCTATCTGCAGATCTCGGAAATCATCAGAGCGCGGGTCGTTCAGTGCTCCCCCGGCGACCCAGTGGCGAGCGAGGCCGACATCCAGCGGGAGTTCGGCGTGGCCCGCACCACGGCGCGCAGAGCGATCCGAAGGCTGCGCGACGACGGACTGGTCCACACGGTGCAGGGTGAGGGCACGTACGTCGGCGTGGCCGAAGCGCCGCGAGCGCCACAAGAGATGCCCCTATATCAACATATAGCGGCAGAAATCGTGCAGCAGATCAGCTGCGGAGCCCTCACCCCTCGGCGGGCGATCCCCGGCGAGGCCGCGCTCGTCCGGCAATACGACGTCGCACGCGAGACGGTGCGACGGGCCATGGCACTCCTGAGAGAGCAGGGCTGGATCTACACGGTGCCGCAGCGCGGAAGCTACGTCTCGCCCGAAGAACGCTGGCCCGCCGCCCGAAAGCAGGCCGGATAGCGAAATATCCCATTCGCAGAACGCCACCGCATCACGATTTCCGGGAAATCGGCTGCGCGAGGCGAGGTGGCCGGGGGAGAATATGTCGTGCGCGGCCATCGATCCGGTCTCCTGTTGTACTGCGCCTTTCGAGGGGGGACGCGATGGCCGCGCCTTATTCGTCGACCACCCGGAACGACACGCACACCACGATGGTGGAGTCGTTCACCTCGTAGCCCTCGGCGCGCCAATAGCGCCGGTGTGATTCACGCCAGTCGTCGATGGTGGCGTAGCCCTCGCCCTCCGAGTGGGCGAATTCCCAGGTGACCTCCGAGAAGGGGACCTGGGAAATGGCCGTGACCTCGATGGTGGCCACCTGGGTGCCGGCGTCGCCGACCAGGGCGAGGTGTTCGCCGACGTGTTCCAGGGCTTCGTTCTCGACGTGGTAGTCGAGGTCGAGCAGGCCGGCCGTGCCCTGCTTGGCGCCTGACAGGGCAAGGTCGGTCAGCCAGGTGCGCATCTTGCCGGGAGTGCCCAGCTCCATCACCCGGAGGCCGTTCATACGTCCCCACATGTGCGGAATCGTACGTCAGAAGACCGGGATGATCTCCTCGGGGTTCACGAAGTCGACGGGGACGCCCTCCAGGTCGAGCTCGGGGATGGCGGGGAAGGCGATGCCCCAGCGCTCGACGATGGCGCGGACGCGGGCCATGGCGACGCGCCAGTTCTCCGCCTGTTCCTCGTACGACAGCAGGCCGAGGCCGGCGTCGCGGGCGTGGTCCATGAGGACGCGGTGGTTGGCCAGGAAGTAGGGGGGCAGCTCCCAGAA
This sequence comes from Nonomuraea sp. SBT364, assembly GCF_001083785.1. Classification (GTDB taxonomy): domain Bacteria; phylum Actinomycetota; class Actinomycetes; order Streptosporangiales; family Streptosporangiaceae; genus Nonomuraea. The sequence continues at coordinate 18,917 of NZ_LAVL01000076.1, forward strand.
GCCTTCAGGGGGCTCCCAGAGGATCATCGACAGGAAGACGAACCCGGCGCGGAGTTGCCGGGTGATGAGGACGCGGGTGTCGTCGGTGAGGCCGGGCCATTCGTTCTCCAGGATCGTCATGCAGATCTGGAGGTGCCGGGATTCGTCGCGGCCGATCCGCTGGAACATCTCCTCGAACACCGGATGCCGGGTGCCCGACGCCATTCCGCGGAAGAGGGTGGAGGCGGCCATCTCCCCCATCATGAAACTGGTGAACAGCACCGGCAGCGAGTATTTGCCGACGGCGCTGCTGTAGCCGTTCCAGTAGCGGCCGCCGTTGTGGTAAAGCCAGCCGATGTTGTTGTGAGCGGCCTTTTCCAGGTCGTCGGCGGGGGTCCAGTCGAGAGGGCCGCCGGGCCATAGTTTGGCGATGCTGCGCTGGCAGCATTCCTCGTGGTTCATCTCGTCGCGGGTGATCGAGAAGAAGCACTTCCTGACCGGGTCCTCCTCATGCTTCTCGAACGCCTGGATGGTGGCGCGGGCGAACACCGCCGGCCCCGAGGCGTCGAAGTTGGCCAGGACCGCGAACCAGTACATGATGCCGAGCCGCTGCTCGCGGGTGAAGTCGGCCGGGTCGAGATCGTCCCAGGGCAGGTCGGCCGGATTCCACAGCGTGCGCTTGGACTTCTCGTAGATGGCCGCGAGCTTCTCGGTCTCGACCCGCCATTCCATCGGATAGATGTTCGGTTGCGGGATTTCCGGCGCGGGCCAGAAGCCGCCTTCGGGGATCGTGAGGTCCGCCATGTGACACCTCCACCCCCATCCTGCGTCCAGGCGTCACGGCTTTCAAGTACGGGCGCGCTGCGTGATGGCGACACATACGAGTACGGCCAGCGCCGCGGCCACGGTCGCCGGGCCGTACCGCTCCCCCATGAGGAACCACGCCCACACGAGCGTGAGCAGCGGCTGGGTGAGCTGGGTCTGGCCGGCCCGGGCGATGCCGCCCCTGGCCAGGCCCGCGTACCAGGGGAAGAAGCCGAGGAACATCGAGATCAGGCCGGCGTAGGCGAGCCCGGCGAGGGAGGCCGGGCCGGGGGTGACGGGAGTGGTGAGGGCCAGGACGGCGGTGACCGGGGCGGTGACGGGCAGGGACAGGACGAGCGCGTACGAGATCACCTGCCAGCCGGGGGTGGTGCGGGCGAGGGTGGCGCCTTCGGTGTAGCCGATGGCGGCGGAGATCAGCGCGCCGGCCAGGAGGAGGTCGGGCCAGGCCGCGCCGGAGCCGCCGCGGGTGAGGGTGAAGGCGGTGATGGCGACGGCGCCGGTCGCGCAGGCGGCCCAGAAGAGCGGGCGAGGGCGTTCGCCGGCGCGCAGGACGGCGCAGGCGGCGGTGGCGGCGGGCAGCAGGCCCGTCACGACGGCGGCGTGCGCGGTGCTCGCGCCCAGGTCGAGGGCCAGGCCGCTGAAGACGGGGAAGCCGAAGACGACGCCCAGGGAGATGAACAGGTACGGACGCGGGTTCGGCGGGATCAGCGGCAGGCGGGCGGCCTTGAGGCAGATCACGGCCACGACTCCGGCGATGAGGGCCCGGCCGATGGCGACCAGCCAGGGGTCGAAGCCGTCCATCGCGTAGACGGTGGCGGGGAAGGAGCCGGAGAACGCCAGGACGCCGAGGAAGGCCAGGGCGGTGCCCCGGCGGGCGTCGGTGGTCGGGACCGCTACTCCAGCGGTGGCGATAGCGCTATCCTGTGCCTTCATGGACAACGATAGCAGTATCGCCACGATTGCCGCGATCCTGCGGGAGGAGGCGGGTCAGCTCCGGCCCGGGGACCGGCTGACGCCGAGCCGGGAGATCGTGCGGCGGCACGGGGTGAGCCCGGTGACCGTGTCGCGGGCGCTCGGGCAGCTCGCGGCCGAAGGCACGGTGGTGACCCGGCCCGGGAGCGGCGCGTTCGTCGCGGACCGGCGGGAGTGGGCGCCTGACGCGGCCGACCTCTCCTGGCAGACGGTGGCGCTCGGGGACCGGGTGGTGGCCGATGAGCCGGTGGCGGCGCTGCTGGGCACGGCGCCGGAGGGGGTGGTACCGCTGACCGGCGGCTACCTGCATCCGCGCATCCGCCCGGACCGGCAGCTCGCGGCCGCCGCGGCACGGGCCGCACGCAGGCCGGACGCGTGGGCGATGCCGCCGCTGAGCGGGCTCGGGGAGCTGCGAGGCTGGTTCGCCCAGCAGGCCGGCGGGGACGTGACCGCGGCCGACGCGCTGATCGTGAGCGGCGGGCAGGCGGCGCTCACCCACGCCTTCCGGGCACTGGCCGCGCCGGGGACGCCGGTGCTGGTGGAGACGCCGACGTACCCGGGGGCGCTGGCGGCGGCGAAGGCGGCCGGGCTGCGGGCCACCGGGGTGCCGATCGACCGGGACGGGGTGCGGCCCGACCTGCTGGCGGAGGCGTTCGCGGTGTCGGGGGCACGGGTGTTCCTGTGCCAGCCGACCCTGCACAACCCCACGGGGGCGACGCTGCCGGAGGAGCGCCGCAGGCAGGTGCTGGAGGTGGCCAGGGCCGCGGGGGCGTTCGTGATCGAGGACGACTACGCCCACTACCTGTCCGAGGCCGCGCCGGCGTCGCTGCTGTCGATGGACGCGCACGGGACCGTGGTGCACATCCACTCGCTGACCAAGATCCTGTCGCCGAGCATGCGGGTGGCGGCCGTCGTCGCCCGGGGACCGGCGGCGCACCGGCTGCGGGCGGGGCAGCTGGTCGAGTCGTTCTTCGTGGCGCGGCCGCTGCAGGAGACGGCGCTGGAGTTCGTCGGCTCGCCGGCCTGGCGGCGGCATCTCGGGGCGGTGCACGCCGAGCTCGGGGCCCGGCGCGACGCGCTCACCGCCGCGCTGGCCGCGCGGATGCCGGACGCGCCGCCGTACCTGGTGCCGGCCGGCGGCATGCACCTGTGGCTGCGGCTGCCGCCGGAGACGGACGAGCACGCCCTGGTGGAGGCGGCCAAGCGCAACGGCGTGCTGGTGAGCGCGGGCAGGATGTACTACCCGGCCGAGCCGCCCGGCCCGCGCCTGCGCGTCACCCACATGGCGCCGGCGAACCTGCCGGAACTCGCCGAAGGAGTGAGCCGCCTGGCCAAGGCGCTGGCCGGCACGCTCGGTTGATCACGCACCGAGTAGAGTGTCCTCATGCTGGTGACGGCGGAGTTGGTGCGCGACTTCGTGAACACCTATGACGTCGAGGCCGACGCCGACGACCTGGGCACCCCCTCCGAGCTGGGCGTCTGGCTGCGTGAGCGCGCGCTGGCCGGCTCCCGCGACCGGGCCACCGACGACGATCTGGCGACCGCGATCGCGCTGCGCGAGGGATTGCGGGCGGCGCTGCGGCGGCGGCCCGGCGCGAGCCCGCCCGAGCTGCCCCGCCTGCCGCTCACCGTGGTGATCGGAACGCGGCCCGGCCTGGTCCCGGTGGCGGGGGGCGTGCCGGGGGCTCTGGCCAGGATCGCGGCGGCGGCGACCGACAGTTCGTGGGAGCGGTTGAAGGTGTGCTCGGAGGACACCTGTCAGTGGGCGTTCATCGACGCTTCCAAGAACCGCTCCCGGTCGTGGTGTTCGATGAGGGTCTGCGGTAACCGCACTAAAACGCGCGCATACCGGGCGAGGAAGCAGGGTTCGCGTCGTCTCCAACCTTCAAACACCGATACGGTGTAACTCGTGCCTCATGGCATGAACAGCAGGCGAAGGAGCGGGCCGAGATGGCAGACGTAGGCGTCCGGGCGGCCCGGCGCGAGGATGTTCTCCAAGTGGCGAATGTTCAGGTCCGCGCCTGGCGCTACGGCTACCGGGACTTCCTGCCCGAGGGCCCCCTCGAGCAGATGACCGGCCCGGCGGCCGAGAAGATGTGGCTACGCCAGTGGGACGAGGCGATCGTCGCCCCGCCCACCTCACGGCACCGCGTCCTGGTGGCGGTGGAGACCATCCTCGACACCGAGGGCTTCCCCGCGCTGGGCGCCGGCGGCAACGCCGCCCCGGCCACGCCGCGCGGCGGCGAGCGGGTGGTCGGCCTGGCCTCGCACGCGCCCGCCGAGGATCCCGACCTCGACCCGACGGTCGCGGCGGAGATGCTGACGCTGCTGGTGGACCCGGACTTCGTCCGGCGCGGCCACGGCAGCCGCCTGCTGAACGCGACGGTCGACCACCTGCGCGAGGACGGCTACCGCCAGATCGTCACCTGGGTGTTCGCCGACAACTACGCGGTCCTCGGCTTCCTGGAGTCGGCAGGATGGGGCGAGGACATGGCGGAGCGGGTGCTCGACATGGGCCGCCCGATCCGCATGATCAGGCTCACGACCGACATCAGCTAGAGGATTCGACGCATGGCAACCCCCGCTCAGTGGCTGGCCGGCGCGCGCCCGCGTACGCTGCCGAACGCCGTCGTCCCGGTCATGGCCGGCACCGGCGTGGCGATCGGCGAGGGCGGCTTCGTCTGGTGGCGCGCGATCCTGGCGCTGCTCGTCGCGCTGCTGCTGCAGATCGGCGTCAACTACGCCAACGACTACAGCGACGGCATCCGCGGCACCGACGACCAGCGGGTCGGGCCGATGCGCCTGGTGGGCTCGCGGGTGGCCACGCCGCCTCAGGTGCTCGCGGCCGCCCTCGGCAGCTTCGCCGCCGCGGCGGTGCTCGGGCTGGTGCTGGTGCTGGTCACGCGGGCCTGGTGGGTGCTCCTGGTGGGCGCCGCCGCCATCGCCGCCGGCTGGTTCTACACCGGGGGCAAGACGCCGTACGGGTACCGCGCCCTGGGTGAGGTGTCCGTCTTCGTGTTCTTCGGGGTGGTGCCGGTGGTCGGCACCGCGTTCGTGCAGACCGAGCAGCTCACCTGGCCGGCGCTGGTGGCGTCGGTGCCGGTCGGGCTGCTGTCGTGCTCGATGCTGGTGGTCAACAACCTGCGCGACGTGGGCACCGACGAGGAGTCGGGCAAGCGGACGCTCGCGGTCGTGCTCGGCGCGCCGCGTACCCGTGTCCTGTACGCGACCTGCCTGATCGTGCCGTTCGCGGTGGCGCTGGCGATGGCGCCCGTGGCCCCGGCCGCCGCGCTCGCGGTGCTGGCCGCGCCACTGGCGATCTCGCCCGTCCGTGCGGTGCTGGGCGGCGCCACCGGTCCGGCGCTGATCGCCGTGCTGCAGCAGACCGGCAAGCTCCAGATGGCCTACGGGCTGCTGCTCGCGATCGGCCTGGCCGTGACGCTGTAGCCGTCCGGCGGGTCCTGCATGACGGAGCCGGTGTTCGGAGAGGGGACCCAGGTGCGGCACGACAGGACCCCGATCTGGCGGTGATCGCCGGGCCCGGCGCGGGAGTGCGCGGGGCGATCGCGGGCAACCCGCGCAGCAGCCGGTCGGCGCGCGGGCACAGCGCGCGTGAGCTGGCCGACCTGACCGGGGTGAGCAAGGCGCTCATCTCGCGGATCGAGCGCGGGGTGGACGATCTCGCCGGGGGCGACTGTCAGGGCCGCCCCCCGCCGGCTCGGGGCGGGCCGTACACCGAGGTGGACGTGGACGAGAGGCCCGGCGCCATCGAGCTGATCACCGAGCTGGGCGGCGGCTCCTGGCTCGTCCCCACCGTCGTGCTGCCGGACGGCTCCGTCCTCGTCAACCGCTCGCTCCAGGAGATCCGGGACGCGATCACAGTTCGATAACACGCGGTATAGGGCCTCCGGGACGATGCATCCTCGTTTCTGGAGGGACAATGCCCGATATCGCAATGCTCTCGGACGCTCCGGCCAATTGGCGCGGCGACCTTCTCCAGTTTCGCCGTTACGTCGATCCGCTTGTTTCGGTCATCACCAATCCCCAGACAGAAACACCCTTTACCATCGGTGTTTACGGCGCGTGGGGAAGCGGGAAATCAACCCTGCTCGACATGGTGAACGAGCGGCTGCTCGACCGGCACGGCGACGCGTTCGTCCGCGTGCACTTCAACCCGTGGGTGCACCGCCGCGAGCCGGAGATGCTGCTCCCCCTCCTCAACGCGCTGCACGACGAGCTCGACAAGGACCCCGCGCGCCGCTTCGCCGGCACCGTCAAACGGCTCGGCCTCATCATGCTGAACCTGGCCGCCGACGAGATGCTGAAGAAGCTCAGCCTGACCTCGGTCAGCGTCGAGAAGATCGGCAACCTGGCCCGGCAGTACGCCGAGATGCGCGGCCGCGTCGACAGCCAGACCGGCCGCCTGCGCGGGCTGCTGCAGGAGGAGGCCGACCGCCTGGCCGCCCAGGGCAAGAAGATCGTGTTCTTCATCGACGACCTCGACCGGTGCGAGCCCGACCAGATCATCGACGTGCTCGAGTCGATCAAGCTCTTCCTCGACCTGAAACACGTCTTCGTGCTGATCGCCCTGGCCAAGGACGTGGTGAACCGGGGGATCTCGGTCAAGTACCAGCCGTTCGGCTTCCCCGAGACCGACCACGCCGCCATCGGCGACGACTACCTCGACAAGATGATCCAGCTCCCGCTGCACCTCTATCCGCTCGGCCCCGCCGAGGTCGGCCGCTTCATCCACGCCTCCGGCCCCGGCGCGCTGGCCGCCCGGCACGCCGCCACCCTGGAGAAGATCGTCACGCCGAACCCTCGCAAGATCAAACGGGTGCTCAACCTCCTGCGGGTGACCGAGGCGGTCATCGAGGGCACCCCCGGCCTCGCCGCCCTCCACACCGACCTGATCGTCCGCCTGGTCGTGCTCCGCGTGCAGAGCCCCGACCTGTTCGCCGACGTGGTGCGGCACCCGGACCTCCTCGTCGCGCTCGAACTCGTCCACCAGGACCGGCTCGTGCTCGACGTGGCCCAGGGCTTCCAGACCCGCTTCCGCGGCCGGGCGGACCAGATCCAGCAGCTGACCAGGGCCTATCACGGCAAGCGGGACTTCTACCCCCACCTGTTCGCCGGCTCGGCCTTCGAGGCGTCGGCCGGAAACCTGCCCGCATACCTGACGATGATCGGCGGCTGACCGATGGACATCGGCCAGGTCCGCTACGAGCTGTACGGGCTGACCGGCAACCCGTACGCCTGCCGGCCCCTGGACGCCGTCCGCCTCGACGCCGACCACGAGCTGCTGCTCCCGCTGACGGGCTTCATCCAGTTGCCGGCGATCGAGGCGGCCGTGCGGGAGGCCGCCGGCCAGGGGCGGCCCGCCTTCTTCCTCATCACCGGCGTGGGCAAGAGCGGGCGGACCTCGCTGGCCAACCACATCATGCACCTCTACCGCGAAGCCGCCTCGACGGGCCCCGGCTACACGTTCGTCACGCACTGCGCCGGGCGCGGCGACATGACGCACGACGCCTACGCGCTGATGTGCTCCACGCTGCTCTCGCTGCGCAACAAGATGAACGCCGCGGCCATCAGCGTCCCGCCCGACCTGCGTGCCCGCTTCACCGAGCTGAGCCGGCGCACGACGGCCGACCGGATGGACGACTACGACCTGCAGGACATCGCCGGGTCCGTCGGCGCCACGTTCGCGGGCCGCGACGCGGGCTTCGGCGTCTGCTACGAGGACGTGTCCACCAAGAAGCTGATCACCCTGGCCACCAGGGTGTTCGAGTACACCCGGACCGTCGTCGTGTTCACCGTCGAGACCTACGACCACGCCAACACCGTCCAGCTGACCGAGGCGGACCGCGAGCAGTTCGCCAGGCACGGCCACATCGTCGACCTCGGCGCGCTGACCCCGGAGCAGATCGCCGAGCTGGCCCGCGGCCGCTGGAACGGCCGCCCGCCCGCCCCCTTCCAGCCGGAGGGCGTCAAGAGCGCCTTCAGCGGGCGCCCCTACACGATCGGCCAGGCCATGCGGCATCTGGAGCTGCTGCTCGACTTCCGGCTCAGCGAGTACGACAAGGACGACCCGTGGCCGACAGAGGGGCTGCACATGAGCGAGACCTGGCTGCGGCTCAGGATGTGGCAGGGCGAGAAATGGAACGCGGGCTAGGAGACTCCATGGCCGGACACCCCACGAGGAACCCCTTCCCCGCGCGTGGCACCTCCAGCGCGGAGGAGACCTCACGGCGCGACTTCCGTGACGACTGGGCGCGGCACACGCCCACCGCGCTGCTGCCCGGCGTGCGCGGCGCCGTCCGCCTCGCCGGCGATTACCTGCGCGCGTTCCGGGGCGACGCCCGCGACGGCGGTCTCGGCTGCCTGTACGGCGCGCACGGGGTGGGCAAGACGCACGCCGCCCGCCACATGATGGCGCAGGCCGGGCGCGAGGCCCCGCAGGCGGTCCAGCTCTACCTGCGTTTCCAGGAGGACGACTTCGTCGCCGCCTACCGCCGCCTGGTGTCGCAGCTGCCGCAGGCGCTCCTGGCGGATCTGAACGTGCGCTACCTCGACAGGCTGTGGGAGGACCTGGTGGACCGGGCCGGCGACTCGGACCTGGTCCCCTCCGGGCAGGTGCTGGAGGAGCAGGCCAAGGAGATCGCCGCGGTGGCGGGCAACGGGGCCGAGTTCCAGCGGGCGCTGTCGTTCCTGGCCAACCCGGGCTTCTCCGAGGCCGCCTACGACTGGCTGTGCGGCAGGCCGATCAGCCAGGAGGCGGCCCTGGCCCTCGGGGTGCGCGGACAGCTCGACGACCCGGTGATGTGCCGCTACGGCGTGCAGCTGCTCGCCGCGCTCATCACCGGGAGCGGCCGCCCGTTCATGGTGGTCCTCGACCAGTGCGAGAAGTTCCTGCTGGAGGACGGCGATCCGATCCCGGCGAACGCGGGGATCCTGCAGAGCCTGGTCGAGGTGATCCCGCGGGCCGGTGGGATGCTGCTCCTGGTCACCAGCGAGGCCGGCTGGGAGTGCATGCCGCCCGACTTCCACCAGCGGATCGGCGCGGGCGCCGTGCGGCTGCTGCCGCTCACCCCGGAGGAGGCCAGCCTGGTGCTGTCGGCGTACATCGGCGCCGCGGCCCCCGCTCCCGGCATCCGGCCGTTCACCGACTCCGGGCTGCTGGCTCTGCTGCGCCACAGTGGCGGCAACATCAGGCTGCTGCTGCAGCTGAGCTGGGCGAGCTTCGAGGCCGCCGCGCCGGGTGCGGCCGTCGACGACAAGCTGGTCGACGCCGCGGCCGCCCGGCACGGCCGCTCCCCCGATCTGGCCGGCCTGGCGATGCTCGTGGAGACCCGGCTGCTCGCCGCCGGACTGGTGGCCGAACGGGGTGAGGCCGAGGGCAAGACGACGGAGTTCCGCTTCCCGGGCAGGCAGGCCCCCCGCGCCCTGATCAGGCTGAGCGAGGCCATCTTCTTCGACGACGAGGCGGCCCGCGCGACCGAACTGGTCCGCATGGGCAGGGAGGCCAGGGCCGGCGGCACCCCGGTCTTCACCGTGCTCGTCGTCACCGGCTACGTCAGCCCCGCCGTGCTGGAGCACCTGCGCAGGGCCGTGCACCGGGTCCTGGTGGCCGACGGCTCTGCCGCGTTCTCGCGGGGGCTCGACGGGGTTCTCGCGGAGATCGGCCAGGTGCTCGCCGGTGACCACCGTTCCGTGCGGGATCCGGGCGAGCTCGACGAGACCCTGCGCGCGCTGGCGGCCTCGCTGGAGGAGCTGAACTCCGTACGCCGCGAGGAGGCCGTCACGCTGCGGCGAAGCCTCTCCGACGTGGCCGACCGGCTGGAACGCGGGGAGGAGAAGCCGGCGTCCGGCTGGCCGGCCCGGCGTGCGGAGCTGACGGCCCGGATCGACGAGGCCAGGCGGCGGCGCGCCTCGTCCGACTGGGAGGAGTTCCGCAAGGTCCGCGCCGAGGTGGTGCGGGTGCGCGCGGCCCGCATCAGGTGGCTGGCCGGAGCCGTGCTGGTGGCCGTGGCGCTGGCCGCCGTGACCCTCGCGACCGCCTCGCAGAGCCCCGGCCTCCTGGGCGCGGGCCTGGGAGCGGCCCTGGTCGCGGCCGGTCTCGCCGTCTACCACGGCAGCCGGCTCATCGTCTCGCGCGTCCACCGGGCCGCCGCCCCCCTGGAGTCCAGGCGCGATCTCGACCTGGTCGCCCGGGAGCTGCGCGAGTACGCCGACTCGCGCTCCGCCGACCCCGTCTGCCGCTACGCCTACGCGCTCGCCGAGGACCCCGACGAGAACTACCGGCGGCTGGCCAAGGCCATGCTGGCCGAACCGCTCGCCCTCGTCCGCCAGGCCATCGGCCGGCGGATGGCGGTGACGGAACGCTCCCCCGCCGACTGCGTGCCGGAGGTGCAGCGCGGCCTGCGCGAACGGACCCCCGAGGTGCTGCTGCTCCTGGCGCGCGGCCAGCGGCACTCCGAGGTGGACCGGCCGCCGCGGGTGCTCAGGGATCTGCCTCCCGAGCTGCGGGTCCTGGTGGCGCTCGCCAATCCGGGGGCTCCCGACCTGGCCGACGGCGCCGTCTCCCGGCATCCGGCCGAGCTGGTGCTGGCCGCGCTCGGCGTGCGCGGCCCGGGTCACCCGCTGGCCAGGGCGCGCGGCGGCCCGCCCGGCACCGTGCCGATCGAGATCCCGCGCCACGAGCTGCGGGCGGCCGCGCACCTGCTGTCCCCGCTGGAAGGCGACGGGCTCGGCGCCCATGACTGGCTTCCGCTCGTCGCCGAAATCGACGGCCTGTACCTATTTTTCGAGGAATTGCTCTACCACCAGGAAGAAATAACTTCCAACCGGCATAAATCTTGACTTGTCTTCCTTGTCGTGAGAGATAGGGAGGGGCGTAGCGCACAATCCGCGCAAGCGGAAGTCCTTGTCAGAAGGGCACAATGGCGTGCACGACGCATAATGGGGTAGCCGTTGCTGGGAAGGCCTGATTCGAAGCCACTGCTCGCGCGGAGGTTCCCGGAATCCCTCGACGTTGACGCACTGCTCGCCGGCGGGTGGACCCCGCTGGCCTTTCAGCAGTTCATCCTGAAGATCCACAGCCGCTGCGATCTGGCCTGCCGGCACTGCTACGTGTACGAAATGGCCGACCAGAGCTGGCGCGACCAGCCCCGCCGCATGTCCGACGCCGTCGCCGACCGCGCGATCGAGCGGATCGGGGAGCACACAGCCCGATACGACCTCCCGGAGATCGACGTCATCCTGCACGGCGGCGAACCGCTGCTGGCGGGCCCGGACCTGATCTCCCGCCTGGTGCTGGGCATCAGGGGCGCGGTCGGCACCGGCACCCGGGTCAACGTCACCGTCCAGACCAACGGCGTCCGGCTCGGCCCGGCCTTCCTGGAGCTGTTCGACTCGCTGGAGGTGCACGTCGGCGTCAGCCTCGACGGCGACGCGCGCGGCCAGGACCGGCACCGCCGCTTCGCCGACGGCCGCGGCAGCCACGCGCTGGTCAGCCAATCGCTGCACAGGCTGACCTCGGGCCCCTACCACCACCTGTTCAACGGCATCCTGTGCACCGTCGACACGCGCAACGACCCGCTGGCGACCTACGAGGCCCTGCTCGAGTTCGACCCGCCGGCGGTCGACTTCCTGCTGCCGCACGGCAACTGGGCCGCACCCCCGCCCTTCCGCGCCCCCGGCTCACCCGGGACGCCGTACGCCGACTGGCTCATCCCGATCTTCGACCGCTGGTACGACAGCCCCGTCCTGCAGACCGAGGTCCGCCTGTTCCGCGAGATCATGCGGCTGCTGATGGGCGGGGCGTCGCGGGCGGAGGCGGTGGGCCTGTCCCCGGTGCGCATGGTCGTGATCGAGACCAACGGCGGCATCGAGCAGTCCGACATCCTCAAGAGCGCCTTCGAGGGCGCCACGGACACCGGCCTGCACGTCCTCACCGACCCGCTGGACGCCGCCCTCCTGCAGCCGCCGATCGTCGCGCGGCAGATCGGCGAGCTGGCGCTCCCGGACACCTGCCGCGCCTGCGACCTCATGCAGATCTGCGGCGGCGGCCAGTACGCGCACCGCTACAGCCCGGCCACCGGATTCGCCGAGCCGTCCATCTACTGCCCCGACCTGTACCGATTGATCACCCACATCTCGGCGAGATGCGAACGGGACATGGCGCGCCTGCGGGGAGCCCGGTGAGCGCGGTCCGCCACCGGATCTCGGCCGGGGCCTTCGCGACGCTCGCCACGGGCGCCGGCGGGTCCGGGGCCGTGAAGGAGCTGTGCGCCGCCCAGGCGAGCAAGCACCGCCTGCTGCTGCGCTTCCTGGTGGAGGAGACCCGCCGCGTCGGCCACCACGACGCGCCGCTCGTGGCGGCCGCCTACGAGGTGCTGTCGGAGCTGGAGGAACGCTTCCCCGAGCAGGTCGACCGCTGCCTGCGCTACCCGGTGGTCGGCGCGTGGCTGCTGCGCACCTGCCGGGCGCTGCCGGCCGGCGGCGCCCCCGGCAGGCTGGCGGCGATCGCGCTGGCGGCCGCCGTGCGGGCGGGCGCCGCGTGCCGCCTGCGCGTCCCGGTGGGCGACGGCGAGCTCATGCTGCCCACGCTGGGCCGGCTCGCCCTCCCCGGCGGCCTGCCGGACGTCGCCGAGGTGGCCGTGGAGCCGGTGGGCGGCGGCGCCGAGGTGCGGGCGGGCGGCCACCCGGCCCGCATCTCCCCGATGCGTGACGGGCCCGGATGGCAGGTGCTGCACCGGGTGCCCGGCACTCCGGGCCTGTCGCTCACGATCGACGACCTCGACCCGTACCGCTGGCCGGGGGACGACGTCGACGGACGGCTCACGGCCGAGCGGCGGGAGCGCTGGTTCTCCTGCCTGCGCGGTGCGTGGGAGGTGCTGACCGGCCGGCATCACGCGGTGGCGGCGGAGCTCGCCACCGCCGTCTCGGTCCTCACGCCCGTGCGGGCCCTTGACCGCGACCAGCACAGCGCCTCCGCGCGCGACGCGTTCGGCGCGATCGCGCTGTCCGACCCGCTCGACGGCCTCGGCCTGGCCGTCATCCTGGCGCACGAACTGCAGCACGCCAAGCTGAACGCGCTGAGCGAGGTGGTGGAGCTGATCCGCCCCGACGACGGCCGCCGCTACTACGCGCCATGGCGCCCGGATCCGCGCCCCCTGTTCGGCCTGCTGCACGGCGCGTACGCGCACGCCGCCGTCGCCGGGTTCTGGAGGGTGCACGCCGCCGACGCGGGGATCGGCCCCCGGGCCGAGGTGGAGTTCGCCCGCTGGCGTGAGGCCGCCTACCAGGTCAGCACGACGCTGCTGGACAGCGGCGGCCTGACCGAGGCCGGGCAGGAGCTCGTCGGCTCGCTGCGCGGCGTGCTGGGCGGCTGGCGGGCCGAGCCGGTCACGCCGTCCTCGGCCGCCCGCGCCCGCCTGCTGTCGGAACGCCACCGCAGGCAGGCCCGCCTGCGGTGAGCGGTCCGATCACACCGGCGGCGGGTCGAAGTCGGTGTCGATCCGCAGGCCGGAGGCCGCCGCCAGGGTGTCGGGATGGTCCTGCGGCATGAGCAGGGCGACGCGCTTCATCGTCTCGGCATGCAGCCGGTCGGCCTCCTCCGTCGCCCCCGTCTCCCGCAGGTCCACGCTCAGGTTGGCGGCGCAGATCACGCCGAGGTAGTGGTCGGGGCTGAAGTGCGTCTGGATCGCGCGGTAGTTCTCCTCGCCGAGCCGCCTGGCCCGGTCGGGCTCACCGAGCGCGGCCAGGTCGTTCTGCAGGTTGATGGCGCAGGACACGGTGTAGTCGTGCGCGCGGCCGACGCGCTCGGTGAGCCCGGCCAGGGCCTGCTCGTTCAGCCGCCGGGCCGCCGCCGCGTCGCCGCCCAGCCGCATCAGCAGCGCCAGGTCGATCCGTACGGCGTGGGTGAAGGGATGGTCGTCCCCGAACACCTCCGGGTAGAAGCGCAGCGCCTCGTCCGCCAGTCGCCGGGCCGCCTCGATCTCGCCGGCGGCGCGCAGCGCGTTGGACAGGCCCAGCGCCGCCGCCATCGTGTCGCCGTGCTTGTCGCCGTACAGCCGCTGCAGGCGCTTGTGGGTGTCGCGCATGAGCTCCACGGCCTCGCTCACCTGCCCCGTCCTGCGCATCGAGATCGCGAAGTCCTTGGCCGCCAGCAGGGTGTTGGGGTGGTCCACGCCGAGATGGGTGCCGCCGTAGGTGTGCAGGTCCTCGCCCAGGTTGGCCGCGGCCTGGAACTGGCCGCTCAGCCGGACCGCCCGGTTGAGGTTGCTGAAGACCTGGACGTAGAACCGGCTGCCCATGGTGTCGTCGGCGGTGACCTTGCCGTAGACCTCGTTCAGGAGTTCCCGCGCCTGGTCGTAGTCGCTGGTCAGCGCGTGGTCCACGGCCAGGTTGTTGAGTGAGCGGAGGGTCAGGATGTCGTCGGGGCCGTGCAGCCGCTCGTAGGCTTCCACGGCTTCCTGGTCGACCTCCCGCGCCCTGGCGAACTCGCCGCGGCCCCGCAGCGTGGCGGCGTAGCTGCTCGTCGCCCAGATCGTGTCGGCGTGGTCGTGGCGCAGGGACTCCCGCATCAGCTCCCAGGTCACCGAGTCCAGGTCGTAGGCCTTGTCGTAGAGGGCCAGCGCCCGGTAGACGTTGCCCAGGTGGACGCGGGCCGCCAGCACGTTGGGATGGCGCGCCCCGCTCTTCTCGGTCCACTTCTCGATGTACTCGTCGAGCAGCGCCTGGGCCTGGGTGTAGCTGCCGCGCACGTACATGTAGCGCACGAGGTCGAGGGCGAACTTGCGGACGCCCGGATCCACGCAGTCGATCAGCCCGGAGGGCCGCAGGTGCGCGGCCAGTTCCTCGAAGCTGGACCACTTGCTCGTGTCGTCCGGGTTGCTGGGGGCGCTGCCGGCCAGCAGCAGGTGCACCTCGTGGCGGAACTCGCCGCGCTCCTTCTCGGGCGTCTCGTCGCGCAGCAGAGCCTGGTTCAGCCGGTGCACCTGGAGGGTGCGGGTGTTGGGCTCGACCTTGACCAGCGCGTAGCGTTCGAGGTTGCTCACCGCGCTGCTCAGGAGGATCGGATCGGACAGGATGGGCGCCAGCCGCGGCCCCACCGACCGGTTGCCGCGCCGGAAGACGTCCCGCGGAATGGGCTCGGGGCCGAAGAACGCGCAGCAGCGCAGCACCTCGACCGCCTCGGGAACCCGGTCCTCCAGCTGCGACACCGACAGCTGCCAGGCGGCCGTCATGGACTGCGGATACATCGGCGCCTTCTCCAGGCTGAGCAGCCGGCTGGTCTGCTCGTCCAGCAGCCCGAGGTATTCCTCCACCGGCATCAGCGTCCTGGCCAGCAGGGCGCCGGCCTGCTCCAGCGCCAGCGGGAGGTCGCCGAGCTTGTCGGCCACCCGGTCCGCCTCCGCCTCGCCGACCGTGCCCTTGAGGCGCTTGCGCAGGAAGTCGACGCTTTCCTGGCGTTCGAAGACGTCCACCTGGATGGTCGGCTCGTGGTCGCTCCAGCGCGAGTTGCGGGAGGTGATGAGGACGTGGCCGGGACCTCGCGGGATGAAGTCCTTGATGTACTCGGGCTCCTCGGCGTTGTCGAAGATCACCAGCCAGCTCCGGTACGGGGTGCCGCTCTCCAGCGTGCGCAGCACCGCCTGGGTCGCCTGCTCCACCCCGGTGGCCGGGGGCAGCCCGAGCGCCGGGCCCATCGCGGCGAGCGCGGAGGGCACCAGCACCGGCTGGTCGGCGGAGATCCACCAGACGAACTCGTAGTGGGCGCGATACTGCCAGGCGTACTCGATCGCGAGCTGGGTCTTGCCCACGCCGCCGAGCCCCTGCAGGGCCTGCGGCTGCGCCACCACGGCGGTCACCGTGTTGATGCTCTTGCGGAGGGCGGTCAGCAGATCGTTGCGGCCGGTGAAGTTCGGATTCCGTTTGGGCACCTTTTCCCAGACCATCGGTCCCTGCGCCGCCATGGAGTACGAATTCTCCGTCACGTCGATCCTCCGCTCGCGCCCGGACGAGGCCGGCCAATCATATGACTCATCATAGAGCTTGATTACTCGACCCACTTATCACAGAATCATAATAGGAATCCCGGCGGAGAAGCATCACGCACGCCCATAATTTGCCAGCACGTCAATGAGTATTCGGGCAGGCCGAAACAGAGGAGTGCACATGCGTGACCGGCAGTACGGATCAGGCCAGCTGATCGATGTCACCTCCGTGTCGCTACGCAGCCTGGAGAACCTGGAGAGCGCGGCCCTGCGTGCGGCGGTGGCCTCCTGCCTGGGCGACGACAAGGAGCAGGTCGCCGCTTTCGCGAATTCGATCTGAGACGCCTCCCCGGAAGGGCGGGAAATACCGCGTCCCGGATAACACCTCATCCTCGCGGTGGGTGTGCCGGCCCGGCCGCACGTGCGAAGATATCGCGCACCATTACACCGGGGACCTGTGCGGTGAAACGCGGCTGCGGATGGGATCGACATGGTGACTTCCGGCACGAAAGCGCGGCGGGCGGCAGGACCGTACAAAGGTTTACGCCCCTATCGCGCCGAGGACCACCACGCCTTTTTCGGACGCGGCGAGGAATCCCGCGAGATCCGGGAACTCTGGGAGACCCGGCCGCTGACCATCCTTCACGGCGCCTCGGGCGCGGGCAGGACCTCCCTGCTCCAGGCGGGGGTGCGGCCGCTGCTCAGCCCCAACCGGACCGACGTGCTTCCCGTCGGCCGGGTGACGTACGGGTCCGCCTACCCGCAGGCCGCCCTGCCCGACCACGACCCGTACGTGCTGGCCCTGCTGATGTCGTGGTCGCCGCTGGCGCCGCCCACGCGGCTGGCGGGCCTGACGATCCCCGCGTTCCTGCGCTCGCGCCCGGTCAAGCGGGACGTCTATGGCGAGCGCACGCTCACCATGGTCAGCATCGACCAGGTCGAGGAGCTTTTCACCGGCGGCGAGCGGCACCAGCCCTACCGCGACTGGTTCTTCGGCCAGCTCGCCGAGGCGCTCGATGCGGACCCCGGGCTGCGCGTCCTGCTGTCCGTCCGTGCCGACCACCTCGCGAGCCTCGAACCGTACGAGCGCGCCCTGGCCGGCTCCGGCGCGGCCCGCTACCCGCTGGAGCCTCTCGGCTTCGACGCCGCGCTTGAGGCGGTGGCGAAACCGATGGCGGACACCGGGCGCGCCCTGTCCGAAGGCGCCGCCGCGCACCTGGTGGACGACCTCGTCAGGGTCAGAGCGCGTACGGACACCGCGCGGCAGCGGGAGGGCGTGGAGCCGGTCCAGCTCCAGGTCGTCTGCCAAGCGCTGTGGAAGGCGCTCCCCCCGGACAGCAGGACGATCACCGTACGCGACGTGCTCCAGCACGGCGACGCCGACACGGCGCTCGCCCGTCACTACGACCGGCTGGTCGACGACCTGGCCGCCGAGCGGTTCGACGGCGACGAGCACGGCCTGCGCACCTGGCTGCGGCTGACCTTCGGCGCCTCCCGCGGCGGCAGGCGGCCGGTCGGCCAGAGCTCCACCGGGGTGACCGGCATCGGCGAGCCGGCCTTCGAGCTGCTCGTGCAGCGCCACCTCCTGCGGGCCGGCCGGCACAAGGGCGAGGGCTGGTACGAGCTCGCCTACGACCGCCTGCTGGACCCGGCCCCGCAGGACGACCGGCCGGCCCAGGCCCCTCCGCGTGAGCCGTCACCGCCCGAGGACTGCCTCCGGGCGGCCGAAGGCGCCCTGCGGCAGGGTGATCTGACCCTCGCCGCCCGGCGCGGCGAGGAGGCCCTGGCGCGTTCCCAGGAGGACGAACTGGAGCTGCGCGCGGAGATCGAGTCCCTGCTGGGCAACGTCGACCACCGGCGCGGCAACCTGGCGGCCGCCGTCTCCCGCTACAGCCGGGCGGCCAAGGGCTTCGAGACGGCCGGGGTCGCGACCGCCGTCGGGCCGCTGCTGACGGCCATCGGCCGGCTGCGGCTGGCGCAGGGCTCCCCCGAGGAGGCCGTCCGCGACCTGCGGGCGGCCATGATCCGCCTGCCCGCCGACCTCGCCGTCCAGACCGAGCTCGCCTGGGCGCTGTGGCACGGCGGGCATCCCGAGGCGGCCCTGGGCGTGCTCGACGGCGTGCTCGACAGGGAGGGCAACAACCTGGACGCCCTGCTCGGCCGCGGGCAGATCCTGGCCGGTCTGGGCCGGGGGCGCGACGCGCTGCGCGATCTCGACCGGGCCCGGCCGCTGCGCTGGCCGTTCGCCCGGGTGGCGCACGCGCTGGCGCTGGCCCAGGTCGACAGCCTCGCCGAGGCGGAGCGGGAGATGGCCGAGGCGCTGGCCGAGGTCGCCGACCACGGCCCGCTGCTGCTGTACGCGGCCAAGGTCAAGGAACTGGCGGGCCAGACCACGTCCGCGGCCGACCTGGCCCGGCGGGCGATCTCCGCGTCGGCGCCGCCGCTGCCGGGGCACATGGAGAAGGACGCCAGGCGGCTCGTCGCCGTGTAGCGGTCACATAGGGGTCACATAGGGGTCACACGGTCTGCGCGGGGCGATGCTCGTACGACACATGGGGCATGGGCGGGGTCAGCCATCGGCGCACGGGCGGCGCGTAGGTGGCCGTGACCGCCAGGAGCAGCGTCAGGCCGAACAGCACGATCGACCCGCCCTCGATGCCGCACCAGGTGACCAGCAGGCCGCCGAGGGGCGCGGCGAAGCAGAGCGCGCCGTAGGAGGAGAGCCGGGAGACGCCGATCACCCGGGCCAGCTCGTGCGGCTCGATCCGCTCGACCTCCATCACCCGGATCGCCACGTTGCTCATCGCGCCGCCGTAGCCGGTCGTGACGAAGGCGAGGGCGAAGAAGACCGGCCACAGCTGCCAGGTCGTGCCCAGCATCGCCTGCAGCACCGCGCCCACCATCGCCAGGAACAGCGCCCCGGCCCAGATCCAGGCGTGCACCAGCAGGGTCGAGCCGGTCGGCGGCTTGTGGTGCGCCCGCAGCGCGCCCAGCGCTCCCCCGACGCCGCCTACGGCCAGCACCAGGCCGATGGTCAGCGGCGACATGCCCCCGGAACCCGCGATGAAGATCATCACCAGCGTGTTGACGAGCAGGTTGGTCAGCGTCACCAGGGTGATCGCGCCCCGCAGGAAGACCTGCCTGCGCAGGATGCGGAACCCCTCGGACAGGTCGCGCAGCAGCGACGAGCGGACCGGGCGCGGCTCGGCTCGGCGCAGCAAGGGGAGCGTCAGCAGCGAGGAGAGGAAGAACAGGACGGCGTTCAGCATGAACGGGACCATCGCCCCCAGCCCGAACAGGTATCCGCCGAGCGGCCGGCCGGCGAGCGAGGCCAGGTGCCCCGCGCCCTCGCTCTTGGCCAGCGCGCTGCGTACTTTCACCGGCTCCACCAGCGACGGCAGGAGCGAGGTCTCCGCCAGGTTGTACATCACCCAGAGCATGCCTTCGAGGAGGGCGGCCACGATGAGGTGCACCAGTTGCGGCGTGCCGAACGCCAGCGCGCCCAGCACCGACAGCACGGTGAGGAAGCGGCCCAGCTCCGCGACGAACATGATCGTCCGCGGCGAGAGCCGGTCGACGACGAGCCCGCCCGGAACGTAGAACACGAGAATCGGAATCGTCAGGGCGAACCCGGTCCAGCCGGCCGCGGTGGGCGAGCCGGTCTGCGCCAGGGCGAGTAGCGGATAGGCGACGTGAAGCGTCCGGGTGCCGACCGTGGACAAGGCGGAGCTGGTCCAGGCCACCGGAAATTCCAGCCGCTTGGGCAGCCGCGGGCGGCCGCGTGCCCCACCCGTATTCCCCAACCC